>JACCRF010000017.1 GCA_013813715.1 Gemmatimonadaceae bacterium | reverse complement strand
GAGCTGAGTCCGGCGTCACTCCGCGCTTCCCTCGCACGATTTCGTTCAGTCTGGGGAATGAGACTCCAAGCCGGATGGCGAAGCTCGACTGAGAGATTCCAAGGGGCTTTAGAAATTCCTCGAGGAGGATCTCGCCAGGATAAGTAGGCGGTAGCTGTCGGGGCAGTCGCCGTCGCACCAGCCGGCGAGGCCCTCGGGCAGGCTTAGTGGTAGTCATTGATTTCGACGTCGTCGGCATAGCCGTCCTCCCAGCGGAAGCATACGCGATACTGATCGTTTATTCTGATGCTATGTTGCCCGCGCCGACTACCACTGAGTCGTTGCAGCCGGTTTCCGGACGTAGGACGAATTCCAGAAGAGAGGGATCATCGAGCAAAGCTTCAGCCGACGACGGCGAACAGTACCTCGGGCCGGTACTCGAGCTCGGCCTCGCTGAATTTCTCCAGACGGTCCCTCACCCGGCGCTCGCATCGCGCTCGGGCTTCGGCGGTAAGGTTCGGGAGACGTCGAGCTGCGACTCCGCATCCGAGCTGCACTCCGAGGAGATCGTCAACCTTGAATGGATGGCAGAACATCTCGCTCCAGAGTTTATGGACCTTGAGCCCGCTTGATTGAACGAGGCTCGCGAGCTTTTCCGGCGTATTCATGAGCCCGGCCTGCATCACGCTCTGGTCACGCGGGTCCGGTGCCGCCCCTTCCCGGTTTAGCTCCTCAGTCCAGATGGAAGCACCAGGCGCACCGGGATCCGTGCCCCATACAACGATGCCGGCGCACCCTCCGGGGCGAAGGACGCGACGGATTTCTCTCAAGCCTTCGACGGGATCCGGCAGGTGAAAGAGTACGAAGATCAGCAACCCAACATCGATCGAGGCGGAGCGGATGCAGAGCTGGCGCGCATCTGCCACGGCGACGGTTTTCCAGCCGGCATCCCTGGCCACGCGAAGCATTCCCTCCGCGCGATCGATTCCCGCCGTCAGCGCCAGTGGAGCAAGCGCCGAGATATCCGTAAGCATCGAACCCGTGCCGGCGCCGACGTCCAGAACAGTGTCGGCGGTCCGCAGTGGGAGAGCGGCGAAGATGGGTTTCGCCATCGGCTGGATGACGGGCGCCCACTTCTTTGCGTAGGCAACGGCCTTGTCCGAGTACTCCGCGGCCAGCGACTGGCTGGCGTGCAGCGGCCCCTGGTGCTGACTTGATGCCGCATTGCCCATTGTCTCCTCCGGATTGTTTTCCGTCGGTGAAGCTCAGGCGGCAGCGCGCGAGCCGACCCGTTTCGCACGCAGCTGCCTGATCAACAGCGCATATGCTACGAGATTGACGGCCCGCGCGAAACTCCCAGGCGCAAGCTGGACTCGCGACGTTAGCCCGTTGGGGTAGAGGGCGCGCAAAAAACGTAGTGGTCGATGCAGTGGGGACGCCGTGTGGTTGACGTTCGATCCGCAGGCAGGGCACGAGCAGGCTGGACGGCGTGGAAGAGCTCGCGTGCGTCCCGCGATGAAACTAAAATCTCGACCACAACGCAGGCCTCGTGCCTCTATCTCTTCGTTCATGGTGCTCTGGCGCCCGCGTCTGATTCTTGTTAGCGTCTCAATCCTGCACGCGTCCCTTACCCGTCGATTCACGCGGGACACCACTGCCGTCACATTGCACATCCATATTGGAGGCATGATGACCATCTCAACCCGCCGGCTCCGGAGAGTATCGACCCCCGCACTTGCCCTCGCTGTGCTTCTCGCCATTGGCGCCTGTCGCGATGCGTCCGGCCCGAATATACCCTTGGGCGCGGGGAATCCGGTGCCCTCATCCACGACGCTCGAGGAGGTCGCTCAGCACGAGGCGCCCGACCAGCTCTCCGTCGCCCAGGTTGTTCCAGGCTTCGGCGGATACTTCCTCGACGCAGCCGGCTTGCCGGCCGTTTACCTCACCGACCCCGCACAGCGCCCGGCCGCCGAGAGCGCGCTCGCCGGTTTCCTGGCGAGTCGGGGATTCACGCCTGTGGACCTCCAAGTCCTCCCGGCGGACTACGGGTACGCTCAGCTCGATGCGTGGTACCGCCTGGCCCGCAACAGCGTGTTCTCGGTGGCCGGAATCATCCTCGGCGACGTCGATGAAGCAAAGAACCGACTTCGGTTTGGTGTCGCCACCGCCACCGCTGTCCCGGCAGTGACGAGCGTTCTCGCCGGGCTCGGCGTTCCGCTCGCCGCCGCCATTGTCGAGCAGCGGGCGCCGATTCTTCCGATGGTAACCCTCCGCGAGCGTGTCAGGCCGGTAATCGGGGGACTTCAGATCAACTTCTTCCCGACGCTTGTCAGCCCCGTCACTCTCCTTTGCACGCTCGGATTCAATGCCATCAAGGATGGCGTGAATTCGTTCATCACCAATTCCCACTGCTCAAACGTCGAAGGCGGCACCGAGACACCGACGGATTACTACCAGAACATCCGCGGCGCGAACGCCGGCAATCTCTTCACGCCGATCGCGGCCAACTTCATCGGTGTGGAAGCGGACGACCCGCCCTGGAACTCCCAGCTCAACCTGGACTGCCCACCACCGCTTGGCTGCCGTTACAGTGACGCCTCCCGCGCAGCGTATAGCGCGGGGGTGGAATTCACGCTGGGACGCATCGCGCGGATCGACACGATCACAACATCACTGGCCGACACTCTCCATACGATCTCGGGGCACTTCACCATCAAGGCCGAGCAGGCGAATTCCGTGGTCGGAGAGAGCGCGAACAAGGTGGGACGCACCACCGGATGGACGGTAGGTCCGACCACGGAGACCTGCGTCGACGTCATCGCCACGGGAACCACTCACATTCGGCTTTGCCAGACGATCGTCGCGGGGATCGTTGCCGGTGGTGACAGCGGCTCCAATGTCTTCCGCGTAAA
>JACCRF010000002.1 GCA_013813715.1 Gemmatimonadaceae bacterium | reverse complement strand
GCTATCTGCTTCAGGGTCGGCGTGGATTCGGGCCGCACGCGCTCGCTGCCGGTATCGAACAGGATTCCCTGCGTGGCGACGCGACCCTTTGAGGCCAGCTCCTCGTAAAGCAGCTTCCGGCTTTCCGCGACGCGGATCCGCCCTATGTACGCGGGATTCTCGTCGCTGCGCGCGTCGATGATCAGATGCAGAACCCTGGACCTCGTGAAATTGGCGTTGGGGACGTTCGCCAGTCGCCGCTCGTCGAGATACACCTTGACGTACTTGCCGTCGCCGATCACCCGGAGCTGCGCGGGCTTGCCGCTATACCGGACGCGGTTGGCATCATTGTTGGAGACCTTGACCTCCCCACCGCCTCCACCCAGCAACGAAACGCCGTCACTGCCCCAACTCACGAGCGACGTTGCGCGGTCGTCGACTCTCCCCACATTGCCCCGGAGATGAAAGGCCGTTCCGGCCAGTGACGGACGGTTGATCACGTCGATCTCGATAGTGAATTTCTCGGGGAGGACCTCGGGGAGGGGTATCGAGAGCAGGCTCTGGCTCGTCGCACGCAGCAGCCGCCGGCCGCCCAGCTCGGCAACTTCCATGTTGCCTTCGATGAACTCGAGCCGCGCCGGAAAGTTGCCGACCTGGTCGTCGGTGAAGTCGGAGTAGAAGATCACCCTGTCGCCGGGGACGAAATCGTAATTGACCCAGAGGGCAGGTGAGGCCGCCGCCGCAGCTCCGCCGGCAGTCTTTCCCGTGTTCGCGGCAGGCGTGCCGCCCCCATCGGACATCATTCGTGCGGCAGCGGCCATCGCTGCAGCCTGGGCTGCCGCATTGTTCGCCCCGCCCGCAGCACCCATCGCCTGCAGCATGGCGGCTTGTGCTGCCGCATTGTTCGCCCCGCCCGCAGCACCCATCGCCTGCAGCATAGCGGCCTGGGCTGCCGCCATCCCGTTTGCGCCACCCATGGCCTTGAGCGCCGCCGCCTGGGCTGCCGCGTTGGTCACCCCGCCGCCGTAACCCATCGCCTTGAGCGCAGCCGCCTGGGCCGCCGCCGCGCCTCCCCTGCTTCCCATCGCCTTGAGTGCAGCCGCCTGAGCTGCGGCGCTGGCCAACCCGCTCGCGCCACCTACCGCCCCAAGCGCACCGGCTGCCGCTGCTCCAGACACCCCACCCTTGCCAATCGCCTTGGCCGCGGCCCCCGCCGCCAGTCCCTGCCCCATATTGGCAGCGCCGGCTGTCACCGCGTCCTTGGCGCCACCCGACATCAGGGTGCCCATGAGCCCGCTGGTTGCACACGGTCCCTGCCCCGTCGCCGCCGAAACGACCGCGGCGCCCGGCACCACGGTGCACGCAACGCCCGTCGCCGCCCCCTTGGCCGCGTCCTGAACGGCCTTGTTGCCCGCCACCTTCTTGGCCTTGTCGACGAGGCCGCCGAACCTGCCTTTCTTTTTCGGCGCCGCGGAATCGGTGGCGGCTGAATCGGTCGGAGTTTGTGCGGAAAGGTCTGCGGCTGTCGCGGCGATGAGAAGCGTCGCGATCAGGGTGAGGTGAGCGCGTGCCATGGGTGGCCCCGGGGGATGTGAGGAGTTCTTTCCTGCTATGGATGTAGCTTTGTTGGTCCCTCTGCGCAAGCAAATTTCATCGCACCGAAGGATTTCACATCCGCCAACTTAGGAGCTGGACGCCTGGCCGACGGAACCGGCTCCATCTCCCCCGTTAGCAGAGCAGCCGATTCCGCTAGTACTTCGCGATCTCCCGGTACGCCGCCTTGAAATCCTCGACCTGCGGCAGAATTGCATCCTCGAGTTGAGGCGCGTATCCAACGAAGGTATCGGTCGACGCCACCCGCTTCACCGGCGCATCGAGCCAGGCGAAGCAGCCGTCGGCGATCTCCGCCGCTATCTCAGCGCCGTAGCCCCACGAGATCGAGTCCTCATAGGCGACGATTGCCCGCGAAGTCTTCTTCACCGAGTCGAACACCGCCTCCCTGTCCCACGGCGAAAGCGTACGCAGATCGATCACCTCGACGGAGATGCCTTCTTCCTGCACAGCGTTCGCCGCGCTGAGCGCGCGCTGTAGAGTCGCGCCGTACGTTACCAGCGTGACGTCCGTTCCCCCGCGAACGATTTTCGCCTTGCCAAACGGAATCATGAAATTCGGACCGGGGTTCGGGCTCTTGTTGTACGTCTGCCGGTAGAGGTGCTTGTGCTCGAGGAATATCACGGGATCATCGCATCGAATGGCGGTGCGGAGCAATCCGTTGGCGTCGAGCGCGGTCGCCGGACAGACAACTCGAAGCCCGGGACAATGGGTGAACAGCGACGCGCCCGTCTGTGAGTGATAGATCGCGCCGCGGATGTAGCCCCCGTACGTAGTGCGCACCACCACCGGCGCGGCGAATGCGTTGTTCGACCTCCACCGCATTGTCGCCAGCTCGTCGCGGAGCTGCATGTATGCGGGCCAGATGTAATCGAAGAACTGGACTTCCACCACCGGTTTGAACCCGCGGATCGCGAGGCCGATCGCACGGCCTACGATGTTGGCTTCCGCAAGGGGAGTGTTGTAGACGCGGGCGCCTCCGAACTCCTTCTGAAGCCCCCACGTCACCTTGAAGACGCCGCCTTTCCCCTTGACCTTGCCCAGGTGTTCTTCGCGCGACACATCGGCGACGTCCTCGCCGAACATGAGAATCTTGCCGTCACGCCGCATCTCATCCTTCATGCAAGCGTTGAGCAGATCCACCATCGTCGTCGGATCTCCGGTGAATCTGGGGTCGTCTTCAGTGTCGAACTGCTCGCTCGCCGGATCGACGTCGGGCGAATAGACACCGTAGTACACTGTGTCTTCGCCGGGCTGTGGTTGCGCCAGCGCGTCGTCCGTAGCGGCGAGAACGACTGCATCCACCTCTTCCTGAATTCCTTTGATCTCGTCGTCGGTGGCATGCCCTTCAGCGATGAGCCATTTCGGGAACAGGGCAATCGGATCTCTCGCGGCATCGGCCTCGCGCTCCTCGGCCGGGCGGTACATCGTCTCGTCGTCCGAAAGCGAATGCGAGTAGGGGCGGATGACCCTGGCGTGGACGAGGGCCGGCCCCTTCCTGTCGCGCGCGTATTGGACGGCGCGTGACATCGCCGCATGGCTGGCGATCAAATCGCACCCGTCGACCTCGTCGACGTGGACGTTGGGGAACGAGCGCACCAGCTTCGAGATGGATCCGCCGGCCGTGCTCACCTCGACGGGGACGGAGATCGCATAACCGTTGTCCTCGACCAGGTACACGACCGGAAGCTTGAGGTTGGCCGCGGTGTTGAGTGATTCCCAGAACTCGCCCTCGCTTGTCGTGCCTTCGCCCGTCGTCACGAGCACCACCTCGTCCTCCCGGAACCCTTCGGTGATGCCGAGCAGCTTTGCCCGAAGCGTGGCTTCGGCCGAGCCGACCGCTTGGAGGAACTGCGTGCCGGTGGGCGACGACGCGGAAACGATGTTGTAATCCTTGTGGCCCCAATGACTCGGCATCTGACGCCCACCCGATGCCGGATCCTTCGCCGCGCCGACCGCCTCGTAGAGCATTTCGGCGGGTGTCACGCCGAGCTCGAGGCAGAGAGCGCGGTCCCGGTAGTAGGTGTAGAACCAGTCATACCCTGAGCGCATCACCATCGCAGTCGCCGTGAGTATCGCTTCATGGCCGGCGCCAGAGATCTGGAAAAAGATCTTGTTCTGGCGCTTGAGCTGCACTTCCTTGTCATCCAGCCGCCGCGACATGAGCATGTTGCGGTAGGCGCCGACAAGCGCTTTCGTCGGCAATTCGTGGGCTGCGGGCCCCGGAGTCGTGCGATCGGAAAGGGTTCTGGTTGCCATCTGGTGATCTATTGGGGGTTCAGCCGGTAAAAGATAGTCTTCGGCTGCCTGAACGGTCTATGGCGCCCGTGCACCTGCCCGGGTGGCTCGTTTCTTGTCACGTTTCGTTCCACGGAATTCACATCGGAGGTTTCCATGTATCGAGAGAGGACTACCGTTGGTCTGCTGATTTTCTCGGCGCTGCTTGCGGTGGCGTGCGCTCAAGGGCCCGTCTCGAGCGAACAGCCGCCAGCGGCCACACCACCCGGCTCGAACACCGATCTGACCGGAACTCAGCAATCGGACTGGGCGGCCGTCGAGCGTCTCGAGCAGCAGGTGAAGACACTGGCGAAAGTCGCGGGCTGCGAGTCATCGGCGAGCTGTCGCACTGCCCCCGTGGGATCGCGCCCATGCGGCGGCCCGCGATACTACCTCCCGTACTGCGCGAAAACGACGGATTCAGCTGCGCTCTTCCGCAAGCTGGACGAGATTGCCGTCGCCGAGCGAGCCTACAATGCGAAGCACCAGCTCGTGTCGACCTGCGAGTTCAGAGTGCCACCGGCAGTCGAGGCGGTGGGGGGCTCCTGCGTGGCAAAGTAATGTCGCGTACGTGAGGTCATTCAAGGACGGAACGGAGAACTACCCGGCTACCGGCCGCCGGCTACAAAAGGCGCTCACGGCTACCGGCTAGACCAGAACGACGGATCTGTCGCTGCGCTGTGGCGCGCTCAGGCGTTAGCTGCCAAGCCGTCAGCCTCCGGCGTGTCGGTCGCCGCTGCGGTTCCATACTACTGATCGCTTAATGCGAAACTACGCGTTACTATTGGCGCGCGGTTCCGCAGCCCACTCTCGTCTGGAGGCAGTGCATGAACACCGTCGCTCGCGCCAAAGCAATAATCACGTCGCCAAAGACCGAATGGCCCGTCATCGATGCCGAGCCTCTCGACACTGGCGAGCTGCTCACGAAGTACATCCTGCCGCTGGCGGCCATCGGGCCGATTGCGGCGTTCATCGGAATGACAGTCTTTGGATTCGGGGGAATGTTCCGGGTTCCGGTTGGAACGGCGCTTGGCATGGCGATCGCGACGTACATACTTTCGGTGATCGCGGTGTTCGTCGTGGCCTGGGTGGCGAACGCGCTGGCGCCTAACTTCGGTGCTCAGCAGAGCATGCCGCAGGCGATCAAGCTCGCCGCATATTGCTCCACGCCCTCGTGGCTGGCCGGAATCTTCGGACTCATGCCCGCGCTCGCGATCCTTGCCCTCATCGGCGGACTCTACGGCCTGTACCTGCTTTACCTCGGAATTCCGGTGATGATGAAGGCTCCCGCGGACAAGGCGATGACCTACACCATCGTGATCATCATCGCGACGATCGTGCTCTATTTCGTGATCGGCATGCTCACGCGTGGGATCGTGTATTGACTCGTCAGTAGTCCACCGGCCTCAGGTAGGTTTCCCCGATCGCGCTGTGGCTCACCATCGCAACCGTCGGCAGCCGCCGCTTCCAATGAGTTCCGGATAGACGCTTGTGAACCGAATCGATCTCTTCCTTCGTGAATCCGTGGGCGGCGACATCATCCGGCGCGTATCCGTTCACGAGCCAGTTCAAAATCGCGTCAGCGCGGGCGTAGCTGATGCCGAAGTCGCCCTCGTCGGTCTGACCCTCGATCAGATCGGCGGAAGCCGGCTTGTCGATGATCTCCAGCGGCACTCCGAGGTGCCGGGCGAGGCTCCACACCTGTGTCTTGAAAAGATCGCCAAGCGGATTGATCGGCGGTGAATCATCGGCGTGCCAGGTGAAGTAGCCCAGCAGCCGTTCGGTCTTGTTGCCAGTTCCCATGGGTAGAGCGCGATATCTCGCGGAAAGGTCGAAGAGCGCGATCATACGCACACGGGCCATCACGTTGCCGCGTCTGGCGGCATCGGCATCCGGCTCACCGGCCAGGTATCCATCCACCGCCGGCGAGATATCCACCGTCCGGCCCTCGATCCCCAGCTGATCGAGCACGAGCTGCGCGTGCGCGAGGGAATCGGGGTTCGAGGTCCGATACGGAAGCCTCACCCCGATGACGTTCGCGGCACCGAGCGCGCGGGTGGCAAGGTGCGCGGTAACCGCCGAATCCACACCGCCGGAGATTCCGACGACGCCCTTTGCGAATCCGCGGAGACGCATTTCCTCTCTCAGGAACGAGACCAGCCAGTCGGCGGTGAGTGAGGGATCGATGTCGAGAGTAGGCGGGCCCATCACCGACGCCGGTGCGGCGACCACCGCTATGTCGGCAGCAGCGGTGCGCGACGCGGGGCCGGCGCCGGCAGGCGGCGTCGCGGAAGAGCCTGTCCGGTTGGACCGGGAAGGCTGGCCGGAGGTAATGCCGACGGGCGAAGCGCCATTGCTCGACGGGGGATCGAATGTGAGCGGCATCGTTTCGTTCACCTGGATCTTTCCGATCGTGCGCACGAGGTGGGGAAGCATCGTCTGAAGATCGGTAAGCAGCGGTATCTCCACTCGCGCTCGCGTCAGCTCCGAAGTGTCGAGCGTGACGGTCGCGATGGACTCGTCCCACAGCGGCGCGCGCAACTTCACGTCGCCCCTGGGGCCGGCGACG
Source organism: Gemmatimonadaceae bacterium (assembly GCA_013813715.1). Taxonomy (GTDB): domain Bacteria; phylum Gemmatimonadota; class Gemmatimonadetes; order Gemmatimonadales; family Gemmatimonadaceae; genus UBA4720. Next base: position 28,601 of record JACCRF010000002.1, on the reverse strand, counting down.
ACCGAACCGCCGGAGAATGTCTTCCCGCCTTCAACGCCGACGAGCTGAACGAGTGCGGTGAACACGCCATGCTCGGACGCGATGTCGCGAGCGAGCCGCTCCCACCGCTCGAGACTCGCCGGTCCTGCGTGATCGTCGTTGCGCGGAAAGAGCCCGCGGGCCGGCGATGCAGAGGCGATGAAGATTATCTGTGCGCCATCCAGCGCGGCGATCGTCCCCGAGAGACTGTGCCACGCATCCTCGCAGATGAGCATCGCGGCTCGCCCCCAGCTCGTGTCGAACGCCCGGATTTCGAAGCCGCGGTCGACGAACCGCTCTTCATCGAACAGACCGTACGTCGGCAGGAAAACCTTGCGGTGCACGTGCCGCACTGCCGGCGATTCGCCTCCCAGCGTCACATAGAGCGCACTATTATAGATTGAATTGTTCCAGATCTCGTAGAACCCGAGCCCGACGTCCATCGGCTCAGCTGACGGGACGGCGGCGCGGAATTGCGCGTCGAGGTCGCGGACGAGTGTTCCGGCGGTTACGGCCTGGTCGCGCACTCCGCCCTCGAGGAAGTAGCCGCTGACGGCGGTCTCGGGCAGGAACGCGACCTGGGGCCGCGGCGAGAGGGCATCGAGTTGGGCGAATATCCCGCCGATCCTCTCGATGTTGCTCGTGTAGTCGCCCTTCAGCGGCTTGAACTGTACGATTGCCAGGTGCACGGATTGATGCATTACAATGAAGTTGCCATGCGCAGGTGGCGCGGGCAACAGTTGGCACGGCTCGCGATGTCGATCGTTTTTCTCCTGGGCGGAGTCGCCGCAGCCCAGTCGCGCAGCCGCGCAGAGCCCTGGCAGATAATCTCTCAGCCGCAGTCGTCACAGATCCTCGCGCGGGACGGATCGCTGATCGCGGAGATAGGAAGGGAGCTGCGGACGAGCGTGGCGATCGGTGCGCTGCCGAAGTACGTGCCCCAGGCGTTCGTCGCCGTCGAGGACCAACGCTTCTACCAGCATGACGGTGTGGACATGGTCGGCATCGCCGGCGCCATCAAGGATAACATACTCGGCGACCGTCGCGGCGCGAGCACGATCACTCAGCAGCTCGTCGGCAACATGCATCCCGGCATCATCGATCGCGGCGACCCCAGTCTGGGCCGCAAACTGCGTGAGCAGGCGGCGGCTCGCGAGATGGAGAAGCGCTACAGCAAGCAGCAGATACTGGAGGCTTACCTCAACCAGATCGGCTTCGCGCACGGTTACTACGGAATCGAAACCGCTGCGCGCCGGTATTTCGGCAAGAGCGCATCGAAACTGTCGATCGCAGAAGCAGCCACGCTTGCGGCGATGCCAAAGGGCCCGGAAATATTCGAGCCGGTGAAATTTCCGGCGCGAGTGAAGGAGCGGCGCAACACCGTACTCGCCCTCATGGCGCAGCAGGGGTTCATCACGGCTGCGCAATCGAGGGCCGCGCGCTCGGCCCAGCTCGTCACGGTGCCGAACTATGGCATGTCGGCATCGGCGCCGTACTTTGTGGACGTCGTCCAGATTCAGGCCAGGCGCGCCGGAATCCAGATCAATCAGGGCGGATTCCGTGTTTTCACAGCGCTGGATCCGGCGATGCACGAGGCGGCGGTCGGCTCGCTGGCGGAGGGCGCAGCCGAGGTGGAAGCGCGCGCGGGGTATCGGCATCCGAGGGCCGCCACGAACGGAAACCACTCCGACTATTTGCAGGGGCTCGTAGTGGCGATGGACCCGACGACCGGCGACGTCCGCGCCCTGGTTGGCGGCCGTGACTACAAGGCATCGCAGTTCGACCGTGCCGTGGACGGACTCCGCCAGCCGGGCTCGTCCTTCAAGCCGATCGTATATGCAGCAGCGATTGCCGACAGCATTCCGCCTAACGCGATCGTCGGGGATACCGCGATCTCCATCCCAATGCCGAACGGGACGACATATCGGCCGGATAACTCGGATAACGAATACCTCGGGGCAATTACGTTGCGCGAGGCACTCTGGAAGTCACGCAACGTCGTCGCCGTTCAGATCGCGCTACAGGTAGGAATGGATTCAGTCATCGCGCTTGCGAAGCGAATGGGCATCCAGTCGCCGATCGCGCCGTATCCGTCGAGCGCAATCGGAGCATCGGTGGTGCAGCCGCTGGACATGATCGCCGCGTACACCACTTTCGCGACGCTCGGAACGCCGGTCGAGCCCCGGTTCATCCACCGCATCGAGGATCGAACCGGTAAGGTGGTGTACACGGCGCCCATCCGCTCGCTGCCTCCAGCGCTCGATCCAAGGGCGGCGTTTGTGGTGCGCGACATGATGCGCGACGTCGTCGAGCGGGGAACTGCATCGTCGATTCGGCGCTACCTTCCGACGTCCATCCCGGTCGCGGGCAAGACCGGTACGACGAACGACAATACCGACGTATGGTTTATCGGGCTGACACCGGATGTCGTCGCTGGTGTGTGGCTGGGGTTCGACAAGCCGAAGACGATCACGCCCGGAGCCGCCGGCGGCTCCCTCGCCGCGCCCGTCTGGGGGAAGATGATGGCGCGGTACTACAATAGTGGAGCGGGCAGCTCGCTCCCGCGCGGAGGAGGTCAATGGCCGCCGCCGATTGGCGTGATAAGCGGCGAGCTGGATCGCGTCACTGGGCAGCTTGCGACTGCCGACACTCCCACCGACCGCCGGTACACCGAGTATTTCGTCGAGGGTACCGAGCCAGCACCGTTGCGCGCCGATCCGTGGAAGATATTCCGATGGGGGCCGATCGGGTTCTAGGCGCCGTGCTGGTCGACGGGCACTAGGTGTTTACATTACGCGGCACGATCCCGGCTCCCCCGGAGTCCGGCAACCAGCGATATCCCCAAGCCCTTCGACAATGACACGTGTCCGTTCAGTTTTGCTCGGCATTTTGATAACTCTGGCGGCGTCCTCGCCGGTGATGGCGCAGTCGGCCGGTTCCGACCAGGCCGGAATGCCGCGCGTAAATCTCATCTCCACCAACCCGATCGGCATCATCTTCGAGTGGTTCAATGCGGAGGTCGAGCATGCGGTAAGCCCCACCCTATCACTTGCGGTTGCTGCTTCGCGGTTCGAATTCGACGAGACGATCACCGTGGTGGACGGCATCGCCCGATATTATCCGACAGCGAGGGCGATCCGTGGATTCTCGTTCGGCGGCAGCGTCGGGTACGCGGGCGTTACGAACGATTGCTCGCTGTGCGAAAACAACGACGACGATACCGCGTTCACGGTCGGAGTTCGCGGCGACTATGTCTGGATTCTAGGCCGCGATCAGCGCTTCGCAGTCGCCGGAGGAATCGGGGCGAAGCGCCTCTTCTACAGCAAGGACAACACCTTCGGGCCGGAAGGCCTGCCGATAGGGCGCCTCTCGGTCGGATACGCGTGGTGAATCCGGTACCACGTACCAGGTACCCGGTCGGTTCACGCAGCGCCGGCCATCGCCTCCAGCGGTTCCGGTGCCGCCGCCTCCACCGGAACCAGCGCGATTCTGAGCACCTCGCTCAGCGTCTCAACCGGATGAAAGCTCAGCACGCTCCGCACTTCGTCAGGAACATCCTCGACATCGCCTTCGTTGGCTTTGGGAATGATGACGTGCTTGATGCCTGCCCGATGCGCACCCAGCACTTTCTCCTTGAGCCCGCCGATCGGCAGTACGCGGCCGCGGAGCGTGATCTCTCCGGTCATCGCGACGTCGCGTCTCACCTCACGGTCAGACATTTCTGATACGAGTGCCGTCGCGATCGCGATTCCCGCCGAGGGTCCATCCTTGGGAATTGCGCCCGCGGGCACGTGGATGTGCGCTTCGATCGCGCCCAACCGGTCCCTCGGAATGCCGAGCGCGGCAGCGTTGTTCGTCGCGTAAGTGAACGCCGCGCGCGCCGATTCCTTCATCACGTCGCCGAGCTGGCCGGTGAGAATCAGCGAAACTGCGCCGCCGGGGCCTGGCGTCTCGGCGTTGTTCTCCGGGTTCCCGTAGTATCTCCGAATGGACGCTTCCACGAACATGATGTCGCCGCCCATCGGCGTGTAGTACATCCCGGTCGCGATGCCGACCTCGTTCGCTTCCTGGGCGCGCTCTGGGTGCACCTTCGGCCGTCCGAGCAGTTCACGCACTTCCTCGGGAGTGATAATCTCGTCGACGATCTCGCCGGTGACCCCCATCGCGATTTTTCGCGCGACCTTTCGCGCCACCGCGCCAAGCTGCCGCTCGAGCTGGCGCACACCGCTCTCACGCGTGTAGTTGGTGACCACGCTCATCACCGCCTCGTCGGTGAATGCGATACCCTTGTCGCCGAGCCCGGACTCCTCGAGCTGCCGCGGAATGAGATACTTCTTGGCGATCTCCGCCTTCTCTTTCTCGGTATAGCCGGCGAAGTCCACGACTTCCATGCGGTCGAGCAGCGGACCGGGAATGTTCTGGACGAAGTTCCCAGTCGCGATGAACAGGACTTCGCTCAAATCGAACGGAATGCCCAGATAGTGATCGGTGAACGTGTCGTTCTGCGCGGGATCCAGGACCTCGAGCAATGCGGCGGAGGGATCGCCCTGAAACGACGTGCCCAGCTTGTCGACCTCGTCGAGCAGGAACACCGGGTTCTTCGTGCCGGCCTGTTTCATCCCCTGGATGATGCGGCCTGGCATCGCCCCAACGTAGGTGCGGCGGTGGCCTCTGATATCGGCCTCATCGCGTGCACCACCCAGGGCGACGCGAACGTACTCGCGGCCCAGTGCTCGGGCAATTGACTTGGCGATGGATGTCTTCCCGACGCCAGGTGGGCCTATGAAGATGAGAATCGGACCTCTCGCCATTGCGCGTGCCTTGGCTTCCTTCTGGTCGGTAATCGGACGATCCTCGTCATCCACCGGCGCGAGCGACGGCGTGGCATCGTCTTTTTCGGGGCGAAGGACGGACGCAGGCACCTCGCCTTCCCGTTCGACTTCCTGCGCGAGCTGCTGCGCGCGGAGCTGGCGCACGGCGAGAAACTCGAGCACGCGATCTTTCACGTCGGTCAGTCCGTAGTGATCCTCATCGAGAACCACCGCGGCGTTGTTGAGGTCGAGGTGATCGTCCGAACGGTCGTTCCACGGAAGCTCGGCGATCCATTCGAGATACGTCCGGATCACCTGCGCCTCCATGGACTCACGCCCGGCCCGCTCCAGCCGGCCCAGCTCGCGCTCGACTTCGGCCCTCGCTTCCTTGTGGAGATCGAGCTTGTTCAGCTTGTCGCGAAGCTCGGTCATTTCCTTGCTCTGATCGTCGTCGCCGAGCTCTTTCTGTATCGCCTTCATCTGCTCTCGCAGATACATCTCGCGCTGCCGCTCGCCCAGCTCTTCCTGCACCTGGGACTTGATGTCCTCCTGTGCCTCGAGCAAGCCGACCTGTCGCTGAACGTGAACCAGCACACGCCGCAGGCGGTCCTCGATGTTCAGCGTCTCGAGCAGGCCCTGCTTCTCGGGAACCGAAAGCTCGATGTATCCCGCGACGAGATCGGCGAACTTGCCAGGCTCGGTCACCGCGTCCAGTACCTGATGAACCACTTCCTCCGGCAACCCGCGCCGCTCACCGAGCTCGGCGGCGCGCTCGCGCGTCTCCTTCTGGAGCGCGGTGAAGGCCGGATCGTTGTCGTCCACCGGGTTCATCTCTTCGGCCGGAACGATCACCGCACTGAGGTAGCCTTCAGTTGTGGTGTATTGAAGCGCGGTGGCGCGCTGCTCGCCCTGAAGCAGGAGCTGCACTCCGCCAAGTCCGCGCTGGACCTGTCCGATGCGGGCAATGACGCCCATCGAATAGAGGATATCAGCGCTCGGCTCGTCGGTGTTGTCGCGCTGCGCGACGGCAAAGACCAGGCGGTCGCCCTTCAACGCCGACTCGATGGCGCGAAGCGTTCCCGGTCGCCCGGCGGCGATCGGGGCGGTGAGCCCCGGAAAGATTACTGTTCCGCGAAGCGGCAGGACTGGTATAGTTTGACGCTGTGCCATGTTATTTCCCTGATGTTGAAACGACTACATTTAGAATCCGTTCGTATAGTGCTACTGCATCTTTCGAGCGCTGGATTTACGCCAGGGGGGCATGATTCGCAAACTTCGTATGTCGGGATGACGCGGGTAGCATGCCATTAAGACCTGACGATGCCCTTGGCGCCCATGTCGCGTCCGTACTCGCTCCCAACTACGAAATAGACAGCGAGATCGGACGCGGCGGGATGGGAATCGTGTATTGCGCCAAAGACAAACGTCTGAAGCGCAATGTCGCGATCAAGCTGCTACCCCCCGAGCTGGCTTTCCGTTCGGACATCCGCCAGCGATTCCTCCGTGAGGCGGAAACGGCGGCGCAGCTCAGCCATCCGAACATCGTCCCGATCTACACCGTCGAGGAGCAGGAGAACCTCGTCTATTTCATCATGGCGTTCATCGCCGGCGACAATCTCGCCACCAGACTGCAGCTTCACGGCGCGATGGAGGCGAGCGAAGTGCGGCGCATTCTGCGCGAGGTGGCGGATGCGCTCGCGTTCGCGCACAAGCGGAACGTAGTGCACCGCGACATCAAGCCGGACAATATCCTGCTCGATGCCGACACCGGCCGCGCGATGGTCACCGATTTCGGTATCGCGCGCGCCCTCACCGACAAGGGCGATTCGCGGCTTACAGCAACCGGGATGGCGATCGGTACGCCGGCGTACATGTCCCCTGAGCAGTCGGCAGGTGAGCAGGACATCGACGGCAGGAGCGACCTCTACTCGCTCGGGGTCGTCGGCTATCAGATGGCGTGTGGCGATCTGCCGTTCAACGCGCCGAATACGCCCTCCATGCTTGTGAAGCATCTCTCCGAGATGCCAACGCCTGTGGACGAGCGCCGTGTCGATCTGCCTACCGACATTGCGCGGGTCATCATGGTGATGCTGGAGAAGGATCCCGCCAACCGCTTTGCCGACGCGCAGTCGGTAGTGGCTGCATTGAGTGGAGGCGTCATGCCAACGCTGCGCACGGCGCAGGCACCGGCAAGCGCAGGGCGCCTGGGGCTCGCCGGATTTTCCAACGCCGCCGCGCCACCAGCGAAAGGCGCCACGTCGTTACTCCGCTCGTCGCCGGGCTCGCGTTCGGCCACGGTGCCGACACCGGAAGAGCTCGACCGCTGGAACGCCACCCCCGTTCGCAAGTTCCGAAAAAAGCTCGCGCCCTATCTCGCCGTCAACGCGATCCTCGTTCCGCTCTCGATATTCGGCGAGGGGGGTTTCCTTGTCATAACCGGGTTCTGGTCAATTGGAATGGCTGTGAACTACTCCAAGCTCTGGCAGGAGGGTTACAACTGGCGTGACGTGTTTCGCCAGCCGCGCGACCGACTCATGTTCGATGTAGCTGCTGAGACGATCGACGACGCGCGCGCGCTGTTCGACGAGAGCAGACGCGAGAAGGTGCGCGCCCGTGCCCGCGCGCGCGCCACGGGTGGTATGTTCGAGCCGGTTTCCGCGCTGGCGCCGCTGCCGGGAGGCCGGCGCATGCCTCGCTCGCCGCTGCCGGGCGAAAAGAACCCTCCACCGCAACTGCCGGCGGACAATTCCCTCTATGGCTCCGCGCTCGCCTCGATCCGGATGGACCGCGACGAGATCCAGCGCCAGCTCCAGACGATGACGAAGGAGGAGCGCGATCAGATCCCGGACGTCGGTCAGTCGGCCGATGCCATCTACAAGAAAGGCATGCTGGTCGCATCGACACTGGCCGAACTCGACCTGCGCGACACTCGCGACACGCCGGAGTCGATCGAAAAGGAGATCGACAGGCTCGAGGCGCAGGCGAATCCGCTCGACTTCAACGCCAGCGAGGATCGGGTGCGCCGCCTCGCGCACCTCAAGCGTCAGCGCCGCGTCGTCGCCGACCTCGGCAGGAAGCGCACTGAAGCCGAGACGAAGCTGGAGCACTGCCGGACGCTGCTGCGCAGCATGCGGCTCGAGCTGCTTCGCTACCGCTCCGCCGGTATGACCGGCGCCTCGAACGGACTTACGATGGTGACCGAACAGGCTCAGGTGGTGGTAAAAGAGATGGGTTATCTCTCTGACGCCGCCGCAGAGGTCAACTCACTCTAGCAGCGGCATCCCCCGTCACCTGCCGGAAGATCGAAGCATGCACAACCGAATCATGATCGTGGTGGCCGTTGCCGTGCTCGCCGGCTGCACAGATCGCACGGGCTCGCCTGCGGCTGCGGGACGCCAGGCACAGGCGCACGCCATGTCTCCGTCTGCCCGCGCGCGCGCGGATTCCATTCGCGCCGATTCCGCCTCCCGCGCGAAGATCGTTCGTGTGCCAGCTCCCGATGTCGTGCGAGGGCTGTACGTGAATCGATGGGCCGCAATCGGCAGGCGTATGGGCCAACTCATCGACCTCGCGAAGAAGACCGAGGTGAATGCGCTCGTCATCGACGTGAAGGACGACCGCGGGTTCGTGCTCTACAAATCGCGTGTTGCCCTCGCCATCCAGATCGGTGCCGACACCAACAGGGCGATGTCGCACACCAGGTTGCGCGCGATTCTCGATACCATGGTTGCGCATCGCATCTATCCGATCGCGCGAATAGTCGTGGCGAAGGACCCCCTCCTCGCCAACGCGAAGCTCGAGTGGGCGATCAAGCGCCGCGACAATCTCCAGCCCTGGCTCGACAAAAACGGAATGCCGTGGCTTGATCCCCATCAGCGGGGCGTGTGGGAGTACGCGGCAAACCTGGCGAAAGAAGCGTACGACCTCGGATTCAGCGAGGTGCAGTTCGACTACGTTCGCTTCCCGGACGAGAAGCGGCTGGTGCGCGAAACCCTGTATCCACTGGCGAACGGACGGGTCCGGGCGCAGGTCATTCGCGATCAGCTCCAGTATGTGCGCTCGGCACTCAAGCCCCTCGCCATGCCCGTCACCATCGATGTGTTCGGCCTCACCGCTACCGATACCACCGACATGGGGATCGGCCAGAAGTGGGAGATGTTCGTCGACCAGGCCGACGTCGTGCTCCCGATGGTGTACCCGTCGCATTTTGCGCCGGGCACGTACAAGATCGGCAACCCGAATGCCCGGCCGTACGCGACGATCGACAGGGCTATGAAGGACGTGAAGCGCCGAACCGCGGGCATACCAGGAGCGGCGAGGATCATTCCGTGGTACCAGGACTTCACACTGGGCGCTCCGCGCTATTACGCGGAGCAGGTGAGGGCGCAGATCAAGGCCGGATACGACAACGGCTTCCACAGCTGGATACTCTGGAACCCGCGCAGTGCGTACAATGCGGGCGCTCTCAATCCGGAGAGTTGATCCAGGATTGCTAAGTCATTGTCAGTGAAGAGCTTGCGGCGAGTGGGCTAGCGGACGGGACAAAAAGTGCTATTCTTACGCGCCACTGCAGGGACACCGTCCTGCCACGCCTCATTCGCTGGCTGCCTGTCACATCCGACCGAATGGGTCGACAGGGCGGCGTCTCCAGGGCTTTTTCAACCGACATACTCGTCGAGCGCCGATAGTGACCGTCCCCAGCTCCGTTGCCGAAATCAGTTTCGCGCCGCCCTCCGCTACGGGCGACTCGATCGCGTTCCCCCTAGGCTGGATTCTCGACAACGCGTCGGGCCCCGTCAAATACCGTTCAGCGAACGAAGTTGCGCGCCTGTCCCACGGGACACTACGCGACATCGAATCACTTCCATATAGCTTCAGGCCGGCGCTCCGGCTCGCCCTCTCGCAAAACGTGGATGGCATATGGAACGGTTCGATGCTGGCTGTTCCCCGCCATGGCGGAGATTTCACGGGGGTGGGCACCATCCCCGCGGCTCGGCGGCTCCTCGAGTACGGATGGAATCGCGAGTCACCTCCGCTTGCCCTCGCGCGGAGGCCGCTTTTCCGGTTGCTGGCGGAAGACAATGATCCGGCCTATTTGTATGAGCTGGGCGCGAAGGCCAAGGATCCGGATTCGGTAAAGCGCGGGCGCCTGCAGCTGCGCGAGGCTGCTGCCGCTGCGCTCGCGCAGGCAGGCTACGAAAGCGATCCGCGCCTTCGGGGCGCGGCGCGCCGGATCATGGAACGCATCGACGCGTATCTGAACTCGCCGCTGGCGGAGAAGCCGTGGAAGCGCGTTGGGAATGTTCACGTCCTCGCGCCCGAAGTCTGTCCGCCGACGTTTCACGCCCTCACCATGCTGGCCCACATGCCCATTTTCCGCAACGAGAATTACACGGAGATGGAGCGAATCTACGCATACGTATCGCAGCCGCACCCGCGACAGGATTCGGTGCAGGTCGTCGGCAAGAAGATGGTCGAGCAGCCCCAGTATGTGCTCGGCGACCGTCTGCCCCACAGAAATGCAGTCGAGGCCGACGTTCCGTTCGCTCTGATGTGGCTCGAAACGATGGCGCGCCTAGGCTTCCTGCGGCGTAACGAGAACTGGATGAAAATGTTCGAGCGGTTCGTCGACGACCGAGATCGAACCGGGGTGTGGCATCCTCACAAGGGGACCAACATCCCCGCGACGAGCAATCCGCGTGTGTGGCCGTCGTTCCCGCTCGACGATCTCTCCGGAGGCGCGGCGAAGGCGACGGGTGCCGCGTGGTCGGACGTGACATTCCGCATCGGCTTGGTCGGCCGGCTGCTCGGCCGCGAAATCAGAATCATCTAGGTACCAGATGGTTTCCGTCGAGCGCCTGGATCCCGCGGCGATGTTTCCCGCGGGACGGCCGGACCTGCGCGCTCGCTATCTCCACCTGGCATCGGGGATGCGCATCCGGGTTATCGAAGGAGGAACCGAGAGCGCCCCGGCGATCGCTTTCATCCCCGGTTGGGCGTGCACGCCCTACATCTTCAGAGAGACGCTCGGTCCGGTTGCCGCGGCGGGATTTCGGGTGATTGCCGTCGATCTGAAAGGGCATGGTCTTTCGGACAAGCCTGCCTCGCCCGCCGAGTATACGGTGAGCGCGATGCGGGACAATCTTCTCGAGGTGCTGGATGCTCTCGGGCTCGCGCGTGCGGGGCTCGTAGGACACTCGATGGGGGCCGCGGTCGCAGTCCACGCTGCCGCGTTCGATCCCGCGAGATGCGCGGCATTGGCGCTCGTTGCCCCCGTTGGATTCGCCGGTGTTCCCGGCCTCTCGCTCCTGAGGGCGCTCACCCCCTTGTCCGCTCTGCCGTCCATCCGCCGGATGGTGACCCCCGGCCTCATACGGTTGATGCTTCGATTCGTGTACGGGAGCGGTCGACAGCCGACGGCTCGCGACGCTGCCGAGTTCATGGCGCCGGTGCCGTTCGCGGACTTCGTACTTGCGTTGCGCCATCTGCTCCACGAATTCCGCTGGGACGAGCCGTTTCCGACACTTGCGATGCCGTGGCTTACGATCGTGGGAAGGGAAGATCGACTGTCGCGGAGCGCCGACGCGGATCGCTACCGCGGCCCCGGCTTGGCGATGCCGGTGACGGTCATCGATGGCGTGGGGCACGTTGTCTTTGATGAAGCGCCGGATACGGTAAACAGTGCGCTGATCAGGTTTTTCCGAGAGAGAAGCTGATCGCGCTATATTTCGGGCCAGATGAAGAAAGCTCCCGGTCGCGGTGCACCGCGGCGCAAGCCCGCCGCGCCAAAGGAGGGAGAGGCGTCGCCTCCGGCCATCATCGCCGCGATACCCGATGCCGCATTGCCCAGCTTTGCCGATCTGGGGCTCATCCCCGCCCTGCTCGATGCGGTGAGGGACGCCGGGTATACGAGCCCGACGCCGATTCAGCGACAGGCGATTCCGCTCGCGCTCAACGGTCGTGATCTGATTGGACTGGCCCAGACGGGCACTGGGAAGACGGCTGGGTTCACGTTGCCGATCATTCAGCGGCTGCTGGAGGGGAATCACGGCGGCTCGGATTCACATCGGGTGCGGACGCTGATTCTGACGCCGACGCGCGAGTTATGCGTTCAGGTCGAGGAAAGCTTCAGAAAGTACGGCCGCCACACGGGTCTCAGAGTCACTCCCATCTTCGGCGGCGTCGGAGTTGAGCCGCAGACCAAACTGTTGAGGGCGGGTGTTGATGTCGTAGTCGCGACGCCGGGCCGTCTCCTCGATCACATGGAGCGACAGAACGTCGTTTTCGACGATCTCGAAGTGCTCGTTCTCGACGAAGCGGACAGGATGCTCGACATGGGGTTCGCGCCGCAACTCAACAGAATCGTCTCCGAAGTGCCGCGCTTCAGGCAGACGCTGCTGTTCAGCGCGACCATGCCGCCGGAGGTCGAAGCGCTGGCGCGAAAGTATCTGCGCAAGCCGATCGTGGTTCAGGTGGGAAGGCGGTCGTCCGCGGCGACCGGCGTCACCCACGCAGTCTATCCCGTTCCGCGCGACAGAAAGACCGAGCTGCTGGCTGAGCTTCTCAAGAAGGACGGGATGGATTCGGTGCTGATCTTCACCCGGACGAAGCATGGTGCGGACCGCGTGGTGCGCCACCTCTCCGGCATGGGCGTCACGGCGACGGCGATGCATGCGGACAAGTCACAGGTGGAGCGGATGCGCGCCCTCGAAGATTTCAAGCTCGGGAAGATTCGGGTGCTCGTCGCCACCGATATCGCGCAGCGCGGACTCGACGTCAGCGGAATCAGCCACGTCATCAACTACGACGTTCCTCAGCAGCCCGAGGACTACGTTCACCGCATTGGCCGGACCGGCCGCGCGGCAGCTACGGGCGACGCGTTCACCTTCATGGCGCCGGATGAGATCGCGATGGTGCGCTCGATCGAGCGGATCATCGGAGAACCGATTCCGCGGATCTCGGTACCTGGATACGACTTTGGATCGGTCGCCGGCGATCTCGAAGAGGTGAGAGCGGCGCCGGTATCGGTGTCGCGGAGGAGAACCGGGCGGCGCTAGCTGGTTGTCAATCGCGGTGTCATTCGGTATGTGTGCGGCTAAGCTTTCTGGAATGCCGGATCGCTCGCCCCTGAACCGTGGCCACATGTCTTGCCGCTATTCGAGTGACAATCATCTCCAGAAACGCATTTTCGTGTTCCAGCTTGATTGAGCTAAAGTCCACTAGTGGCGCACCCGTCCGAGCCTCGACACGTACAGCGTATCGGAGGCGCGCTTTCGCGACACGACCATGGTGAGATTGCCAGCGCCGTATCCCACGCCAATCGGGGAGTAGGTGATGGACGCGCGATTGCTGTCGATGAGGACGCCATGCGCGGCGCTGACCTCACGGCGCTGGAGAGTGTCGCTCCCCACGCGAATTGTCATGACGCCGAGCTCCGGATCGATCTCGAGCACCGCCTGCGACCCGCGCGTGATGGCGGCGTGGCGGGCGGTGGAGAAGATCGCATCGATCTCGGTCACTGCGCCGCGGACCTCGATGCTGTCGATAAAGCCCCCCGCGCGAGGCAGCGTGATGGCGGAGAGTGTCGCGACGATTGCGAGAACCATCGTCATTTCGATGACGTTGAAGCCTTTGCGTGGGGCGGTTCCGAGTTGCACGTTTCCTCCGCGGTGAATCCGGGAGTTACCGTGAGTGCGGTGCCGGCGCGACATCGCATCCATCCGCGAGGTGGCGGATCACTTCAGCCGGGGTATCGAATGAAGATCGAGATAGAGTACTGCACGGTTTGAAACTACTATCCCCGAGCCGCCGGTCTGGCGGCTGATATCGCGAAGAAATACCCCCAAGCGGCCATCAATCTCACGCCGTCGAGCGGCGGAAGATTCGAGGTTTTGCGCGACGGAGTCCCGGTGTTTCGAAAGTCCTGGGAAAAACGCCATGCCAAGCCGGGAGAAATTCTCGCTCTCCTGGCAGAAATCGACATGGAGAAATAGCCGGCAGCTCGTCCTATGTGTTTCCAGAAGTGTCCGGAAATCTGGACATCGGGTCTCCCTGACGCGTTCTGGCAATATCCCCAAACCGTTGTCCCACAACCACTTGCGAGTTCCACGATGAATGGCATCGCTCCTGCAAATAGACCTGGCATGACAACCCTTCCATTCTCGCGGGCGACCGCGGGGAAGATCAATAGATGGTGGCTCGCGCTCCTTGCCGCAGGGATTCTTGCGGCGGGGAGCTCAGCGAGCGCCCAAGGTATGCCGCGAGGTCTTCCGCAGGGAATTCCGAGAGGTATCCCGCGACAGCAGCCGGGAATTCCCCCGGCCTATCTGCCGCCGGCGGGAATGTGCCGAATCTGGATCGAGGGCGTTCCCGCGGGGCATCAGCCGGCGCCGACCGATTGTGTCACCGCCGTGCGCAACCGGCCAGTTAATGGCTACGTCGTATTCGGCGACCAGTCGCCGCGGCGTGGCAATGACAAGCCAAAGAAAGGAAAGTCCGGCAAGGAACGCCGCGACATTTCCAGCTTTCTCGAGGAGATCAAATGATGAAGCGAATTTCAATTGTGCTCGGTCTGGCCGCCGCGGCCGCGCTTGCCGCGCCGGTTTCGGCGAGTGCTCAGAATGACGGACCCTGGTGGGATCCGGCGCGAACCGGAACGACTTCGGGACGCGTCGACAATCGTACCGGCACCATTCACAGCGACACCGACGCCCGGCGTGCGGACGGCACTTGGCGAGCGGAGAGCCGCGACCGGAACGGCAATACCATATATGTACGCCGGCGAGTCGATTCGAACGGAAACGTGATCATCGAGCGCGCACGTCGCGACTCGCAGGGCCGGTATCAGATCATCGACCGTCGCGTGGCCGACCGCGGTGTGTACGATAACAACAACGGAAGGTCCGACGGCCAGTGGCACGTCGCAGGCACCGACCGCAACGGCAACCGCATCTTCGTCCGCGAACGCTACGACTCGAACGGCAACCGCATCGTGGAATACGCCCGGCGCGATTCGCTCGGCAGATACGTCGTGTACGATCGGCAGGTAGCGAATAGCAACAATCGCAGGGCGAGTCGCAACAGTAACGATCCATGGATCGACCGTGATCGCGACGGTATCGATGACGACAACGATCGCCGCATCGACCGCGATCGCGACGGTATCGATGACCGGCGGGAGCGCGCGAGAAAGGTGAAGAAGAATAAGAGCAACAACGGCAATCACTACGGCTGGGAGAAGGGCAAGGGCAACAAGAACAAGCGCTGATTCCAGACCACGTTGGGCCGGCCCCGGGGGAGCGATTCCTCCCGGGGCCTTTTTTGTGCAAGTTGCCAGGGAATGCGCACCGTCCGAGACCGGTTCCTTCCTCCGGATCATGAAGCTTTCGTGGCGGCCGAGCCGGCGACGGGCCGCATCATCGTCATCGCGCCCACGCGAGCCGCGTGCGAAACGATCGAGCTGGCCCTCGGCCTCCGGATCGAAACAGTCCTCGAGAGGCAGCACGGTCAGGAAATCCGTGATCTGGCTGCTGCGGGCAAGGGATTCGGGATCGTAGCCGGCACCGGCACCGGCAAGACGCTGTCCGTGCGCCCCATTTCGGAAACGATTCTGAAGACCGGTGAGCTCCGGGTAGGCGTCGTGAACCGTGAACGCGAGGCGACGCCCGAGACGCCGTCGTGGAACGTGATCATCGTCACGACCGGCATCGCGCGCCGCTGGTTCCAGGACGGCGACATTCTCCCAACCGATACGCTCGTCGTTGACGAGATCCACCAGACCTCGGCCGAGCTCGAGCTGTGCCTCGCGCTCGGAAAACGCGTCGGCTGCCGCTTCATCTGGCTCTCGGCGACGGTCGATCCAACCTTCTATGCGCGGTATCTTGACGCGGCGGAAGTGCTCGAAAGTGTCGCATTCGATCCCGCACGCGCCGCGGAAGTCAAAGTCGTACGGAAGGATCCGCTGGAGTTTCTCGACGAGCGATTTCTCCAGCGCGTTCTCGGGCAGCGCCGGGGAGTCGGGATGTTCCTGCCGACGCGCGCCGGCGTGGAGGAGGCGGCCGAGCATGTTGCGTCCCGTTTTCCGCGAATCAACACGGCGTACTATCACGGCGGCGAGCCGATCCGCGTCATTCGACCGTTCCTGGAAAGCGGAGAGCGCAAGCCTTACTTCCTCGCGATGACAGCTGCGGGTCAGAGCGCGCTCAACGTGAAGGGTCTCGATACGGTTGTCATCGACGACACGCGCTTCGGCAACATCATCGAGCGCGGCCGCAACGTGCTTACCCGCATGCACCTCGGCGCGAACGAAATTCTTCAGATGGCGGGGCGCGTGCATGGGCGCGTCGAAGGGGGCAGGGTTTTTATTCTCTCCGATCGCGACATCCAGTTCGGGTCGCTCAAGCCGATCGCGCCGGAGTTTCAGCTCGCGGGCGATTCGGAGCGCGTGGCGATGACGTGCGCCGACCTCGGCGTCGACGCTTCGGTGCTCGAGCTTCCGGTGCCTCTCGATCGTGTCGCATATGGCCGCGCGGTGTCCCTGCTCGAGCGGAGAGGGATCATCGAGAACGGGCGTCTCTCGAAATATGGGAGGGCCGTCGAGGCGCTGCCGGTCGACCGCCCGTGGGCCGAGCTGCTCGTGAACGCGGACGACGAGCTCGTTCCTTTCCTCGCCGTAATGAGCTCAGTCGAGTCGCTGCATCGAATGACGCGGGAGGAGCGCGATCTCGCCGGCGTGATCGTCCCCGGAAGCGATCACCTCACGGCGTACAACCTCTACGCCGAAGCATATGCGAAATGCGGATACGTCGGCGAGGTTTACGGATTGCCCCGCCAGCTCTTCGACGAGAGCATCGAGCAGTGGGCGGAGCGGCGCGGCGTGCTGGTGAAGGCGATAGAGGATGCGGCACTCGGCATGGCCAGTGTTTTCCGCGGCGTCGGGCTGCCGCTGCCCAACCGGATGCCGCCCGCTCGCGATCACATTCAGCGGAAATTCACGGAG
The DNA here is from genome assembly GCA_013813715.1 of Gemmatimonadaceae bacterium. Lineage (GTDB taxonomy): Bacteria > Gemmatimonadota > Gemmatimonadetes > Gemmatimonadales > Gemmatimonadaceae > UBA4720. Next base: position 11,774 of record JACCRF010000002.1, on the reverse strand, counting down.
CTCCTCGCCCGGTACATGCCGTTCGATCTGGTGATCGACGAGGAAACGGCCGACGGCAGCGCCGCGAGAGTGTCGAGGACGAGCGTGGCCGGGAGCTGGGGAGCGATCGCCGGCGAGCTTCGGTACTTCGCGGACAAATCAGGAAATCCGCGGGCGGGGATCGAGGGCACGCAAATCCCGATACATCTCATTCGCAAGTACGCTACGCGGAGCATCTCGGACATCGCTTACGATACTCGCCGCAAAGGCGGACAACTCGTCATTCAGCGAACGCTCGCGTATTTCGATTTTCAGCTCGAACGGGAATCGGAGCCGATCGAGGAATTCCCCGCGGAGCACAGCGACCGTGTGCGGCATTCGCTGGCCGAAGCGATGGCTCGCGGCGTGATCAGGCATCCTTCGGTGAAGCGAAACCGCACGGCGATTGACGAGCTTCGGCAGACGTACAGGCGGTCTGGGGGCACCACTCCTCGCTTCAACCTCGGCGACTTGACCGCCTGGTACGAGCAGCGACTCGCGCCCATCGGCGCGATGGCCGATTTCCGGGATGCCCGGTTCCATCTGGATGCTGATGCGATCGTGCCGCGCGAGGTGAGGGAGCGCTACGCCGCGCTTCCCGATACGGCGATCATTCGCGACCGCGAGGTCGACATCGAGTACGACATCGAGGAGAGCGATGCCGGGCTAACGGCCGTCGCGCGCCTGCGGCTCCCGGAAAAACTGGCGCGTACTTTGACGAACGCGGAGGTTCCGGCGCTCGACCGTCCAGTTCGGTTCGTCGTGATCCGGGGCCAGCGCGGAGCGATCCGCGCGGATACTGTCGAGGAGCTCCAGGAAGCGCTGTCGCGACCGTGGTCGCCGGATGAGACCGATGACCTGCCAGTGAGCGAGCACGAATCGCCGGACGAGCTCCGCGCGCGCGAGCTGGCGGCAGAAACGCGGACGGGCCGCCGCCCGCGGAAATCGCGAGTCCGCCGCGAACGAGAGCCGGGGGCGCAAACCAGCCGAAGTGGCGGCGAGCGAAAAAAACCCAAGCGGGGCGATAAGCCGGGCAGCGGTCGCAATTCGGGGCGAAGCGGGGGACCGAAGCGTAGATTTCGCGGGCCATGACCACAGACCTCGGCCGCCACTTTCGCGAACATCAGGACGTTGTCGCCGCCTGCGTGGAGGCGCTCGATCCAGAGGTCGATGCGGCCGGCCGTGCGCTGGTTTCGGCGCTCGCCACCGGGCAGAAGGTCATCTGCTTCGGCAATGGCGGAAGCGCGGCGCAGGCCAGTCATATGGCAGGCGAGCTCGTTGGCCGCTTCAAGAAGATGCGGCGGCCCCTGCCGGCAATCACTCTCGCCGCAGATCCCGGAACGGTGACGTGTATCGGCAACGACTTCGGTTATGCTGCGATCTTCGAGCGCCAGATGGAAGCGTTTGCGCAGCGCGGCGATGTTGCGATCGCGCTCACGACGAGCGGCAAGTCCGAGAACGTGATCCGCGCGTTGATGGCGGCGCGGGTAAAAGGCGCGACGACCATAGCGCTCACCGGCTCTGCGGGGCTGATCGGCGCGGAGGCGGATCATCTGCTGGCGGTGCCAAGCGACGTGACCGCGTATGTGCAGGAAGTACATCTCATGATCCTTCATGTATGGTGCGTCTCGATCGACAAGGCGCTGGCGCCCGATTGATCTCGCCCTTTGCATATGTCCGGCGGCGTGTTGGTGCGCGCAACGGGCGACGGACGGCGGGCAACGGAACACGGGCCACGCGTAGCTGGCAACAAGTCTTCTGCTCGGCCCTCGCCGCGCTTGTCCTGCTCGTTCCCGCCACTGCCGATGCGCACGAGGGGTGGGGAATCCTCGTCGACGCCCGCGGCCGGATCTATTTCACGGACATTCCAACCAATACCATCTGGCGAATCTCGGAAAGCGGCCGGCTGGAGAAAATCGTCGAGGGCAAACATTCCCATGCCCTGCACATGGATGCCGGCGGCAATCTGTACGGCACCAATCCCCACATGACGCTGGCGATAGGAAGCATCTGGAAGGTGACGCCGCAGGGAACGGTGTCGGACGTCCTCGTGCCGACCCCCGACCTGCCAATTGGTTTGCAATCCTTCGCAATGGATTCGCGCGGCGCCGTCTATTCGGTGAACGCCCGCAGCTCGACGACTCCGCTGCTCGTGCTCATGCGGCGCAACCCCGACGGCTCAGTCCAGCGTGTCGCCGGTTCTGAACCCGGCCACGCCGATGGCACCGGCGCCGCCGCTAAATTCCTCGGCATCGACGGGATGGCGTGGGGCAACGACGGCGCTCTGTTCGTCGCCGACGGCGCTTACGTTCGGAAAGTGACGACAGGCGGTGTTGTGACGACGCCGATCGCGAGCCCGCTCACGGGTAGTTCGTTCGGCGAAGACCTGATGGGGATCGCCGCAGATGGGTTTGGCTCGATCGTCATCGCCGACTACAGCGGGAGGCGCGTCGTCTGGCTGTTCGCGGACTCGAGCGTGGTTGAAGCGCGCGGAACGCCATTTCCGTGGGCGCCGACCGGTGTTGCGGTGAAAGACGGCGCGGTCTACGTGCTCGAGCACCTGCGCCTTCCGTTCGCGATACTGGGCGATCTTGGGATCGGCCCGTATCTGCGAGTCGAGCGCATCGCAGCCGACGGAACGATGACCACACTGGAGACCCTGTGGGGAAGGCGGACGATGCTCGCCTTGATGATACCGCTGTCCGTCGTGCTGCTCACTTTTGCGCTATTCCAGGTCTCACGCAGGGTCCGAGCTAGGCGAAAACGCCAGCCGGCGATCGTCGGCCCGCCGTTCGTCAGGAAGTGACCGACTCGCTCGTCTGCGGCGCTTCGGCCCCATCGTCCGCCAGCGGCACCGGCTCGGTTGTCGAGAGAGCGTCATCGCGGTAGCTGATCCAGCCCGTCGTTGCGTCCACCGTCAACTCGACCTCTGTGCCGAAGGGAAGCGTGAGGTTGGGAACCTCGTGACCGGCCGGAAAATCCATCAGAATGGGAATGTCGAGGTCGGAGAGAAGATCGAGCAGAAAATCCTCGAACTCGTCTTCCTCCGAACGGTCAATCGACAGGTGTCCGAACATGACTCCCCTGACGTTTCTGAGGAGCCCCGATGCCCGGAGGTGGACCAGGCGTTCGTCCGCCACCGACATCGGATCTTCGTGCTCCTCGAGAAAGAGAATCGAGTCGCGCGTGTCGATCTCGTACGACGTGCCGATTGTCTGCTGAACGAGCGACAGATTCCCACCGGTCAGCGCGCCGGAGACCTTTCCGGGGCGCACGGCTCGCGAGATGTTGCGGCCGAGCCGCGCGGTCGGGCGGGGCGTCGTCATCGCGATGAGCAGTGAACTCATCGTCGGATCTCGCGCTACTGGAATCAGGTCGTCCACCGTTGGTCCGTGAAACACCCGCAGGCCGCACTGGCGCATCAGCCAGAGATGTAGAGCTGTGATGTCCGAGTATCCGACGAAAATCTTCGGATTCCTCCGGAATACTTCCGGCTCGAGGTATGGAATCATCCGCGTTGTCCCGTAGCCGCCGGTACCCCCTATGACGGCCTTGACGCGGGGATCGAGCCACATGCCCATGAAGTTGGCGGCCCGGCGATCGTCCTGATGCCGCTGGAATCTCCTGTGTTCGAGAATGTCGGGATCGAGGATCACGGTGTATCCGGCGCGTTCGAGGGCCTTGGCTCCGCGCGTGAGATGCCCCTCGCGTGGAGAATACGACGGCGCGACCACGCCGATCGCTTCGCCCTTTGCGATTGCGGGGGGGCGAACGAGTGCGGTCGTCGGTGACGCCCCAGTTTCAGGCGGTGTCCCCACTTTCGGAGTCAGCGCCGTGCCTTTGCCGTCACTAAATTGCGTGATATGCCGGACTCGCCTGTAAAAGGGATGACCCAGACTGCGGTATCACCGCCGGTACCAGCGCCTGCCGGTGCGAACGGGCAGGGAGCGGGCGCGTCGGTCTATTTCCGGAAGGGCTTCGGGCTCAAGGCCGAGGTCCAGGCGGAGCTCGCGTCTGATTATAGCGGACGCCTCGTCGATCTGCTGAGGAGCCGGGAGTACTCCCTGACCGCCGGAGATACGACAGTCCGCCTGGCGCGCGAGTTCGGTTTCTGCTACGGCGTTGAGCGCGCGGTGGACTACGCCTACCAGACCCGCCGCAAATTCCCGGACCGGCGCGTTCTGCTGGCCGGCGAGATAATTCACAATCCGCACGTGAACGCGAAGCTGCGGGAGATGGGCGTCCAGATTCTCGAGGCCAGGCCCAGCGGCATCGACTACGGAATCACGAGAGCCGAGGATGTCGTGATCCTTCCCGCTTTCGGGGTAACGATTCAGGATTTCGCGAAGCTGCGCGAGATCGGTTGCGTGATGGTGGATACGACCTGTGGCTCGGTACTCAACGTCTGGAAGCGAGTCGAAAGCTATGCGCGTGACGGGTTCACGTCGCTCATTCACGGCAAGCACTACCACGAAGAGACGAGAGCCACCGCGTCGCAGGCGTCGAAGCACCCCGGTGCGCACTACTTCGTGGTTCGCAACATGGAGGAAGCGCGGGGGGTGTGCGACTTCATCGAAGGCAGGCTGACCGGTACCGCGCTGATGGAGCTTTTCGCCCATGCTGCGTCGCCCGGGTTCGACCCTGCGCGGGATTTTGAGCGAATCGGGGTGGCCAACCAGACCACGATGCTCGCCCGCGAGTCGCTCGCGATCGGGGCGGAGGTCGGCGATGCCATGGCGCGCGCCCGCGGGGTAGAGTACGCGGCGGCGAACTTCCGTACGTTCGACACGATCTGCAGCGCGACCCAGGAGCGGCAGGATGCCGTCGTCGAACTACTCCGCGAGCCTATCGACGTGATGGTCGTGATCGGCGGTTACAACTCCAGCAACACTATCTCTCTGGCGGCGCTGTGCGCGGAGAAAGTGCACACCTATCACATCGAGGATGCGTCGGCGATCGACCCCGAGTCGGGCGTGCTGCGGCACCGGCCGCCGGGCAGCAAGGAAGACGTCGAGGAAGCGGGCTGGCTGTCGAGGCCTGGTCCTGTCAGCATCGGAATGACCGCGGGGGCAAGCACACCCAATAACAAGATCGGGGACGCAGTCGCCCGGATCTTCGCGACCAGGGGAATCAGCGCCGCTACGATCGAATAGTTACGACTCCGTAAAATGCGTGTCACGTGTGCGCCAGCCAGTCGTCAAACCTGTGCTGGCGCTTATTATGTGGTTCCCGAAACTTGTCAGGCGTTCGGGGAGTACAATAGAGATCACAGCCGGAGGATGAAACGATGGAGCACGAGGGAGCACGCGCGACACCTGACCCCGAGGGTAGCGAAACGAGCAGTCAGCAGGACCTGGTCAATCTCGGTGCCTGGTTCCAGCGCGGGTGGCCGATCGCGAGCAGCAACGGAGAGAAGAGCACGGAGTTTCCGGGAGCGATCCTGGACAGATTTCGCGAGGCCGATGCATTGGGCTACGACAACGAGGGAGACCAGACCGATAACTAATCTGTCAGACTGAAGCGAAGCGAGGGGTCGCCCGATGGGCGGCCCTTTTGCGTATGGAGCACTGCGTTCCCTAGGTTGAGGACTTTCTACTTGCGCTCGAGGTACCTACGCGTGGCGCCTGATCCTTCGAGGATCGAGAAACGTCTGGGCCAGGCGAGCATTCTCGCTATCCTTGGCCTGGCAGCGGCGGGTTGCCGCACCGATGAGTCGATGAAGCCGCTGGGCCTCCCTACTCCGGCGGTGATCGCGCACCGCGGAGCTTCGTACGCCGCGCCCGAGCACACATTCGCGGCCTATGACCTCGCCATAGCGCAGGGCGCCGACTTCATCGAGCAGGACATCCATCGAACCGCAGACGGCGTGCTCGTCGTACTTCACGATGCGACCCTCGACCGGACGATGCGCGGCCCGGCGCAGGCGTGCAGTGGCGCCGTGCGGGAGCACACTCTCGCGGAGGTCAAATCGTGTGACGCCGGCGACTGGTTCAACTCGGCGAATCCGTCGCGCGCGAAGGCAGAGTACCTGGGGCTCAGACTTCCGACACTGGCTGAGGTGCTCGACCGGTACCTGACGACCGGGCGCTTCTACATCGAGATCAAGGATCCAGAGCTGTACCCGGGAATCGAGTCCGACCTCGTGGCGCTTCTCGCGTCGAGAGGAATCGCGCCGGTGGTGGACCCGGTCGCGCCCCGTGTGGTGGTGCAATCATTCAGCGAGGCGAGTCTCAAGCGGGTGCATCAGCTCGGTCCTACGATTCCGCTGATACAGTTGTTCTCCAATTCCGGAAGTGCCGCAATTGCCGGAGCGTTGTCGGGCGTGCGCGGCTATGCGGTGGGAATCGCCCCGCATGCCGGGAGTGTGGATGCAGCTCTGGTCGAGGCGGCGCACCGCGAGTGTCTTCTATTGCATACGTACACGGTGGATGCGCAGCCAGAAATGCTCGCTCTGCTTGCAATGGGAGCCGACGGCATCTTCACGAATCGTCCCGATTTGATGCGAGCCGCTGTTGGAGCGAGCGGACGAGCGATGCTGCCGGCGAATTGCTCCCCTTAGAGAGCATCTGGTGAACGCGGCTGTTTCTGGCCAGACTAGGACCGGGTGAACCACAGATGGTCGCCGATGCGCACAGACGAAACAACCAAACGGCAGGAATGAAATTGGGAACAACACAGCGTGGGTCGGAGGCTGTTGCTGTTCCCCAATTGATTTCGCAATTGCGGTTCCGGTGTCATCGGTGCGCATCTGCCCCCATCTGCGCATCTGTGGTTCAGGTTTCAGGGATGCTTGGATTCGCCATCGCGGCGCTCGTGGCGGTCACGAATCAGGCAATCGCCCAGACCGGCGGCGTCACGCACATCGACACCGTCGCCGCGCCATCTCTGCGACCCAATCTCCTGGGTGACCCCGAACGGAGGGCGGCGACTGTGTACCTCCCGCCGAGCTACTCGAAGCGGCCGCTGCGCCGGTATCCCGTTGTCTATCTCCTCCACGGATTCGCTGCCGACCACCGTGCGTTCATGGCCGGCGCCTATCAGAACCTCAACATCCGCATTTCGATGGACTCGCTTATCCGCGCGGGCGCTGTTCGGGAGATGATCGTCGTGACACCGAGCGCGAGGAACGCCTATGAGGGAAGCTTCTACGTCAATTCGACGACGACCGGGAACTGGGAGGACTTCATCGCGCGCGACCTGGTCTCGCACATGGACAGGAAGTACCGCACGGTCCGGAGCGCGCAAGGACGGGGACTCGCCGGTCATTCGATGGGCGGGTACGGCGCGCTTCATGTAGGAATGCGGCATCCGGAAACCTTCTCCTCGATCTACGCCCTGAGCGCGTGCTGCCTCGCTTCCTCCGATTCGCTGACGGCGGCCGAGGCGCACGACTGGAGGAAGGCGATCGAGCTCGATGACCGCTCGAAGTTCCTGGCGGCGGGCTTCATCCCCAACATCTACATCGCGCTCGCCGCGGTGTACTCACCGAATCCGTCGCGTCCTCCATTTTTTGTGGATCTGCCGTACCGCATCGCCGGCGATTCTGTGGTGATCGATTCATCTGTCGCGTCGCGATGGCGCGTCGGGCCACTCATGATGGCGAAGTCGCACGCGGCGAATCTCGCGCGGCTCAACATCGCATTCGATGCCGGCGATGACGACGGCCTTCGAGACATCCCGGTGCGGGCGCGCGAGCTCGACGCGCTGCTAACGGAGCTCGGCATTCCGCACGCGTTCGAAATCTACGAGGGAACGCACGGCAACCGCATTCGCGCGAGAATCGAGCAGAAGGCGCTTCCGTTCTTCTCGAAGCACCTGACGGCGGAAGCGAAGTGAGGGCGGACTGAATGGAAGGACTCGGACAGTTCGCATTTGTGACGTTCACCTCCATTCTTTTTCTTGTGGATCCGATCGCCGTCATTCCGGCCTACCTGGCATTCGTCCGGAACGACACTCCCGAGCGGCGGCGGCGCACGGCACGAGCGGCGTGCATAGCGGCGGCCATCGCGCTGTGCGTGTTCGCGGCCGGCGGCGAGATCATCCTCCGACTCTTTGGAATAACTCTCCCCGCGTTCCGCATTGCGGGCGGCGCCATTCTCTGGCTTGTCGCGATGGACATGCTCCGCGCGAAACGAAGCACCCAGGAAGGCAACGAGGAGCTGATGGAAGGGCAGCAGAAGGAGGACTCGGCGGTCACGCCACTTGGAGTTCCGATGCTCGCTGGCCCGGGAGCGATGTCGACGGTGATGGTTCTCTCCGCGCAGGCGACGGGAGTCGTGAACCAGGGAATCGTGTTCGTTTCAATCATCGTGACAATGCTGATTTCGTGGGCGATGCTCCGCGGGGCCGATAAGCTGCTCGTCAGATTCGGCGAATCCGGAATTCGCGTGATGACGCGAGTTATGGGGCTCATCCTCGCCGCCATCGCGGTTCAGTTCGTGCTCAGCGGCCTGCGCCAGGCGGGGGTCATCTCGAATGTCATCCCCGGGAGCTAGCCAGATCATGCCTCATGTCACGCGTTACAAAGTGCGCCAGATGATCCGATCGCTTGTCGCGCTTGCCGTGCTGGCGGTCGCCGCTGACGCCCAGACGGCCCCGCCTCCCGATATCGATCGGTTCGTCTCGGCGGTGATGAAGGAGTTCCAGGTCCCGGGGGTCGGGCTCGCGATCGTCAAGGACGGCAGGGTTATTCTCGCGAAGGGCTACGGTGTTCGGGCGCTGGGCGAACCTGCGGCGGTTGATGCGAGCACGCTGTTCGGCATTGCGTCCAACACGAAAATAATCACCGCTACGGCGCTGGCGCTGCTCGTCGAGGAAGGGAAGCTGGAATGGGACGCGCCGGTGGTTCGCTACCTGCCCGGTTTCGCTCTCTCCGACCCGTACGTCACGCGTGAGCTGACGATTCGCGATCTGCTCGTTCATCGCAGCGGGCTTGGCCTTGGCGCGGGCGATCTGCTCTGGTGGCCGGAGTCGACCTACGACCGCAAGGAGATTGTGCGGCGGCTCCGCTTCATCCCGCTCGCGACGTCATTTCGAAATGCTTACGCGTACGACAACGTGTTGTATTCGGTTGCCGGCGAAGTCATCGAAACTGTCTCCGGGCAGACGTGGGAGGATTTCGTGGCGAGGCGGATTCTTGCGCCGGTTGGGATGACCGGCAGCAACGTTCGCCACTCCGATTCGGAGAAGGCCGGCAACGTCGCGAAGACATATGCAGAGGTGGACGGCATCGTCCGGCCCGTGCCTCCTCTAAGCAGCGACAACACCAATCCGGCCGGAGGAATCAACTCGAGCGCTGAGGACATGGCGAAGTGGCTCATCGTTCAGCTCGATTCGGGGCGACTCGCCGATGGCAAACGGCTCTTCAGTCCGCAGACAACGACTCAGCTCTGGACGATCGTGACTCCGATACCGGCGGGGTCACCGCCGCCGGAGCTCCCCTTTCACCGTTCGGTATTCAGCGGCTACGCCCTGGGCATGGGTGTCCGCGACTATCGCGGCAGGCAGATGCTGTCGCATACCGGCGGCCTGCCCGGATATCTGTCGAAGGTGACGATGATTCCGGAGCTGCGGCTCGGGGTGGTGGTGCTCACGAACCAGGAATCCGGCGCCGCATTCAACGCGATCTCATACCGCATCGTGGATCATTACTTCGGCGCGACCCCAGTCGATTATCTCGCGATTTACAAAAAGCTGAGCGAGCACGGCCGCGCGGCGGTGGTCGCCGCCGACAAGGGCGCGGTCACCGCGCGTGATACCGCGTCCCGCCCATCGCTTCCGCTCGCGGGCTACGCTGGTACGTATACGGATCAATGGTATGGCGACGTAAGCATCACCGAGGTGAAGGCGTCCTCCAACGTTCCGGGGAAGCTTGTGATTCAGTTTCTGCACACGCCATCGCTCGTGGGCGATCTCGTGCACTGGCAGCACGACACGTTTCTCGCGCGCTGGCACGACCGGACGTTGCGTGCGGATGCTTACGTCAGCTTTGCTCTCAACCCGGACGGAAGCATTGCCCGGGCGAAGATGCAGGCGGCATCTCCGTCGGTGGATTTCAGCTTCGATTTTCAGGACCTGACGCTGAGGCCGGTGCGCAAGACCCGGTAGCTGAGGGAGCAGACGTTGATTGCTTGACTCGAAGCGAAATGCTCGCCGTTGAAGGTCGCAGATCTGGAAGCGCGACGTTGGCCACGGACATGGCCTATGCGGCTGAAAGCTTCCGTGCCCGCATGCTGGTTCCCACACGAGCAAGGACTTGCCGTCCGCGCTCTCGCGCCTCAGAATGAAGCAGCAAGGAGACCAAATGACACGCGCATCTGTCGTCGCGGCCGCGGTTGTTCTCACTCTCCCCGCGTTCGCCGTGTATCCGCAGGAGCACGCCCAGCCCCAGGGCGCGCCGACTGAAAAGTTCGGCACCGTTCACTTCACGACGTCATGCAGCCCCAGGGTCGCGCCGCAGTTCGATCGCGCCGTTGCGCTGCTGCACTCCTTCGAATTCGGCGCGTCGATCCGGGCCTTCAATGGAGTGCTCGCCGCCGACTCAACGTGCGCGATGGCGCACTGGGGGATCGCTCTCAGTAGATGGACCAATCCGATGGCGGCTGGAAACCGGTCGGTCGCGCTGCTGCGGCAGGGCAAGCAGGCCGTCGACGCCGCGACGCGACTCGGCAGTCGCGCGTCCGAGCGTGAGCGCGGCTACATTCACGCCGTCAGCCGGCTGTACGACGACTTCGAGCACAAGGATCAACGGACGCGAATCGTCGCGTACGAGCGCGCGATGAACGAGCTCGTGATGCGGCAACCGGCGGACACCGAAGCCACGATCTTCTACGCGATCTCGCTCACCGCGTCCGCGCCGCCGACCGACAAGACATACGCGAATCAGCTGAAGGCTGGCAGGATTCTCGAGCCGCTCTGGGCGAAGCAACCCAATCACCCCGGGCTCGCGCATTACATCATCCACAGTTACGACTATCCGCCACTCGCTGACAAGGCGCGAGCGGCCGCACGGCGCTATGCGAGTATCGCGCCGTCCGCCGCGCACGCGATGCATATGCCCTCGCACACGTTTACGCGGGTCGGCATGTGGGAGGAATCAGTCAGCGCGAACAATCGGTCGATGAAAGTCGCGCTGAGCGATGGCTCCATCGCAGAAACGTTGCACGCCGCCGACTACGCCATGTACGCCTATTTACAGCTGGGAAAGGAACCCGACGCGAAAGCGATTCTCGACGGACTGCCAGCACTTGCAGCGCGCTTCGACCCCAACGCGATCACCGGCGCCGCGCCAGGCTCTGCGGGTGTGTTCGCGCTTGCCGCGATCCCGGCGCGCTGGGCGCTGGAGCGGAGCGCGTGGGCGGAAGCTGCCGCGCTCGAGCCCAGAGCGAGCGACTATCCGTACACGGAGGCGATGACGTACTTCGCGCGCGCACTCGGTGCGTCGCGCACCGGCGATCTCGCCAAAGCAAAGGCGGCCATCGATTCGCTGGCGTCGATTCAGCAGCGGCTTAGTGCGAGGGGCGAAGGATACTGGGCGGAGGCGGTGGCCATCCAGCATCTCGCCGCCCGGGCCTGGCTCGATCTCGCGGAGCAGCGGGAGACCGACGCGCTGGCGCGCATGCGCGAAGCCGCCGCACGTGAGGACGCGACCGAGAAGAGCGCCGTGACTCCCGGGCCGCTGGCGCCGGCGCGCGAGCTGCTCGGCGATATGCTCATGGAGCTCAACCGGACCGCCGAGGCGAGCGCGGAGTATCGCG
>JACCRF010000183.1 GCA_013813715.1 Gemmatimonadaceae bacterium | reverse complement strand
GCGCTGAGCTCCTTGAAGTCCTCGTAGCCGCCCGACGCGACGAATGGCTGGGCGAAAACCTGGAGGGACAGCGCGGGCGTGAATGTCCAGTCGGCGCGAGTCACGAGCGCAAGGGATGTCTGGTCGAGCGAGGCGAAGACGTATCGGCGGCCGAAGGTGTTTATCGCCGTAGGGTCGGTACGCGACGTGATGAATTGCGAGATGGTGTGACTGCGATTGAAGTTCGGCGAGAGCGTCACGCGAATACCTGGCGCCGGCTGCATCGCAACCTCGGCGAAAACACCGAGGCCCGTTTGCCCGGCGTCGTCGCGCGAGTAGGACAGGCCGGTGCCGAACGTCACCCGCTTGCGGCGGTCGCTGAAGTAATGGAGTTCGCTGGAGTATCCCTTCGGCACGCGGGCGACCGGCCCGCCGCGGGTGAGACGATCGTCCATCGTGGCGCCCAGGAAATCATAGCGGGCGAATAGGCCGGAGAAGTCCGGGAACGTCGCTTCAAAGAACGACGCATATGCGTTGTAGTTGATGTCTCCATCAAAGTTCAGTGTGTGATTCGTGAACCCGGCGACAAGCCACCTTCGGAACAGCTTCCCGGGCTTATTCTCCTGATAGTGAAGATCGGTGGAGAACGCGTGCCTGTCGGCGGTGCGCATGAAGCCAAGATCGTTCGATTCGAATCCCGGTGAGGTCACCTGGTAGGCGAGGTTTCCGCCCCAGTGCAGACCCGACCCTTTGGTCAGCGCGATCTGTCCTGCGTAGCCGGAGAGCGAAGTCAGCGTCGGATCGTAATCGAGCGACTTCGAGTCGGGACGCTGGAAATACCGCGCGCTCGAGCGCTGGGTCGCTGCGATCACATCGGCGGTGCCCGAAACGCTGCTGCCCGCGAGGGAAGCGTCAAACAGCCATGCCCGGTTGCCCCATGAATGGTTGACATCGAGCCCGGCCACGTATGCGTTCCGCCGCAGTTGTTGCTCGATGACGGGATCGTCGAGCCTTCTGTTCACCGCGGTGAGAAGCGCCCCGATGGCGGTGTTGGCCTGATTGCTCTCGCGAGTCACGCGTCCGACGAAGTTGTTGGTGAGCGGCTCGACCTGCGCGACCTGGCGGTTGCCGTCGAAATCGATGAAGTCCGCGTTCTCGCGCGTAGTCACAGCGTCGAGGAGACCGAGCGTCCAGCCGTTCCGCGTTTTCCCCGTGACCTTCACGGCGGACGCGATGGTGCTCTGCTGCGGAGCGTCTACGAACGCGATGCCATCGCCGCCGAGGAAGCGCTGCGGCTGGCGGCCGATGCGCCGTGAGAAGAACATGGTCGGCGAGCCGCCGCTGTTGAACGTCCGAATAGTGCCGAAGTTGAACAGGGCACGCTCCGCCACGAAAAACGGCCTCTTTTCCGGGAAGAAGGATTCGAACGCCGTGAGATTCACGACTGCCGGATCGAGCTCGACCTGGCCGAAGTCGGGATTGACGGTGGCGTTCAGCGTCATGCTGCTGGTGATTCGGTACTTGAGGTCAAGGCCGGTCGAGCCGCGGTACTCACTCTTGTCGCGGAACGGATTGCCGGGAGCAATGTCGAGGTACTCCGCACTCGTGCTCACATATGGAGTGAGCTCGATGCGACCGGGTGATGGCAGCCCTCCCAGGTTCGTGAGATGACCGAACCTGCTGACCCCGCCGGACTCGCGCTTGGGAGTGAACGCGAAGAAATCCTGTTCCTGCTTGTTCCACGAGTAGCGCTCGAACTGGACTCCCCACACCGCGTCGGGATTCCGGTTGTAGGCGAGCTGGGAGAGGGGGATGCGAATCTCCGTGGTCCACCCGGCATTGTCGATGGAGACCTTCGCTTCCCAGACCGCGTCCCAGGATGTGTCGAGCTGTCCATTGGCGCTGAGCTGGGCGTCCCGCACCGCACCGCCGGCCGTCACCCGGAAGTAGTAGCCCGAGATGTGATCGTGGCGGGAATCGAATGAGACCGCGAACACGTCGCCGTCAACTGGCTCATCCCGCCGGGAAAGGCGCGGCCGAATGTTCTCCGGCTTGTCGTGCATGCGCGCGCCGACGTAGATCGCGTCGTCGCTGATGAGCACCCGCACCTCTGTCTTTTCTGACGCCGGGGCACCCTCACTGGGATCCCTTTGCGTGAACGTCGAAACGGGCGTGGCCGCCGCCCACGAAGCCTCATCGAGCTTGCCGTCGACACTGATCTCCCCATTGACTCGTGCCGCGCGGATTGTCGGAGCGCCGCTATGGGCGTAGGTGGAAGCGGGCGTTACCGGCGCGCCGGGCTGCTGAGCCGCCGCTGGTGGCGCGGTGATTGCGAGGATCGCGATAAGGCGTTTCAATTTGGTGGGGCTGGGGTGTGGCTCTAAGGGGCGCGACGGCGCCATCCTCGCTTCTTTGGACGTCCTCAGTGGCCATACGGTTTGTTCCGTTCCCGGTTTCAGCACTCGAGACTCAGAGAGGCACGCACGGCATGAATAGGCGACAACTTCCGGTCTGGATGGCGATCGCATTCGCGGCGAGCCTGGTGGCCACGCCCGCCGTAGCGCAGCAGCCGGCGGCTGTGGCGCCATTGGCGGTTGGAAGCGTGGCGCCCGATTTCTCTCTTCCGGGCGCGACGCGTTATGGCCTCCTCCAGCGGCCCGTACGGCTTTCCGATTACCGCGGACAAACTGTCGTGCTCGCGTTTTTCTACCAGGCGCGGTCAAAGGGCTGAACAGTCCAAATGGAGGCGTACCGTGATCAGTACGCCACGCTGTTCAACAACGGTAGAAAGGTTGTCGTAATCGGCATCAGCGTCGATGCGGACACGACGCTCGCCTCATGGGCGCGCGTCTCGGATTTCCCGATGCTCTTCGCCAGTGACGTCGGATCGAAAGTCGGAACGCTCTACGATACCTTCGACGCGAAGCGCAACCAGGACGCAAGGGCGCTGTACGTCGTCGGCCCCGACGGACGCATCGCGTTCGTCACCAAGCCGTTCAGGGTCCTCGTCGAAGCGGCGTACACGGAGCTCGGCGGCGTGATAGACCGCCTCGCACCTCTGCCGGCCGAGTCGCCCTAAAGCGCCTTACGAATCGCGGCTTCCAGGTTCTGGGAGCCGCCGAGCCCGGTGTATACGACGTTGCCCTTACGGTTGACGACAACGACATAAGAAGTCGCAGGTACTTCATACGCGTCGGTTGCGTTTCCATCGGCGTCGAACAGTATCTCGTGGGTCAGCTTGTGCTTCGCCGCGTACGCCTTGAGGCGGGCGGGGGACTGTCTCACCGAAACCGCGACACCGATGAACTTCACCCGCGCACCGTATTTCCGCTGGGCCGCCATCAGCGCGGGCTCGAGCTCTTCGCACTTCGGGCACCACGTCGCCCAGAACTCGATGAGCATCGGCGTCTTCCCGACATACGATCCGAGATCAACGGACTTTCCGTCCAACGTCTGAACGACCGCCGACGGCGCGCGACTGCCGACCGCGATGCCTATCTCCTGGGCGCCGGCGCCGTCAATGGCCGGAACCATGGAAAGGGCGAGCGCAACCGTGCTAAGTAGCTTCGTCTGCATGTAAGAACGATTTGGCGGATTTGAACGATGAGGAGGGCTTCAGATCAGTGCGACGCGGGCGCTTTCTGAATCCCGAATCATACACCTCGCGCCCTGTCGTGTTCGGGCATCTAGACGAGAAGCTCGAAGCGTGCCAGCTCGGGAATCGAGCAGAACCTTGCCGCGACGATGGAAGTTCCCAATCCGCGCGAGACGTACAGCGAGGGAAGGCCCGGGCCGGCGCCAGCGCTCGGCGCACGGTGCTGTCCCGCGATCCTCACGATTCCCGAACGATCCGGACCCGGTGCACCGTACCAGCCGCGCTCATACCCTCCCGATCCCTGCGGAAGATACGGGGTTGCGCCAAAGAAATTGATCTGCCCTCCGTGAGTGTGGCCGGACAGTACCAGCGAACTTCTGCCAGCGAGGCCGTCGCGCTGCTGCGGACAATGCGCGAGTATGAGCTCGGCGTCGGCGGGCGGACTGTCGCGCAGCGCCGCATTGATGTCCGGGCGGCCGACGACAAAGTCGTCCAGCCCCAGGAGCCGCATCGATCGTCCGTTCTTCTCCATGATGGTAGATCGGTTGACCAGCACCTCCACCCCGTGACGCTCGTACATGCTGACGATCCTCGCGACGCCGATGTCCGACCAGTACTCCCAGTTGCCGAGGATCGCAACGGTCGGGATCGCCTTGTCCATCGCCGAGAGGAACTCGTCGAGAACGCCGAGCTTGTCGGGCGCGTCGACCGAATCACCGGTGATGACGATGAGATCAGGCTTCGCTTCGTTTGCGGCGCGGGCGACACGTTGCTGGCGCGCGCCGAAGCGAGGCAGATGGAGATCGGTCATCTGCAGAACGCTGAACGACGTCGTGGGCGCGGCCGTGAGCGCTGCTCGATTCGACGTGATGTCGAGCCGCGACGGCTCCGCGAGGGCGTCGATTATCGGCGCTGAGACGGCCGCTGCCGCAGAATACTTGAGGAAGCGGCGGCGGTTCATCTCAACGAAGCATGCTGCTCGAGGTCCGGAACGGAGAACCGCGCCGCCGGCCGGGTGGCTCTCCTTTCCGCATTTGACTTCGTAATTATCAAATCAGCAGCTTCCCCATCTGGACGAGGTAGTACTCCGCGACACCAAGCATGACGAGAGCGAAAGCCCGCTTGACCCACACCATCCACGCCCCAGCACGGGGAAGCCGGGCGATCGTGCCGCTGAAGAGCCCCACCGCAACGAGTAGCGCGCACATGCCGAGCGAAAAACTGAACAGGTAGACGAACCCCAAGGTGGCCTGTTGCGTTCTCGTCACCCAGGTGAGAACGGCGGCCATCACCGGGGCCGAGCACGGAGCGGCGACGAGTCCGGATACAGCGCCCATGATAAAGGCTCCGGACACGCGGCCTGCCGTTCCCGCCGTTGCTGCCCGCGTAAGCAGCGAGGCGGGGACCCTTATTGGAAGTACGTCCAGCATCGCGAGCGCGGCAACCACAAGAAGATTCGCCATGGCGAAGTACAGCCACGGATTCGTCCCTACGGTGCCGAATATCGTCCCGGTGAGACCTGCGACGACTCCGAGCGAGGCGTACACCAGCGCCAGGCCCATCACATACGAAAGTGTAAGCAGTGCGGTCCGCCATTTTGCGGCCGCGCCCTCACCGACCGTCTGACCGCCAACGATCGCCGCGGTAACGGGGATCATCGGATAGATGCATGGCGTAAGGCTGGTCAGCACGCCGGCAACGAACAGCAGACCAGCCGCGAGAACCGGGTTGGAGGATAGCTGAGCAGAAATGGTCGTGAAGTCCATGCGATAAAACTAGCGGCCGCCCATAGGTCGAAGTGTAGATTTCCCGCCATGACAGCAGTCAATACGAGATCAGCCTCCCGCGCACGTGTCACCCCCACTGCGCCGGAATACGACCCATCGTACAAGGCAGCCGCGATCGCCTCGCTCGCCATATTTGTTCTCTACTACGCGACCATCGCGCCATCCACGTGGATGTGGGATACCGGCGAGTACATGGCGGCAACGAAAGTGCTCGGCCTTCCGCACCCGCCCGGCAATCCCTTCTTCATGCTCATCGGCAACGTCTTCGGGCAGCTTCCACTTCCGGGCAGTTACGCGCAGCAGATAAACACGATGGCGGCGGTCGCTAGTGCGCTGTCCGCCGGGTTCTGGTTTCTCATCACCGAACGAATCCTCTCGGGCTGGCTCCCCAGGAGCTGGCAGCGCCTGACAGGTGCGGCGCTGGCAACGCTCATCGGCGCCACCGCTTTCACGGTGTGGAATCAGAGCGTCGTCAATGAGAAGGTGTACACGATCTCACTGTTCTTCTTCACGGCGGTATCGTGGCTGATGATTTCGTGGACGGACGATCCCGATGGCCCGAAGGCAGACCGCAAACTGATCCTGGTCGCGTATCTCCTCGGACTCGGCTATGCGAACCACCCGGCTGGATTCCTGGCGATGCCGGCGGTGGGTTTCGCGATCGTCGTTCGCCGCTGGCAGACGCTGCTCAACTGGCGGCTGCTCGTGAAAGGACTGATCGTGTTGTTGCTCGGGCTTACTCCGTTCATCTACGAGCCGATCCGCGCTGCGTATTTTCCGCCGATCAACGAGGGCGAACCCACCGCGTGCGCGACGAAGATCGACGCGTCGTGCACGTTCAGCGACCTGACGAGGGTGCGGCTGATGGCCAACATCAACCGCGAACAGTACGGGGACAAGCTCGAGAGAGGCGCGCCATTCACGGCGCAGGTCGGGATGTGGTGGCTCTACTTCAAGTGGCAGTGGCTGCGCGACGCGCACAACGAGCAGATGGTGCTCCAGGCGGTTCTCGCGGTTCTGTTCCTCTCGCTCGGATTGATAGGCGGCTACGTGCATTGGATGCACGACCGGCGAACGTTCTGGTATTTCGGGCCCCTCATGTTCACGCTGACGCTCGCGCTCATCTACTACATGAATTTCAAGTACGGATGGTCGCAGGCACCGGAGCTTGGCGA
The DNA here is from genome assembly GCA_013813715.1 of Gemmatimonadaceae bacterium. Taxonomy (GTDB): domain Bacteria; phylum Gemmatimonadota; class Gemmatimonadetes; order Gemmatimonadales; family Gemmatimonadaceae; genus UBA4720. The sequence goes on along the minus strand of JACCRF010000183.1, from coordinate 16,890 downwards.
CGACGTTGAGCGCGAGGTCAGGGATCGGGACTACTTCTACATATGGAGTTATTCAGCCTGGGGCGTGTGGGCATCTGTCGGCCTCGTCTACATCTGGCAGTCAATCGCTCAGATGATCGACCGATCGGCCGAAGTCGCGTTCGACACGGCAGGATATGCAACGAAGCGAGCATGGCTTCTCGCCACACCGCTGCTACTCATCGCCTGCGTCCCGCTCGTCGGCAACCTGAAGGCGGCCTCTCACCGCGGCGACACGTTCACCGCCGACTGGGGCGCTGACATGCTCAACTCAGTCGAGCCGTACGGCATCATCATCACGAACGGCGACAACGACACGTTCCCGCTGTGGTACGCGCAGGAGGTCGAGGGCATCAGGCAGGACGTGCTGGTGCTCGTGACGTCATATCTGAACACCGACTGGTTTGTCCGGCAGATGATCAGGCGCCCGATACGCGAATACGACGCGGCGAAGGGCCCGGCTATCTATCGCGGGGGAACGTGGCCGAAGCCGAAGGGGCCGCCGCTCAAGATGACATTCGCCGAGGCAGACGCGGTTCCCGCTTACATGGAGGTTCGCGAGCCGCAGGTGTTCAGGCAGCGCGACCTCGCCGCGACGATCCAGCCGGGATTCATCATGCGCGACCAGCTGATCACGCTGAGCATCATCAGGGATTCATATCCAGAGCGCAGCATTTACTTCTCGACCGGCGGATACAGCCGCGGGCTTGGGCTCGGCAGCTACACGATGCGGCAGGGCCTGGTCGAGAAGCTCGTCGAGAAACCGATCGTCGCCGGCCGCGATACAGTGCAGGTTGGAGACGGCTTCCTCGATATTCCACGATCGTACGGTTTGTGGACTCAGGTCTACAGGGGGCCGAACGAGCTGATAGACCTGGGTGACTGGGTCGACCGACCTTCGCTTGGAATTCCCTATACATACGCCGTCACCGGGTACATGATCGCCGAGGCGCTGAGAGCTCAGGGAAGAACGGTCGAGGCGTCGTCGATCACTACCCAGATACAGAAGATGGCGAGGGCGGCGAGGATAACGGACGTCTTCCCCGCCCTCGGCGACCGCTAGCAGAGCGGGCTAGCGGCGCGTCAGGATTTCCTCGAAGAGCGCGACGGCTCGCGGGTCGTTGGTCTGGCCGAGCCAGAACATCGCTTTCTTGCGTACGCTCGGATTGCGGTTGCTGCGCGCGATCTGAATGAGCGCTGGGACACCCTCGGCGTTGCGGCGCTGCGAGAGTGCGAACACCGCCTGCTCCCTGATCTGCGTGTCGACGTCGTCTTCGTTCGCTAGCGTCGCGAGGTTGGCGGTGATGGATTCTCCGGCGGCCTGGCCGAGCCAGAACACTGCCTGTTTACGCGTCTCCGGAGGTTTTCCAGCGTCGCGGGCGAGGCGCAACAGTCCCGGCCAAACAACGACGCTGTCGGCGAGCGTCATCGGAAAGACCGCTTCGCGTCCAACACGATCCCTGTCGGATGAAGCGAGCCCCAGCAGAAAGTCCGTCGCCTCGCGGGTGGACACGTTCCCGAGATCGGTGACGGTGGAACGTGCGGGGCGCCACCGGCCGCCCACGTACGTGCGGATCTTCGAGATGCTGCCGCCCCGCACGTCGAGCACGATGCGAACCGGATTCTCGTCGCAGAACTCGGCGTACTCCACGTCCTCGTTGTCTGTCGAGCTCCAGGTCATTCGACTGTTGCTCTCGTTGCGACGCGTGATGAACGTGCCGTGCCCGCAGATGTCCGGCCGCGCTGCAAACGTGAACCGCACCTTTCCATCGGGTGCGCCCGCCACGCGGCGAGCGACGGTCTGGGCCTCGAGCGCGGGAGCCAGGCAGCTCGCCAGTAAGGCGAGCGAGCCGGCGATCGCCACGGAAGCAATTCGTGAAGTCATCATCGCACCTCCGTCAGCGGTTGATGAGGTCGAGCAGGAACTGCTGAATCCGCGGGTCGCGAGACTGCCCCAACCAGAAGATCGCCTTCTTTCGCAGCTCTGGATCGCGGTCGTTCTTCGCAATGTCGAGCAGCTTGTCCACCGCCGCGGGCGTGTTCTTCTGCGACAGCACGAAGATCATCTGGTCTTTCATCTCCCGGTCGGGCATCCTCGCGTACAGTGACACGAGTTGGTCGAGAGGTACGGCGTTGCTCTGTCCAGCCCAGAAGAGCGCCTTCTTGCGGAGCTCGACCGTCTCGGCGGAGCTCGTCGCGATATCCATCAGCCACTTCTCGTTGCCCATGCCGCGCTGCTGCGACAGGGAGAAGAGGATCTTGTCCTTGAGCTCCTGGTTTCGCAGCCGCGTGTAGAGGTTGCGGAGAAACTCGCTGTTCTCCGCCGCTTTCCGCTGGCCGAGCCAGAAGATCGCCTGGCCGCGCAGCTCATCCGATGCTCCGTCGCGGGCGGCGAATTCACGAAGGATTGCCGCACCCCGGCCGCTTCGGTGTTGCGACAGCGCAAAGAGCGCCTTGTTCTGGAGATTCTCCTCCTTCGAGTTGCGGAGGATCTCCTGGAGCATGTCGACCGCGCGCTCGTCGGACACCTGCGACAGCCAGAAGACAGCCTGTTCGCGAACTTCGTTATCGGGATCATTGCGCGCGATTCTGAGAAGCAGATCGGCAGTCTCGGGCGTGCGCTTCTGGGAAACCAGGAAGACTGCCTTTCTGCGGAGTGCGGCCGAGCACGCATCCCGGCGCTCGAGGACCTTGGTGAGGATCGGCATCGCGCGCGCTGCATCCATTTGCAGGAGAGCGTTGAGCGCGGCGATGCGCTCGTCGTCTTCGTCGTTCTCGCTCGGGCAGTTTCCCGCGCGCGGTGCGACGGGTGTGGCCGGAGTGGCGCGTTGAGCCGGTTGGGCCCTCGCCGCGGGGACAGGGCGAGCCACGGGATCGGCCTGCTCGGCGACTTCCGCCGCGCATTCCTCGTCACCGCGCTTAGCGAGCTCTCCGCAGACGCGTGTGCGTAGCGTCTTCGCGTCACCCTTCTTAGCGACATCGGGATAGCTATCCGTCAGGCGTTCGAGAGCTTCGCGTGCTGCCTTCAGTTTTTCAGTACCGCCCGCGCGATACATCGCGAACGCAGCATAATAGAGGGATTCTCCGGCGACGGAGGAACTCGGATACCGGTCGACGACGCGGCTGAATATTTCCGACGCGCGGTTATAGTCGCCGCGACTCAGCGCTTCGCGGGCCAGCCGGTAAAGTGAGTCAGCGGGATCGGCGCGGCCCTGAAGTGCCGCAGCCCCTTTTTCGTGGATGTTCTTAGACGCCGGACCCACGCCGCGCGCATCGTCGGTACTTCTTGTGGCTGGCGCCGCGGCGAAGACCGCGGTGACCACCATGAGTGCAATCGTCTTCATCATTTCTCCTAAAGTCCTCTCGTTGGCCCTGCGGGAATCGCAGTGCGCAACCGTGTCATTACCTGTCCGTTCTGAATGCTTCCCTGAATCAGCTCTCGCTCGCTCGCTGCAGCGCCGGGAGAGAGCTGTACTATCTGCGCCAGCACAAGCTCGAGGTCCTCGAGCAGTCTGGCTCTCCGCGGGTCGTCACCCGCCGGGGAATCGAGCAGCAGGCGCGTGTTGGACAGCAGTCCCTTCGCCCAACCCGCGACCTGTGCGTTCACCCTCTCGTCGCGCGACTCGATGGCAAACGATGTGAGCAGGGCCTCCGCGTCGGCGAGGTGCCGTATTGTCGCTACCTGGTACGTCTGCGCTGCGTCTGGCGGGGCGAGCCCGTCGGATCGCGGTGCGGTTCCTACGCTCCGGGCTCCGGGTGTGACGCTCGCGACGCGCGGAGCGCGGCGGGCGGTCGTACGCGACCCTGCCGCCCCGGATTCCGCACCGCGACTGGCTTCCGCCGCCGTTGTCGAACCCGGAGAAACGCTGGCTCCCGGGTTCGGTACCTCAGCAACGGCTGCTTCGCCGGTCGCGAGGATTGATTCGGACTCCGCACCCGCTCCACGGGCGACGGCTGACTCGGATTCCGCGGCCGCTCTATCTGATGACGACCGGGTCATGGAAGCACCGGGGCTCGTCAACCTGCCGATCCCGACGCCCGCCGCAACGAGCAGTACCGCCGCGGCGGCCGAACCCCACCAGGCAAACTTCGGCGCTATTGCGTGCCTGCCATTCGCTCTCCGGCTCGCACCAGCCGCGATAGTGGGTGCGGTCACGACGAGCCGCGGCCCGGCGGTCACGCGAGCTGCCTCGATCGCCGCCCACATCTCATCCTTCGGAACCGACGGGGCGTGATTGTAATCGCGCGCCGCCGTGCGGATCATCTCGTCAATGCGGACTATTTCGTCCGTGCGATCGTCGTCTGTCATGAAATCCACTCCCCTCTGAAATCGGCGAGCGCTTCGCGCAGCTTCGCCCGTCCCTGAAAGAGCCTCGTCTTCGATGTGCCCACCGGAATCCCGATGGCGGCTCCTATCTCATCGTGTGTAAATCCTTCGACATCGTGCATCAGGAAAACCGTTCGGTATTTCTCGCTGAGGGCGTCAATCGCAACGGCAAGCCGCGCCTTCAGATCGGGCTCGGCGTTTCGCTCGCCGGTGCCGATGCCCGACGCCGCCTCGATCGGTGCCTCTCGGGATCGAGTCGTCTTCACCTTTCGGAGGCCGTTGAGCGAGATCGACACGCCGATTGAATGCAGCCACGTCGCCAGCGATGATTCGTGGCGAAACGTGCCGATCCGCTCGAATGCCCTGATGAAGGTGAGCTGCGTGAAATCACGCGCGAGTTCCTCGTCCCCCGCCAGGCGGTAGGTCAGGCGGTACACCCGATCCACATGGGAGTCATACATCTCACGCTGCGCGATCGGGTCGCCGGCAACCACCCGTTCGATGAGTTGTCGTTCGCTCACCCAGCCTCGAGTCTCAGGAACTGTCAGCGCCATCATCGAACCTCTGACACGTGGCCACTGAAAATGGTTCTGTAGCGGCGAGGGCGGAACGGAGGGCTACCTGCCGCCGGCTCGGTGGGGCGCTTCCGGCTGACGGCTAAGCCCCGGTAGGACGCACCTGCGGGCTGCCGGCTTCCGGCTCGGTGGGGCGCTGCCGGCTGCCGGCCAGACTACAGAAGATTACCCAATCCAGAATGCGAGATACTGCTCCTAAGTGACTGCGAACGATGAGTGTTCTCAAGGTTTGCAGTTGCATGATGCGAGGATGTCCGATTTCAGGAAACCGGAGGTGTGGAAGAAAGCGCATGCACTCGCCATCGATGCCAGTCGCATTGCTCAGGGGATTCGTGGAGCACACTATTCATCGCTACGGAGTCAGATCATCCGAGCGGCGTTATCCATCCCCGCAAACATTGTCGAAGGGCGGGAGCAGCAGAGTGAACGGGACTTCGCAAGGTTTCTTCGGTACTCCATCGGCTCAGCCTCGGAACTCGAATCTCATCTGCTGGTTGGCCGAGACATGGTCGTGATATCTGAGCCCAACTTCGCCTCCCTGAATCAGCTTCAGAAGGTGCGCAAGATGCTCCACGGGCTGCTAGCGAGCCTTGTGCCCAAGCCCGAAAAACGCATCGGCTTGCCGGCAAACGATCTCGAGCGGTGAGCAACCGTCTGAGCCGGCCGCCGGCAGCGCCCCACCAAGCCGGAAGCCGGTGGCCCGCCGTTCGTTCAACCGTGAACCTTTCCGCTTAACGCAGCTCCGCGCGTCGGGGCATATCGGCGCCCCGCCGCGAACAGGTGATTGCCGCCGCTCGCGCCGCGAACGTCAGAGCGTCCCGGAGCGCTGCAACCGTGAGCGACGCCAGCCCTTCGCGTTCCAGCGCGGCGTGCTCGGCGAGCCAGGTGAGCAATCCCGCCTGGAACGTGTCCCCCGCACCCACGGTGTCGATGACCGATACCGGCGCCGCCGGTACCGTTGACTTTGCTTCACGCGTCCATCCAGCCGCGCCATACGGCCCGCGCGTCACCACCACAAGCGCAACCCCAGCCTTCAGCGCGTGCGCCGCGAAGGCGTCAGGGCTGGCCTCGGGCGTGAGCACGCGGAGGTCGTCCTCGCTCACCTTGAGCAGGTCGGTTCGCGGCAGCATCCACTCGAGGGCGCGCCGCCACGTCGTTGGGTCCGGCACCACGCCGAGGCGCACGTTAGGATCGTACGCCACCAGCGACCGGCCTCGCACCCGCTCCACCAGCGCTCGCAGTGTGCCGGCGATCGGCTCCACCACGGTGGCATAGGAGCCCAGGTGTATCGCGCGCGTCCTCCCATGCACGTACTCCAGCGCTTCGAGCATCAGCTGACGGTCAGCCCTCCGTTCGCCGTCGAACTCATACGACGGCACACCAAGCGCATCCAGGCTCACCATGCTCAGCGTGGTGGGGGCGTCCGTGCGAACGACGGTCGAGGTATCGACTCCCTCGCTGGCCAGCGCTGCCGCGAGGAAGTCGCCGAATGGATCGCGGGACAGCGAACCGAAGAACGCAACCGATTGCGCCAGCCTGGCCAGCCCCACCGCCACGTTGAATGGTGAGCCACCCACCCGGGCATCGAGCGACATCCCCGATGGTGTACTCCCCGTGACGAACACATCGAACAGCGCCTCGCCACACACGATGAAGTCGGGCTCTTGCTTCATGCCGATCTCCGAGTCAATTCAGATAACTGAACGGCCGCGATGGCCGAAGTTCGTCCCTCGCACATCAGACCTCACCATGGAGGCATTCATGCATCTGCGGCACGTCATGCTGCTCACCGCGCTGGCCGGCCTACCCGACCTCGCTCGGGCGCAGGCCCCGATCATTGGGTTGATCACCAAGACCGAGACCAACCCTTTCTTTGTGAAGATGAAGGAGGGAGCACAGGCCGCCGCCAGGGCAAACGGCGCCCGGCTGCTTTCCGGCGCCGGGAAGAACGACGGCGACAACGCCGGCCAGGTGACCGCGATCGAGAACATGATCGCCGCGGGGGCGAGGGTCATTCTAATCACGCCGAGCGACTCAAGAGCTATCGTGCCCGCCATCCGAAAAGCGCGCGCCAAGGGAATCCTCGTGATCGCCCTCGACAGCCCAGCGGATCCGGTGGATGCCACCGATGCGCTCTTCGCCACTGACAACTACAGGGCCGGTATGCTAATTGGCCAGTATGCGAGGGCGGCACTTGGCCGTAAGACCCCGCGCATCGCGACACTTGACCTGATCCCCGGCCATCCGGTGGGAGCGCAACGCCACAACGGTTTCCTCAGGGGCTTTGGGCTCACCGCTCCTGGCGCAAAGGTCAACACGCTCGGCAAGCCCGCGGAAGTTGCGTGCATGGCAGACAGCTACGGTGACCAGGCCAAAGGTCAGACCGCAATGGAAAACTGCTTGCAGAAGAATCCGGACATCAACGTGGTCTACACGATCAACGAACCCACGGCGGCCGGCGCCCACAAGGCGCTCAAGGCGCGGCGGAGGGAAAAGGACGTGATCCTGGTCTCGGTCGATGGCGGCTGCCAGGGAGTGCGCGACGTCGCGAGCGGCGCGATCGCGGCCACCGCACAACAGTACCCGCTCAAGATGGCTGAGATGGGTGTGGCCGCCGGCATCGCGTTCATCAAGACCGGCAGGAAGCCAAGCGGCTACACCGACACGGGGGTCACCCTGATTGCGGCAAAGGCTGCACCCGGCGTGGAGAGCAAGAACGTGAAGACCGGCCTCGAGCTCTGCCACGGTCGCAAGTAGGCGTCGCATGAAGCTCCGACTGCCATCCCCGGCGACGCTCGGTCCTCTGCTCGCCCTGCTGCTGGCCTGTGCGTTCTTTGCCATTCGCAGCGACCGCTTCCTCACCGGTGACAACCTGTCACTCGTGTTGCAGCAGGTGATGGTAGTGGGCGTGATCGCTATCGGGCAGACGCTGGTGATACTGACCGCGGGGGTAGACCTGTCCTGCGGGATGGTGATGGCTTTGGGTGGCATGGTGATGACAAAACTGGCCGTGGAGCACCAGGTGCCCGTGCCCCTCGCCATCGCATGCGGCCTTGCCGTGACAACCCTGTTCGGCCTGCTCAATGGGTTCCTCGTGACGCGCGTGAAGCTTCCCCCATTCATCGTCACGTTAGGAACGCTCAATATCGCCTTCGCCATCACGCAGCTGTATTCAGGTGCGCAGACGGTCACCGAGCTGCCCGAGTCCATGACGGCCCTTGGGGGCACCTTCCAGGTGGGGAGCACCGCCGTGGTATTCGGCGCAGTGCTCATGCTTGTGCTTTACGGCGTCGCCACCTTTGCGCTTAGCCAGACGGCGCCGGGCCGTCATGTGTACGCAGTGGGCAATAACCCCGAGGCCGCGCGGCTCGCCGGCATCGCCACGCAGCGGGTGCTACTCGGCGTGTACGTACTCGCCGGCGCGTGTTACGGCATTGCCGCACTCTTATCGGTGGCGCGCACGGGCGTAGGCGATCCCAACGCAGGCCAGACCGAGAACCTCGACACTATCACCGCCGTGGTGCTCGGCGGCACGAGCCTCTTTGGCGGCCGCGGTACGGTGCTCGGCTCGCTCCTGGGGGCGCTCATCGTGGGAGTGTTCCGAAACGGGCTCACCCTCATCGGGGTGTCGAGTGTCTACCAGGTGCTGGTCACCGGCATCCTTGTGATCCTCGCCGTCGCCACGGATCAGTTCTCGCGCCGCGGGGGGCGGGTAGCATGAGCGGTGCGATCGTGATGCAGGCGATTGGGCTCGTGAAGCGCTACGGCCACGTAACGGCGCTCGACGGCACGGACTTCGAGCTGCGTGCGGGGGAAATCCTGGCAGTGATCGGCGACAACGGGGCCGGCAAGTCGTCGCTCATCAAGGCGCTCTCAGGCGCGCTCGTCCCTGACGAGGGCGAGATCTTCCTCGACGGGAATGTGGTCCGCTTCCGGAGCCCGATCGACGCGCGCCGCGCCGGGATCGAGACCGTGTACCAGGACCTCGCGGTGGCACCGGCCATGACGATCGCCGAGAATCTCTTCCTCGGACGGGAGTTACGCAAACCGGGGATCCCGGGCCGCCTGTTCCGCATGCTCGACAAGCGGCGCATGCTCGCGGAGAGCATGGCACACATGCAGGATCTTCAGATCGGAATCCGGTCGATGAAGCAGGCGGTGGAGACACTCTCGGGCGGGCAGCGGCAAGGAGTGGCCGTGGCACGGAGTGCAGCGTTTGCCAGGCACGTGGTGATCATGGACGAACCCACAGCGGCACTAGGCGTGAAGGAAGGCAACATGGTACTCGAACTCATCCGCCGGGTGCGCGAACGCGGGCTTCCCGTGGTGCTGATCTCGCACAACATGCCGCACGTCTTCGAGGTGGCAGACCGGATCCACGTTGCGCGGCTGGGTCGCCGGGCCGCGGTACTCAACCCGAAGCGCGTGAGCATGAGCGACACGGTCGCCGTGATGACCGGCGCGATGCGTCCCGACGAGCTGCCGGCCGACGCGCTGGCCTGACTCGCCTGCAGAGCTGCTTCTCAGCGTTCTCCGAGGGGCACGCGTGGGCCGCGCCCGTCAGTCAGAAACGAAGGTTGTTCCAGTTCGCTATCGCGTTGATCGCTAGCGCAAACGACCCCTGCGACTGCCATCTCCACAGCGGCCTCATCCCGAAAAGAATCACGTGCCCCTTCCCCAAAGGCGCATCGACAACCGCGGCCCTGCCCGCAAGCTCGTCACCGCCGGCGAGAAGTCCCGAGACCAGTAGCGAGTCCGCCGTCTGATGATACTTGAGAATGACCTTTGCCCTCATCCGCTCACGCTCCGCGAGAATCGCCGGGCCAACCGTACTAACGTCCGTCATGGTGTCGCGCGGAGTAACGGACAGCACAGGCGTCTGGTTGAAGTAGATCGGGAAGCTGCCCTGGTCGTAACCATATAGAAGCGGACTGGCTTTCTCGACCGGCTGTGCGCGATAGATGCCGCCGCGCGCGTTTAGCCGTGCGGTAGTCGTTACGCTCACCGTGGTGTTGAATCCCATGTCGATCGGAAGCCTGGTGGAGTTGCCTGACGTGATGAGCAGACCGCCGCGCTCGACGAATCGCCTGAGCGTGGCGAGACCCTCTGGCCCCATCCCCGGGCGCACGTCATCGGTCTCGTCCCACTTGCCGAGGTTGGGTGTCGCGGCCGTTTTTTTCCAGGGAATCGGCGGCCCAACCATCGGACGCCCGTTGAGCAGCGCGGCCACCGAGCCGCTCACGTGCGGAAAGACGACGACATCGAACCTGTCGAGCGCGGCGGCACGCTTCAATGACTGGTCTGATATGTAAGTGAAGGGAATCCCCATCTGCTCGAATGCGAATCGCACCCAGCCTTCGTTCTGGGTCTCGAGCCACGAATGCATGAGCGCGATGCGCGGCAGAGAAATGGTGTGCTTTGCCACCGTTACGGGATTCCCCGTCGCCACGCCGGCGAGCCCGAGCGTCATGACCGCATCGCGCGCTCGCGACGACGCGTTCTCGATGATATACGTACCGGCCGGGTAGTCGGCGCCGTGGGCCTTGAACGCCGCGGTCGCGACCTTCACACGGGAGGGGCCGAGCTTCCAGGGGAGGACCGCCGAGCGCCAGTCACCGAGGTGCTTCACTAGAAGAGTGCTCCCGTTTCCCGACGTCGCGCCGCGCACCGAAGCGTTGTCGGTTAGCAGCCGCATCGGCTGCTTCAGGATCGTGGAGTCGGCAGCCTTGATTGTCTCGACATGTCTCAGCGCATCGAGTGTCCAACCCGTGTCGTCGTATGGCGGCGGGTCGTCCACCTTGTATTTCTGAATCGCGAGCAGCGTCCGTACTGTCGCCGAGTAGGGTTGATCCAGGCGGACGATCCAGTCGCCGGCGTGGACAGTCGTCCAGCCGGCAGTTGCAGCGTTCAGTGAATCCACGCGGCGCGCAGGCCGACGACTCATCGAATCCCGAAGCGCCCGTTCTCGAACCGTCGAATCGAGTCCGGGGGTTACCCGTAGTGTCATCGTATCGCGGGACAGCCGGCTCGGAAGAGGCCGCGGTTTCCCGAGTTTCGCATTGTTGTCGATCTGGAAATCCGAAGTCGCGACGTGGACTTCCGACCCCTGCGCGCGGAAGAGATTCACGAGATCGGCCGCTTCGGCCGCATGGCGCTGATCGCGTGGAATCACGAACGCATAAGGCGCAGACCTCCGGCCGCGCTCGATCATCCGTTCGGCTTTCGCGAGGTAGTTGCGAAGAAAAGTCTCGCGATGATCGGCGACGTAGCGGAGTGCGATCAGCGAGCCCGACTGCTGGTAGTTGACGTTGCTCCTGATGCACCACTTCACGTCATTCACTGGGGGATTCGGACGATCCCATCTGCGGTCAGTGCTCGAAGCGGGAAGTTTCACGGTGTGACAGTCCGCCCCGCGCGAGGTGTACGTCTCGTAGAAACGGCCGATGGAATTGTGGAGGTTGGCGACGGCGAGGAGAGTGTAGTTCGGCGCCCATCCGTCGTAGAAGCCATGCGTCCACACGCCGGGAAGCCCGCGGCGCGTGAGCTCGTTGATCTCCTGGTAGGCGAGCTGGTGCCACTCGTTCACAACGATTGGGTCGTACTCGTCGTTGTACGGTCCTGTGCCCGTGCTGGTGTAGAGAAACGGAACAGACTCGTGCAGATCGTGCACGACGACCGGCTTCCACCTGAGGAACGCCGCCATCACGTTCTGCGTCAGCTTCTGCGACAGCACGATTCCGTCGCGATTGTTGTCATGCGCGGTGTACTTGCCCCAGTAGATGAGTGGCGTGCCGCCGGGTCCGAGCTTGAGGGCGCGGGCCTGCTTGTCTGCATCCACCATGCGATCCCGCCCGTCGACCTCCGTGACCGGCGTGATGATGGTGATGACGTTGGAGCGGATCGCCCTCGAGTTCTCCGACTCGTCGACCGCCAGGCGATACGCAAGCTCCATCAGCATCTCGGGACTGCCGGTTTCCGGCGAATGAATGGATCCCGAAAGCCAATAGATGGGCTTTGCCTCGCGGATGAGACGCTCCTTCTCGGCGGGGCTCACACCGCGCGGATCGGCCAGCCTGGCGAGCTCGGTTCTGTATTTCTCCAGACTCTGAATCGTCGCCTCGTCGGCGACAACGAGGCCGATCATCTCGCGTCCCTCGTCGCTCATCCCGAAGGAGTAGAGTTTCGTCCGTGGCGACGCGGCGGCAACGGCGCGAAAGTAGCGGTTGATGTCGGCCACATAGGATAGCTTGCCGATCGTTCCCGGCACGTAGCCGAGCACCTTGAGAGGAGTCGGCACCGTGCTCGAGGCGGGAAGTGTCTCGACGAGCTCGGTGGTGAACTTCCAGCGTGCATCGGTGGGCGTGAGCTCGAGTATGCGCGCCGAGTAGGCGCTGTCGATGGGCTGCTGCGCCGATGCGGCGGTCACCACCAAAGCGAGTGCGGCGGAAAACTCGAGGATTCTGCTGGATTTCATTTGTCGCAAGGGTCAAAGAACCCGTTTCACGGGTCACGGGTCACGGGTCACGGGTCACGGGTAGCGGGTAACGGGGTATTCGCCCACCGTGTCATGATGAAGTACAGGACGGTGCACGCAAGCAGCATCCAACCGATCGCGATGAACTCCTCGCGAGTCGCGTTCGATATCAGCCACAGGACAACCGCCGACGCGAGGATGGGAATCGTCGGGCCGCCAGGAACCTTGAACGGGACGCCGTCGGGTGCGCGGATATCGCGACGGCGCAGCTCGATGGTGGCAAGGCAGCACGCGAGATACACGAACAACGCCGCCAGGCTGGCCAGAACCACGAGTCCGCCGAACGAACCCGTGATCGCGAACGCGCAGCTGGCAACACCATGGATGACGATCGCCACGTGAGGCGTGCGGTACTTCGGGTGGATCGCAGCGACGGGCGACGGAAGCAAACGGTCGCGAGCCGTTGCGTAGAGGAGGCGCGGTGCCGCGAGCATGTCACCCGCGAGATACCCGAAGGTCGAGATGCCGGCGCCGACGAGCACGAGAATCTCGCCGCCGCGCCCCATCGCCACGCGTGCCGCCGCGGCGAGCGGCGCATCCGTATTCGTGGCGAGAGAGGAGCCGAGGATGCCCTGCGAGACCATGTGGATCGCGATGTAGAGAACCGTCACGAGGATGAGCGCGACAAGAATCGCGCGGGGAACGGTCCGCGCTGGATCCCTCACCTCTCCGCTCGGAGTGAGCGCCGTCTCGACGCCGAGGAACGCGAAGATCAGCATCGTGGAGGTGCGTCCGATCTCTCCGATTCCCGGCATTCCCGGCCATGAGAAATTTGCGGGGTTGATCGCGAAGGCCCCGACGATCACCAGCAGGAACAGCGGAGCGAGCTTCGCCAGTGTCACTCCCTCGACGACACGGCTTCCGATCTTCACGCCCCTGATGTTGATCGCAGCGAGAAATACGTAGAGCCCAAGGATGATCGCGGCTCGCGCAACCGGTTCATTGGCGAGAGGAACCAGCCGACCCAGCGATCCGACGAAGATATTGGCGACGGTCGCGCTCGCCAGCACCGATGAGCCGAACCACAGCATCATGGCGACGAGAAACCCCACGTACGGACCGAATACGGTGCCAGCGTAGGCATACGTACCGCCGGTCAGCGACACGCGGCTGCCTGCCTCGGCGAAACACATCACTATCAGTGCCATCGCGACGACGCAGACCGCGTACGCGACGACCGACGCACCGCCCAGCCGCGCGGCCACGACCGCGGGCAGCACGAAGATGCCTGCCCCAACCGTGTAGTTGACGATTCCCGCGCTGAGTCCGCGTACGCCGACCACTCGAAGCAGTCCTTCGTCCACGCTCATCTTCCCTGTTTCACCGTGAGTCGGGCATTGGCGTCGGCCTGCGCGCGAAGCCGGATGGATTGTCTCTGTGCATTCACCGCGAGTCCCTGCACCCCCTTCACCTCTGCGCTCAGCCTGACGCCTGGCGCGAGATCGCGGTTCAGTCCGTTGGAGAGCTGTTCGCGGCCCTTCTGCATCACGTCGCCGATCGACCAGCGCGCCTGACGGCGAAAGAACTCGCGCACGTCGTTGTGCTTCATCCACTCGAAGCCGCTGACGAGCGAGTTCGCCGAGCCAACGTCGTAGTCGAGATCTGGCACGAACAGCTCGTTGGTGCGGGCGTCGTATCGGGGCGTCCCGATGAAATAGATCTGGCCGTTCGCGGCTCCCTTGAAGCGAAGCTCGAGGGCGAGCTTGCCGCCGCCGATGCCGAAGAGTCTCACATCCGTCACCTCGATCGCGCGGCCCGCGCGCTCGACCTTCTTGCCGCGGAGCTGGTTCGCGAGCAGGCGTGTCGCGATGTCGTAGTCGAGCACTCCTTCCATCAGGATATGGAGACCGTCGCCAACGGCCGCAGGGTAGAGCCGAGGCAGCGGCGTTTCAATCGCTGCCGGCCGCGCACCCGTGACGACTCGCGGAGACGCCGAGAAGCCGAGCGCGGTTACGAGCGTTCGTTTTACCCCTACCGTCTCGCCCATGCGGACAGCCGAAGGATTGATCACGAGCCAGACGCTGTCGGTTAGGGGAATCGGGCGCTGCAGAAGATGCCACCAGCCCTCGAACCGTGTGCGGATGTCGAGTGACGCGATCTTCCCATCGATGAGGGAGCGTTTGCCTTCGATAGCGCTCCGCGCTGCGTCGATGACGCGACCCGTGACGTCGATGTTGAAGACCGTCACCTTGCACTGGTCGCGGCGCTGATCACTGTAGGGCTTGACGGTGCCGACCCGCGTCCTGCCGCGCAGCTTCCACTGTTCCGTGATGCGCAGATTCGTCGCGATGTGGATGCGCGCCCGCGGACGTTCCTGCCCAATGCCGCAAGACCCACTGACTTCAGGGGCGAACTGAGAGTCGTACCATCCCTTGCCTTGATAGTGGATAACGGCGGTGAGATTCGCGGTCTGGCCGTCGAGTGACACGGTGAACGGCTCACGCGTCGCCTCGAAGGCGACGCGCATTCTCTTGTTTGAAAGCTGCTTCCGTTCGTCGATGTCGCCGAATTTGCGGGGAACCGACTTCTCCAGCGCCTGGACGACCGGTGATAGATCGTAGGTGAGCGGGATGTCGAGAGTGGACGTCGGGAGCGCGGGCAGGGTGTCGATGTCAGCCATCATCGCCGGGGCGGGCGCGTCGATGTCGAGCTTCGGCTCGCAGGCGGCAAGCGTCAGAAATGCGACGGAGACCAGCAGCGCGCACCTCGTCCGAAACGGAGAGGTGCCGATTCCCGTAGGTATATCGTGCGGCGCGCTCACGGTCGCACGCAGCGTTGGGTCGTCAGAAGGGACAAGGCTCCCAACCTGCGCAGTGACGTGCCGATTATCAATAGCGGCAGCACTCGCGGCTACTATCTTTTCTTCGCCGCTTGGTTCGCTGGCCGCTGATGGACACACTTGCCCCCGGAGGGGTTCCATGTTCGGACTCGTGCTTCTAGTTCTCGCCGTAATCGTCGTATTTCTTGCGATCAGCGCGTACAATCGGCTGGTCTCGCTCCGAAATCAGGTCGCCAACGCCTGGAAGCAGATCGACGTTCAGCTCAAGCGCCGGCACGACCTCATCCCGAACCTTATCAATACGGTGAAGGGCGCGATGAATTTCGAGAAGCAGACCCTCGAGTCCGTCATCGCTGCGCGCAATCAGGCGATCAGCGTGGCGACACGAGGCGATGTCGCGGCGACGGCCGCCGCGGAAACCCAGCTCACCGGCGCGCTTTCGCGGCTGCTCGCAGTGGTGGAGGCATACCCCGATCTGAAGGCGACCGGGAACGTGGCGCAGCTCCAGGAAGAGCTCACCGCGACCGAGAACAAGATTGGTTTCTCGCGGCAGCTCTACAACGACACGGCGACGCAGTACAACACCGCGCAGCAGACCTTCCCGACGATGCTGTTCGCGGGAATGGCGGGCGCGGCGCCGGCGGCGCTGTGGGAGATCACCGATGAGGCGGAAAGGATTGTCCCGAAGGTGGATCTTTCGCTGGCTCCTCCAACGACGTGACGACGAACGGCAACCTGTTCGCCGCGCTTGGACCCGGTCAATACGGCCCCGGGGCACTCGGCTTCTATGGCTCTGGCCGGTTTGATGCAAAGCTAGCTCCCGCCACGTCCCACAACAGCCGCCCGCCCGGAGGATAGAATGCGTTACGGCAACCAAAAGGCAATAGTAACGCTTGGTTTCTTCGCGCTGACCGCCACGGTCGTGCTTCTATTTCGACTGAGGTTCAGAGTCGGGAGACGCAGACTGCTGCGAGAGGATGCTGTCAAGACATTACGGACGTCGGGCGAGTTTTTTGCCGCTCCAGTCTCCGACTGACCCTACGAGCGGCGGCAAGAACGGCCGACCGTCGCGATGCTCACCAAGCCCGCGAGGCAATCGCCAGGCTCGCAGCCCGTGAAGCTATGTCCGAGCGCGAGCCCAGGAAGTGGCATAGCCTTGATCTGGTCTACCTAATAGCCGGAGCAGCTGGACGCCGTCTTGGAGGTATTCGTCAGCTCGCATGCCAGGATTGGGACTCGAGCGCAAGGCTGTTCGTTGGCGAGCGAACGCAGATAAGAAACGCCATGATGCAGCGATCCCGGTGCCTGACGCACTCATCGAGGAGATAAGGCTGATCCGGATAAGGCTAGGTGGAGCCCTCGGCGGGCTCATGTTGCCGATGGAGCGTGACCGCGAGAAGCCGATTCGCCGCGAGACATTCCATAAATGGCTCGCTCAGGCAGAGAAGGCCGCCGAGCTGCCTAAGCTGGATGGTGGGATGTGGCATCAACCGCGCAGGGCGTGGGCGAGTAGCCGAAAGCATCTGTCACTCTCAGACGCCGCAGCCGTAGGAGGATGGAGAGATGTGAAAACGCTTCTCCGCTCCTACATGGTGCCTGATGAGGATACGATATTGGCCGTAATGAGCGAGCAAGGAAAGCGGCCAGCGAGCAGTTT
>JACCRF010000167.1 GCA_013813715.1 Gemmatimonadaceae bacterium | reverse complement strand
ATCACGCTTGCCGAGACGAGGTCAGCTCCTTCTGCGGCCGCGAGTGCTGCGGTTGCCTCGTCGATCGTAGCTCGCAAAGCGGCAAGGCGATTGCTCAGCTCCTGCGGCAGCGCCGCCTTTGCAAGGCGCGACTCGACTGCGTGGGGGTCGCTAAAATCACGCACTGACAGTCCGTGACGATCGAGGATTCTCTGCACGCGCGGTTCAATCACGACGCCCGACCAGCGCGGCACGACCAGCGGCGCGGGAACGCCGAGTACATCGGCGACGGCGCTGGTCTGCGCGAAGTATGCGATCTCAGCCGGGCCGCCGACGTAGGCGACCGTTGGGATGATGCTGCTCTCCACTATCGGACGAAGCAGCACGTTTGCGCCGAACGACCCGGGTGAGCTCGCTTGCGCGGCAGCGACCGCGTCGCGGAGCGGTATCCGCTCGCGTTTGCCGCCCCCGTCGGAGAACACGAGCGAACGGGCCTTGACGAGCTTTACCTGCGGCAAATGTCCCGCCGCCTTGAGATCGCCCGATCTTTTGGCGAGCGCTGCCGCTATTGATTCGGACTGGCGCAGGGCGGCCACGAGAATCGGAAGCGCGGCCTTTCGAGCGGACTCATGCGCCGCGTCAAACACCGCAATTCCAAGCGGCTCGAGAATCGACCGCAGCAGCGCAACGTACGCGCCGCCCACGGTCTGCCCTGGCGCGTACGCTGCGCGTACCTGCGCGACGATCGCAACGTGGGGTGCTGATCCCGCCGCGGCAGCCAGCTGTTCGAGCTGCGAAGCCACGTCGCCCAGCGGAGTATCGGCGAGCGCGACGCCGTTTTCCGCCCGTGCCGGCATCAGGATTCGCGTCGTCCCCTTGCCAGTGGCGACCATCGTCGACGCCGCTTCCGCGAAATCCGAGTCGTCGGTAGCTGCCCAGAAGATCGGGACGACCGGCTGGCCGGTCTGTTGCTCGAGCCGGTCGGCGAGCGCGAGTGCGGACAGCGCCTTCCACCAGGTGTACAGCGGCCCTCCGAACAATCCGGGCTGCTGTCCAGTCGTTACCGCGAATCCCGACTTGGCCGCACGCGCGAGGCGTTCCGCGGCGAGTCCGCTCGCGCCGAACGCATGTTCGAGCGTACGGAGCCAGTCGGAGTTTGCGAGTGATTCGCGAGCCCGCGCGCCGCGTGCTTTCCATTCGGCCGCCGTTCCCGGCTTCTCCGCGAACCAGCCATCAGTGTTCTTCCCCTCGACCGCGAGGCGGGCAATGGATCCCCCAGCTAGGGGTGTCGAGATGACGGAGAGCGTCACCGACGAGTTCCCACGAGAATCATTCGTGGCGAGTCATCCCCTGCCTGGCTGCCGTCGTAGTTGCCGATCACCGACGTCACGTCGAAACCTGCGTCGGTCATCATTCCCTGCAGCTCGGCACGACTGAAGAGCCGCACGCGCTCTACGAACTCGCGCTCCTCACCCTTGATCGAGATGCGTTTGGTTACGTAGAGTCCGTCCTCCGAGATCGATCGCCGCTGAACGATGACTCTCTTGTCCGAGGTACTTTCGTCGTACGGGATGAGCTCGCGACTGAGCAGGTCCGCATTGAGATAGTCGAGCACGAACGTGCCGCCGGACGCCGTCACCCGCCCTACCTCGCGTATCAGGTCACTGTGCTCGCCATCGCTATCGAAATAGCCGAAGCTCGTGAACAGGTTGACAACCAATCCGAAGGTCGCGTCGGCAAAGGGAAGCACGCGCATGTCGCCGCGCACCAGCGGTGTCGCCGCATCCGCCTGGCGGGCAACCGCCAGCAGCACCTCCGACAAATCGAGCCCCGCAGTCCACCACCGCTCTGCCAGCGCTCGCGAGTGTCTTCCCGCTCCGCAGGCAAGGTCGAGCACGCGATCCACGCGGCGATGCCCCACGAGTCGCTCGATGAGCTCCGCCGCATGCTCGGCCTCTTCCTCATCACGCTGCGGATAGAGGGCGAGATAGGTTTCGTCGAACCACGTCTCGAACCACTCAGCCACGGGCGCGCACTACTTGTGGTAGGGCTCCCCGCGCACGATGGATCCGGCGCGGTAGAGCTGTTCGGAGAGAACGAGGCGCGCGAGCTCGTGGGGAAGTGTCCATGGTGCCAGGGCAAGTTTCATCGAAGCGCCGGCGAGGATCGTCTTCGACAGCCCGAATGCGCCGCCGATGACGAAGGCCACGTTCTGATCGCGCTCGCGCATTCCCTGAAGCCACGCTGCAAACTTCTCCGACGAGAAACAGCGGCCGGTAACATCGCAGGCGACCACATGGCACGACGCGGTGCATTCGGCGAGGCGCTTCCCTTCCGTGTCGCGAACGAGCGGCGGGGCTGCTGCGCCGGCGCGTGCCTCACGCACTTCATGAACGTCGAGCGGCCAGTACCGCGCCGCCCGAGTCTCGTAGCCATGAATCGCCGCGGCAAGCGCAGTATCTCGCGGCTTGCCCACCACGGCGACGACAACACGCATTATGCGTAGATACCCCGCAATCTGTGAACTGTCGCGACGCGGCTGATGGCGAGCATGTATGCAGCGGTGCGCATGTTCACCCTGTGCTGCCTGGCAAGCGTGAGCACGTCATTGAAGCTGTTGACCATGATGTCGCGAAGCCTGTCGTTCACGAGTCGTTCGGTCCAGAAGTATCCCCCTCGGTCCTGTACCCATTCGAAGTAGGAAACCGTCACGCCCCCGGCGTTCGCAAGGATGTCGGGTATCACGAATACGTCGGCCTCGTCAAGAATCGAGTCGGCCGCCGCGGTCGTCGGCCCGTTCGCGCCCTCGCAGATAATGCGGGCGCGGATCGATGCCGCATTCCTCGTCGTGATGACGTTCTCCAGCGCAGCGGGAAGCAGCACGTCCACGTCGAGGGTGAGCAGGTCGGATCCGCTGATGATCTCGCCGTTTGGGTATCCATCGAGGGTCCGGTGCCTGGCGTGCCACGCAATAGCATCCTCGATGTCGATGCCTTTGCTGTTATGGATGCATCTCGACCGGTCGCCGATCGCCACCACCTTGCAGCCTTCCTGGTGGAGAAGCAGTGCCGCAACCGACCCGACGTTGCCGAAGCCCTGAATCGCGACGGTTGTTCCTTCCACCGGCATGCCGAGGTGAGCCAGTGCCTCTTTGGTGACGATCATGCAGCCGCGGCCGGTCGCCTCGCGGCGGCCGAGTGAGCCCCCCATCTCCACCGGTTTCCCCGTGACGACTGCGGTGGTAGTGTGCCCGACGTGCATGGAGTAGGTGTCCATGATCCACGCCATGACGCGCTCGTTGGTGTTGACGTCGGGAGCCGGCACGTCGGAGTCCGGACCGAGCGTCTGAATGATTGCCGCGGTGTAGCGTCGCGTCATTCGCTCGAGCTCGCTCGCGCTCATCGAGCGAGGATCGCAGGCAACGCCGCCTTTTGCGCCGCCGAACGGAATGTTGACGACCGCGCATTTCCACGTCATCCAGGCGGCGAGCGCCGTCACCTCTTCGAGCGTGACCTGCATGTCGAAGCGGATCCCGCCCTTGGCTGGGCCGCGGGAAGTGTTATACAGGACGCGATAGCCGGTAAACACTTCTACCTCTCCGTTGTCCTTCATCACCGGAATCGAGACGATGATCTGCTTTTCGGGGTGGCGAAGGACGCGGTAAAGACCGGGCTCCAGATCGAGGAGCTCCGCCGCCTTGTCGAACCGGAGCATCATTGCCTCGAAGGGATTCGCCTCATCGAGGAAAGTGTCCTTGTCCGGTCCTACGATTGAATGGGTGGGGACGCGAAGGTCAGTAGCCATTGAAGAAAATGTTCAGGATTCGACCCGCATGGCGTCTCATGTCCTCGCGGTCTTGTTGGACGCCTCGACGATGCGCGCGAGGATCTGGTCGAGCGCTGCGATCCCGCTCTCGACCACGACTGACAGGGAAACATACCATAAAGGGGCTGCCTCGTCAGGCCACATCGGGGCGAGCTTCACCGCATCCTTGAGGGTACAGACAATGAGATCGAAAGCGCGGGCGGCAGCGATCAGCTCATCCACTTCCGCGGTCGAGAACGCGTGATGATCGGCAAACGGACGGCGACTGACGTCCGGTCCGTGAGACTCGATTTGCGCGAAGAAAGCGGCGGGATCCCCGATTGCCGCGATGGCAAGGACGCGCTTGCCGGCAAGAGACGCGATGGGGAGCGTTTCATCTTTTCTGTGAGCCATTGCGTAGACAACGTCCCTCCGCATGTCGGCATACACGCCGTCTCTCTTCGCTTCCGTCATTCCGGCGGCGCGCCGAAGATCATGCGGCGTGAGGCGAACGACCGCCTGGGGAACGGCGGGTGCCGCCGCGCTGACGGCCTCTCGTACCTGAGCGACTCGCTCATCGCTTGCCGCTTTGCGCGTGACGATCGCCACCGATGCGCGCCGTATTGCGGACAGAGGCTCGCGCCATGGACCGGCAGGCAGCATTCGGCGAGATCCAGTCCACTGGTCGGCGCTGACGAGAACGATGTCGGCATCCCGCGATGCATGCATGTGCTGAAACCCATCGTCGAGTACCACAACGTCAGCGCCGAGTGCGATCGCCTCGCTGATCCCGGCGACGCGGCTCGACGCGATGACGACGGGGATCGCGGGGTTCGTTCGCGCGTGCACGAGCGGTTCATCACCACCGTAGCCCCGCAACACAATCGCCGGCGCTCGCCCCTTCTCATATAGACGCCGCGCGAACCAGCCACTCACGGGTGTCTTGCCTGTCCCGCCAACCGTCAGGTTGCCGACGCTCAAGACGGGAATGACCGACCGCGCCCGGTGGAGAATTCCGCGCTCGTAAAGCGCCGTACGCACCGCAACCGCGCCACGGTATGCGCCCTCAACCGGCGACAACGCCACACGCGCAGCGAGGCCAAAAATCCCTTCATCGCTCCACACACGCTCTACGAAGTGCACGCGCGCTGAACCGTGTTGTTCATGAGCCGTTCGAACAAAGGCGCTTCCCTCGCGGCGCCGCGGGCGCTTGCCGCACCGACTCGGGTGGGAGGTCCGTAAGCAACGGTGACGCGGGCGAACGGTTTCGGTATCAGGAACCCGTCCCAGCTCGAGAGTCTCCAGCCGCGGTCTACATGTGCGGCGATTGGCAGAATGGGTGCGCCGCTCCGCTGCGCGGCAGCGAGCGCGCCGGGTGCGTATGTTCCCGTCGGCCCTTTAGGGCCGTCTGGCGTAACCGCCACCTCCTTTCCGGCACTGAGCTCGCTCACCAGGGCGAGCAATGCCCGGCCGCCGCCCCGCGTCGTTGATCCACGAATAAGCCGGTAACCGATGGACTTGGCGATTCGCGCGATGAGCTCACCATCGTTGTGCTCACTCACGAGGATCGCAACACGCTGGTTCCGGTGATGCCAGATGAGTGGAAGCAACTGGCCATGCCAGAGTGAAAATATGAATGGCGTCCCGTCGCGCCGCAGCGAGTCGAGGTGGTGCCCGTCAACTACCCGGTACCGCCATGTGGATGCGAGTATGCGCAACGCGCCGCCACCAGCGACAATGGACAAACGCATTCCGAACGGAAGCTCGTCAACGCTCCGCTGGCCAGTCATGGAACCAGACCACTCGCCATTTCCGCTACCCTGCGCGCGGCGCCCGGAGTGCCGAGCTTTCCGCGGACCTCCGCCAGACCTTCGAGCACCCTTCTGCGCTCAGCGTCGGTTGCGTCCAGAAGCCGCAAGAGCTGTTTCGCGACCCGTCGCGGCTCCAGATCGTGTTGCACGAACTCCATCGCTATCTCCCTTCCCGCCACGACGTTTACAAGTCCGATGTGCTTGATTGTCACCATCAGCCGCGCGAGCAGGTACGAGATTTCACTCGTGCGATACGCGATTGCGAGTGGACAATCGGCGATCGCGGCTTCGAGCGTCGCGGTGCCGCTTTTGCAAAGGGCCGCGTCGGCGGCGCGAAGAACGCTGAACGACGCCTCGTGCACCATCGTGAAGGGGCAGCGATCGATGTCGATCTTCACCGTTGGCGCCACGCTCACAACCACCTGAACCTGCGGCCGCGCTTTCTGCACCTCGCGCGCCGAAGCGACGAAATCGTCCAAATGGCGGTCGATCTCCTGATCGCGGCTGCCGGGAAAAAGCGCGAGCACCGGTGCGTCGTCCGAAAGCCCCAGCGCTGCTCTCGCCTCGGCGCGCGGCGGCAGCTCGCCTGCTCTGTCCAGGAGTGGATGACCGACGAAGGTGGCGTCGATTCCGTGACCGCGAAGAAGGTTCTCCTCGAAGGGAAGGATCACGGCAGCCTTCGACACGATTCGAGCCAGTTTCGGGATTCGGCCCTCACCCCAGGCCCATACCTGCGGAGTCACATAGTAAAGAACGGGAATGCCGGCATCGGCCGCTGCGGCGGCCGCCTTCATATTGAATCCGGGATAGTCCACGGCGAGGAGCAGCCTGACATCGCCACCGGCGATTCGCTCTCGAATCCTCTCCAGCAGCGACCAGTGCCGCGGGATGTGGCGGATGATCTCGACGAATCCCATCAGGCCGGTCTCGTACCGGTCGAAGAGCTTCACCCCGGCCTTCTCGAGCAGTGGTCCGCCGAAGCCCGTCAGCGCGAGGTCCGGGCGAATGCGCCCCAGCACTTCGGCAACACCCGCCGCGTGGAGATCGCCAGAGGCCTCTCCCGCGACGAACAGGACTTCAGGCACGAGATGCCAGCGCTTCACCGGTCAGCGCCGGCATCCTACGCTCGATCTCCGCCACGATCTGGAGCGCGACTCCGAGCGCGCGCCTCCCATCGTCGCCGGTGACGACCACTGGCCCCGTTCCGTGCAGCGCGGCCACGAAGCTGTCGAATTCGAGGCGCAGCGGCTCACCTTCCGGTGCCGTCAGGGAAATTCGGTCCACGAAATCGGTGATGCTGACGGGTCCAGTCGGAGGGCGGCTCGGATCCATCTTCTCCTTCAACCGAAAAAAATCTCCAGTCCCGGCGCCGAGATCGAGCGATAGGTAGCCACTCTCCTGGAAGATCCTGATCTTCCGCACTCGATCGCGCGATATTCGGCTCGACGTGATGTTGGCAACCGCCCCGGACGAGAACGTGACGCGCGCGTTGGCGATGTCGAGCATCGGCGTGAGTACGGGCACACCCACCGCCGAAATCTCTTCGGCCGTATCGCCGACCAGCGTCAGCACGAGGTCGATGTCGTGAATCATCAGATCGAGCACGACGGCCACGTCCGAGCCGCGCAGACTGAACAACGCGAGACGCTCGCTCTCGATGAATCGCGGGCGCGACACATGCGGCAGCGCGGCACGCACGGCGCGGTTGAACCGTTCCACGTGCCCGATCTGCACGATACATCCCCGTTGCCGCGCGAGGTCGAGTATGTCATCCGCCTCCTCCAGCGTCGCGGTGATCGGCTTCTCGATGAAGACGTGTCTGCCCGCTTCCAGCGCCGCCTTCGCGACGGCGTAATGCGCCGGAGTCGGAACCACGATGGTCACTGCGTCCACGCGGGGCAGCAGCGAATCGAGCGTGGCGTGCCGCTCGACGCCGAGCTCTGCGACGACCTGGCGAGCCCGGGAATCGTTCGACTCCACGAATCCGGCGAGCTCGACGGTCTCCATGTCGCGCAGAATGCGCACATGGTGATAGCCGAGGCTGCCGGCGCCCACGACGCCAATGCGTAGTGGCGCCGTCAGATCACGACCCCGCGCTCGCTGCCATCTACAAAGTCGATCAGCTCGCGCACCTCCGGAAACAACGCCAGCTCCGATTCGGCACGCTGCATCGCCTGCGAAACATTGAGATCCGACCTGAAGAACAACCGATAGGCGCGCTTGAGCTCGCGCACCACTTCTTCCGAGAAGCCGCTTCGCTGAAGGCCGACGCCGTTCAAGCCGTAGAGCTTCACTGGGTTGCCCACCGCTTTGAGGAAAGGGGGAATGTCCTTCGACACGCGCGAGCAGCCGCCAATGAAGCTGTGGCGCCCGATGCGGACGAACTGATGCACCGCCGAAAGGCCGGAGATTGTCGCCTTGTCGTCTATCGTCACGTGCCCCGCCAACTGCACGCCGTTCGCAACGATGACGCCGTTGCCCACGTGACAGTCATGCGCGAGATGCACGTAAGACATCAGCAGGCATCTCGCGCCGACTGTAGTCTTGAACGACTGCGACGTGCCCCGGTTGATCGTGCTGTACTCGCGGATCACAGTACCGTCCCCTATCTCGACGGTAGTGTGCTCGCCGGCATACTTGAGGTCCTGTGGCGCCCCGCCGAGGACGCTGCCAATGCCGACCTTCACGCCCGCACCGAGCTTTACGTCGCGCTCGAGAGTCACTCGCGCGGCAATCTGGCAGTCGTCACCCAGCTCGCATCCGTCGCCAATGATCGCGAAGGGACCAACCTCCACCCGTTCGCCCAGCTTCGCCTTGGGCGAGACCAGGGCGGACGCATGAACTCCTGCGAGTTTCATCGATCGCGAACCATTGCCGCCATGTCGGCCTCCGCCACCACCTCGCCGTCCACTTTACCCACGCCCCGCATCTTGCAGATCGTGCCGCGAATCTGGACGACCTCGAGCTCGAACCGGATCTGATCTCCCGGCTTCACCGGCTTCCTGAACTTCACGTTGTCGAGCGACATGAAGTACACAACTTTAGTGTCGGGATCGCCGACAGATCCCATCAGCAGCATCCCGCCCACCTGGGCCATCGCCTCGATGATCAATACTCCCGGCATGATCGGATGCCCCGGGAAGTGGCCCTGAAAGAAGGGCTCGTTGATCGTGACGTTTTTCAGGCCGACGATGCGCTTGTTCTCCTCGATCTCGACTATGCGGTCAACGAGGAGGAACGGATAACGGTGCGGCAGGACCTTCATGATGTCTTCTATTCCGTACACGGTTCCTCTCCCTTGCCCGGCGTCTTCTGAAATCCGCGGGACGCCATTGCCGGAGCGGATCACGCCCGCCCTGGTGAGCTCCCGCACCAGCGTAACGGTTCCACGGTGGCTCGGCCGCACCGCCACGATTCGTGCATTCACCCTCGCGCCGATGAGCGCGAGATCCCCGATGCAATCCAGCGTCTTGTGGCGAACAAACTCGTCGTCCCACCGCAGCGGGCCGCTCACCACTTCGGTGTCGTCCAGCACGACCGCGTTGTCTATCGATGCGCCCCTGATCAGCCCACGCTCCCGCAGCCAATCGACTTCGTGCACGAACCCGAACGTCCGCGCGCGCGCCAGCTCGGTTTCGAACGACTGGGTGGTGACGCAGACCCGGGTTGACTGGCGGCCGATTCGGGGATGCGGAAACTCGATTGTGACATCGAGCTCGAGCCGCGATGCCGGATAAGCCTCGTAGACCGACTCTCCGTCGATGATTCGAACCGGCTCGGCGAGCGTCAAATAATCCGGGTGCCCCGCGACCGCCGCAAGGCCCGCTGACTTGAGTAACTCGAAGAAGGCCGCCGCACTGCCGTCGAGGATCGGCGGCTCGGGCCCGTCCAGCTCGATGACGAGATCGTCAATTTCCATCGCCGAAACCGCGGCGAGCACGTGCTCGACAGTGTGAACGGTGTTCGTGCCGGCGCCGAGCTGCGTGCGGCGCTCGCTGGCGCTGACATTCTCAACTCTCGCCGGAATGGCGGCCGCTCCGGGGAGATCGGTGCGGAGCAGCGTGATTCCGCTGCCCGCCGGAGCCGGCTTGAACGTGATCCGGCACGGCTTGCCAAGGTGAAGCCCGATTCCCTCGAGTTCGACGGATCGCGCGACAGTATTGCGGCTCATTTCCCTCCCTGCTCGTCGAGAAGTCGCTCGAGCCTCTTCAGCATCCCTGCAAGCTTGATTGTCGCCCCCGTTACGCGCAACGCCTCACGGTGAGGCCGCGCCGGGTAGCCTGACCAGGTCTCACCAGCCGGCACGTTGCCGAAGACGCCCGCTTGCCCGGCAATCCTGGCTCCCGCACCGATGGTGATGTGCCCGGCAAGGCCTGCCTGGCCGGCTATCACGCAGCCGTCCTCGATTTTCGCCGAGCCCGCGATGCCGACCTGGGCCATGATGAGACAGAGACGCCCGACCTTCACGTTGTGCGCGATCTGCACCAGGTTGTCGATTTTCGTACCGGCGCCGATCACAGTGTCATCGATGCTCCCCCGATCGACCGTCGTGTTGGCTCCGATCTCGACGTCGTCACCGATCAGGCACCGGCCGACGTGCGGAATCTTAGCGTGCTCGCCGCCGCGAAACACGTACCCGAAACCGTCCGACCCGACGCGTACGCCGGAGTGCAGCACGACGCGGCGCCCCAGCTCACTGCCGGAGTAGAGCGTGACGCCCGGATGCAGTCGAGTGTTCTCCCCCACGGTCACTCTCGCGCCGACGACGCAATGCGCACCGAGCCACGCGCCATCGCCAACCGATGCACCGTCGCCGACTATGGCATACTCATCGACGGTGACGTCGCGGCCGATCGTTACGCCGCGCCCGATGCATGCCGTGGGATGGATCGAGGCGGGGCGAGTCCACGTCGGGTACAGAAGTGGAAGGACTGAAAGCAACGCTTCCTGCGGGTTGGGGACGACAATGCGCGAAGGCACCTGTGCTGCCGCATCAGCCAGTTCGGCGGTGACCAGAATGACGCCGGCGTGCGAAGGGGAAATGCCTGGCGAGTAGCGCGCTGTGGCGAGGAAGCTCAGTTGTGCCGGACCCGCCCGTTCGAGTGGTGCGACGCTCTCCACGATTGTGTCAGGAGAGCCGCGCAACTCCCCACGTACGATGTCCGCAATGGCAAGAGCGGTG
>JACCRF010000093.1 GCA_013813715.1 Gemmatimonadaceae bacterium | reverse complement strand
ATGGCCAGGGGCAGAATCGAACTGCCGACACGCGGATTTTCAGTCCGCTGCTCTACCAACTGAGCTACCTGGCCGGTGTTTCCACGCTCGTACTGGCCGCGGTGCGCAATGTAATTCTGGCTGGTTGACGCTGGAACCCCCGCCAACTCCTGCTCCTCGACACCGGTACAACTCGTGCATGCTCGGCGCACTGATGGAATGACCGCTCTCTGGCTATTGCCTCGGACACGATCCCCCTCGAAGTGGAGAAACCATGAGCAAGATCCTGCGCGGCATTGCCGCGGGTTATGGCGCCAGAAAACTCACCGGCGGTTGCGGCTGCATGGGGATCGTTGTCTTCATCATCCTCTGGTTCCTGCTTGGAAAAATCGGGATCTTCAGCTGATCATCGCCAGCATGCCGCTGAATGAAAAGCCGGAGCCGCCGAGCTAGCCTTTCGCACCGTGTGTAGTCGTGATCACCGATTTGATTCCGCCTCGCAGGTTGAAGTCGCCAACCACTCTCATCCACCGAGGACTGACGGCTGCTACGAGGTCATCGAGGATACGGTTCACCGCCCGCTCGTAGAAGATCCCGTCATTTCGAAAGCTCCACAGGTAGAGCTTGAGGCTCTTGAGCTCGACGCAGACCTGCGCTGGCACGTAGGTAATCCTGATTATCCCGAAGTCCGGCGCTCCGCCCTGCAATGCATCGAGTTCCTTCGCGTCTGTCTCGATCCCGCCAAGTGGACACAGCGACGTGAACTCATTGCAGTCCATATGGATTTCATATTCCCTGTCCACGTAAGGATTCGTGAACGTCTCGAGCAGTTCCGGTTTCGGCATTCCGAACAATGCACGAATCGGAGACCCAGTTCAATCAGTGGGACTCGGGTCCTCTCAGCTTTTTCGACATCTCTTCGAGAACTCCCAGCTCCTCGCTGGTCAGGCTTTCGATACCGTGCCTGGAAATCTTGTCGAGCACCAGATCCAGCTTCTCCGCCGATTGCCTTGTTGCCGCATCGTCGCTCGCCCGCGGCAAGAGAGCCGGACGCGCCGGACGCGCAACGACCGCGTTGCTCTTCGCGACCACGTCATCTATTCCCTCCGTCCGATCCCCGCGATCACGATTCCTGGGCCTGGCACGCGGCACTGCCCTGAAAGCATCCTCTGGTTCATCCGGAACGGGTGACACCCACCGTCTGAAGTTGTCGAGCCCGCCGAAAGCTGAGACACGCAGAAAGATCCATCCGAAGGCAAGGCCGCCCAGATGTGCCCACCACCCAATACCAGATCCTCCTTTGGTCGAGGAAATTCCCATCGCAAGATTGATAAGCGCCAGCCAGACAACGAGCCACCGCGTCTTCATCGGTATTACGCCGAAGATATAGACCTCTTCATCCGGCCATCGCAGGGCATACGCGAGCAGAACGCCAATCACCGCCGCTGATGCGCCGACAAGTCTGGCATCGCCCTCGACCAGCAGGTGGGCTACCGCACCTCCAATCCCGCACCATAAATAGAAGTAGACGAAGCTCCTGGCACCCCAAAGGTGTTCGATTCTTGGCCCGAACATCCACAGGGCAAGCATGTTGAACGCAAGGTGCCAGAGCCCGCCGTGGACGAACATATAGGTGCCCAGTGTCCACCACTCGGCGGGGAACCGATCTCCTGAGAGGCCGAGCACGCCAAAGACGGTCTCGAGTCTGAAGAAGAGTGTGAGCTGGAGGAAATAGACGCCTACATTTGCCGCGATCAGCCATTGAACGGCTGGCGTCATTCTGGGCTGCGGGGGGGATTCGTACAGCGCTTCGGACATTGGAACCTGCTTCACAACGGGGGATCTTTCTATAACACAGACCGTGCCTGAGGGTTCCTCATTTCTGCGCCAGGCGCACAATCTCTTCACACAATTCGGGAAATGACATACCGGTTGCTGCCGCTCCCTGCGGTATCAGACTCAGCTCGGTCATTCCGGGCAACGTGTTAGCCTCCAGACAATAGAGGCCGCTGACACTCCCTTCATCATCGGAGGTATCGAGCCGAAAATCAATCCGCGCGCATCCCCTGAGTTTGAGTGCCCTGAAAGCGGCGAGTGCCTGCTGCTGCACAAGATCAGTTTGCGCAGTGCTCAGCTTCGCCGGAAATTCCTCCGTAGCCATGCCTACGGTGTACTTGCACTCGTAGTCATATATCTCGTGCACCGGTTTAATCTCGCCCACGGGGAGAGCCCGGTCGCCGAGCACTCCTACAGTCAGCTCGCGTCCCGCGATGAACTGCTCGATCATCACCTCGTCATCATAGAGCCAGGCCTCATCGATCGCGCTCTCGAGGTGTCCGCGTTCTTTCACGACAGTCAAACCAACTGTCGATCCCTGCTTGGAGGGCTTGACGACCACAGGAAATCCAAGCGCCGCCTCTACCTCTTCGACCGATGTCGGTGCCATCAGCCAGTCAGCCGTCTGGACCCCCGCCACGCGAAACAGTTTCTTCGAGAGATCCTTGTCCATTGCGAGCGCGCTCGAGAGGTGGCCCGGCCCCGTATACGTAATGTGAGCCATGTCGAGCAACGCCTGGAGGGTCCCATCTTCCCCCTGCCCACCATGCAATCCGAGAAATACCACGTCGGCCTCGAAGATTTCCGGCCGTCTTTCGAGGGCTGGGAGAAAGGATCCGCCGGTGACCTTCGCCAGCATCTCGAGAGAGGGAGGTTCAGTCCCGACTACGCCCGCCGACAGCTCTCGCTCCATCTCACTGGTAATCGGCCCGCGAGACGGGTCGAACGGGGTTACATCGTGGCCCCGCGATCTGAGGGCTTCGACGATACGGAAGCCGGATGCCAGCGAGACGTTCCTCTCCGACGATGCCCCACCCATCAAGACAGTGATCTTCAACTGCTTCGTGCCCCTACCGAGTCATCATGTAATGCAGCATGTCAGATCGTGTCACAATGCCCTGCACCGTCCCATTACTGCGCACAAGAACAGCTGGATTCGCCTTCGACAACAGCTTCACCACGTTGTCTACCGACTGGTCCGAAGCCACCATTGGAAACGGTGATTCCATGACCTCGCTAACCGTGGCATCCAGCAGTTTCGGGTTCTCGAGGCTTTTCTGGGACAGCGACCAGTCACTTACGGAGCCGACGCAGTTCTGATCCTCCATCACCGGAAGCTGCGACACGTCGTGCAGCGTCATCAATCCAAGTGCCTGACGAACCGTCGCCCCCTGCGAGGTGCTCACTACCGCTGGAGTCGCGCCCTCCTTTCGTCCGAGGACGTGCATCAGTGTGGCCCGGGAGCTGTCGAGCATCTGGTTCTCCCGCATCCATTCGTCGTTGTAGACCTTCGAGAGATATCGTTCGCCGGTATCGCACAGAACGGTGACGACGAATGCATTGGGATCATCCACCTCTCGTGCGACTCTCAGCGCAACGTGGGTGATCAGTCCCGATGACCCTCCAACGAACAATCCTTCTTCACGCGTCAGCCGGCGGGCCATCGCAAACGATTCCTTATCGGTGACAGTCTCGAAGTCATCGATAAGGCGCATATCAAGCGTTCCCGGGATCTTGTCCTGACCGATCCCTTCGACTTTATAGGGTACCCCTTCACGAATCTGCCTTCCGTCCGTGCGCCAGTAATCGGCCAGGATCGATCCTACAGGATCGCCGGCGATAATTCTGATGCCCGGATTTTTTTCCTTCAGGTACCGGCCTACTCCAGTGATCGTTCCGCCAGTACCGGCCGCTGCGACGAAATGGGTGATACGTCCCTCGGTCTGCTCCCACAGCTCAGGGCCCGTGACGTCGTAGTGCGCCTGCGGATTCGCCTCGTTGTAGAACTGGTCAGCGAGAATTGCATTGGGCGTTTCTTTCGCAATCCGCTTTGCCATCATCACATAATTATCTGGATGATCCGGCGGCACCGCCGTCGGAGTCACGATCACCTCTGCCCCGAACGCCTTCAGAAGCCTCACCTTTTCCTGCGACATCTTATCCGGCATGGTGAAGATGCATTTGTAGCCGCGCAGCGCTGCCGCGATAGCCAGTGCCGTTCCCGTATTGCCGCTCGTTCCTTCGACAATCGTTCCACCCGGCTTGAGCCGTCCTTCACGTTCCGCCTGCTCTATGATCGGAACTGCTATTCGATCCTTGACCGACCCGCCCGGGTTGAAGAACTCCGCCTTTCCATAAACCGGAGTTCTGATTCCACGCGTTACCGAGTTCAGGCGAATCAGCGGCGTCCAGGCAATCGTGTCGAGTACGCTGTCGCATGGTCGACGATTGCGTTCTACAAAAGCCATCAGCGACGGGTGCCCGCTGCCTGAGTCTCGGAGGCTGGCTTCTTAAGGATGGTGTCCCCGGGTAGCGGAGATGCCTCTGGGTGCCGGAAGTAGACCGGAAACAGAATTGATACCGGCACGGAGGATCCGCGGGTTCTGGCGGGAATGAAACGCAGCTCGCTCGATCCCCTCACTGCTGCCGAATCGAGCGATGCATGCCCCGAGCTCTCGGCAACGTGTGTCGACTCGGCCACAACGAGTCCTTCCTTATCGATGAATACCCGTAGTGTCACGTTCGCCTGAACCTTTCTGGCATACAGCGATGGCGGGTACCGGAAGGGAAGCTCCTTGTTGAGCATCGTCGGCAACTCGTCAGGACGCGGCCCCACTTCGGAGATCGTTCCCGCACTATCATCGCCCCTCTTGCATCCGGTAATCATTGCCACGAAGCAAACTGCCGTCACGACGCCAGCTTTTGTGAGCATCACGTTAATCTACCCCTGCTTTGCACCGCTCACGAGACGGCTCACCAGCATCAGCGCCTCGAGTGGCGTCAATGTATTCGGATCGACGCCTCTGAGTTCGTCAACGACCGGGTGATGCGTGACACCGAACAGCGCCAGCTGATCGGCTTCCTGCCCCTCGGCTTTCTTCCGGGCCCTGCTCTGCATGCCGGTGGCCGCCGTGCTCTCATCGGCACCGCCAAGGGCCGATACTATCTGCTCTCCCTCGAATAGCGCGAGCAGTGTTCTCGCCCGCTTTAGCACGGTTGACGGGAGCCCGGCCAATCGTCCGACCTCTATTCCGTACGATCTATCAGCGCCTCCAGCAACAAGTTGATGCAGGAACAGCACCTGATCCTCCACTTCCTTCACTTCCACACTATAGTTACAAGCTGCTACTAATTGGTCTGGGAGCTGCGTCAGTTCGTGGTAATGCGTAGCGAACACCGTCTTGCAACCAATCGCGTCATGCAGATACTCGCTCACCGACCAGGCGATCGATACGCCGTCGTATGTTGAAGTGCCACGGCCGATCTCATCGAGCAGTACCAGGCTCCGCCGCGTTGCCGTATGGAGAATCGCGCTCGTCTCCGACATCTCGACCATGAAGGTGGACTGGCCACGGACAAGGTTGTCGCTCGCACCGACACGCGTGAAGAGCCTGTCCACGACGCCGATCGTTGCCTTGGAGGCCGGAACGAAACTACCGATCTGCGCCATCAGCACGATCAGGCCGATCTGCCGCAGAATCGTCGATTTGCCTGACATGTTCGGACCGGTGAGGATAATCATCCTCGCCATCTCCGGGAGCTGAACATCATTCGGGATGAACTTCTCTCGCGCCATCATCCGCTCGACCACTGGGTGTCGGCCCGCCGTGATGTCAAGATCGAAATCGTCCGTGATGTCGGGCCGCACATAGCTCTCGCGCTCTGCCACCTCCGCCAGGGTCGAAAGCACATCCGACTCCGCTATTAGCTGCGCCATGCACTGAAGCCGACCAATTTGCGCTCCAATACGCCGCCGCAGCACCTCGAAAAGCTCCCGCTCCCGCTCCTCGATTCGTTCGGCGGCCGTGAGCACCTTCTCCTCATACTCCTTCAACGCGGGCGTCACGTATCGCTCCGCTCCAGTGAGCGTCTGGCGTCGCTGATAATCCGCCGGCACCAGATGCAAGTTGCTGTTCGTGACCTCGATGAAGTATCCAAACACACGATTGAAGCCGACCTTCAGCGAGCTGATCCCGGTGCGTGCCTTCTCATCCATCTGGATCCGCGCGATGGCATCCTTTCCGCCATCCCGGAGCAGACGGAGCTCATCGAGCGCGGTATCCACTCCCGACCGAATACAGCTTTCCTCACCCACCGTAACCGGGGGCCGCTCAACTACCGTGTCGGTGATCTCTTTCGCGAGATCTGCGCACGCATCCCAACGTCCCAAAAGCGATGCTAGAGGACCCGCATCTACCTCTGCCGTTCCAGCCATGGCATCGAGCGCACCGTATACATCAGGAAGACGTGAGAGAGAATCTCCAAGTGCACGCAAGTCACGCGGATTTCCACGGCCAGCTGCCATCTTGCTCGCCAGTCGCTCGATATCGCGCACACCGTCCAGACCACTGCGCAGCGATTGGCGCCCGAGAGAGTCCCCGGCGAAGAGAGCGACCACATCGAGCCGTGCATTTATCGCCTCCCGGCTCGTCAGTGGAGTGAGTATCCAGTGGCGAAGCAGCCGGGAGCCCATCGAGGTGAGTGTCCGGTCGAGAACCGAAAGCAGCGTTCCGCCGGTATCGGTCACGCTCCCCCGCAACGATTCTACAAGCTCGAGATTCCGACGGGTCATTTCGTCGAGCGGCATCGTCCCGCCTGGTCGCTCGACTATCGGGCGCACCAGATGCGGAATGCCACCCGGCTGCAGCTCACGCATATATCGCATGAGTGCACCAGCCGCTGCGAGCGCTGGTAAATCCTGGTCTCCAATTCCCAATCCATCAACCGAAGCCACTCCGTACTGGCGGGTGAGCTCAGTCGATGCAAGCGCTGCATCGAACTCCCACGCCTCTCGCTCCGTAACGAGCGGTCCTTCATTTCTGTTGTGCTGGATCAGTCGCGCTGATGCGGTAGAGTTGCGCGCGATGAGGATCTCTCTGGGCGAGAGACGCGAAAGTATGGCATCGGCATCGCCGACAGCACACACAATGAGCCGGAACTCTCCAGTGGAAAGATCCGCCGCTGCGATCCCGATCACATCATCAGCGGGAGATACCGCGCAGAGAAAATTGTTCCGGGCACCGTCGAGAATGTCATCGGCAAACGCCGCGCCCGGTGTAATTGTCTCAACCACCTCACGGCGGACAATCCCCTTTGCCTGTTTCGGATCCTCGGTCTGCTCGCAGATCGAGACGCGATATCCCTGCTCAACCAGCCGCCGCAGATATTCCGCCGCCGCCTTCACCGGAATACCTGCAAGCGGGACCTCGGCAGCGCCACCGTTATTTCGAGAGGTGAGCGTCAGCCCCAGCGCACGGGACGCAATCTCAGCATCCTCGTAAAACATCTCATAAAAGTCACCCATTCGGAAAAGGAGAATCGCATTCTGATGGCGATCCTTTATCTCCCGGTACTGCTGCATCAACGGAGTTGATGTCAGCCGGCTCACCTTCGTTCGGCCTGTACCACGAACCCCGCAATCTGTTTCGTCTTCAGCGATCGCTGCACTGCCGCTGCCTGGGCATGAGTCGCATACCGCCCGATTCGCACACGGAACGGCGCACTGGTGCCCGCCACGCGCGACTCATAACCGCGCTTGCGAAGTCTCTCCGCCATTGCTTCCGCCTGCGATCTCAAATTGTACGCCGCAACCTGTACGGTAAATCCGTTGGCATCCGCCGCTGGTGTGACCGACGCTGCTCGCGGTGTCGACACTACCGGCTCAACCATCGATGGCTCGACATCCCGCGGTTTTGCCGGCGGCTTCATCGATGGCTTAACGCCTGCCTGGCTCGATGTCACATCAGACGAAACGGCAGGCTTCGGCGGAGGGACTAGGGAATCGATGGCTGCCGGCGCAGCGACAGTGGAAGTGGGAGTGGATACCACCTTCTCCGGAGCTCCAGCTGCTGTAGAATCTATCGCCGCCGATGCAGCAGGCGTCGGCGCTGCTGCAATCACGACTCCCGCGCAGCGTTGATTCAGGTACGTGATCTGGTTGCGTAATTCCGCGTCGGCCTCGCTGGTTCTCCCGAGGGCGTCAGCGGTGGCAATACACCCACCTTGAATATCGTTCTTCTCGAAGAGCGCTCTTGCTGTCCAATACCCCGCGCGTGCCCTTGCCGGGCTATCGGGATGCTCGAGAGCGAGACGGCTGAGATGCCTGAGCGCACCATCATAGTTGGCGCGCGCCATCTCGAGTTGAGCCAGCCGGATCAGGGCATCCTCGACACGTGGAGAGTGTGGATAGTCAACCACTATCCGCCGGTAGTCCATCTCCGCTTCGGCCGCAGTTGCACCGAGAACGGCTCGCCAATAAATCCCTTCAGCATACTCGTGAGAACCCGCGGGAGCTGCCGATATCATCGAATCCACGAGCGCTCTTCCAGCCGCCGCATTGCCATCGTTCACCATCGCTTGCGCTCTACGGTAAACAGGATTCACGGCTGTGCCTGCCTGCGCGACAACGACACCAGGTGCAAACAGTACGAACATCAGCGACCGCCAGGATATTCTCACCATCTCTACTCCCGTTCCGTTATGCTGCCACACTTCTATCGTCTTCGACGCACATCGAGAAAATGAGCGTCGACAGCACCTGCTCCTCTGACGATAATCTCGTTTCCTTCAGAGCTAAATCGGCGTCAAGGAGTGCATCCATCGCCTGTTCGAGTGATTCGGTGGTCCAGTGTTCAACGGCACGTGACCACGTTGCAACAGCCGACCCCCACGGTCTTCCCGTGTAGGAGTTGTTTCCCTTGAGGAAATCGTAGTACTCCGCTGAAAGCCTGCCTTGCGAAAGTCCCTCTGCAATTCTCGCCTTCCCCCACGAAAGTGCGATCGTCTGCGTCGTGAGAGCCATCACCAGCGTAACCCCGCTTGTCTTCGGCTGAGAAAGTACCTGCGACAGGAGAGCGAGTGCCCTGGTTGCGTTTTTCATCGCGACTTCGTCGAGAACATCAGCCACCGTCTCGCCACGCCGCACCCCCACTATCGCTGTCACGGCAGTCTCGTCTATCTCGTCCCCATTAGTGAAGCTCGCCAGCTTGTCGAGCTCGGCAACAAGCTGGTGCAGATCGGTACCGACCACGGTTTGCAGCAGCTCACACGCACCGGCGGTAATCGCCGCCTCAAGATGCGTGGCCACATAGTGAGCTATCCACCGGGGTACACGTTCAGCGGCAAGAAGACCGAATTCGAGAGCGGTCGCACTTTTCGCAAATTCCTTGTCGGGTTTTCCGCCCGATGCTTCGATCAGCAGAACCACCATGTCCGAAGCCGGTCTGGCAAGATAGCGGTCGAGGGTCTTACGTGCGTCTCTCTTGAGCGCTCCAACGTCCCGGATGACGACCACTCGCCTCTGGGCCATCATGGGCAGCGCCGAGAGTGCGGCATCGAGAGTTTTCCCATCGAGATCCGGGGCGCGCAGAATCTCAAGATTGAAGTATCGCATCGCAGGATCGACGGTGGCTCCAATGAGCTGGCTCATCGCATCCTCTTTCTGGAAATCGTCCTCCCCGCAGATGTAATAGGCACCATCGAAGGTGCCTTTCTTCAGGGTGTCGCGCAGAATCTTGAGAGCGGAGGCAGACATGCTGCAAATATAAATCTCAGCGGCTACCCAGCGCGGCATCGGGCTATCTCGTAGCGCTCGTCAGCAGTAGATCAGTCGAGGCAAAATGGACTGGCGCCTGTTCTGCGAACATGGCTGCAGTCCATATCGGAAGCCCGGCGGGTACGGCTGCTACCATGGCCGGAGCCGGAGTAGTCATCGAAGCCGTGTCTGAATCCGGAAGAGTCGCCACAACGGGCGGAAGCATGATATGCCGGGCAGCATCCACTTCCTTCAGCGAGAGCGCTATATAGCCGAGCATTACAACGCTGGTCACCATTACGACTGCAGCGAACTTTCGTGATCGCACCAGGTGAGACGCAGCAAGATCAGCTGCTCTTGCCTCCTCAAGTCTCTTCTGAAGTTTCTCCGAGAATCCTGGCGACGGCTCGATGCACGGAAGACTCCGAAGAGCCATCAATGACCGGCGGACAATTGCATCCTGTCGCGCGCACCGCTCACATTCGTTGAGATGCATCTGGAGGCCGACCACCTCGATCCCCGAAAGTGTGTCGTCTACGAATGCAAAATGCTTTTCCCGGAATTCCCGACAGTCCATTGCGGCAGTGTTGAGGGTTCGGACTACCACTACCCCCCTTCGAGGTAGCGGTTCCAAACCCTCAACCCTATCACTTATTCCATGTAGGGCGCAACGATTTCCGCAAATGAGTTTCTCGCCCGGTTCAGGCGTGATTTCACCGTGCCGAGGTTGCAGTCCGTTATCTCGGCGATCTCTTCGTACGATTTCCCCTCGAGTTCCCGCAGGATGAACACTTTTCTGTGGTGCTCTGGCAGCTTGGCCACTGACTCCTCGACAATTTCCCGGAGGTGCCGCTTCCGGTACATGTCATCGGGACGTGAAGTAGTGTCCTCGAACTGGAGCGGGCGATCATCATCCTGCCAGTTCTTTTGCACCGTCTGAAAGAGCACCAGAGGGTTCCGCGAGCGGTTCCGGAGCTCGTTCTTGGCCAAGTTGGACGCAATCGTGTAGGCCCAGGTCGAGAACTTCTTGGACCGATCAAATCGATGAAGATGCCGGTACACCCGGATAAACACCTCCTGCACCAGGTCCTCGGCTTTCTCGCGGTCACCAATCGTCCGGTAGACAAAGTTCAGCAGCCTGGTCTGATACCGCTCTACCAACTCCGAGAACGCCCTTTCCTCCCCGCCCAGGAACGAGGCGACGACGGCTGAATCATCCATCGCCCGCAACTGTTCCCTGACGGTCGCTCCCTGCATCGGGACTACGTGCTTACGAGCGCTGCTATTCATGCCGCTACCTCCCAAAGAATTGAGATTCTGACAAAAAAGGAACGAGTACTGCCTCCCGTGAAGAAGGTTCTTTTCATTAGGGGCATGATGCACACGATATGCCGATCAGGGAACACGCACTAACCTGCGTTGTGACAACGAGTTAGCTCCAGCAGAAGGGATCGGCTGTCCAGTCATGAACCCAATGATGTCCGTTATCGAGGACACCGCTGATAGTCCTACGACTATTGGATACCGATTGGATCTACGGAGTTTACTCGGTTCGGCGATGCGAGGCGGCGAGGAGAAGGCCCACTATTGTCTTCGCATCCTTGACTTCACCCGAGTGAATCAGCCTGATCGCAAGGGAAAGAGGCATCCGGTGCAGGTCCAGGATCTCGTCTGATTCAAGATTTGCTTCCCCCGACACCATGTCTGTAGCCAGGAACAGATGAATTCTCTCATCCGTAAAGCCCGGTGTCGTGAAGATGGTCGTGAGCAGCTCGACACTCCCCGCCAGGTAGCCCGTCTCCTCCCTCAGCTCACGCAAGGCACAGGCTTCAGGCGCCTCGCCCGGGTCAAGCCGACCTGCAGGAATCTCAAAAAGGCTTTCCTCGGCAGCATACCGGTACTGCCTGATGAGAAGCACCTCCGGATCGGGGCCCTGCGGATCATCGAGAAATGGTACGACCGCGCTCGCGCCGGAATGCCGAACCATCTCAAGATCACCGATGGTGCCATTCGGAAACCGCACTGTATCAACATCCAGCGAGATGACCCGTCCCGTATAGACCCTTCGCGATGCTACTTGGCCCGGGTTCTCCTCAGAGTCAGTGTTCAGAGATTTAGCCCGGTATTTCAAGATTCCGTCGCGTCACGAACCGAGAGCGGGCCTATCCCCAGCCCTTCGAGAGGTGCTCTGACCTTGCTGGGGTCTCCGACCACCACGAGCTGAAGTTCGTCCGCACTGACATATTTCCGGGCAGCGGAAAGAACATCTCGTGTCGTCACCCGTCGCACTCTTTCTCTATAGGTGTCGTAGTAGTCGCCGGGCAATCCGAAGGCCACCATTGTCGCGAGAGCCGACGCAATTGCGGCAGTAGACTCATACCTGATCGGGAAGACACCGCCGAGATAACTCGTCGCAAGAGTCAACTCCTCATCTGAAATCTCTTCGCGCTGCATTTTGTCGATCTCACCAAGTATCTCGGAGATCGCTGCTCCTGTTACCTCGCTTTCAACAGCCGTAGATATGACGAAGGGGCCACAACCGCGGCGCCAGTCGAAATACGACGAGGCTCCATACGTGTAACCATGAGCCTCTCTGAGATTGAGGTTGATCCTCGAGGAGAAGAGTCCGCCCAGTACCGCATTCATGACGACGATATTGAAATAGTCAGGATGTAGCCTCGGCACACCGACGTGACCGATCCTCAACTCCGACTGTGCTGCACCAGTTTTTCCGACGAGTTCAGTCGCTCTCGAGCTGCGGGCTCTCATATCCGCTTCCTGTACTATCCTCTTCCGTTCCCCC
Organism: Gemmatimonadaceae bacterium; assembly: GCA_013813715.1. GTDB lineage: Bacteria > Gemmatimonadota > Gemmatimonadetes > Gemmatimonadales > Gemmatimonadaceae > UBA4720. The sequence goes on along the minus strand of JACCRF010000093.1, from coordinate 91,967 downwards.
TTCCATGAACTGAACGATTTGTTGACGAGCTCGATTCCTTCATCCACGTCGAGATCACCGGCGATGATCATTGTCACCGCGTCTGGAGTGTAGTTACGGCTGTGAAAACCCTGAATATCGGCATGTGAGATGCGCGAGATCGACTCGGTGCTTCCGCTCATCGGCTCTTGGTACCTCGCAGAGGGTCCGTACACGAACCTGGAGAACGATTCGTCAGCAAGACCACGTGGTTCCGACAGAATCTGCATTCGCTCAGCTAGTCGTTCCGCGCGAAGTCTTTCAAAGCCACTCTCAGGAAGAGCCGGCGATCTCAGAACATCGCTGAACAGATCGAAGGCGGCGGTGAGACTGTCCCTCAGCAGCGTCATGCTGACCACAGATGTATCCCAGTCGGCTCCCGCCTCGAGCGATGTCCCGAGCTGCTCAAAGTCCACCGTGAGCTGAAGTCCGTCCCGCTCTGTCGTCCCCTCCCTCAGAGATTGAGCTGTCAATTCAGCGATTCCTTCCTTTCCCGCCGCTTCGGACGCAGCTCCAGCATCGATCACAGCAAGTACACTGACAACAGGCAACTTTCTCACGGCCGCTACTATCACCTGCATCCCATTGTCAAGTATGTGTCGCTCAAACCGCGGAAAGCGATATTCCCGAGCCATTCCGGGAAGGGGTCTGACAGCAGTCGTCATGATGCAGCTACCATAATCGGTTCCACCTCATTTTTCGATTCGGCGTCGCTCCGCCGAACATAGAGCAGCACTGCGCGGTTCTCAGAGCAAAGGCGCTCAAGCACGAAGCGATTGACCCTCTCGACTGTGACAGACGCGTACCTGTCTGCCTGCTCATTCAGAAGATGAGGATCGCCAAGAAGCATGGCGAACATCGAAAGCCTGTCTGCTCGCTCGCTTGCTGACTGCATCGCGGTGATCATGTCTGTCTGAATGAGTGCCACCGCGCGCTGAACTTCCTCAACAGTCACACCTTCATGGATAAGCAGATCGATTTCACGATGAACCTCGAGCTCGAGTAGCTCGGGGCTGGTTTCGGGACGCGCCGTGACATCGACAATGAGGAGATCACTGCCTTTCGAGAGATCGAACGTGAACGCCGAAACGTCCGCAGCTATCTGACGCTCACGAACGAGCGACCGATAGAGCCTGCTTCCACGCCGCATGCCAAGGACTGCTCCAGTCACACTGGCAGCATAGTACTCCTCGCTTCCGAAAACAGGTGAGCGGAAGGCCATGTACAGTCGCGGGAGACTGACGTCATCTTCCACCACTGATCGTAGCAATCCACCAAATGTCGGTGCCAGGTCCATTCCCTCGAGTGGTGGCCGGCTGCTGCCACGGGGGATTGATCCGAAATACTCCTCGACAAATCTCCGCGCCTCATCAGTTTCGAAATCCCCGGCGATCGATAACACTGCATTATCGGGAGTGTAATACGCCGCAAAGAACTGTTCGATATCCTCGAGCGAAGCCTCCGTGAGATCTTCCATCGAGCCAATCAGCGAGTGATGAAACGGGTGAGACTCAGGGAACGTCAGCGCAGGTAGCCTTTCCCACCATGTTCCATATGGTTGATTGTCCACCGACCAGCGTCGTTCGTTTTTTACCACGTCGCGCTGCGTATCGAGCTTCTCCTGAGTCATCGCGGGAAGCAGCGCTCCCATCCGGTCAGCTTCGAGCCACAGTGCCAGCGCAAGTTGATTCGATGGGACTGTCTCGAAGTAGTTGGTCCTCTCCAGCCAGGTCGAGCCATTCAAGGTTCCGCCTGCACGCTGAACAAGCTCGAAGTGCTCATTGGCCTGCACATGCTCCGATCCCTGGAAAAGCATATGCTCGAAGAGGTGTGCGAAGCCGGTACGGCCGGTCCGCTCATTCGCCGATCCAACATGGTACCAGAGGTTTACCGCAACGATTGGCGCTGTCGTGTCACGTGACAGTGATACGAGCAAGCCATTCTCCAAGCGAAATGTCTCAATTGGTATTCGCATTCTCGTAGATTGCTGGGGATGCTCAGGCAGAGTAACTCAATCCTACAATGGTCTCAATCGTCCCTCACAGAGCCATGGTGAACATCGCCTTTCTGGCCGTTTCGTTCATTGCGGTGGTTATGTTGCTGGTAGCCGCTGTGTGGGCGTTTCAGGAACAGATAGCGTTTCAGCCCCCGCGTCCACCATTTCCAGACCCTGGTTTGACTAAGAGAGTCGATTACAGGGCTCACGACGGCCAGTCACTCTTCGCATACGTTGTCGGCGATGCGTACCAATCCTGCGGCCTTCTCATTGCCTTTCACGGCAATGCTGACCTCGCCATCCGCCAGGTCGATTGGGCTCACGAGGTTTCGGAGCGAACCGGCTGGAGTGTGATGGTACCCGAGTTTCGCGGATACATGGGCTTACGGGGGAAACCCGGTTATGTCTCGTCTGGGCTCGATGCAGAGGCAGCCTATGCTTTCGCCCGGGACTCACTCGGAATTTCGGCCGATAGAATCGCGCTCTTCGGACATTCCATGGGCAGCGCAATTGCAGCCGAACTTGCGGCCCGTCATCAGCCAGCCGCACTACTGCTCCAGTCGCCCTTTACCTCGGCTCGAGCGATGGCGAGGACCATTGGCTGGCGAGTACTCGACATCGTCTGGACTGCGATTTCACGTCTGCATTTTGACACTGTCGCCCTTGTGGCGCTATTAGACGCGCCAGTTTGGGTATCGCACGGTACCGACGATAGTGTAGTGCCGATCCAAATGGGCAGGGAAGTTTTCGCGGCCGCCAGGGTAAAAGGGGAGCTCCTGATCGTACCAGCTGCATCCCACAACGATGTCGGAACCGAAGGTGGCCAAGCCTACTGGCGATGGGTCACAGCTGCCCTCGGCACAAACTCCCCGCCATCCTGTTTGGAATCAGGCCAAGGCTGATTTGCACTTCACCAAGCCTATTGCGAAACGGGCTGCCCAAAGAAATCCCTGACCATGATTGGACCCGCATTGACAGCTTTGAGTCCCTGCTCAATGCTCTTCCGGTCACCGACAACCACAATCGCCAGCGAGGCTGGATCGATGTATCGGCGCGCCACACGTTGAACGTCCGCCTGCGTGACTGCCTCTACGTTCTGCACGTAATTGTTGTAGTAGTCGAGAGGAAGATTGTAGAGGGCCACTGGAACCAGAGCGTTAGCAATCTGTTGCGTCGTCTCAAAATCACTGGGAAGTCCAAGCTGCATGTAACGCTTGGCTTTCGAGAGTTCCAGAGTCGGAACAGTGTCCCTTATCGCGTTGAGCTCTTTCATGAACTCAATGAGTCCTGAATCGGTTTTCGCAGCTACCACTTCCGCTGATGCAGTGAACGGTCCAGCAGCTCTCCGCATGTCAAAGCTCGAACGCGCGCCGTAAGTATATCCATGCGTCTCACGAAGGTTCTGCATCAGCCTGCTGGTGAACGAGCCTCCAAGAATGGTGTTCATCACACTCAGCGCGAAGTAGTCCGTCGTCGATCGCGGCACCCCAATTGATCCGATGCGAAACGAAGACTGCGCCGCACCCGGTTTATCGACGAGATAGACGGTGGTTCTGCCTGCCTTCGGCGCTTCCGCCAGATTGATCGAAGGCAGCGTACCCCTTTGCCACCCACCAAACAGAGTCCGGACTTTTGCCTCGACCTGATCCGGCTTGACATCACCAACCACGATCAGTGTTGCGTTGTTGGGGTGAAAGTGGGCTCTGTAAAAGCCTTGCAGATCGGCAGTTGACAGAGCCACAATCGAAGCTTCGGTCCCGATGAGCGACCGGCCGTATGGGTGGTTGCTCCCATAGAGTATCGCAGAGTATGCCTGATTGGCAATCGCTGTCGGGCGGTCCTTGAGCTGTAGCAGATTGGTCAGCCGGTCCTTACGGATACGCTCGAATTCAGTCTGCGGAAAGGAAGGTCTCAGTGTCACATCAGCAAGCAGCGCAAGGGCGCTGTCCATCTGCGCCGTTGGCGTATGAAGGCTGATCGTCGAAGCGTCCCAGTTACTCCCTGCCCCAAGACTAATTCCGAGATACGCAATCTGATCGGCAATTTCGAGACTGGAACGTGTAGTTGTACCTTCGGTCAGCATCGTGGAGGTGAGATTCGCCACGCCTACTTTCTGCGCAGGGTCAACGGTCCCGCCACTACCAACGATGAGCACAAAATCAGCGATCGGAATCTCGTGATGCTCGACAATCATCAGCTTCAGACCATTCGGAAGCTCACGTGTGACTATCGGCGGAAGTGACACCTTGGACGGTGTCCCCAGGGCTGGTGGTCTGCTGCGATCGAGCGCCGTCTGTCCTATTGCGACCGATTGGACACCAGTCAGCGCAAGAACAGCTGCTCCCAGCGAAGTGCCGTGCCACATCATCGGACACCCCCATTCGCGATAACCATCATTTCACGCTTCCCCTCGGGTACGACTGTAAGCACGATTTTCGGCCGGCCAAGATAGGTTCTTGTTACCCTTTGCACATCAGCACGGCTCACCCCCTCATAGCGAGCTGCATCCTCCTGCACATAATCGGGCGTTCCTGCCATGTAGTTATAGGTATTCAGAGTTTCCGACTTGCCGAGGACACCGGCAACCCGATTGAGAAAACTGGAACGGTACGAGTTCTGAACTCTTTTCAACTCACGATCCGTGATCGTCTGAGTCATCAGCTTTTGAAGTTCTTCGCGAACTACCTTATCGATTGAGCCAAGGTTCTGACCGGGCTTAGGAACAATATTGATCTCGAATCTGCCCGCCAGTTTACTCGACTGCTGAGATGCGCTCACACTTTGAGCAACTTGCATGTCATATACGAGTCTCTTGAACAAGCGGGAGTTCTTGCCGCTTGCCAGAACCGACGCCAGCACGTCGAGCGCAGCATCGTCCTTGTCGAACAGTCTTACCGTCGGCCACGTATAGTACGACCGCGGTAGCTGGACCCTATCCTCCATCACCATAAAGGTGTCTTTCGCAAGCACAATCGGTGCGACATTCGGACGAGCCGGTAGAGCCGGTCCGCGCGGAATATCGCCGAAGTATCTCTGCACCAGTCGCTTTGCTTCGGCAGAGTCAAAATCGCCGGCAATAGTCAGCGTTGCGTTATTCGGGGCATAGTATGTCCGGAAGAAACTTGACACGTCTTCCACCGATGCTGCATCGAGGTCTGCCAGCGATCCAATTACCGGCCATGAGTACGGATGCGCCTTCGGGTACAGTGCAGCCAGGATCACTTCGTCAGCTCGGCCGTATGGTACGTTGTCCACTCCCTGCCGTCGCTCGTTCTTCACGACTTCGCGCTGAAGGTCGAGCTTGGTCTTGTCCATTGTAGGAAGCAGGAACCCCATTCGATCGGCATCCAGCCAGAGCGCAAGCCCCAGTGCATTCGAGGGAAGATTTTCGTAGTAGTTGGTCCGGTCTTCCGTCGTCGACCCATTGTTGTCAGCTCCCGCAGCTTCGAGCTCCTTGTCGAACATTCCAACAGGCACATTCTGCGAACCCATGAACATGATGTGCTCAAAGAGGTGTGCGAACCCAGTGCGTCCTGGCTTCTCATCGCCCGAACCGACTTTGTACCACGTATTTACGGTAACAATTGGCGTCGAGTGATCCTCATGCAGGATTACCTCGAGCCCATTCGGAAGCGTGTATTTTTCGAATTTGATCTTCGGAACTTCCTGGGCTCCTGCCAAACTAGGGATACCGGCAGCAATTAAGTACCAAGTTGCTAACAATATCGATCTCTTCACGATTTCCTCTCGAAGAAGAAGGCCAAAGGCGCTTTCACTGACTCGCTGAGTATGTACCGCCACCGTTCTTCGCGATTGGGCGAGATCGGGCTCGTACGAGTAGGTGATGTAAAGGGGATAAGGCCGAATCGCCTGCCCAGAATGGATAATCTCAGCATATGGAACGGGTCGCTCACCAGTATTGCCGTCTTGGCAGGCCGGTTGTTCAGCATCCGGGACACAGCCAGCATGGACTCACGAGTTGTTCTGCCGTCGCTCTCGAGCAGGATGACGCCGTCTGGCACTCCCTGTCTTCGTGCATAGGCGCGGCTGACAGCCGCTTCACTCGTTGTATCGCCCTGTCCGCGGCCACCTGTCACTATTAGCACCTTTCCCATTCCCCGGTTCCACAAGCCAACGGCATGATCCAGTCTTGCCCTCAGCACCGGTGATGGACGGCCATCGTACTGCGCCGCTCCGAGGACTACAATCGATTCCGCAGGGCGTGCCTGATCGATCGAGCTCCAGATGAGGACTGCTCCCATCCAGCCGGCCCAGAACACGATCACACCAATAAATACACTGGCGATGATTCGCCAGAATATTCGCCTCCCTCGAGCCATGCCTGAACTTACTCAGAAGGCAACCCGTACGTTCGGCTCGGGGCAACTCACACTGTACCCTTTGGCGGTGAGTACCACTTGATATGCATTCTGCACCTCCGGTTCCCCGTGAACCAGCCAGATAGGTCCAAGCCGCGGCGACTCCGCCTTGACCCGGTTGAGCCAGCTAGTCAGCTCGGTACGATCCGCATGCGCGCTGTATCCATTGATTACCTCGACGCGTGCCCGCAGCCGAACTTCTTCACCAAAGACCTTCAGCACTGGAACCTTCTCGACAATTCGTCGTCCCAGAGTATGCTCAGCCTGGAAGCCAACAATGAGAATCGTGTTCCTGGGGTCGCTCGCGCCCTGCGCCAGATGGTGAAGAATTCTGCCGGCTTCAGCCATGCCGGATGCGGCGATGACAATCATGGGGCCTCTTGCAGCGCTTATCGCCTTTGATTCCTCGACGTCACGCGTGAACCGCACAAGAGGGAAATCGAACAGTTCCTTCACTCGCTTCACCATATCCTCGGACTGATCGAACGTCTCCGGATGCATTTGAAAGACCGTCGTTGTGTCAATCGCAAGCGGACTATCGACGTAGATGGGAATGGACGGAATCGCCCCCTCTTTCACCAGCGCATGGAGATTGTAGATCAGCTCCTGTGTCCGTCCCACGGCGAATGCTGGTATGAGGATCCGGCCACCGCCCGCTGCCGTCTCCCGCACTACCTCCGCGAGCCGCGCCTTTGCTCCATCCACTGACTCATGATCTCTGTTTCCATAGGTGGATTCCATAATCACGGCATCAGCATCAGCCGGTGGAACTGGATCCCTGATTATTGCGAGCCCGGATCGGCCAATATCACCAGAAAAGACAAGGCGCTTCGTTACGCTTCCCTCAGTGCAATCGAGCACCACCGAAGCAGATCCCAGGATATGACCCGCTTCCACATACGTCCCCCGTACCCCCGGAACGACATCAAACGGTTTGTTATATGGAATCCCGACTATGAGCTCCATCGTCCGCGTCACATGACGCATCCCATACAACGGCTCGATGAACTCCTTTCTCCGTCGAGCAAGAAACTCCGCGTCCTTTTCCTGGATGTGTGCAGAATCAGCAAGCATCACGGCGCAGAGATCTCGAGTAGCCGGTGTCGCCCAGATCGTCCGGCTGTATCCATTAGCTACGAGAAACGGCAGTCGCCCAGCGTGATCGATATGAGCATGTGAGAGAACGATCGCGTCCAGCTCCGCGATCGAAACCGGAAGAGCCTTGTTCTTCTCCGATGACTCACTGCGCCTTCCTTGAAACATCCCGCAATCCAGCGCAATCGTCCGACCGGCTACATGGAGCAGGTGGCATGAGCCCGTAACCTCACGGGCTGCGCCTACGAAGGTGATCTCCAAATTTCCCTTAGCCTTCCGCGAGGGCGCTACGCTGAAACAGGATGGTCAGCCGCTGCTCATCCTGCGACATGAGTGCCGGCTCCCACCCACCTCTGCTACGCTCGTTGAGGAGATCGGAGAGCGTATCCTCGTCGTCGCGCGCATGTTTGGTCAGCTTGACCACGACTGCCTGGTATTCCTTCATGCGCGCAGGAAACGACAGTAAGTTATGGCCACAGGGAATTTCACCTCCTTGGCTGTGTTTTCCTGCGTCATTTCGCTGATTGAATCACCCGACAATGATCGAACAGATCGCAGAATTTCCAACCCTCACAATTATCCGGCATCCACTTGTTCAGCACAAGCTGACAATCCTGCGGAATCGTGAAACTCCGACAAAGATATTCAAGGAACTGGTCGATGAGATCGCCATGCTTATGGCATATGAGGCCACAATCGATCTCACCGTCGAACCACTGGACGTTGACACACCTCTGGAACGCACCGCCGGAAGACACATCAGTGGAAAGAAGCTCACTCTGGTACCTATCCTGAGGGCGGGCCTTGGCATGGTTGAAGGAATTCTCAGGCTCGTACCCGCTGCTCGCGTCGGGCATATTGGCCTGTATCGAGACCACAAGACGCTTCTGCCGGTGGATTACTACTTCAAGGTCCCGGGCGATGTTGCAGAACGTGATTTCTTCCTTCTGGACCCAATGCTTGCGACCGGTGGCAGTGCGGCTGCAGCTGTCGACTCACTCAAGAGGGTAGGAGCAACACGCATTCGCTTCCTGTGCATTGTAGCCGCTCCAGAGGGAGTTCGCCGCCTTGCTGATACTCATCCCGATATTCAGATATATTGTGCAGCTTTGGATCGCGAGCTCAATACCCACGGCTACATCCTACCTGGGCTTGGGGATGCTGGTGATCGGCTTTTCGGCACCCGGTAGGTCCTCTCCCACCCGAGTAGCCACGCCCGCAATACATGTGAATGAATAACAGCGAAATAGGCCGGTAGTTGCCCAAAGTTGTCATGCCACTCTCAACGCCTCGAAAACTGCGAGAGGAAATTTCTATGCCATGATATTCTTTTCACGCTGGGTACGGCTGCCCTTGTTCAGAAATTCCAGCAAGCGTATTTTCTCGCATCCTCGAAGCGCGCCGCGCTCTGCTCCCACCTGCGACCTGGTTGTTGATGCTGATCAACCTGCTGCCTGATTTCTTCGCAGTACTTAACAGCACCGATCGCATCGCGGCATACCTCCGCTACTTCGACACCCACCGCAGTCTTCTATCCGCCTACTGGGCAAATTACGTCGTTGAGCCGGAGAGTCCACACTTCTCTGAAGTCGTAAGATCCGCAGCTCTCGCGTCACGTACTGACCTCCGCACAATGCTCGAGCGGGTTGACGTCGTCTCACTAGCGCGAAACACCGAGGATCGCTGCAGATTGTTACTCGAAGTTGATTCCAGCATCGATGTCGTCCTGATGGTTGGCGTCGGAGCCGCTAACGCTGGAGAGCTTGTAGTCGACGGACGCGCAGTTGCCTTTGTCTGCCTTGAACATTTCACGAGTGTGGCAAATCCCGAGACAAGGGGGCTGGGACTCGACCCCGAGTTGATTCCTCTTTGGCTCTCCCACGAAATCACTCATGGAGTCCGCTATACATCTCCAGGAAGTAGAAGCGAGATGCGCCCAATTATTGAAGAGATGAACGGCTACTATTCCTACTGGGAGACTGGCAAACGCACGACTCTTCGTGAGCTCCTTATTAATGAGGGACTGGCAGTCCAGGTTTCCCGCTTGGTAAGTCCAGGTCATGCAGCATGGGAGTACTACGGGTACGATCGGCGTGAGTACGCACGGATTCGCGAAATGGGACCAGTGGTAACCCGGTCACTAGTCGGCAGTTTCGACAAGGCTGGCCTTGGCCTACGACTCAAGTATCTTTCAGATGGAATGAGTGAAGATTCTCGCCGGGTAGGTGATTACATCGTTCCCGAGCGGTGTGGTTATTACATCGGTGCAAGAATGGTAGAGTATGCCATGGCAATGAGGGGCCCGATCTGGGCGACGAGAGCAAGTGCTCTGGAGATCGCGTCTCTTGGAGGAGAAGCAGCAGCCAGCGCTTGACTGGCGCTTAGTGTCGCTGGGATGTCGTTAAGATGGCGACTAAACTCTACTTTCCGACGCAGAACGCGCTGAACACACGGTCGAGGACATCTTCGGAACTGACCGCACCGATAAGACTTTCGAGTGAGATCACCGCAGATCGAAGGTGAACAGCAGCCACTGGTGCAGGCAACTTTTCGTCGGTCCAAGCCATCTCAAAATGCCCTATCTCATTTCTCGCCTCCTGTATCCCGTAGATATGGCGAGCACGCATCAGCACAGGATACTCCGCAACTGTGATTCCAATCGTTGATCCAAGCGCTTCGTCGATTGATGCAAGCAGCTGGCTTCGCCCTTCTCCTGTCTCGGCACTGAACCAGATTGGCTGGTAACGAGGTTCATTCCCCTCGACTGGCTGTTTCCCATCCAGCTCGCGATTGAATATCAGATCGGCTTTCGTTCGCACCGGAATCACGGGAGCTGACGACAACGCCCCTAGAATACCAAGTGTCCGATCGAGAGTATCCTTACTATCGCCACAGGCAACAACTACATGTGCGCTTCCAAGATAGCGTTCGCTCACCTTGACGCCGATTCGCTCGATGGTATCCTGTGTCTCACGGAGCCCGGCAGTATCGACAAGCTGAAGTGGCCACTGGTCGGTTTCGACAAATCCTTCAATCGCGTCACGGGTCGTACCCGGAACTTCGGTCACAATCGCGCGAGACTGTCCTACCAGACAGTTGAACAACGACGACTTCCCCACGTTCGGTTCACCTCCAATCACAACCACTGCTCCCTCACGAACAACCTCCCCTGCCGGAACTGTCGCCAATAGCGCATCAAGCGACTCGATGATACTTGAAGCTGCACAAATGATGCGTTCCCGCGGAATCGGTCCATCATCCTCTTCCGGGAAATCGATGTCATACGCAATCAGAGCCTCGAGAGCTACTACATCGGCACGAAGTAGAGCAATTCGTCGAGAGAGTCCGCCATCGAGTTGTCCAAGTGCCAGTCGATGCATTGCCCCGGAGCTTGCATCGACAAGGTCTCCGATTGCCTCAGCCTGTGTTATGTCCAGTTTGCCGTTGAGTACTGCCCGCCGAGTAAACTCTCCTGGCAGAGCTGGACGAGCACCTGATGCGATGAGTGCTCCCAGTATACGCGCAGGAACATAGTGCCCTCCATGGCTTGAAATCTCTACCAGATCTTCTCCCGTAAACGAATCAGGAGTGATGAACACTGTTACAAGCGCTTGATCGAGCATCTGCCCGTGCCCAGACTCGAAGATCCGGCAAAGAGAGGTCTTTCTCGCATTCAATGGCCAGGGATCCACGTGCATTCCGGCAATCTCGAGCGCTTTCCAGCCAGTCATTCGCAGAACAGCAATTGCACTACGCCCTGGCGCCGTTGCCAGAGCGATGATTGTGTCCTCAGCACCGACAAGATTTCTAACCAGCGCCGGATCAATCATCACATTTCCTTCTCCTCCACAGGAAGCTCAAATACCGCTCCGGGTTCAAGGATCCGTACATCAGCTCCTCTAGAGTGAGCGGGAAGCTGCGTTCTCAACCTGTCGATAGCGTCATGAGCCTTCGACGTCACATGATCGAAGGTTCCCCAGTGGTATGGAATCAAGTACCTGGCATTGAGCCTCTCGAAGAATGTCAGAGCATCGGTACTCGTGAGATGCCCCTTTCTGAACCCCGGTTTCCACCACGGAGCGTGACCGATCGGAAGAAGCGCAATATCGAGCCTCCGTGATTCTGGCGCGAGTTGAAGCTCTACGATATGCGTGCTCTCCGGAGTCAACGCCGTGTCGCCAGCAAACAGACACGATAGACTATTAGTATCGAAAAGATACATATTAGCATCACCTCGCCAACGGTCGATGCCATAGCGATGCCCTTTATGAGTCGCGGCCGTCGCCCGGATGCCAACCGGACCATTCTCCACAACTTCTCCCGGTGCCAGGCCTTTCGCACAGCCGTAGCCTCGCCGCTTTAACCAGCGAGCAATCGCCGGCGGGGCATAAATCGGGATATCTCTCGGTAATCCATCAAGTGAATCGAACGAAAGATGATCTGCATGCGCATGGGTTACGAATACTGCATCTACCCGCGGCAGCTCATGCAGTAGAATACCCGGTGCACTCACCCTCGGCAGCAACCTGCCAAGACTTGCATCAAAGTTGGGGTCCGTGAGAAAGATTCGGCCCCCCAGCTCAATTAGTAGCGTTGCGTGACCAATATAGGTAATCCGCACTCGCCAAGTGATTCTCTAAGTTGACCTTCTAGCCTTTGCCCGTTCCCTGGCAAGCAGCCATTGCTGGGGCAATGCCGCAATGTTCTGCGCTGTGTAGTAGAGATTCAAGCCCGAAGCCATGTTTGCCAGAACGAACGTCATCATGACCGGGAACATGTAGCCCATCATCTTCGCCTGTGGATTGGGTGGCGCATTACGAAGCCCGATCCACGACAGTATATACATGGAAGCACCCATTAGTACGGGCAGGATATACACCGGATCCTTGATCGAGATATCGGTAAGCCACATAAATGGAACTCCGCGGAATTCAATCGTATTCTGAAACACAAAGAACAGCGCGAATAAGACCGGCATCGGAATCAGTGCAGGTAAACAGCCGGACAAGGCAGTAAACGGGCTTGCGCCTGCTTCCTTGTAAACGCGCATCATCTCTTCGCGCTGCTTCTCCGGTTTATCCTTGTACTTCTTCTGCACCTCAGCCAGTCGAGGCTGGATTTCCTGCATTTTCAGGCTCGATCGCATAGCACTCTGGTTCAGCGGCCAGAGAGCAATCCTTACAATGACGCCAAAACTCACCAGGACCCATCCATAGCTGAGATTCAGGGTCTGGTGCATCCAGAGCAACAATTTGATGCAGAGCGCAGCAATCGGATTGACCATACCCTGAAGCACGCTCCACCCGTAAGGATTCACATTTGAAAAGTCTCGCCCAACAGCAAGCAGAGCTGTTGATTGCTGCGGGCCAACATACATATCGAAGTCAAACGTGCCTTCAGGAATCGCCTTGACCAGAGTTGCCGACGCAGTTGTGGCGATTTTTGACGTACGGGGGCCGCCTGCCAAGGAGACTTCGTCAAACGCGGACCCTTCTGAATTGATGAGACCGATTACAAAGTATTTGTTTCTTATTGCAGCCCATGTGAGCGGCCCTGTCTCAAGACGCCTTTCTCCCGGATCTAGCTTTTCGAAGGCAACCCCACGGGCATTATCACGAGTAGGCTTGAAAGAATATGCGAGCGTCCTCAGATCGCTGAGCGTATCCGATTCTGCAGGAGGCAGTGATGACGGCAGATCCACAAGCAGGTAACTCGGTGCAACAGTACCATCTATTCGTCCCCTGACACGCATCAGATATCTATCCGGGATGACTTCATAGGTAATCGCAATACCTAGTCCACTGACCGATGCCTGATATGTGAGGATTTCGGCTTCTCCGTTCTTCGATCGGGATAGCTCAAAAGGCACTCGGCTCAGGTGAATCGTGTCACTTCGTGTCACAAGCGAATAGCCAATCAGCGGCTTGCCAGGTACTACCAGTTTCACCTGTCCACCACCTGGAGCCAGATTCTTGTACTCACGCATCGTAGCTGACACAGGTGCTGCACCAATATTACTGAACTCATAAATCGATGCACCAACGTCTACCGCCGTAACCTGGCCAACTCGCAATGAAGGGACAGAGTCACTCACTGAAGCTGACTCCACTACTGCGACAGGAGGGATACCCTGAGGTAGCTGGAATGCTGTTTCCTGTGCTGCTCTTGCAGTGGACGACTCTATACCCTGCATGGTACTGTCACGGGAAATTGTTCCCGCAGTATCAGTACGACGAGGAGTGGGAAATAGAATTGGAGTAACCGCAACAACAGCCGCGGTAAGCAAAAGCGCGAGAGAGAGTCTTTTATCCATTTATGGGACCGGATCAAATCCACCCGGTCGAAAGGGATGACAACGCAAAATCCGGCAAACTGCCAGCCAGCTACCTGAAAGCACACCATGCTTCTCGATCGCTTCGATAGCATACGAGGAACAGGTTGGATAATAGCGGCATGACGCTGGAAATAGTGGCGAGATCCAAAGCTGATAACCTCGTATCACAAGTACCATTGTTTGCTTCATTCGATACCTGAGAAATCCTTCAGCCAACTTCTCATACTATCGACCTCAGCCATTAACTCATCAAGAGAGGCTCCATATGCGTTTGAGAATGAATAAATCACAAGATCAATCCCCGAAATTTCTGGCAGAATTCGCATCCGGGTTAGTTCTCTAAGCTGCCTTCGTAGATAGTTCCGCTCCACAACTGTGTGACCATGCTTTGCCACTATTACAGCAGCTCTTGAATACGAAAGCAGGGAGTCCTTTGCCCGAACTTCAAGATGCTCGGTACGCAGTCTTCTCCCTGCCCTCTTTACAAACTCAAGGTCTGATTCCCGAGTCAGTCTTTGACTCCGGGAATAGCCATACTTCCTAGGCGCCGGCGTACTTGCTAGGCAGCCTCACCGTCAACTGCTTCCTTCCTTTCTTACGTCGTCGGCTGAGTACCTCGCGCCCCCACCGCGTTGACATTCTCTCTCGAAACCCATGCGACCGTATACGACGCTTATTACGAGGACGATAGGTTGGCTTGCCCATTGATACTCCAAAATAGCCGATTTGAGATCCAAGCGAAAACAGGCCTAAAACTAACTCCCATTAGAAGATACATCAAGTCACATCGAGTGATCCCTGCTTAGGAAATGATTGACTTTTCCACATGGATTGGCTACGGTTTGCCCCCTATGTCACTCACTGCAGCTGAAGCCTGGAAACGACTTCTCGATCGGGCACGACAGGATATGCCTGACCAGACGTTTAGGACATGGCTTGAGCCAACTGAAGCTCTAAGTATCGAAGGCAATACCATTTCAATAGGTGTTCCAGATCAATTTGCCGCCGACTGGAATGAATCCAAGCACGCTCAACTCTTTGCCGCATATGCCCCAATAGCTTTGGGACACCCAATGAAAGTCACCTTTCGGGTGCACGAGGAACGAAAGAAACGACCCCAGATGGACTTTTTCATATCTCCTCCTCCCATTCCACTTTCTACAGCATTAAGAAGCCATAATACCGCCAGTCAAGGGCAGTTGAGTCGCAGATATACATTTGGACACTTCGTCATAGGAAAGTCAAATGAACTTGCAGCTGCCGCTGCGCATGCTGTAGCCCAAGCACCAGGTAAGATTTACAACCCACTTTTTATCTACGGGGAGACTGGTTTAGGAAAGACACATCTAATGCAGGCGATTGCTCACGGAATTCTGGAAACAATTCCCCAGACCCGAATTACCTATATCGGAACCGAGCACTTTACAAATGACCTGGTGAGCTCTATCCACAATCGTTCAATGCCTGCCTTCCGCCGCCAGTATCGAGAGACAGACCTCCTACTCGTCGATGATGTTCACTTCCTCAAAGGCAAGGAAGCCACACAAGAAGAGTTTTTTCACACTTTTAATGCTCTCTACGAAGCTGGGCGCCAGATCGTTTTAACAAGTGATCGACCACCAGCAGAAATCCCAGGCTTGGAAGCTCGGCTTATCAGCAGATTCCAGTGGGGAATGGTTGCCGATGTAGAGTTACCGGATTTTGAGCACCGCGTTGCCATCCTCAAGCAAAAGGCTCATTTAGATCATCTCGAGCATACAATTCCCGATGATGTTATCCGATTCATCGCCGAAAACATAAAATCAAATGTCCGGGAGCTTGAAGGCTCAATCATTAAACTGCTCGCCTATGCTTCTCTCAAACATCAGGATATTTCCGTTGAAGTCGCTCATCAGGCACTTCGAGATAAGATCCGTCCCATTAACCCATTACTCCGAACTTCGCACACAGCACTCACCATTTCTTCAATCCAGCAAATCGTCTCGAAAGAATGGGCAGTTACTCCAGAAGGTCTCAAGTCTAAGATAAGAACCAAGACTCTTACGCTTCCCCGTCAGATTGCAATGTTTCTCACCCGTGAACTGTTACACACCCAACTCATTGAAATTGGCCATGCCTTCGGTGGTCGTGACCATTCTACAGTCATCCATAGTATTGATAAGATCACAAAGGCAATTACATCCGATTCTATCCTCAAAGGTCGAGTGGACAAAGTTCGACTCACTCTCCAATCTCTGAAGACCTGAACCACCTCTATCAACAACATTTCCTTTACTTGCCACTAAATCTTCTAATTCTAACCTAAGCATTCACAGGAGCTTTAGTAGCGCAACCCTTACGTATACAATACTTTCTGCCATTCATTCACATTTCCACCGCTGCCTACTACGACTACGAGTTTCTCTTTCTAGACTGAACGGTTGTAGTAAAGCACCTCCACTTACTGTCCATAACTCAAGAATTCAAGCGAAATGCGGCTTACCATCTCTCGTGAGAAGCTTCAGGAAGGACTTAGTGCTGTGACAGCTAGCATACCGGTAAAAACCACTTTACCGGTGTTAGCAAATATTCTGGTTGAAACAACGGATCGCGGGATTAAGCTTTCAGGAACAGATCTGGATATAGCTGTCAGTACTGAGGTCGCAGCTGATGTAGAGGTAACAGGAGCGGTAACTATCCCGGCAAAAAAACTTGCCGAGATTGCTCGTGAGCTACCGCCCGCTCCTGTGAAGATTGCTGCGGTTGGAGAGCAGCGAATTACGCTTGAGTGTGGCCGGTCGAAGTTTAAGCTTTTGGGGTTACCGCGGGATGAGTTTCCAACTTTTCCGTCGGTGAAATTCGATGAGAGTTGGCATATACGGTCAGGAGATCTTCAGAAGCTGATTTCTCATACTGCATTTGCTGTCTCAACCGAAGAGAGCCGGCCAATTTTGAACGGAGTATTGTGGGAGTTGAGGCCGGAGCGAATGAGTATGATCGCGACTAATGGTCATCGATTGGCTAAGATGGATGTACCGGTTGTCTCCGAGCTAGCACCGTCTCATGACCTGATTGTGCCGCCGAAGGCATTAGAGCAGGTACGGCGTCTTTTCCCAGCTGAGGAGGAACTTGAAATAGGCCGTGGAGAGAACCACCTCGGATTCCGATCTCCATTTACAGCAGTTTATACACGGTTGATTGAAGGACCATACCCGAATTATGACCAGGTAATTCCGAGGGATAACGATCGTACGGCAACGGCGGATAAAGCTGCTTTGATTAGTGCTCTTAAGAGAATGTCTGTTATTGCATCAGATCAGACGCATAGAATTCGCCTGTCGTTCAACTCAGGAATGCTTAAGTTCAGTGTGCAGACACCTGACTTGGGTGAAGCACAGGATGAACTGCCGATTAGATATACTGGGGACCAGCTGGATATAGGATTCAATGCAGCATACCTTCTGGAGATATTGCGATATATCCCGACGGATGAAGTACGTTTGACATTTAAGGCACCCGAGCGTGCAGCTACACTGGAACCAGAAAACTGGTCTGATCCAGCTTCCTATCTCTGCTTGGTAATGCCTTTGAGACTGGTCGACTAAGGAAGCCCTGCCTGGATTCTTGTAGTCGTATCGGTGACAACTTGTGTGAATTGCTGCCTCCGGCCAGAAGAGTGCACTGTTAATGTTGTTCTCTCTTCATCGATTGTCTCGAGGATAAGCCCACTGAGGGGATCAAGGTAGAGTTTTCCGGAGCTAATACCTGTTCCAGTGAGACTCACACGGTGCTGATCCTGAGGTCCTTCTCCGCTGAATATGGTTTTTGCTGTGTGCTCAATAAGGATTGAGTGAGCTCCTCTATGGCTGATCTCTCCGGCAGGGCGGAAGGTTTCTACCATGGTGAGTGTGATGGGAATCATGCCGTGGCAGATTGTCGTAGTTACGCTATCTGCCCAGATCACCTCACGTGTTACTTCCCTGGGAGCCACAAATACAGCTCTTCTAATACTACCGAGAAGTGATAGCATAGGATTGCTGCAATTGGGTATACTGCTTGATTCTTGAGTTTGACTAGCCAGTCTGAGAGTTAGCATTCCTTCGGCGATTGTTCCTGTGAACTCTACTGGGAACTCTATCTGCTTGCTGGAAGCTACTCGACCTGCTGAATTGACTGAGAATTTGTGTAGGGCTCCCCTGAAAGTCGTGGTTCTGTCGGCCGTATTGAGTCCAAGAGTAAATTCTGATCTTGATTGAAGGATCTCACGAATGGTGTCAGTGGTAGATGTGAGCTCAATTGTTGTAAAACTAATTGAGATGTAAGTCTGCTCGGTACCAAGTGGTGAAGCAATTTTCCAGGAGTTTGGTTCCTTGGCGGTTATAGCTGGAATCGAAGATGAAGTATCAGTTCTTGCCGGAAGTGGGAAAGATGTAGATACCGTTCTTGAACATGCAGTCGAGAGCATTACTGCAGTAATTCCGGTGAACAAGTATCTGATGACCATTTCTCTTCCTGGAGTTGCGGAATGAGGCGCAAAAAATAGAGCAAAGCCCTCCACATGATTTTGTGAAGGGCTTTGATCGATCAAGTGATCAGTCTATAAGCCGGGTTCTGTCCGATGGTATGAACCATCAGGATGGTCATTTCTCTCGGAGTCTGATTGCCCAGACTCTCTAGCAGCCTACCCGCGGCGTCTTGATTGAGGTGGGTACTCTCGCCGCATACTTGGCCTTGCTCCAACTGGGGTTTACCCTGCCATCCGTGTTGCCAGGGATGCGGTGGGCTCTTACCCCGCCTTTTCACCCTTACCCCTGGTTACCTAGGGGCGGTCTGTTCTCTGTGGCACTTTCCGTCGTAGACGAGGGATAACCCCGTTTACGCCCAGGTATTACCTGGCAGTCTACCCACGGGAGCCCGGACTTTCCTCGATTTAGTATCATGTAAGTACTAAGTCGCGACCATCCGACTGATCTTGCCTGACATCAGAATATATACACCCGAGTGACGGAAGTAGCTTGGCTCTTGGTGAATGTTGCAGAATCGCTGACGGCTGAATGACGCAGCCTCTGTATTAATACACTTCGTAGTGACTGGGCCAATCTCGTCTCTCCGGAGGTATCCAATGCCGCATTCAATCAAGTCTGCTCTGAAACTAATGCCAGTGTCGACAATGCTTACTCCCGGAGAGAGACTCAGGGTTGATGCTGCCGCAGAGGGTCTGTACTCCCCGTTGCATCGAGAGTCATTGGAGGAGGTTGTAGCAGATCTTCGTGAGCGTCGCGCGGGAGCAGTCCTAATCTCGATTGCTAACTATGGACTTCAGTACAGTGCACGTATGGCTGCAATGGTCCGCGAATTTCCTCGAGTTCCAGCGATGGCTCTGCTTACCGAGACTCAGTACTCGACTCCACAGAATATACTGGCGCTTGGTCAACTCGGAGTGCGGATATTGATTGATGCCAGGCAGCCATCTGGCTGGCAGACACTCCGTGATATCCTGACAGCAGAACGGTCAAGTGACCTCCAGCGAACTGCACTGGGTCAACTTAGTGCAGATCTTGCCGGCGCTCCGAACGACTGCTGGAGATTCTTTGAGCTCCTGTTTAGTCATACACCGCAGAGTCACACTGTGCGCCAACTCTCTCGACAGCTCCATATTCTCCCCAGTACACTGATGAGTCGATTCTTCCGCGCTCACCTGCCACCGCCTAAACGGTACCTGTCGCTCGCACGGCTTATCCGTGCAGCGAAGCTGTTTGAGAATCCTGGGCTATCTGTTGCAAGTGTTGCAAACTATCTGGATTACTCATCGCCACAGAGCTTCGGTCGGCACGTAAGAACCATCATGAAAATGTCACCCGTAGCATTTCGAGAACTATATGATGGAGCGGGAATGCTTCAGTTCTTCAGACAGGAGCTCGTGCTCCCATACACGAGTATCCTGCGTGTATTTCGGCCTGCAGCAATATCTCCTCGCTGGATCACGAGGCAGCGTAATTATGAGCAGCGAATGAAGTCTGGAAACCATTTCTGAATGTTCCCGTCCCCTTCACTAGTAGCTTTTCTGGTTCCTCTCGATTTCGAGTATCTCCCTGATACTTAGTATTGACAGTACGTTGTGACCGCTCGTCTGAACTGCTTCAAGGCCTCCTTCCTCGCGGTCAATAAGTGCTAGAACGCCAAGCACTTTTCCGTCTGCTTCATAGACTGCTTCGATTGCCTGTATGGCTGATTTGCCGGTCGTGATTACGTCCTCGATGATTACGACTTGGTCCCCCCTAATGAATGGCCCTTCAATCAGATTTCTTGTGCCGTGTGATTTTGTTTCTTTTCTTACGGTGAAGGCACGAAGTGGTTGAGAAGAAATTGAGCTTGCATAGCTGATCGCGAAAGAAATTGGGTCTGCACCAAGTGTTAATCCTCCGATGGAATCGGGATTCCAGCCTGTGGTTCTGATCTTTTGAAGGGCAATTGGCCCGATGAGCGTCATGCCCTCAGGGCTCATTGTCGTGAGGCGGGCATCTACATATATGCTGGATATCTTTCCGGAAGCCAGTACAAACTTTCCTCTTCGGATGGAATGTTCGGCAAGAAGGCGCATGAGTGCATCACGGTCGGTCATAGCGCCCGAAGTTTACGATAGGTATCATGCCTGTTGTCAATTCCGTGGATTGAAGGAAAGAGATGGAGCCACTTGTTTATCTGTTTGTTGGTGTCATTGTGATTGGTTTTGCAGTTGTCCTGCAGCATGAACGTCGTCAGGCAGCTCGACTGGCTGAACGGTCGAAAGAACTCGAGCGACTCTCTTCTGAGCTTCTCCGTGCAAATCGCATGAAGAATGACTTCCTTGCCAATGTCTCACATGAGCTCCGTACGCCACTTAATGCAATTGTCGGATTTGTTGATCTCCTGCGTGAGGGTGTCTATGGTGAATTGTCTCCCCGACAGGCAAAACCAGTTGAACGAATTGAAGCATCAGCTAATCATCTCCGTCACCTTGTTGATCAGATTCTCGATTTGGCAAAGATGGCTGCAGGTCGTCTCGACGTGCATGCGGAGACACTGGATGTCCGCCCATTTATACTGGACGTAGCGAGTGAGGTAGAATCACTGGTAAATGAGCGTGACTTGAGTCTATCACTTGTAATGGGGAGCTCACTTCCTCGAATTCGTACCGATCCAACCCACCTTCGGCAGATACTCGTGAATCTCATTGGTAATGCAGTCAAGTATACTGATGCTGGGACGATCGTCGTCAAAACGCGAATGCTATCTGGAAAAGTGGCTCAGTCAGAAGGTTTGCTGAGCAATGTCGGAATGGCTCACGACATGGCAACGTCATGGCTCTCGATTCAAGTTATTGATTCAGGTATTGGTATTGCTCCGGTTGATCAGGAGCGAGTATTCGAGGAGTTTGAGCAGATAGGATCCGGCTCCCGTGCCGATTCGGTTAATAGAGGGACTGGGCTCGGGCTTACAATTTCACGGCGATTGTCGCGGCTGCTTGGCGGTGACCTTTCAATTCGGAGTGAGGTTGGGAAGGGATCAACATTCACGCTATGGCTCCCGATAAAGAGGAGCTGACCTAGGAACCACGCCGAAGGATCCCACGCATTCTGGCTAGGATTCCAGGTTCTTCTGGTATAGGTGTCTCGGATTGAGCCTGGAGAGCAGGGATTGAGACGGCTTCCTGGAATGCTTTCGTGAACGCCATTACATCGGGAAATCGATCTCCGGGTTCTTTGGATAATGCTTTCATTACGACGCGTTCGATTGCCGGGCTGAATTTTAGTTTTTCCTTGGCTGAATTCAGTGGAATTGGCGGGAGAGTCAATAACTGGGTGAACATTTCCCTTGGAGCCTTGGCTGTATATGGCAGGGCACGAGTGAGGAGGTAGTAAGCCATTGTGGCTAGGCTGTACTGATCGGCAGCTGGCGTGACTATCTCTCCGGACAATGCTTCAGGTGCGATGTACATCAGCGATCCGACGAAAAAGCCTGCACGTGTAAGCCGCTCATCAGCGGGTGCTTGAACGTCAGTAGCGATTCCAAAGTCCAGTAGTTTCACCCGCTGGCTTTCGGGGTCGTACATCACGTTTTCCGGCTTGAGATCACGATGGACGATTCTTGCAGCGTGTGCGGCATGTACCGCTGCTCCAATCTGTGTGATAATGACTGCAGCTTCCTCGCATGACAGGGGGGCATTCTGTTTGGCGTATTTTTCGAGTAGATCACCTGGTGCCCACTCGATTGCGAGAAAATGCATCCCACTGTCGGATTCGCCAATTTCGATAGTGCGAACGACATTAGGATGCTGCACACGTGTGCCGTACTGAGCTTCGCGGACGAATCTCGCGACTGCAGTACGGTCGTGCCTGAGCTTTTCCCGGAGTACCTTGAGCGCTACGGTGCCATGACTCGGGTGAAGAGCCTTATACACCGCCGAGGTACCACCTTCCCCCACCTCACTCTGTATCGTGTACCCGGCTATCTTTGAGCCAACCAAGCTTTGATGAGACACCGGGCGAAGGTAACAGAAACCGTTTTGCGGTGGTAGTGTAAATACAATAATGAGCGCTATTCGTGTTTACAGATTTGTCCTGTCGGGTTTCTCTGTCCTGGCCGTATTCGGCTGTTCAGGACAGCGGCAGCCGACATCCGGAGGTTTACCGTCGCCAGTAGCTGGTACCCGGCCCGAACAAGTCCGGGATCCAAGTCTCGTTTACAACGAGATGGGCCTTATTGCCACCGGTAATCCACTTCCCTATGTAGGGAAAATCGCGTACTTCGCGACTCAATCGCTGGATACAACGATGATGCTTACCAGCATCTCGATTCCTAACCGGGCTCTAAGCTTTGTTCGGGATGGTGACACATATCGGGCTCCCTATGAGGTTCGATTGCGTCTTACTCAGGGTACCGTTGAGGTGAAGACGGTAGACGCCTTGGAAATCGTCCGGGTAGCGACGTTCAAGGAAGTCAATCGGACGGATGAAAGTGTAATCTTTCAGCACTATTTCCGGGCCCGACCAGGTAATTACAACCTCTCCTTCACGGTGAGAGATGTCTCGAGCAACCGCAGTGCGACTCAGGAAGGTGCGGTAACAATTCCGCAGATGAGGGTTGGCCATCTCTCTACCCCTGTTCTTGTTTACGAGGCCAATCCGCGTCTACGACTCGATTCTCTTCCCAAAATTCTGGCTAGCCCGCGTTCGAGTGCCGTATTTGGCCAGGATAGCTCGATTTCCGTGTATCTCGAAGGCTATGGCCAGCAGGCCCAGCTTCCTGTGACCTTCGTGGTTCAAAATGATAGGGGCGTCGTAACACTGCGTGATACGGCAATCCTTCAACGGCAGGGGAATCTGCTGAGCGGTGCTGTAAATATTCCGATCTCACGTGTCAGTATCGGAATTGCGAACGTGACATTTACGCGGGGGGATGCAACCGATACTGTCCGTACGCCGGTATTTGTAAGCTTCGGTAACGATATCCCACTGATGTCCTTTGAGGAATTACTCTCGCAGCTGCGTTACTATGTGGCTTCAGACCGGCTCCGGGCGCTGAGGGAAACAGCTGCAGAACAACGCGGCGCCGCCTGGGCTGCATTCCTTCGCTCCAGCGATCCAGCCCCTGCTACACCCGAGCATGAGGGATTGCAGACGTACTTTGCAAGGCTCAGTCAGGCTAATCTCCGGTTTCGAGAAGACGGCGCATCCCGATCGGGATGGCTGTCCGACCGAGGGAAGGTCTATGTTGCTCTTGGGGAACCCGACCAGGCCTACGAGCAGACGAGCAATGCTCCTCTTTCCCGCTCGTCGGTGTCAGGGCGCGGAAGGATTCAGTACTGGGAATACAGCCAATATCGTGTTCGACTTGTCTTCTATGACGAGACGGGGATAGGACGCTGGCGTCTGACGCCGGCAAGCGAGGTTGAGTTCCAGAATGTAAATGCGCGCCTTCTAGTGCGCTGAATTCCTTGGCCTGTAATGGTCGTAGCGACTTGACAAAAGTCCGGGTTTTCTCTTCATAGGCGCGCGTCTCTCTGCTATTACCGGCGACCGGATAGAAGCGCTGGGTATATTGAGGTAATGCAGCTTCCCGAATCGCCAAAGCTTTTTCTTGTCGATGGATACGCGCTGATCTATCGCGCGTTCTACGCACTTATTTCTCGCCCATTGACTACCAGCAAGGGCGAAAACACATCGGCAGTATGGGGAATATCGAGCTTTCTCCAGCGTCTCGTTCAAACACATAAGCCCGATTATCTCGCATGGGTCCACGACTCGGGGCTTTCATTTCGGCACGAGACGTATCCCGCATATAAGGCGACTCGCGAGAAACTGACCGAAGAGCTCCAGGCTGATTTTGACCGGGGCATGGAGCGAATTTGTCAGCTCCTCGAAGCACATCGGATCCCAATTGTATCCTTGTCTGGCTATGAAGCCGACGATGTAATCGGGACACTTGTCGTAAAGGGTCTCGAGAAGCATCTCAATGTTGTCGTTGTTTCAGGTGATAAGGACTTTCACCAACTGGTGAGACCTCACGTTTGGTTACTGAACCCAGGCAGAGGCGGACCAGCAGGTGTTGAAGAGCATTGGGTGGGAACCGAAAACGCCAGCGAGAGACTGGGCGTGCCGCCTGAACGTGTCACTGACTATCTAGCCTTGGTTGGCGATTCGTCGGACAATGTTCCAGGTGTACGCGGAATCGGTGACAAGACAGCTTGCGAGCTAGTCGCGCAATATGCGAGTCTCGAATTAATTCTCGAGCATGCGGCTCAAATTCCGAAGAAGCGCCCGCGTGAGGCTCTGTTACAATTCGCCGATAATGCAAGGTTGTCCAAGAACCTGGTGACGATTCGTGACGACCTATCAGTTGAGCTTGACCTGGGCGCGATGCGCCTTCAGGAGCCCGATTACAGACGCCTGCGTGATCTATATGTTGAGCTCGAGTTTCACTCGCTTGTCAGGAATCTAGCAGTACCAACCGGGCAATCTGCCGAAGCGGTGGAAGCACCACTGCCGGAAGAGCTTGTTGCGGCGAACGGACAGGTCTCCTACGTAATCGTCAACACAGTCGAAGGTTTGCTCCGCCTTGTTGAGGACGTGAGAAATGCAGGTTCAATTGCACTAGGTACCGAAACATTGGTTGATTCAGGCAGTGCGCTCAAGGTCGATGCACTCCGATCAACGCTCATCTCGATCGCTATCGCTACTGGTCCAGGTAAGGCGTATTACCTCCCGCTTCGCCATGTGATGCTCCGGGGTTTGCAAGGCGAGCTGATGATCGATACAGCTGTTGATCGTTCCGCAACGGATGCTCCTGACGATCGTGGATTCGTCCGTGACGGTGATGAGCCCGCTGCCGGAAAACCGCCACGTGGTGTGCGAAGGAATTCTGTCCCGGTAATCGGCGGACCCCTACTGGCTGGACGCAACCTCGGCAGCGATCGAACACCAGTGAGGAACCTGCCTCCAATCAGTGCGGATGAAATGAAACCGCTGCGGGACATCCTTGAGAATCCAAATGTGGGAAAAACGGCCCATAATGCCAAATTTGATGTCCTGGTTCTCCGTCGTGTGGGCATCGATCTTCAGGGTTTGGACTTCGACACGATGCTGGCGAGCTACGTACTTGATCCGGGCAGGCGGTCGCATGGTCTCGATGTTCTTGCACCCGAGTTTCTCAACCGCTCGATGACGTCGTATACCGATCTTTGCGGCAAGGGTAGGACGGCGCTTTCGTTTGATGAGTGCCCTGTTGATGCTGCATGCGACTACTCCTGTAAGGCAGTCGATATGGCATTGCAACTTCGCAGGATCTTCGAGCCACAGCTCGAGACGTCTGGTGCCCGGTCTCTCCTTTCGAGTATCGAGATACCGCTTGTACACGTCCTGGCTGCGATGGAATGGACGGGCATTTCCATCGACCTTTCCTGGTTCCGTTCGCTTAAGCAGCGCTTTCGGCGGGAGAGAGAAGCTGTTGAGAAGGAGATCTATGCGGCAGCTGGGGAGGAGTTCAACATCAATTCCAACCTACAGCTGAGAGACATTCTCTTTAGCAAGCTTGGGCTTCCGGTGCTCAAGAAGACAAGCACCGGTCCTTCTACCGACGCGAGCGTGCTCCGTGAGCTTGCCGACGCCGGACATACGCTTCCCGATTTCCTCATGGAGTACAGGGAGCTGGCGAAACTCGAGAATACCTATCTCGACGCTCTTCCGGAAATGGTAAATCCACTAACTGGGCGTCTTCATACGTCCTTCAATCAGACTGTCGCTGCAACAGGACGTCTCTCCTCCAGTGATCCAAACCTTCAGAATATCCCGATACGAAGGGAACTTGGCCGCGATATCCGGCGTGGATTCGTTCCAAAACAGGGGTGGATGTTACTTAGTGCCGATTACTCCCAGATTGAGTTGCGTCTCCTTGCACACCTCTCTCGTGATCCTGCCTTTGTCGAGGCCTTCAACGCCGGTGGTGACATCCATCGTCAGACAGCAGCAATCATTTTTGATGTGCCGCTGGAGGAAGTCACATCCGAGATGCGTGGTCGCGCCAAGACAATCAACTTTGCGACGATCTATGGGCAGGGAGCACATGCACTGTCACGCCAGCTTAAAATAGAGCACTCCGAAGCAAAGGAGTTCATTGCGCGATACTTCGAACGTTTCGTTGGAATCAGGCACTATCTCGGTTCCATGGTCGAGTTTGCACGTGAGCATGGCTATGTCCAGACACTCTTCGGGCGTCGGCGATACATTCCGGAGTTGCGTGAGCGGAATTTCAGCATCCGCGCATTTGGTGAGAGAACTGCCGCGAATTCTCCCATTCAAGGATCAGCTGCAGACCTGATCAAGATTGCGATGATCAGAATCCACGCGAAGCTTCAGACTGAAAAGCTGAAATCACGGATGCTCCTTCAGGTCCACGATGAGCTTGTTTTTGAAACACCACCGGAAGAACTCAAAGTTCTTCATGTCCTGGTTCAACACGAGATGGAGACTGCCGCAGAGCTATCGGTACCGCTTGTCGTAGATATAGGAACTGGAATGAACTGGGTCGAGACCAAATAGTTCAACGAGAAGGCAGTTGAAAATGGTCTGGCCTTAGTGTCCACAGAACCATATTCAGGCAAGGGTTGCCTGACCTATCGACGAGGTACCTTTAGAGGCTGCAAATTACCATTCATGAGTGTGTCTTGTTGCTGGCTGTCCATTCGCCTGCTCGTTCTTCTGGTTTCGCTCGGTTGCTTGGGGGAAAAGGTAGCCAATAGCTCTGATTCAGCAGCTGTCGAAGCTCTCGTATCGCCAGTCGTTGTACCAGCCGTAGTCAATCCAGGATGGAATCAAGCAGCAGGGCCACTGATAGTCCTTCCGGATCCGGGACGCCCTAGCGTTGCGTCAGTTGTACTTCCCCTCCTTACCGATAGCATGCTGGCTGATACGAGAATGCTTCACATTGACTCGTTGTCGGGCCTGCGTATGGACCTCTATAGTCGTGGTGGCAAGGTCGGAGAAAGCACACTCATAGTTGGTGCTGAGAAACCGGGTGCCGAGAATTGCCTGCACTGGCCGCAGGCTCAGCTTCGTGATCAAGTTCTACAAGAGTGGAAGGTAGGTTTCGTCAAGAACCACACCGCGGCTATTTCACTCGATTCGCTCGAGGGAATGAATGGGTCTGACTCAGTGCATGTCACAACCGAGCTTGCGCGCCTTGCGTCAAAACAGCCTGAAAGTTCGGATCCGGATTTTCAGGGGCTTCCTTTCGCAGTTCGTAAGGCATACCGCTTTTCCGCAGGGTCGACATCTGTATTGGTTGGCAACATTGTTCGAAAAATCAATCAGGAAGCAAATCCGCGGGATGAGAATATCCTGCTCATAGCCGAACGAATGAAAACGGGGCGCGTTTATCAGAAGGTGTACTACAAACGTGTAGCAGGCTCCGAAGACATCGTGCAAACGAGTGAGGTTCTGGCGGCTGTGATGCTGGTGGCTTCAGGACGGCCGTTTCTTGTGTTGAGTCTTGAAGATGCTGAAGGGGGAAGAACCGCTCTTCTTGAGAGAGCTGGCAGCGGAGTCTGGAAGATCGCATGGCGTAGTGCGTACACTGGTTGCTGAACCTGGAGTGGTTAAGTCTGTTTTCTCCATTGTCCGAGGTTTGCCGGAGCAGTCACTCTTCCTGCAATTCCGGCAAGACCAAGCAAAGTGAGGATATAGGGAAGACCCAGGAATATCTGATAGGGCAAAGCCCAGCCCATTGCCTGAAATAGATACTGGAGTGCACTCGCGCCGGCGAACACCAGTGCTGCAAGGGTCGCCCCAATTGGATGCCAGCGTCCAAGAACCACGATCGCTATGGCAATAAATCCGCGACCTGCTGACATGCCTTCGGTAAATGTTCCGGCCTGTGCGATGACAAGGATGCCACCGGCTATGCCCCCCATGACCCCGCCGAACAGGACAGCAAGTAACTGGACTCTGTCTGCCATGATGCCGACTGCGATTGCCGCTTCGGGATTCTCGCCCACTGCCCTCAACCCAAGCCCTGAATGTGTTTTGTACAGCCAGGCCCATATTGCCGGGATCAGCAAATAGAATACGTATGTGATAGGCGGCTGTGAAAAAAGCGCAAGCCCGATGGCAGGAATTGAAGAGAGAACCGGAATCCTGGTACTGCCCATCGTGGGAATTGTGATCGCCGCTGCAGCGGTGCTGTACAATTGCCGGTACAAAGTCGTAGTGAGCCCAAGTGCTAAAAGGCTGATGGCCGTGCCGGTGATTATCTGATCTGCGCGAAGCTTTATTGCGAAAAGCGCGAAGATCAAAGCAATCGCCATACCTGAAAAGGCGGCGCCTGCAAAACCAAACCAGATACCACCAATTCCGGCCGCGACGAAGCCTCCAAAGGCACCGGCTATGATTGCTCCTTCAAGCCCGATGTTGATGATGCCTGCTCTCTCTGCGACAGTCTCACCCAATGCCGCAAATGCCAGGGGGGTCGCTGTGCGGACAGTTCCTTCCAGAAATGCTTCGAAGGCACTCATATCGGTCGGGATCTTACGAACCGAGAGAGCTCATGTCCCTTCATCTGGCCCGCTGCCAGAATGATGAGGATAAGGAGTGCTTCTGCAACAGCAGCGATCGATGATGGGATTCCATAATCTCTCTGAAGTCCAATCGCTCCAGTTTCCAGGATTCCGAAGAAGATTCCTGATGCAATTACACCCAGTGGACTAAGACCCGCGATCAGTGCTACCGCGATTGCTGTGTAACCATATCCAGGCGAGATGTTTTCGTAGAGTGCGAAGGTGACGCCACTGATCTCTATTGCGCCTGCAAGGCCTGCAATCGCACCGCTGAGCAAAAAGGTGTTGTATGATGTACTGTCGACGTCGATCATCCCAGCGCTTGCCGCCGCTCGGCGGTTTGCTCCTGTTGCACGCACGCGGAACCCCATTGCCGTGTGACGCAATGCCCATGAAAGGACACAAGCGGTGAGGATGGCGATCAGGAATCCGAGATGCAGCCTTGTATTGGGTGCAATGATGGGAAGGTGTGCAGCCAGCGGAATGGGTTCCGTTTGAGGATATACGCGAGTTGCTTCCTGAAGCGGGCCACGAATAAGAAACGACACCATGTGCAGTGCGACGAAGTTCAACATGATAGTGCTGATAATCTCGAGTACATGAAAGCGCCGTCGCAGCTCAGCGGCGATTGCCGCCCAAACTGACCCCGCTCCCGCGCCAATCAGTAATGTGATTGGAAGTGAGACGAACCCAAGCATTCCTCCGCAGGTGACACTGAATGCTGTTGCGGCAGTAGCACCCGCCAGCAACTGTCCCTCAACTCCGATGTTGAGCACGCCTCCGCGAAAAGCGAGTGTGACTGCGAGCCCGGCAAGGATGAGTGGTGTCGCGCGGACGAGAGAGTCTCCCAGCAGTACGTATTGCATCGTTTCAGGACTGCTTACGACTCATCCCAAGCAACAGCTTACCGATTCGGTCACGGTCAGGTGCCACAGACTGGATTGCCCCACCCTCGATCACGAGCACACGGTCTGAGAGTTCCGCTAGCTCATCGAGGTCACTGGAGTAGAAGACAATTGCCGTTCCGCGGTTGCGTGCATCTCGCATGCGTGCGTGAATCGCGGTTGTCGCAGCGATATCAAGTCCCTGGGTTGGATTCTCGAGCACAAGTACAGCGGGATGGTTCTCAAGCTCTCTGCCGAGTACGAAGCGCTGCTGATTTCCGCCGGAGAGATTGGGAACGGGGGTCGAAGGTTGTGCTCCGCGGACGTCGAATTGATGTATGATGGAGGCGGTCAACTCTCGTATTTTCCGCCAGTCGATCAGCCCGGTTCGCCGTCCTGCATCTTTCAAGGCGACGTTCTCCAGGAGAGAAAATGGAGCGAGCGCATCCTCCTGCCGGTTTTCAGGGACGAATCCAACGACTGGAGGCGCTGAGACCTGTCCAGAATCTGTAATCGCTCTGCCGGCGATTACTCTGAGTAATCCAGCCGCATCTCCTTCGAGTGCCGCTACTCCGACAATCTCGCCAGCCTGCACCTCGGCACTTGCATTGTGGATCTGTCTTTTGCCGTGTAGTCCACGAATTGTTATGCCTTTAAGCGAGATTACCTGGTGCGACGGAATTGACCTGCTCGGTTTGTCGACTCCGGCATCCGGCACTACCACTCCGAGCATCGCGGTCAACAACGAGTTCCTGGTTGAATCGTGAGTTGAAGCCGTCGTGGCAAGACGTCCGCGGCGAAGCACAGTCATAATATCTGCGTGCTGCAGCGCATCCTCGATCTTATGTGTGATGAGAATCACACTTCCGCCATGGCTTGCAAACTTCTTCAGCTGTGCGAACAGCTCTCGTATATCCGACGCCACGAGTACAGCGGTGGGCTCGTCCAGAATGAGAATGCGCGCTTCATGAGTAAACGCTCTGATAATCTCCAGCTTCTGCCTATCTGCGCTCGACAGTGTCGCAACACTGGCTGCTGGATCTACGGAAAGGCCGGTCGTTTTGGCGACAGCATCAAGTCGTTGCGCTATCCTGTTGAAACTGTACCGCCCGTGTCCTCCTAAGGCGATGTTCTCTGCAACCGACATTGCCGGAACCATGGCGAACTGCTGGTGCACCATTCCGATTCCCATGCCAATCGCATCTGCTGGCGAGGTGAAGACCATCGGCTTGCCATCAATCACGATGCTCCCTGAATCGGGCCTGATCAATCCGAAAGCGATTCGCATCAGGGTGGTTTTTCCAGCGCCATTCTCACCAAGCAGTGCGTGGACAGTGCCCTTTGTGACACGAATTGATACTTCATCGAGCGCAGTGATTGCACCGAAACGTTTGCTTATATGTCTAAGCTCGAGAGCTACATCGGCTGGTCCCAGGCTTCTTTGACCTGATGCGAAGTTTTTCAAAGACCCGTTGGTGCGTGGATACTGGTTGTCTCCAATCCGAATCGGTCTCCCAAGTGCTGGGCCAATGCGTTCACGCCCAGTGTTTCAGTCGCATAGTGCCCTGCGTAGATGATCACGATTCCAAGCTCGCCAGCCTCCACGGCCGTCCAATGAGGGCCTTCTCCGACGATGATCGTATCTATCCTGTCGACTACAGCCTCCTGCAGAGTGATGGCGGAGGCCCCTGCTCCGGTGCACATGGCCCAATGTCGTGTCACGTGATCGGGAGGAAACCTGGTAGTGATGGCATCACCCCCGTGGAGTTGGGCAAACGTGCGTGCACGCTGAAAGAGCTCCGTCGTCCCAATTTCGGATTTTCCTTGAATGCCGATAGCAACACCCTGGTATTGCGCGAAGCCGTTGCTTGGAATGAGGCCGAGTTGCTCTGCCAGTTGGACGTTGTTTCCGAAGCGTATGTGTCTGTCGAGTGGGAGATGTGAGGAGTAGACCGCGATGTCATTGTCGAGAAGTGCTTTCAGCCTTTCGTACGATGGCCCGACGATGGGTTTGGCACCGCCCCAGAACATGCCATGATGAACGAGCAGTAGATCAGCTTTCTGCTCGATAGCGTCATGGATCGTCTGGGATGAGAAATCGACGGCGGCAGCCACTCGTGTGATGGAGCCCTGGTTTGCCAACTGGAGGCCATTCAGAGCCCCGGGAAAGTCAGGTGTTGAAGCCGTCTCAAGAACGTTGTCCAGATAGACAACGATGTCGGCCAGGTCAGTCACTCCTGTTCGGGTGCGGAAAGAGAATCTGCGAGTAGCGGCGATCTGAAAGAGCCGTTTCTCATTGCCTGTTCTGTCGCACGAACTTCAGCGCGTAGAACGTCGGGGATTATGTTGGCCAGCTGGGGATTGGTAATGAACTTGACAACTCCGTCGTGCAATCCGAGCAGGAATACTTTTCCCGTGAAACCAGGTTTCTGGGCTTCGCGTGTGATGAGCATTAATGCGCGGGGAAGGTCGATTACGACGCTGCCGAGAGTATGTAATGGTGCGATGTCGTTCTGATTCGCGTTGGAGCCGATGATCCTGACACCACTTGCTTCCTTGACGGCCTGAAAAATTCCGAGGCCAGCGGCATCAGCGTTCTGAAAAATGATATCGACTCCTCTCGAGATCTGCGCAATTGCCTGCTCTTTGCCAGCGCTGACGTCGTCCCAGTTTCCGATATACGAAATGATTACCTGAACTTGCGGGTTGACCTGCTTTGCACCCTGCTCGAATGCGGAAAAACTTCGTTTTACGGGAGGGAGCTCGGTACCGCCGATCATGCCAAGCTTGTTCGTCTTCGTCATTCGACCGGCGATCATGCCGGCGATATAAGATGGCTCCTCGAATGCGAAGTTGACGCCGGCAACGTTCCGGCCTGTCCGTGTGCCGGAGGTGGTCACGTAGATTGTTCGAGGATAATTTGGCGCAACTCTCGCTGCTGCGTCCTGGAATTCGAAGCCATGGCCGAAGACGATATTGAAACCCTGGACTCCGTACTGCCTGAAGTTTTCCTCGAACTCAGCGGGAGTCCTGGTCTGAATGTGACTGACTTCTGCTCCAAGACTATCGCGGATTCGGATGAGACCTTCGTAGGCACCTCCGTTCCACGACCTGTCCGATATAGGTCCGGGTGTCAAAAGGGCAACTCTGAGCTTGCCTCCGGCCCCATCTGACTCGGCAGCGCGATCACCCGAACACGCTCCCAACGTGATTGCGACAATGGCCAGAAGCACTGTGGAAAAACGCCAGAAGTGAGTCATATCAGTGGACTATCTTGCTGAGTGACATGGACTTGCCAGTATGTGGATTGTCATGTGGATTATTGGTCTTGCCTTAGACCAAGGAGTCCTGTCAGGCGCTCGAGATCCTCAGGCGAGTAGAAGTCGATAGTAATGGAACCTCTATTTTGGGATCGCAGTGATACTGTTACATCTGTCTGAAAGTACTTCCGAAGATACTGCTCGAGACTGCGAATTTCAGCAGGGCGGTTGTCAATTTTCCGCGGGCGGCCTCGACGAGCGGCATTTGCAGGCTGACTAGATTCTCTGACACGCTGCTCGACTTCACGGGCACTGAGAGCCTTTGCGACGATTTCGTGAGCCAGCGCGGTAATCCGGGCTGCATTTTCGAGCCCGAGAAGGGGCCGTGCTTGCCCCTGAGTGAGATCGCCGTCTTGTAGGAGCTGTCGAACTGCTGGCGGGAGATTCAGGATTCTCAACACGTTTGCGATTGTCGAGCGATCTTTGCCTACCATCTCCGCCACGACCTGTTGGGTAAACCCGAAGTCCTTGATGAGTTGGTTGTAGCCGTTTGCTTCTTCCACTGGGTTCAGGTCAGTTCGCTGAAGATTCTCTACCAGCGCGGACGTGAGGATTTCCTGATCGCTCAAGTCCTTGATTACTGCCGGGATGTGAGTCCACCCGATGTTGATTGCGGCGCGGAGTCGGCGTTCACCGGCAATCAGCTCGTAGCCACCACTCGCGCCCGGTCCAGGCCGGACGGTGATTGGCTGCAAAAGGCCTGTTGACTGGAGGCTATTCTGTAGTTCCCTGAGGTCGCCGGGATTGAAGGTTTTTCGGGGTTGAAATGGGTTGCTCCTGATTTGAGCGACTGTAATCTCTTGAAATGCGGTGTCACCTGGTACTGGTGCTGTTTCCGACTTGCTTGGTGAGGCATTGAACAGGGCTTCGAGACCGCGGCCAAGTCGGCGGGTAGATTTTTCAGGAGCCATTTGCGGTGTCCTCCGTTTGTATTCTAGCGAGAAGCTCGCGGCCCATGCTCATGTAAGCTTTGGCTCCGACCGACCCGACGTCATAGAGTATGATTGGCTTACCGAAGCTGGGCGCTTCGGCAAGCCGGACATTCCGCGGAATGACCGTTTCGAAGACCGTATTGCCGAAATACTCGCGTGCGTCAGCCGCGACCTGTCTGGAGAGGTTGAGACGGGCGTCATACATGGTAAGGAGCACTCCTGTAATACCGAGGCTACGGTTGACGCCGTGTTGTATACGGTGCACAGTGTTGAGGAGCTGCGACAGACCTTCCAGCGCGTAGTATTCACATTGAAGCGGAATCAATACCGCGTCAGCGGCGGCCAGCATGTTCAGTGTGATCAGGCCGAGTGAGGGTGGGCAATCGATGATTATGAAATCATATTGCGTGCGGAGTGGTGTGATGGCGGTGCGCATCGCCTCGTCACGATTGGTCTGATAGATCAGCTCGACCTCAGCGCCGGCCAGGTCAGGGGTGGCTGGAATCACATCGAGGCGTTCGAAATGTACGCGTTTCTGAATTGTGTCTACTGCCTGCACGCTGCCGATTAGAAGCTCGTATAGCGTTCGTCCTGGGGGCGGATTCACGCCTACTCCACTGGTTGCGTTACCCTGTGGATCGCCATCTATGAGGAGAGTTGTTTGCTCTGCTGCGGCGAGACACGCGGCGAGATTTACTGCAGTTGTCGTCTTTCCGACTCCGCCTTTTTGATTCGCTACCGCGATCACTCGACCCACGGCCACCATTTGTGAGATTGGACCGTGAATGTACGGAAGCGCTTCTATTCAGGGCAGGGGGGAGGTACTCAACGGGCGATCGTGTCACGTGAAAATGATCTGTATCGTTAGACTAGCTACCCCATGTTTGGTAGCCGCTATGCCTGGAAGCCGTTCTAGCGGGCTCCTGCCGTGAAGCTCCACCGGGTCGTGATATCCACGGATACAGTCTGCTCTCCAGGTGCGATTGGAGTAGCAATGTCCTGACTGACAGCACGAGCCTGCATCTCCATCATGGGACGTGGCGGTGGGGTGAAGTACCCGCCGATATTGATCTCGAGGAGGCCGCCAATCGATCCGCCAGCGGCTTGGGCAGCTGCATCTGCGTCGGCTCTGGCCTTCCGGATCGCTGACGTGATGGCCTCTCGCCGAGCGTTTTCGGTGTTTGAGGCGAGGAACTGAAGGGAAGTGACCATATTTGCCCCCTTTGCGAGAGCGGCATCGATAACGGGGCCGATCAAGGTCAGGGTTTTCACCTCGACATGGACCGTGTTGGTGACGTTGTATCCGATGAGCACGGGTTCGCGATTCGCCTCGTACCGTTGTTCGGGGAAGACGTTGTAGTTGACTGTTGAAATGTCGTTTGCGGCCAAGCCGAGTGCGCGGAGCGCGTCAATGACTGCCTTCTGTTTTCGGGCGTTTTCGGCGGCTGCGGCCGCCGCTGTTGGTGCGCGTGTGTGTACGCTGATCTGGATTGCGGCTCGGTCTGGGTTGACCTTGACCTCTCCGTGGGCAGCCACGGCTATTTGCGGAATTGTCGGTATACTGGTGCTTTGCTGAGCTGCTAGTGGCGTGGAAACTAGGCAAAGTGCGAATATTCTGATTCTGGTCATGTTGGGTCATCCTGCTAAGGGTTCAGTTCGGCGTAACCTCATTAGGACGTCTCATCTCGGAACGGTTGCACACTTTCTCGTCTCCCGAGTGCTTGAATTCTCGTTTCCGTCCGAATGTCTAGCGGTAGAAAGCAACCATGCCTTGCCTGTAGCACACGCCTCGCCGCGATAAATTCACGCGCATGTTCACCACCCTAAGTGCTTCACACCGTGCGACGCTGTTCCTCATCGTCTCTGCCTGCTGCTTTGGATCCGTAACCACGCTCACAGTACTCACCAATCGTGCCGGCCTGCCCTTCATTACAGCGATGTCATGGCGCTATGTGCTTGGCGGCTTCATCCTCTTCCTGCTGATGAAGAGTACCTCATCCATCGACGTGACTTGGCAAAAAAAATGGCGACTGGTTCTGATCGGAGCGACCGCACAGGCGCTCATTACATACCTTTCGCTCTACGCTCTGAACTACATCCCGGTCGCTCCACTTGCCTTTCTCTTCTTTACGTATCCTGCATGGGTAGCTCTTCTATCCGCGCTGAGAGGAAAAGAGAGGGTCACATCTGCAAGCATGACTGCACTTACCCTCGCGATGTTGGGTATCTCCGTCATGATTGGGGCACCGTCTGCCGTCTCGCTGAATTCAGCAGGAGTAATGCTCGGACTCGGTACAGCCCTGCTCTATGCGCTCTATCTGCCCGCGATGGAAACCGCTCAGCGAGGCCTACCCCCCTCCGTGTCCACATTCTATCTGATTCTCGGTGCCGGGGCGACCTTCCTGGTTTCGAGTGTTATCACTGGGCAAATGCAACTCCCACCCAGCCTCGAAGCCTGGGGTTACGTCGGTTTGCTGTCAGTAGTATGCACCGTGCTTGCGTTCACCGCACTCATCGCTGGCCTCCGGGAACTCGGGCCGCTGCGAACCGCGATCATCTCGACAGTCGAGCCTTTCTTTACCTCCCTTCTTGGAGTTTTCTTCCTGCGTGAAAACCTTACGGTCACCACATTGACGGGAGGGGCTCTCATTGCGGTCGCGGTGGTGCTGCTGCACTGGCAGGGAAGGAAAGTATCTGACAGGGCAGAGCGCTTCACGGTGTAACCAGCCAGAGAGCGGATTGACAGCTCCCGTAACTCGATTGAGCGTCTTCACTCAAAGCGAGTGGCAATCTGGAAAGAATTTCAGATACTGAGAAGCGCGTGTTTCGATCTTTCCACTTCGATTACGAGGTTCTGGATATCACTGGGGCTCACGCCCGGAATTCGTGACGCCTGTGCAAGAGTTCGGGGCTGAATGAGTTCAAGCTTTTGCCGAGCCTCGAATGACAGCGACCTCATTGCCTGATAGGGTAGACCGGGCTTCAGGACGAAGTCTCCCATCGATTGCATTCGTTCTGCCTGAGATCTCTCACGCTCGAAATATCCAGCGTACTTGATCTCGAGCTCCGTCGAGATCAGGGCGTCAGTAGAGAGATGCGTACTGACTCCTGCTGCAGAGAGCAAGTCGCCGAGACTCAATCCGTGCCGTCGAGCCAACTCGACTACTTTGACGGCATGCGTAAGAGACGCACTTCCAGCGGCACTCAGTAGTGGTTCAGCTTGCGCTGGTGTGATGCTCGTCGTCCTCGCGAGATCCAGCACAAGATTCTCGTCGCTGTGTCTCTGCTCAATGATATGCTGTTCTCCGGCTGAGTAGATACCGAGGTGGGTTCCGATGCCCGAGAGCCGCTGCAGGGCGTTGTCCTGCCTTACAGTTAGCCGGAACTCCGAGCGAGACGTGAACAGCCGGTACGGCTCGTCAACTCCACACATCACGAGGTCGTCCACGAGAACACCGATGTATGAGGTCTCGCGGCCGAGTATGACCGGGCTTCGCTCCAGAGCCGCCAGTCCGGCGTTGAACCCGGCGACGATGCCCTGCCCTGCGGCCTCTTCGTAGCCAGTCGTTCCATTGATCTGGCCGGCGAAGAACAGGCCGCGAATTGCCCTCACCTGAAGTGTCGAATCGAGTTGCGTGGGAGGATAGTAGTCGTACTCGATTGCATATCCCGTTCGATTCATCCGCACATTCTCGAGCCCTGGGATTGTGCGGAGAATGTCGAGCTGCACCGGTGCCGGCAGCGAAGTCGAAAGGCCGTTCACGTATAGCTCGGCAGTATCGTGTCCTTCGGGTTCGAGAAATATCTGATGGCGTTCAGCTGCCGGGAACCTGACGATCTTGTCTTCGACTGAGGGGCAGTAGCGCGGACCGCGAGCAGTGATCGCCCCCCCGTACATAGCAGATAATCCGATATTCTCCTGAATGATCTGCTTGGCTTCTGCGTCGAGGTAGGCAACCCAGCACGGAAGCTGCGCTGGATGTCTGGTGGTGTCGCCTGCTACGCGGGGCTCATCCCAGAAATGCGACCATGAATAATCGAACTGGTCGATTTCGCTGTTCTGCCGTTGGAGTTTTTCGTAGTCGACCGATCGACCGTCGATTCGTGGTGGCGTACCGGTCTTGAATCTGTCTACGGTGAGACCGGCACCCTCGAGCTGCTCTGCCAAATGCGTGGCGGATGACTCCCCTGCTCTGCCGCCAGCAAGACTAGTATCGGTTCCGATGTGAATCCTTCCTCTGAGGAAGGTACCCGTCGTGATTACCACCGAGCGGGCCGTGAACCGGCGGCCCTCAAGTGTTTCGATACCATTGACGCTTTTGCCTGCGGAATCCAGCAGCAACCGCGCGACTGTGCCTTGAATCGTGTGGAGTCCGGTATGCTGCTCTACGAGTGAGCGGACTGCCCTTCGGTAGAGCCCGCGATCGCACTGTGCACGAGGCGCCCATACCGCTGGTCCCTTGCTTCTATTGAGCATCCGGAACTGGAGAGTCGCCAGGTCGGCAGCACGACCCATCACTCCGCCGAGTGCGTCCACCTCACGTACGACGGTTCCCTTTGCTACTCCTCCAATGGCTGGATTGCACGACATCTGGCCGATGGTCTCGAGTGAGCTCGTGACCAAACCGACACGTGTGCCAAGCCGTGCAGCAGCGACGGCAGCTTCGGTACCGGCATGGCCTGCTCCGACGACCAGCACGTCGAAATGCGCTTCGGGTGACTGCGACTGTTGTTCCTCAGGCATACATTGAAGCTAATGTCACCTCAGTGGCGATTGTCAGCATAATCATCGAGGAAAGCAATGCCTCTGTCCGTCTCTCATGGTCTCCCGTCCGTGTTCATAAGGAAGCAAGCATTTGAGCGCGTGGGCCTGACGCGGCCGGAGCTCGATCATCGCTTCAAAACTCACAGATGCGGAGTTCAGAGTGGAGGGCAGCCTTATTGCCCTTGGGCCGCTGCCATCCGATGACATGATCGGCGCGATGGTCGAATATCTCGAGGGAAAAGGCCTCGTCTATTACAAAGACTTCTTCGAGTTGAGCGGCAACTGGCCGGAGTGGTTGCGTGTGTACGCGATGTAGAGCGCTGCTGGTGCGCTGCTAGAGACGTTGTTCCACGACTGACCAGGGCTCCACCCGCGCGATGCCGTCCTCAAGGGTCTCTATCACCACCTCCGTTTCCGCGTGTATCGGTGAACCGTCGACACTTCTCGCGCGAACAGTGTGAGTCGCTCCCCAGGATGAGTAGGTTATCTCTCCTGGATCCATTTCGGTGATTGTCTTCGTTACGACAGCAATCTGTCCGTGAATTGCTTCGTCGTCCATTGATTCCTGATTGACTGGCGCGCGGAGTGCCCACCTGGCCATCAGGATGATCATGCCCGTCATTCCTGCAACTCCGGCCGCCAGAGAGATCAACAGGATCCACGGCCAGCCAAGGCCCGATCTGGTGGAAACCAGATAGCCCGTCGCTCCAAACCCGATTCCCAGTGCCGCCGCCGTTGGAGGATTGAAGACAGGAGATGGTTTCGATGACTTCTTTCTGCGCCAGCGCTCAACACCGAGGAGCATCGAATGCACAGCGAGCGCTAACCCCGCGAGGAATGCGGCTAGAAATAGAATTGTCCAACTCATGCTATGCACCCAGGTGACGTCTGAACCATTGCCAGGGTCATCGGCCAAGCTTTCTGAGCAGCAGCGAGGTTTGCACCACTTTGCCCGCTTTGCTGGCGAAGGAAGCCATGTCCCGCGCCCTCATAAATATGGTGGGTGTAAATCTTTCCAAGAGTGCGGATTGCCGAGTCGGCGGCGGGAATTGTGGAGTTCACACGAGCATCGTTGCCTCCGTAGAGGCCGAGAACGGGTGCCTTGACAGAAACGAGCGACGCGCTTGGCGGGGATGATCCGTAGTAGACTACCGATGCTCCGAGTGACGATGAATGGACTGCGTGCTGGAACGAAGCAGACCCACCCCAGCAGAATCCAACGACCCCATATCGTGGCTCGGCGGCAGGCAATGACGTTCCATAACGTGCTGCCATGCTGATCTGACGTTGAACGAAATCGGTGTCGAGTGCTCGAATTCCAGTGCTGATGGCGCGGGCACG
Organism: Gemmatimonadaceae bacterium; assembly: GCA_013813715.1. Classification (GTDB taxonomy): domain Bacteria; phylum Gemmatimonadota; class Gemmatimonadetes; order Gemmatimonadales; family Gemmatimonadaceae; genus UBA4720. The sequence continues at coordinate 51,836 of JACCRF010000093.1, read as the reverse complement.
CACGCTATCGGGGCCGGCAGGGATATTCTTCATCGTCAGGAAATCAGGCGCGATTGCAATGTAGCCATCCGCCGCGAGCTGATCGGCAACGCCTCGGATCCAGTCCGATACGCCAAAGATTTCATGGACTACGACGATGACTGGTGCCTTCGTCTTCCGCTCCGGATAGACGATCCATGCACGAAGGCTATCCGCCTCCGATTTGATCATGATCCATTCGCCGTGGCGCGGCGAGCTGCTGAGCCGAGCGAGGGCGCCCTCTGCGTCTGCCGGGATCGCTGTGGTTGCTGCGGTGGAGACGGAGCTGGATGGGAGTGAATCGTGACTCGCGTGCTCGTCGCTATTGACCCGGGTCGTTGAGCAACTAGCGATTCCCAGAAGGGCGGTGATGAGTGAGGCACTGCGGCCAATTCGCTCGTACATACGATTCTTCTGTGGCTCAGTTCGACTGCGTCATTTGCATGAGCTGCTCGGCGAGAAAATCACCCGTCCGCCGTTCGATGTAGTAGATCGGCTTGAGAGGGTTCCAGCCCCCGACGAAGCCAGCATGGCCGCCGTGGCGCGGAAAGTCGAGATGGAGACGCGGATTTCTGCGCGCAACTGCACGCACATCATCGAGAACCTGCGGTGGAAGAAAGGGATCGTCAACCGCACTTAATAGTAGCGTATTGATCCTAATTCTGCCCAGCCAGCCCAGGGAACTCGATCGTGCGTAGTAGTCTTCAGCATCAGTGAAACCGTGAAGAGGTGCGGTCATGGTGTTATCGAAGTCGCGCATCGTGCGAATTGCCGCCAAGTGTGCCGGATCAACGAGATCTGGAAAGGTCTTGCGCTTAAGCGTTGCCTTTCGGCTCAGCGATCGGATAAAATGCTTCTGGTATACGCGTGAGAAGCCTCGATCGATGTATCGGGCCGACCGGCTGAGATCAAATGGGACAGATATTGCCACGGCTGCCTTGACGCCGGAGGGTACGTTGTCTCCTGTCTCGCCCAGGAACTTGAGGAGCACATTCCCCCCGAGTGACACACCGGCGAGCAGAATGGAAGAACTCGGAACGGTATCCCTTATTCTTTCGAGGGCGAGTGCCATGTCACTCGTCTCTCCCGAATGGTAGAAGCGCCGGGTACGGTTCATTTCTTCACTGCAGGAGCGAAAAATGACGACACTGGCTCCCCAACCGCGTCGGCCTGCCTCGCCGAGCATGGACTGGATGTAGTGGGAACGAATCGTTCCTTCAAGGCCGTGAAAGAGAACGAGATGGGGAGCTCCGGGCAGAGCATCGACATGATGGATATCGAGGAAGTCGCCATCTGGCGTGTCGATTCGCTCGACTCTTGTATTCTGGAGCGGCTGCCTGCGGAACAGCTTTCCCCAGAGAGTCTGAAGGTGAGCTCCGGGAAGCCACCAGGCCGTCGAGTATCGTGGTGCGGTCATTGATATCGGCTTGTGGCCTGCTGCGGCGGTACGATCCTCATCCTGAATGGCAATGGAAGTCCAGATATTCGGCATCCGAAAGAGCGCGGATACAAGGAAGGCGCTTCGCTTCTTCGCAGAGCGGCGGATCAAGACTCATTTCGTGGATCTCGACGAACGGGCGGCGTCACTCGGTGAGCTGCGCCGGTTCGCACAGAAGTTCGGAGTTGGTGCACTCATAGACACGGGCTCTCCTGCCTTTCAGGAACTGGGACTCAGACATGCACGCATGTCGGATGAGAGCTGGGTGAGCAAGCTGGCGGAAGAGCCACTGCTGCTGCGTATGCCTCTCGTCCGGAGCGCGAATCAATTGACGATCGGATTGGATGAAGCGACATGGAGAACCTGGGTGGGGAAATAGGTGTGTCGTGCTTGGCGTATGGTCGGGGCAGAAGTAGTTTGCCGAATGCCAACTGTTACGACCGTGCGCCGTGCAATCTAGGGTTTTAGTTACCGACGACATAGACCCCGACGGAGTAGCGCTCCTCGCAGCTGATCCCAGCGTCTCGGTCGACGAAGTGCCAACCCTCCCGCCTGCGGAGCTGCTCGCGCGGATCGCGGAATACGACGCGATTGTGGGACGCAGTGCGACGCGGATTTCTGCGGAACTTCTCGAGCGCGGCGGGAAGCTGAAGGTGGTGGGCCGAGCGGGTGTCGGGGTGGACAACATCGCGCTCGACGTGGCGACCCGGCTCGGCATCGCCGTTATCAACGCCCCTGCGGGGAACACCGTCGCGGTAGCGGAGCTCTTTTTCGGCGTGGTGATTGCGCTGCTCCGCAATCTGTCCCGCGCCAACGCCTCGATGCACGAGGGATTATGGGATCGCTCGGGCCTTCTCGGCGCTGAGCTTCGCGGCCGTACGCTTGGAATTGTCGGACTCGGTCGAATTGGCGGTGAGATCACTACTCGGGCTGTGGCGTTTGGAATGGAGACGGTTGCGTTCGATCCATACGTATCACAGGTGCGTTTTCAGACACTGCAGACGCGGCGCGCAGAGTCACTCGAAGAGCTGCTGGAGGCAGCTGACATCCTCACTGTGCACACGCCGCTTACGGAAGAGACGAGTGGGATGGTTGGAAAGAGAGAGCTGTCGAGGCTCAAGCCGGGTGCTGTCGTCGTGAACATGGCGCGAGGTGGGATCGTCGACGAAGATGCGCTCGCAAGTGTTCTTCGCAGCGGGCACCTGAGGGGTGCGGCCCTCGATGCATTCTCCACGGAGCCGCTCGCGCGGGATCACCCACTGCGTGAACTTCAGAATCTGTTCCTCACACCTCACATCGGTGCATCGACGTCCGAGGCGCAGAGAAATGTCGCTGTGGACGTGTGCATCGCCGTCCGTGACGCACTGCTGAGCGGTGATCTCTCCCGATCCATAAATGTTGCGGGGATCGAAGGCGGCGAGTGGAAAAAGCTTCAACCCGTTCTACTTCTAGCACACCGTATGGCGGCAGTGGCAAGAGCAATCCTGGCCAGTCAGGACATGCGTGAGATACAAAGGGTGGATGTACGGTGCGGGCCTGCCTTTACGGGAGCGTCGCATGCCTTACTGGCTTCCGCAGCCGTAGGAGTTCTGGAAGGCGTGATCGAGCGTGAGCGTCTCAATCTGATCAATGCTCGCTCACTCGCTGCTGCGCGCGGCGTAGATCTGTCGGTCGTCGAGACAGGTGGCCTCGAGAACCCCGATGCGATCGAGGTGCGGATCAGCGGCGGCATGCGGGAAATTGCCGTCGCCGGTGTGGCTCCAATGAACAGTGTGCCGCGCCTCACCCGCGTCGGCGCATTTCACGTTGACATTCAGCCACGTGGAACGCTGCTCATCCTGACGAATAGAGATGTTCCCGGAGTCATCGGACGGGTTGGTACGTTGCTGGGTGAGGCAGGCGTCAACATCGCCGAGTATCATCAGGCGCGTCTGGCGCAGGGTGGACAGGCGCTGGCCGCCGTGTCGGTGGATGGTCAGGTCGGCGAAGCGATTCGCAATTCACTCCTCGCGCTGCCCGATGTAATGTCGGCAGCAGTGGTCTGCTTCGACAACGGGTGAGCATCGAGCTCAACATCGATCGGGAAATAAGGGAAGCCTATAGCAGCGACGCTTCAGGGGTGATCATGCTTCCCGATGCGGTGGCCCGGCCTGATTCGCCAGAAGAAGTGGTGGAGCTCCTGAAGCAAGCAACTTTGGAGCAAACCGGTATCACTCCCGCGGGTGCACAGACCAGCACCACGGCGTCTTCGATTACCGATGGGGGAATTCTGCTCTCCCTGCGGAGACTCGCACGCATCGTCGACTTCGATAAGGCGCAGATGATGATGCGTGTCGAGGCGGGGGCGCTACTCGGTGATGTGAAGCGCCTGGTAGCCGCGGAGGGGATGCTCTTCCCTCCAGATCCGACGAGCGAGAACGAATCAACTGTCGGAGGGGCAATCGCCTGCAACGCGTCAGGCGCACGCTCGCTCAGGTACGGGGCGACACGGCCTCATATCAGAGCGCTGAAAGTTGCGCTGGCGTCAGGCGAAATCATCGAGTTGCGGCGATCGAACCTGGAGAAAAACACCGTCGGCTACGCCTTCGCGCACGATCCCGTTGACTGGTTCATCGGAAGCGAAGGAACGCTGGGGGTCATTCTCGAGGCCGAGTTAGGGCTCATACCAGACCCCGGCCAGGCGCTTGGGATCGCATTCCCGTTCGCGTCCGAAGAGATGGCTCTTGGGTTCGTTGTCGAAGCACGGGAATCGCAGTCGGTCAGCGCGCGCTGTTTGGAGTATTTCGACGGGCTCGCATTTGAGATTGCGCGTTCGGCTGATGAACGCCCTGGCTGGGCGCCAGACGCGCAGGCGATGGTGTATGTCGAAGAGGAAGGGCTCGAAGATGCTGACACCTTCGAGAAATGGATGGAACTGGCGGAGAGATTCAAAGCCGACTCGGATGTGAGGGTCTTCGAAGGGGATTCGCAGCTTCGCCAAGCCAGGAGGCTGCGTCACGCAGTGCCGGCGACGATGAATGAACGTGGCGCGATGTACCGCAGAACAGGAGGCCGCAAGGTATCAACCGACTGGGCGGTTCCCTACCGGCGACTTGGCGAAGCATTGACAGTTGCCCGCCAGATCGCCGCGGGCTCCGGAGTCGGACAGGCTGTGATCTACGGACACGCCGGGAACGGGCATCCGCATCAGAATTATGTCGCGCGCGACGCCAGCGAGCTGGCAGTAATCGAACGGGTAATCGAAAAAACGCTCAAGGCAATCCTGGCGATGGGTGGAACGGTCGCAGCCGAGCATGGAATCGGGAAGCTGAAGCGCAAATGGGTCGGGCTTCAGATGAGCGCGATTCAGATTGGGGCGATGAGAGCAATAAAGCACGAGCTGGATCCGTACAACGTCCTGGCACGCGGAAACATGCTGTGAAGGGAATCCGTTCGTTGGTGTTGGACGTCGATTCCACCCTCACCGCGCTCGAAGGGATTGACTGGCTGGCGGCACAGCGGGGTGGGACGATCGCTGAGTACGTCGCCGGCCTGACCGATCAGGCAATGTCGGGGAAGCTGATTCTCGATGAGGTATTCGAGCTGCGACTGGCGGCTGTCCGTCCGTCGCGGAATGACATCGAGCGCCTCGCGGATGCCTACCTGAAATCGATATCGCCAGGGGCGCCGGAAGCAATAAGGGCAATCCGGGTAGCCGGGATCCGAATCGTGCTTGTCAGCGGTGGAATCCGTGAAGCAATCCTGCCACTGGCATCGATGCTGGAAATCCCCGGAAGCGATCTCCACGCGGTTGGCATTTCGTTCGACGAGGCCGGAGAGATGGCCGGCTTCGACCGACTCACGCCGCTCAGCCACCAGCACGGCAAGCGGATGGTCGTTGAAGGGCTGTCGCTCCCCCGTCCCACCATGGTGGTGGGAGATGGCGCCACCGATCTGGAGATGAGGGCAGCAGTAGATTGTTTCGTTGCATTCACGGGCGTGGTGCGCCGTGAAGCGATCGTAAAACAGGCGGATGTGGCGGTGGATTCGTTCAGTGAACTAATGGAGCTGGTGCTGGGATGAGACATACTGGATTTGGCACGTTCTTCGTTCCCGGGCCCACGGAAGTTCGCAGGGTGGTGCTCGAAGCGATGACGAAGCCGATGATTCCACATCGGAGCGAGGAGTTCGAGGCGCTCTTTACGCGGTTGCAGAGTGGCCTCGGAACCGTTTTCGGAACCCAGCGGCCGGCGTACATCGTTGCGGCCTCCGCGACCGGATTCATGGAATCAGCGGTTCGCTGTGCGCCTCCAGGTCGGATCCTTTGTCTTGTGAATGGCGCTTTCTCGGAGCGCTTTGCGCGGATCGCCGAGGCGTGCGGGCGCGAGGTCGACCGGTTCGAGGTCAGTTGGGGGAAAACTCATGATCCGGAGACACTGGATGACCATCTCTCGCGTCGTGAGTACCGAGCGATTACGGTGGCGCACTCTGAAACCTCCACCGGTGCGCTCAATCCGGTCAGAACGATTTCCGACGTTGCGCACGAGCGCGGCGCACTTTGTCTGATCGACAGTGTCAGCGGCCTGGGTGGCACGGAACTGAGGTTCGACGATTGGAGGTTAGATTATGTACTAACTGGATCGCAGAAAGCCCTGGCCCTGCCACCTGGGCTTGCAATCGCCGTCGCATCGGAAGAGTTCGTTCGACTAGCCGGACAGGCCCCGGCACGTGGCGTCTACTTCGATATCGTCGAGCTGGAGAAATACGTGCGCGACGGACAGGTACCTTCCACTCCTCCCATATCCCTTCTCTACGGGCTCGAGGTGCAGCTCGAAGCGATGACCGCTGAAGGCATCGCGAACCGGTGGCGACGGCACGCCGACATGGCATCGGCGACGCAGGCGTGGCTCGCGAGAATGCGCGCCGGAGAAGACGGCTGGCAGACGATCGCGCCGCTGGATGCGCAGTCGCCAACTGTATCGACGATCCGCCTCCCTTCACGTCTGGTGGGAGATGCGTTCGTATCGGCTGTTGCAGCGAATGGCATCAGGGTCGGCGCCGGATATGGGAAGCTTCGCGACACCACGTTTAGAATCGGACACATGGGAGACCACACTGTCTCCACTCTTGCACGATGCCTGGATGCGTGCGAGAGAGCGGCTGTTCCTTGACTCAGATCTCCGTTGCGGGCGCCGGCGTCCAGTTCGGAGCCACGACTCTCTTCAAGGATATCACGTTCACGATCGCGAGAGGCGAAAGGTGGGGTATCATTGGCCGGAACGGCACTGGAAAAACCACGCTCTTCAAACTGATAACCGGGCAGCAGCAGCCGACGTTCGGCGTCGTCTCGAAGCAACCGGGTCTTCGTGTGTCACTCCTTGAGCAGCACCGTGACTTTGGCACGGCTGAAACGGTATGGGCCGTCGCAGCGGGGCAATTCGCCGATCTTCTTGCGCTCGAGCAGTCGCTCTCTGACCAGAGCATGAAAATCGGAGAGATGGGTGAGGGATCCACACCGGCAATGCTTTCCCGGTATGACCGTGATCTCGAGCGGTTCGACCGTGAGGGCGGATACACTTTCGCTCCCCGTGTCGATGCCGTCCTTCATGGGCTGGGCTTCGATCCGGTCGAAGCGAGGACGCGCCCACTTACGCAGCTCAGCGGCGGTGAGCGAGGAAGGCTCGGCTTGGCCCGTCAGCTCGTCAGTCCTGCCGAAGTCCTTCTCCTCGACGAGCCGACGAACCATCTCGACCTTGATACTACTCTGTGGCTCGAGAACTACCTCAAGAGCACCGATAAGACGATCGCACTCGTCAGCCACGACCGTGCCTTTCTCGCGAATGTCGTCGATCATGTTCTGCACTTCGAAGGTGATTCGGCGTTCGCTTACGTCGGAGGCTACGAGTCGTTTGTGCGTCAGCGCGAAGAAAAACGACTTGCTCAGCAACGGGCATTCGATAAGCAGCAGAAATTCGTTGCCGGTCAGGAGGACTACGTCAGGCGGAACCTCGCGGGTCAGAATTCAAAACAGGCCAAGGGGAGAAGAAAACTTCTCTCCCGTCTTCCTCGCCTCAGCTCTCCGATCGGATCCGAGGGAACGATGGGACTTCGGTTGGAGGTCGCTGAACGCGGTGGCGACCAGGTGCTTGTCGCGAAGCATGCGACAATCGGATACCCGGACCGTCCGCTGATCGAAGACTTCACTGTAGCTCTTAAGCGTGGCAATATCCTGGGGCTGCTCGGCCCGAATGGAACCGGAAAATCCACGCTTCTCCGGACGCTCGTCGGAGCACTCGAGATCTCGGCAGGGGAGCTCCGTCTTGGAGGCTCGATCAAAGCTGCCTATTACCGGCAAGATCTGAGTCAGGTCCCAATGGACAGATCAGTCTATGAGATCATCGCCGATCTCCGTCCACTTTGGGAGCGACGGCAGGTACAGAGCCACCTGGCCCGATTCGGATTCTCCGGTGATGAAGTCCAGCGAAGTGCGGTCACCATGTCCGGCGGCGAAAGAGCTCGGGTAGCCCTCGCGATGATAGTTCTCGACAAGGCCAATCTGTTGATACTGGACGAGCCTACGAATCATCTCGACGTCGAGTCGATTGAGGCGCTCGAGGATGCGCTCCGGGACTACGAGGGGTCAGTGATCCTCGTGAGTCACGACCGGGAGCTGTTGCGAGCGCTGGTTGATCGGGTGTGGGTGTTGCACGAACGGCGGATTACTGACTTCGCCGGCACTTTCCAGGAATGGGAAGTCACCAGCCGGGAGCGCGCTCATGCCGCGTCCGTGAACGCCGCGGAGGAGGAAGCACTGCGGCGGGTGCACGAAAAACAGAAGACCAAACGAAGGGAGGATGAACGGGGCCGGAACCGCGACGTGGGGCGAAATGCGCGGCGTAAAGCGGAAGAATCAGAGCGAAAGGTCACCAGCCTCGAGGCCCGCATTGCCACTCTCACGTCAGCCCTCGCGGATCCCGAGCTCTATATGACAGTGGATGGCAAACGCCAGGCGGTCGAAAACGGCAAGGAGCTCGAAGCCCTCAGGAAAAAGCTCGACGATGCTCTTAATGATTGGACGTCGGCGACTCAGAAGGCGGAAGAGGCAAGCCACCAGGGGGCTCGTTAGAACTCCCCCACGAACCCGATTTCGGGTTCCAGGCGGACACCGAACTTCGCTTCTACCGTATCCTGCGCCATGGTGATCAGATCCCGGACATCGCGAGCGGTTGCCTTGCCCAGATTCACCATGATATTGGCGTGAATGTGAGAAATCTGCGCGCCGCCATTACGATGGCCTTTCAGCCCGCACTGGTCGATGAGACGTCCTGCCCCCATGCCCTCGATCTTTTTGAAGATGGAGCCGGCACTCGGATGAAACTGGAGCCACGGATGCCGTGCGCCGCGCCAACTCAGGTTCTCCTGCATGATGCGGTGCATCGCGGCGGTGTCCCCACGTTCCAGCCTGAAGGTCACCGCAAGCGCTACATCACGCCGCTTGTGCAGAATGCTCGTGTCGTAGCCGAATTCCATATAGTTCTTGTCGACGGTTCTTTGTTCGCCCTCTTCGGTGAGAAGCTCGCAGGACTCGAACACATCGGCGATGAACATTGTGCGCTTTCTCTCCGGCTCGGGCTCGAGGAAATGGAGATTCTGCCAGACAGCTCCGCCCATCGTGCTTGGGATGCCGACATAATGCTCGAGGCCGGACCATCCGCGTTCGACAGCTTCGGGAATGATATCTGCCACGATACATCCACTCTCGACCCAGAGCCTTCCGTCATCGAAGAACTGGAAATGACTCGCCTGATTGCGGATTACGAGTCCGCGAAAACCTTTGTCGCCAATCAGGATGTTGGCACCGAGTCCAAGAACGAACCACGACACACCGAGCTCACGCGCGGCAGAGACGGCACTGGCGAGGTCATGAGCGGTCTCGGGGCGATAGAAGAGATCGGCGGGACCGCCAATACGAAATGTGGTGTATGGAGAGAGTAGCTCATCATGGCTGAGCTGTGACTCATTCAGCCGAGCAGCTAGTTTTGCGTAAGCATCAATCATCGAGGCCCTTGTTGACCCACATGTCTCAAAGAAATCGCAGTCATACCCGGCTCGCCACTCTGATCGTTGCTCTTGGCGTGCTGCTGTTGCCTGGCATTCTCTCCGCGCAGCGCGCAGAGCTCGAAAAGATCATCAAGCGCCGCGTGCTTGCCAACGGCCTCGAAGTGATAGTGGTGGAAAATCATGGCGTGCCACTGGCGACTGTCGAAGTGAACGTGAAGAATGGCTCGTTCACACAGACTCCGGAGTTCGCGGGCCTGGCTCACATGTATGAGCACATGTTCTTCCGCTCCAACTCCAAGTACCCTGATCCTGAGGCCTTCGTCGGTCACGCCGGTGACCTCGGCGCAGTTTTCAACGGCACCACCAGCGAAGAACGGGTCAACTATTATCTGACCGTGTCTGCCGACAGCGTCGGAGCCGCCGTGAGGTTTCTCGCGGCCGCCCTGAAGGCACCAATGTTCCGCCAGGACGAACTCGAGCGTGAACGCCAGGTGGTGATCGGCGAATACGATAGAAACGAATCGAGTCCGTTCTTCCAGCTGACACGCGAGATGGACAAGCTTCTCTACCCGGACAACTTCAGTCGGAAAAACATCATCGGCGACCGCCAGGTCATTCTGAGCACGTCGCCGGAGAAGATGCGGATAATTCAGCGGAAGTACTATGTGCCCAACAATTCTGTGCTGATTGTCTCTGGGGATGTCAATCCGGGCTCTGTCTTCGCTATTGCAGAGCGTGAGCTTGGAAACTGGGCGAAGGGCACTGATCCCTTCGTCAACGATCCAGTGCCAGCTATCCCCGCGCTGACTAAGAACCAGGGAGTGATCGTCGAGTCAGGCGTTGGTGCGGTGACAGTGTTTGTGCAGTGGCAGGGACCGAGTGTCGGGAAGGATGCCAAATCGACCTACGCGGCCGATGTTTTCTCTGACGTGCTGAACGATCCAGGATCGAAGTTCCAGCAGCGGCTGGTGGACAGCGGACTCTGGCAGGCGGTGGGAGTCAACTACTACACGTTGAATCAGGTCGGACCAATCACGATCAGCGGGCAGACGTCGCCCGATAATTTGCGCCGGGCGAGGGCAGCCCTCGAAGCCGAGATTCACAAGTTCGATGATCCCGGCTACTTCGACAATGATGAGCTGGAGGCGGTGAAGGCGCACCGTGCTGTAACGTCCGCCTTCGATCGCGAGCGGGCATCCGGCTTTGCCCACACCCTTGGATTCTGGTGGAGTGTCGCGAGCCTCGAGTATTACATGGGTTACGTTGATAATATGGCGCGCCAGACTATCGACAATCTTCATGCCTATGCAAGCAAGTATATAGTCGGCAAACCGCGTATCACTGGCGTTCTAGTTGCGCCGGAGGTTCGACGGCAGCTTGGACTCACGACCGACGAGCTCACCCGCGGAGGGGCTGATTGATGTTGCTCGCGGTTGCAATGGCTATCACCACGATGACCTCCAGCTTCGAGGTGGAGGGCGTGAGGGTGATTCTGAGGGAGAGTACGGCAAACAACGTTGTTGCAGCCAACCTCTACCTGTTAGGTGGCTCAAGACAGGTGACGGCGGCGAACGCCGGGATAGAGCCACTCCTGCTCGAAGTCTCAGATCGGGGAACGAAGGAGTACCCGAAGACGACATTGCGACGGAAGATGTCCCGGCTTGGAAGCGAGATAGAGACAGCTGCATCGGATGACTGGACAATGTTCGGAATTCGCGCGACGAAGGAAGTCTTCGATTCGACGTGGGCGATATTCGCCGACCGCCTGATGCGGCCGGCGTTGGACCCGGCTGAGGTCGAGCTGGTCAAATCCCAGCTTCTTTCGGGAATCAGACAACGTCGCGATGACCCTGACGCGCTGGCCGAGTACCTGGCGGACAGCATCGCATTCACCGGACATCCGTACGGAATTCCCGTAACCGGAACGGAAGCGTCAGTGTCGGCGATCGATGTAAAGGCACTGCGGGATTACCACACGGGTCAGATCGTCAAATCGAGGATGCTTCTCGTAGTCGTGGGGAACGTGGACCGGGCACGTGTCGAGCGATTAGTACGTGGAAGTCTCGGAACTCTACCGCGAGGCAACTACGCTTGGACATCCCCACCGCGTCTTCCGGAAAGAGAGGCAGCAGTCGTGGTCGAACGGCGCCAGCTGCCGACTAACTACATTCTTGGCTATTTCAGCGGGCCGCTGGCGAACAGCGAGGACTACCAGGCGCTCCGGATCGCGACTTCGGTTCTCACTGGTAGAATGTTTGCTGAGATCCGGACACGGCAGAATCTGACGTATGACGTTCATGCCCCCTTCCTTGATCGGGCGGCGAGCGCGGGTGGGCTTTACGTGTCGACGGCTTCCCCAGATACAACGCTCAAGCTGATGCATGCCGCGGTTAGGGAGCTGCAGGAAGGCCTGCTCGACCGTGAGGGGCTGAAGCGGCTGGAGCAGCAGTTTCTAACCGAGTACTTTCTCGACAACGAAACCAACGGTGCGCAGGCGGATTTTCTGGCGAGGGCGGAGCTTTACCGTGGGGACTACCGGAGTGCTGAAAATTTCGTCAACGAGCTCAAGAGCGTGACGCCGGAGGCGGTGCGGCGGGTGGCGAGGAAGTACATGAAAGGAATTCGGTTCGCATACGTCGGAGACCCCAGCAAGCTCCGCCGCGATGTGATCATGAGATTCCGGTAGGCGGGCGCATCTGGTGAGATGAGATACTGGCCGTGTTGATTTCTGCCCGCTTTGTGAATAAATTCACAATGTCGCGAGGGCCCTCGCGAAGAGAATCCTAACCAGTCTGCCACTACGGCATCGGAGGCCTCCAGAAATGCGTTTTTGTGGAATTGCGCTCGTAACAAGCGCCATCGCGCTCGGCGCGTGCGCCGGCGGTGATAGCAATGTTGCAGATACGACGGCTGTTGCCGTTGACACGACTATGGGGCCGGTTGCGGCGCCCAGCACCGCAACGCCTGCTGCTGGCGGTGCGGTCACGGCTGCCCCGATCACGGGCACCACGCATGAAGTGAAGATGGTCGGCGATGCGCAGGGATATCGCTTCGAGCCTGCCAACATCACCGCGAAGGCCGGCGATGGTGTCAAGTTCACGATGGTCACCGGCGGCCCGCACAATGTTTCGTTCGATCCTGCGACGATTCCGGCCGATGTTCAAGCACAGCTTGACGCCAACATCTCCGAGAAGATGAGCACGCTCTCGAGCGCGCTCAAGATGAATGCCGGCGAGTCGGTCACGGTCTCGCTCGCGAACATCAAGCCCGGCGCCTATCCCTTCAATTGCACGCCCCATCTCGCGATGGGCATGAAGGGCACAATCACCGTTAAGTAAGCGCGCAGGATCGATGTGATGTATGACGAGAGCATCGAAAGGTGCTCTCGTTTTTTTTAACGCGTGTCCGGGCGACGTGGATAGAGCAGCTGAGGCGCTCACCTTGCATACTGGAAGAATTGACCGCAAAGGGATAGCGGAGGCTTCTGCCGGGTATACCATTCGGCCATGCTGCTGATTGTCAAAGCCGGAGCAAGGGAGAGCAAGCGAGCGATGTCCCCGATAAACGTGTCCAACAGTGGACTCAAACGCGGATGACCCGAACACCGGGGGGCCCGCATTACGTGTGGATGTCGGCCCGGTCGCGGAACGCCTCGCGAAGGCTGGCGATCATGGGAATCACCGGCGGATTCGTTTTCGTCGCCGCGCTCATCGCATTCGTGTTCGTTCCGAGACAGGCTACAAAAGCGGCGGTTAGTGTCACAGCGAGACTGGAAGAACACCCGGATTCGACGCAGAATGTTGCGGCCCGAAACCGTGCAGCTGGCCAGGTGGCTACTGCTGATTCGGTGCTTGCGGCCGCCCGGAGGGCAGTTACGCCGCCGCCAGTGGCGATGGCAGATACGTTTCCGCCTGAAATGATCGCGCAACGCGCACCCCTCGCTGAGCTCATTGCGACGCTCAACCGGCTTATCGAGCGCGCCGATAATGCGCCGCTTCCGGCATCGTACAGAGCGCTGGGCATGGCGGCGTCGATGGGGAGCGACCCACAGGTGCAACAGCTGCTCGATTCACTCGTGGAGATCGAGAGGGAGAGGGATGCGTTCGGCACTGTGGGCGGAGTTGATCCGGTATACGTCGCTCTCACATCGAAGGCGACCGCGATTGGCAGGTCGATCCAGGCGATCGCCGAATCGAAGAGAGCCGTGGCGCGATCCCAGCTTGCCGCACTGCGACCGCCAGCCCCACGGCCAGCGCCACGGCTGCGAACAGACACCGCAAGATATCTCGCTTTGCGCACCGCTTCGATGCGGGAGTACGCGATCGCCGTTCAGGAGCTGGCCCGCATGAGAGCGACTAACGAGCGCATCGACCGTGAAGCCTCGCATGCGCGTGATCTCGCCAACGTCGGTGCACCGCCGCTCGCAATGCTCGCGGCGGCGTTCGTGCTCGCGCTTACCATTGGCTTTGCCACCGCATTCGCGCTTGAGCTCAAGCGTCCCACCGTCGCCGACACGCGTGAGGCCGAACAGGTGAGCGGAGTTCGCGTGCTGGCGGTTGTTGAACCGGCAGAGGTCATCGCGGAACGGAATCGACGCCAGGCCGATGTGTCGGGGCCGCCACTCATAGATGTTGTTTCGGAAAGCTACCGCACGCTCTATCTGCATCTGGCGGCTACCGAGGCGAACATTCCGATAGTCACGGTAGCCGGAGACGATGCAGGAATCGTTGCAACGGTGGCGTCGAATATCGCCGCCGCCGCGGCCTATGAGGCACGCAGCGCGCTGCTCGTGGATGTCGACCCGACGACTTCCTCAGTCGCGAACGTATTCAGAATCCCTTCCGATCCCGGTCTTGCCGGCATTATTGCCGGCTCGGCGGATTGGTCAGGCGCGATCGTGCATACGTCGATCGGTCGCGATCGCATGCTGGACGTGCTGCCGAGCGGTACGCGGCGGGCGGGGGCACCATCAACTGAGGTTGCGGAGAGGATCCGCGGCGATTTCGCGAGGATGGAGCGGCACTACGACCTCACCGTGATTGCCGCGCCAACTGCTTACGTGCGGCATGGCGCGGCAAGCATCATTCCGGGGCCGGACATCGTATTTTGCGTCCGCGTAGGTCACACGAAAATTGCGCAGCTCCGCCGGGCGATAGAGAGCCTGCGCGAGATGAACCTTCGCGTTCACGGGCTCGTTCTGTGGAACGATGATCTGCCGGTTCTGGAGGCACAGGAAGAAACAACTCAACCACGATTGTTGCCCCGCTCAAGCCGATCGGATCTCGTGGAAACGCACTAGCTGGCAGGAATGGCTGAGACAACGCTGGATCTTCGTGGCATCCCTCGAATGGAGGCATACGCCGAGCTCAGGAGTCAGGCGTGGTCAGTTCTCGAAGGGATGGAGAACGACCCGATCGCCGGAATGGCGACGATGAGCGCACTCATCCATCACGCGTTCGGTCACCTGTGGACTGGATTCTACAGGGTCATCGAGGCTGAGCAGACGCTGCGGATAGGCCCGTATCAGGGAACACTGGGCTGCCTTGACATCGCGTTCGGCAAAGGAGTCTGTGGAACGGCGGCGGCAGAAAAACGCACGGTGATCGTTGACGCCATCGAGACATTTCCTGGACACATCACCTGCGATCCACGTTCGAGATCGGAGATCGTTGTTCCGGTATTCGGAGCGGATGGTGAGCTGATTGCCGTGCTTGATATCGACTCGGACCAGATTTCCGCGTTCGACGAGGATGACGGTGCTGGCCTGGAAGATCTGATGTCATGGTTTCGAGGAGCCGCCTGATGGCGAGTCCTGGATATTCCGACGCGATCAATCACGCCTTTGCATTCGCGGCGAAGCACCACGACCGGCAGGTTCGAAAAGGCACGAAGCTTCCCTACCTCACCCACCCGGCCAATGTCGCGCTGATCCTGAGTCACTATGACCGGGACGAGAAGACGATCGTTGCGGGAATTCTGCACGACGTCGTGGAGGACTGCCTCCGCGATGGCTATACGCGTGAGATGCTCGAGCAAAGAATCGGCGACAAATTCGGGCCTGACGTGCTGGCGACGGTGCTGTGTGTAACGCACCGGCGGGTTGACGACAAGGGGGTCGAGCTGTCGTCCGACGACCGAAAGCAGGACTACCTGGAGAGAATCGAAACGGCGAACGAATCGGCAAGGTGGGTCTGCGCTGCCGATAAGGTCCATAACGCTAACTCAATTCTCGCTGACCTTGGAAGGACTCTCGATCCCGATTCCGTCTGGTCGCGCTTCATCGGCGGGAGACCGGCGACGACCAAGTGGTATCGCGATGTATTAACCTGTCTCGAAGATGCTGGTTTCAAGGAACCCATCATGGACGAGCTGCGCACGGTGGTAGGCGCGCTCGAGGATCGTACCCAGGGCTGATCAGCTCAGGCGTGGACCGGCTCAATCGGGACGGCCAGTGTCGAGTATCGCCGCTCCACATAGTCATCCAGTATTTGAAGAAATTCCGGCACGATGCTGTCACCCTTGAGGGTGACAAGCAGCTTGCCATCCACGTATACCGGAGCTTTAGGATCCTCGAATGTCCCTGGCAGTGAAATACCGATATTGGCGTGCTTCGACTCTCCAGGCCCATTTACGACGCATCCCATGACGGCGACCTTGAGGTCGGTGACGCCAGGATAGCGGGAGCGCCATGACGGCATCTGCTCGCGCAGGTACGTCTGGATGTCTTCGGCCATGTGCTGGAAGAATGTCGAAGTGGTGCGGCCACAACCCGGACAGGCGGTGACCTGAGGGTTGAACTGTTGTAGCTCGAGCGACTGAAGTATCTGCTGGGCGACCCGTACTTCTTCCATGCGGTCGCCCTTCGGCTTCGGCGTAAGTGATACGCGAATGGTGTCACCGATGCCTTCCACAAGAAGGATTGAAAGCGCCGCGGTGCTCGATATGACACCCTTTGACCCCATCCCTGCCTCGGTCAGTCCCAGATGGAGCGGGTAGTCGCATCGGGCGGCAAGACGCCGGTATACCTCGACGAGATCCGGCACTCCGGAGACCTTGGCGGAGAGAATTATCCCATCCCGTGGCATACCCGAGCTCTGGGCAAGCTCGGCGGAGCGGAGCGCACTTTCCAGCATTGCTTCCACGTAAACGTGCTTTGCAGGCAACGGATCGGGTTCCGCCGCATTTGCGTCCATCATCTGGGTGAGCAGGTCCTGGTCAAGTGATCCCCAGTTTACTCCAATCCTCACCGGCTTGCCGTTGTCTGCGGCAATCCGGGCAATGATGCGGAAGTTCTCGTCCCGTCTCTTGCTGCCGACATTGCCAGGATTGATTCGGTACTTGGAGAGCTCACGGGCACATACCGGGTAATTCGCGAGCAGCAGGTGTCCGTTGTAGTGGAAGTCTCCGATAAGGGGCACGCTCACGCCCAGGTCGCGTAACCTAAGGGCAATTTCTGGAACTGCGGCAGCGGCATGCTCGTTATTTACAGTGATGCGAACAAGCTGTGAGCCAGCCTCCGCGAGCGCGGCAACCTGCAAGGCGGTCGACTCGGCGTCAGCGGTGTCGGTATTGGTCATCGACTGCACCACTACCGGGTGGGCTGAGCCAATCGGGACGCCGCCAACCGTTACAGATAGAGTCTGTCTGCGTGCGCTGAAAGTCACTTGTTATCTTTGAACATCTCAGGATAAAGCTAATTACGGCAAGGGAGCTCTGAATGACCGAAACATCCAGCACTGTGCCGACGGCACCCAAGCCGTCGTGGAAGAGGCGTCACTGGCGACCGCTGACAACTCTTTTGGTCTTGATCGTACCGGCGCTTCTGGTGGCGGGATGGATTGGCTTCACTCTCAACTACGCCTATTCCACTGGTGACAGAGCGGGGTATGTGCAGAAGCTCTCGCAGAAGGGCTGGTTGTGTAAGACCTGGGAGGGAGAGCTGGCAATGGCGAATCTTCCGGGTGCAATGCCAGAGATCTTTCGGTTCAGCGTGCGGGACGATTCTGTTGCCCACCTCCTCGAGAAGCATATCGGCAAGCGGGTGTCGATGTCTTACGAGCAACACCGTGGAGTTCCTACTTCGTGCTTTGCCGAGACTCAGTACTACGTCACAAATGTGCGACCGGTGGAACCTTAAACAATTCTCTATTGTTCGCATTCCGGGTTGGTTGTATAATTTTGCCCCAGCAACCGGCCCTTGGAGGCTCCCGCAAGGGGAATTCCGAGTGCTATCATCGGTGAGTTCATCATGAACCCGCCACAGGCTTGTCTCGGGATCGGCATACGACTCGAGATTTTTTCCAGGAGCAGGAATGCGTACGACCGGCAAGGTTAAGTGGTTCAACGATGCGAAGGGCTTCGGCTTTATCACGCCCGATAATGGGCAAAAGGACTGCTTCGTGCATTACAGCGCGATCTCCGGAAACGGCTTCAAGTCTCTCGCTGAGGGCGATACCGTCGAATTCGATATCGTCGAGGGACAGAAGGGTCCAGCCGCCGAGAACGTTACGAAGAGCAGCTGAGGCGCGTATTGCGCCCGCTTTCTTTGCCGCATCAGATGGGGCGCCGCGAGGCGCCCCATCTCTTTGGTGAGTCGTGCCTGGGTATCGATATCCGATTACGGGGGGTTAGCGTCTTCCTGGTCTATCGGTCGGATTACGCGACTACGGAGGGACGACAAAGAACTAACCCGCTAAAATGCTCATTTGGGGGGTCGTCCGCGGCGCCGGGTTGGCGTGACTTCAACAGCTTGTGCGAGTCGCGCGTGGGTAGCTCGTTCGATGGCGGCAACGTCCATTGTGAGGGTTACTGAGACCCCGAGGTTGAGTGTCGCATCGGGCGCTCCGAGGACCGCGAGCTCCTCAGCGAGGGCGAGGGCTCGTGGGAGTGGAACCGAGAGTACTCGACTGAGCTCCAGCGAAATTTCGAGAATCAGGACTGCGTGGGGGCTGAGTTTCCTAGCGATACCTTGTCGGGCTTGGGTGACGCCTGTGATCTTGTGATGGGATAATACGTTATCGATCCATTTGGTCGGTATTCCGAGGGTAACAGCAACAGCGGCAACGGTATAGCCTCGCACCATAATATTCCTAATTCGAAAGGATATAATCCAAAGGTAGGAAATCACGGATGCCGGTGCAACATTTGCCCCACTCCAAGGTACCCACTAGTCACCCGGATCCACGGGCTAACCACTATACCACTGCACCCCAGCCGGAGCATTACCGATATGAAACGAACATCCCTTACCCTAGCGGTAGCAGCCGTCGTACTCTTTACCTCGTCTAGCGCGGCGCAATCGTCCCGCGCCGTTACCGTTGGAATCTCGGCAGGCGCTGCGATTCCGACCGGCGACTTCAGCGACGTGTACAATACCGGGTTCAACGGAACCGTATCACTTGGCTTCAATTCAGTCGGCACACCGCTCGGCTTCCGTGTCGACGGCATGTACAACAAGTTTGGGGAACGGGATGACCTCATTGTTCCCCGCCCCGACTACACAATAATTGGCGCCAACGCCAATCTCGTCTACAGCCTTCCAGGGCAAGGAATCCGCCCCTACCTTATCGGCGGCGGCGGTATCTACGGACAGAAACCTGATGTTTCTGGCGCTGAAACCACCACGGACTTTGGCGTGAATGGCGGCATCGGAGCAGCCTTCCCGCTGAGCGGCTTCAACACCTTCATCGAAGCCAGACTGCATCACATCTTCTCTGACGTGTCGACGCAGTTCATTCCAATCACCTTCGGAATCAGCTTCTAATTGAGTTCTTGAACGAGGAAAGCGCCGGGCGATCTGCCCGGCGCTTTCTCATTGCGGGTTAGATAATAGTAAAACCCTTCGCGCGCGGTCTAGTTCATCAGCCGCGTGACACACCCAGCGCTGATTGAATCGCAAGGAGGGCAGCTTCGATCTGTGAGCGCACCGCGGCTGGAGCAGTGCCCCCCGGAAGCCCTCGCCGCGAAACCGATTGAGCGGGGTCGAGCCAGTCGATAACGTCGTCGCCGAACAGCGGATGGGCAGTAGAAAAGGCATCGCCGCCAAGGTCGTTCAGCTCGCAGTCGTTCCGTTCCCCCTCACGAATGAGCGAGCCGACAGCTTCGTGCGCCTCGCGAAAACTGACTCCCTTCCCCACCAGATAGTCGGCCAGATCAGTGGCCATCATTGTGCTCGAAAGCGCACTCTGCATGCGATCCTTGTCGAAGGAGATCTCCCCGAGACTCCCGGCGACCGCCGGCAAGACTAGCAGCATCAGGTCCACCGCGCCGAACAACGCACGCTTGTCGTCCTGGAGGTCCTTGTTATATCCGGATGGCAGTCCCTTGAGTGTTGCAAGTAACGCGGTGAGATCTCCGAGCGTCCGGGCTCCCGATGCGCGTGCGAGCTCGAGTGCATCGGGATTGCGCTTCTGCGGCATCATGCTCGAGCCCGTGGTGAACGCTTCACCGAACCGAACGAAGCCGAACTCGCTCGATCCATACATGATTAGATCTTCCGCCAACCGCGACAGATGGACGCCGAGCAGCGCGACGCAGAACAGAATCTCGGCGACGAAATCGCGGTCGCCGACGGCGTCAATGCTGTTCTGCGAGAGGGAAGTGAAACCAAGGTTTTCCTGGAGCAGAGCACGCGATACGGGATAGGCCGATCCCGCAATGGCTCCCGATCCGAGAGGAAGCATGGCAGTATTGCGCGCGACGACGGCAAGGCGCGCCCGGTCGCGCTCGAGAGGCCAGAAATGCGACAACATCCAGTGCGCGGCTGATACCGGCTGTGCGCGCTGCATATGCGTGTAGGACGGCATGAGCACATGCTCGACGGCAAGCGCCTGATCGATCATCACCTGCTGAAGTACTCGGATGCTGAGGTCAAGCTCGCCGCACGCTTCGATAGTCCAAAGACGGGTCGCAGTCGAGACCTGATCATTGCGGCTCCGGCCCGTATGCAGCTTGGATGCAATATCACCGGCTTCCTCATGCAGCATCCGGTCGATCATCGTGTGAACATCCTCGTCGGCTTGCTCCGGTGTCGTGCCGGCTGCCAGGCGCGCGGCGACTTTGTCGAGTCCGGTCTCGATCAACTGGCGCTCATCGATGTTGATGATGCCTGCTTGTGACAGCGCGACTGCCCACGCTTTTGACAGCCGCAGGTCGTATGGCCAGAGGCGAAAATCAGTTCCGATTGACCTATTGAGGGCGTCGAGCGCGACCGCGCTTGGAACGGAGAATCTGCCGCCCCAGAGCTTGTGCGATTGGCGCTCTTCGGTCATCAGCGTCAGCCCGCCGCTTCAGCCGTGCTGCGTCAGTCCTGCCACGTCAGTCCTGCACGTCAGTCCTGCCACGTCAGTCCTGCCACGTCAGTCCTGCCATGAGGCGGCGAGTACTGGCGCTTCGTCGGGGGCCAGGGCTGGCGCAACTGCCTGTGCCGCAAGCTCCCGATCACGAAGAGCGCGGACGCGGTCGGGAAGGGAATAGAGCCGGATGAAACCGGCCGCGTCGCTCTGTTTATAGACTTCGTCCTCACCGAACGTGACGAAGCGCTCGTCATACAAGGCATACTCGCTCGCCCGGCTCACGATGGAGATGGTGCCCTTGTACAGCCGAAGGGTGACGCCTCCGGTGACTCGCTCCTGCGTCACGTTGACGAAAGCATCGTAGGCATCACGCTCGGTAGTCCACCAACGTCCCTCATAGACGAGATCGGCGTAACGCGGAGCGATTGCATCTTTGGCGGCGAGAGTGCGCCGATCGAGAATGAGCTGTTCCAGCTCACTGTGGGCGGTATAGAGAAGGGTACCGCCCGGAGTTTCGTAGACGCCTCTGGATTTCATTCCCACGAGGCGATCCTCGACGAGGTCGATTCTGCCAACGCCATGCCGTCCTGCGATGGCATTGAGCGTAGTCAGGATGGCGACAGGATCCAGGAATACCCCATTGACCGCAACCGGCGTGCCCTTACTGAAGCCGATGGAAACCTCTTCGGGCTTGTCGGGAGCGAGCTCGGGGGCTGTTGTCAGCATGAAAAGGTCAGCTGGCGGCGGCTGCGATGGATCTTCGAGGGAGCCGCCTTCATGTGATATGTGCCAGATGTTACGGTCGCGCGAGTATATCTTCTCGCGTGTCGCAGCAACGGGAATGTTGTGCTTCTCCGCGTAAACGAGGGCATCGTCGCGGCTCCGGATGTCCCACTCACGCCAGGGAGCGATGACCGGAAGGTCGGGGGCGAATGCAGCATAGGTGAGCTCGAACCGGACCTGATCGTTTCCTTTGCCGGTGCATCCGTGGGCCAGCGCATCGGCTCCCACACGTCGTGCCACCTCGACCTGCCTCCGCGCGATGAGTGGACGGCCCATCGAGGTGCCGAGCAGGTACTTGCGGCTGTAGATGGCGCCAGCGCGCAGCGTAGGCCAGATGAAATCCTGAACGAACTCCTGCCGGAGGTCCTCGATGAAGCATTCGTCGGCACCCGATGCGAGCGCCTTCGCGCGCACACCCTCGAGCTCATCACCCTGGCCAATATCACCCGCTACGCAGATGATGCGAGCGTCGTAATGCTCCTTGAGCCAGGGAACGATTATGGACGTGTCGAGTCCGCCCGAATATGCCAGCGCAATGGTATGTGTCATCCGATCTCTAAATAACTATTCATTCTTCTCGTATATTTAATCAGTTTGACCAGGAGCGTCAATCCTGCAAGCTGATGGGGCTCGACCATGCTGGCTAAGGGTGGTATCGTCGTGAAACGGAGGATGCATGGCGAACAAGAGAGAGCGGCAGTCGGCGATTCTCGAGATCGTGGACACGCGCGCTGTAAGCAGTCAGGAGGACTTGCGAAAGCTGCTGCTGCACAGGGGCTGGGACGTGACGCAGGCGACGCTCTCGAGAGATCTCAGCGAGCTGCGACTGGCGCGCGTACCGGCGCCGGAGGGGGCGCGCTACGCGGTCACGGACAGCACGCTGGAAGAAAGCCGAGTCGCGCTGGAAGTGCTTCTGCCGCAGCTGTTCCTACGTGTCGACGGCGTAAGCGAGCTGATCGTGCTGCGAACGGTACCGGGTGGAGCCCAGCCGATAGCGGCGGCGCTCGATGGAGAGGCTTGGCCGGACATACTGGGCACGATCGGCGGCGACGATACAATTCTGATCGTCTGTAGATCCGGGGTGGCGCGCGCTCGGGTGGTTCGCAGGCTCAAGGCCCTGGCCGGCGAGACGCAGTAACCGCCGTAACCCGCGTTGGCTCGTAACAGCTCGCTTAAATGTCACCGCCCGGCCCGCGCGCGATTGACCGATCGGGATTGCAATGTTATGCATTATCTGTGCATAAAATTCCGGTGGGTGTCCTGGGTGCCAGCGGCTACGCCGGGCGCGAGCTGTGCCTGCTGGCCGAGCGGCATCCATCGCTGGATCTGATCTTCGCGACTGCCAATGCACAGCGCGGCGAAACGGCGCGCTTCGCGGCCAGAGACACCGAATTCATCGCCACCGACGATGCTCCGCTGGGACGAGTAGAGCTCGTCTTCAGTGCGTTGCCGCACGGGAAATCTCTCGAATGGGTAAACCGCTGCCGCGCCGAAAATGCCAGGGTCGTCGATCTTTCGGCCGACCTGCGGCCTGGGAACGGGGGTAACGACGTACCTTACGGGCTCACCGAGCTAGCGCGCTCGGAGGTTACCGGCGCCGAGCTGGTCGCAAATCCAGGCTGTTATCCGACGGCCATTCTGCTTGCCCTTGTGCCGTTGATGCAGCGCGGCTTGGTAGAACCAGGGTCGACCATCTCTGTCGCTGCTGCCAGTGGAGTTACCGGTGCGGGATTCTCGGCGCGAACCGATTTGCTCTTTGCGGAGATCAGTGAGGATTATCGCGCCTACGCTGTAGGCAACGACCATCGGCACATGGCTGAGATGACGGCGGTTCTCGCAAGGTATGGGGACGCGACCGATCTGGTGTTCACGCCGCATCTGCTGCCAGTCGCACGGGGAATCCTCGTGACAATGGTCGTGCGGATGACGCGCGAGCTCAGTGATCCCCTCCGTGTGTGGACCGATGCATACGCCGGTGAGCCGTTCATCGAGATAAGCGCTTCGACGCCATCGCTGCGCGATGTCGTGCGGCGCAACGCTGTGAAGATCTCCGCCGTCTCGGCGACCAACGTCCACCATCCGACGCTCATCATCACATCGGCCATCGACAATCTCACCAAGGGTGCGGCGGGACAGGCTGTGCAGAACGCGAATTTGATGCTGGGACTCGCCGAAACAATGGGGCTGCCGGCGTGACGCTGAGGATCGTCGTCAAGGTCGGTGGCCGCGTACAATCGGCTGAGGGCCTTCCTCGCCACCTCGCCGGAGTGTGGGATGCTTCGAATGGCTGCGTCTGTGTAGTGCACGGTGGCGGGGACGAAATCTCGGTGCTGCAGCGACAGCTTGGCCTCGAGCCAACCTTCGTGAACGGACGCCGGATTACTTCGGAAGAAGATCTCGAGATCCTTCGGATGGTATTGTCCGGAAGCGCCAACAAGAGACTGGTCGCGTCGCTCGTGGCGGCGGGAATCCGCGCAGTAGGTATTTCCGGCGAAGACGCGGGAATGATCGGGGCCGCACCGATGGATGGTGGGCCGCTCGGACGGGCGGGAAAGCCGACACGCATCGACCCCGAACTCATTGAGACCCTGATTGCGGCTGGTTACATGCCGGTTGTGTCGCCCGTTGCCACGGATGTGACGTCGGATAGCGGTGCGCCAATCAACGTGAATGGTGACGACGCAGCGGCAGCGATTGCTTCCGCGCTGAACGCGGAACTCTGGCTCATCGCCGACGTTCCAGGAGTGATGGATGCACAGGGCGATGTGATTACTTCACTCGATCCTGCGCAAACCGAGGAGCTCGTTGCAGACAGCGTGGTGAACGGCGGAATGCGCGCCAAGCTCGAAGCCGGATTTGCCGCGCTGACTGCGGGGGCTGCGGGGGTTCGAATTGCGGACCTCCGATCGTTATCCGACCCGGCTCGGGGCACCACCCTGTTCCTCCTTCCGGGCATGCCGTGATCCACGACGCGACATCACCGTCAGACATATCCGCAGTGGCGCTGGCAAAAGCAACCAATCTGCTCGGCACTTACAAGCGCGCGCCGATGCGATTCGTTCGTGGCGCAGGGGTGGAGCTTTTCGACGAGAGCGGCAAGGCGTATCTCGACTTCGCGAGCGGGATCGCGGTGAATGCGCTGGGGTACGCCGACCCGGGGATCCAGCAGGCGATGGAAAGAGCGATGCAGTCGGGGATGATCCATGTCTCCAATCTTTATCGCACGGATCCGGGAGAGCGGCTCGCTGCCATGCTCACTCGACGTTCATTCGCGTCGAAGGTGTTCTTCTGCAACTCGGGAGCAGAGGCAAATGAGGGTGCATTCAAGTTCGTCCGGCGGTGGGCGAGGTCTTTTGGCACTGATGGCAAAACAGGAATCATTGCCCTGCGGGGGAGCTTCCACGGGCGACTGTTTGCTTCACTTGCGGCCACCGACCGACCGGCGTATCGGGCCCCATTTCGGCCGTTAGTCGGTGGGGTGAGCATCTGCGAGCGTGATTCCGCGCAGTTGGATCTTGCACTCGATGCGGACTCAGTCGCCGCTCTGATCGTTGAGCCGGTTCAGGGAGAGAGTGGAGTGAGGGCGATGGAGGGCGAGCTGCTCCAGCACCTCAGGAAGTTGTGCAATGAGCGTCAGATTGCTCTCATTTTCGATGAGATACAATGCGGTCTCGGACGTCTGGGCAGCTTCTTCGCGTATGAGAAGTTCGAGGTGACGCCGGACGTGCTCACTCTAGCGAAGCCTCTCGCGGGTGGTCTGCCGATGGGAGCGATCCTCGTGACGGAGGAGATCGCAAGCGCCATCAAGCCAGGGGATCACGGAACAACATTTGGCGGTGGCCCATTCGTCGCCGCTGTCGCCGAGCATGTCGTTGAACGCCTGGCGGACCCCAGTCTACTCGCATCGGTGAGAGAAAATGGAATCTGGCTTGGTGAGCATCTGCACGGCATTGCGCGGAGGAGCGGACGGGTACGGGCCGTTCGAGGAATGGGCTACATGTGGGGGGTGGACATCGTAGACAAGGCTTCGACCGTTGTAGAGGGAGGTTGGGATGCCGGCCTTCTGATGACGACTGCGGGCGATCATACTCTACGGCTGCTGCCGCCGCTGGTGACTGGGCGGGAGGATCTGGGAAAGGGCCTCGACATACTCGAGAAACTCCTGTGCTGACCCCTGCGCGCAGAGCGCCAATGGCCGCGCACGGGTTTTCGTTTCACACCGGGCTCGCACATGGCAAAGGGAAAGGCTAAGACGAAGTCAGCTCGCGCTGCACTCTGGCAGGCGCTCGATGAGGCTGCGTTCGGCCCCGACCGGATTCTCAACCTGCGCGAGTCGCTGCCCTCTGCTACCGAGGCACGTGCGCACGCCGACGCCTGGCTCAGAACGCGGCAGGTGTTGAGGTCGGACGAAGTCCTGATAATCACCGGCCGCGGCAACCAGAGCGCCAATCGCGTCGGAGTACTGCGTCGAGAGATTCTTCTCATGCTGCCCCTCCTGCGACGGCGCGGCGTGGTCGTCAGGTGGAGAGAGCACAACCCGGGAGCGTTCGTGATCGTGCTTGCTCCGATGAGCGCCCTGTTCACTGCTCCCAGGCGTAAGCGGGATGGCCGGGCACCTGACGCGTGCAACGCCGTACCTCCGTCGCTGTCCGCGCTGGAACCGGGCACGCTGAAGCTGCTCCAGCGACTTGCCATTCAGAATCTCGAGCTTCTCGGCGTAGTCGATCCCCGTCAGTTCGTGAGTGACGAGATGGTGCGTACATTCTCGATGCTCGCGGCGGCGATACCCGATGCGGACAACAAGGAAGAGCGGCTGCGCGACGCGATACTAAGAGCAATCGACGAAGCATCTGACTGATGTTCCGCTTGCCTCCGCCGGGCAGGCTGCTCCGATTCAGCGGCCCGGACATTGCCGAGAATCAAGTCCCAGCGCGGGCGGACGGATGCAGACCAGATCGTCACAGAAGAAGAATTCGAGGCTTACGGCTGACACCGTCGTGGCACTCGCCGGATATGGTGCACGGAGCAGCTGGCCCTCCAATTTCGAGATATACCAGCAGGGAGCGCCGGCTGATGGAGTGTCGGTCGTACTGCGTGGTCATGTAGTCCTCCGAAACAGGATCCGGGCCGGACGCGGATTCGTACCCTCGATCGTAACTCCAGGAGAGACGTTCGGAGTTGAAGGTCTCACAGCAGATGGCCTGTACGTCACCGACGCTCACGCGTCCGACGAAAGCGAAACACTTTATCTGAGCAGCTCACAGTTCAGGGCATTCGTAAGAGAGAAGCCCGGTGCCGCGCTCCAGGTTCTTGGACAGCTCATGCGCGAGCGGTGCGACCTTCTCGAAAAACTCCACGCGATGGCATCCCAGAATGTTGAGCAGCGACTGGTCTTCTCGCTGAAGCGTATGTCGGGAGACCGCTCGTTAATCGACGGCGATGGCCGCCTGCGGCTCGAGCTGCGGCATCACCGGCTGCTTTGCGAAATGGTGGGTGCAACGCGTGAGTCGATTGCGTTGGCGCTCGGGAGGCTTGTCGGATCGGGTGTCGCTGAACGGCGTGGCGTAACTTTTCTCATCGCTTTATCGGAGCTGACCGGTCATGTTGCCGTCGAAGGGCCGGATACGCAAGCGCCTTTCGCAATCGCGGCGGAACAGGCCCGACACTGACCCCTGTGGATGAGCTTCGGGGCAACGATAAAGGCTGAATCGGAACCCGGCCTTATCGTGGGGGCGGAAACCATCGACCTGCAGAGCCGGAATTCAAATGGAATTCTGCTCCTGCATGGCTTCGGAGATACACCGCAGACGCTTGACCTGCTTGCGCGCGAACTTCACTCCGCCGGATACGACGTAAGGGCTCCCTTGCTTCCCGGACATGGGGAGAACGTCGCGGCGTTCGCCGCATCGCGGCGTAGCGACTGGCTTGATCATGCGCGTCGCGAGCTCGAGGTCATGCAGGCCAGTCACGCCCGGGTTTCGCTCGTCGGGCTTTCGATGGGTGGTGCACTGGCGGCCATCCTGGCGGCGGACAACCGAACGACCCCGGCTCTTGTGCTGCTGGCGCCGTACATGGAAATGCCAATCACGTATCGAATGGCGTCGGTTTCGCACTGGCTTTGGGGTGGTGTTGCGGGAACCCGACCCACGCGAAATCGCGGATCCATCTTCGATCCAGCGGAGCGCGAGAAAAATCTTGGCTACGGAGTTTACAGTGGCCGGCTGTTGTACGAGCTGTGGCGACTCTGTGCGGCTGCCCGCCAATCGCTGCCATCGATCATAACGCCCACGCTTCTTATGCAGTCGCCATCAGATCCGCGAATTTCGCCGGCAGTCGCCGAGCGTACAGTCGCCGCGCTGGGTACCAGCGATAAGCGTCTGGTATGGGTACAGGGCGCAGGGCACATCATCACGGTCGACTACGGCCGCGGTCGAGTGTTCCATGAAACGGTGAAATGGATCGCGAAGTACATGCCAGCGACTGCTTGATCAGACCGGCGGGGTGATGCGGAGCGGTGATGATCCGATGGCATCTGATCATCACCGCTCAACGTTTCAGGTGTGGTCCTGGACGAACCCCTTGGTCGCATCGACAGCCTGCTCAACACCACCCTTCGCCTGTTGTACGACTTCGGTGGTAACGCGACTCACGCGCCTGGCGATCAACTTGGCTCCCTTCGTGACGCGTGTAGCTGCCTTGCTCACCGCACTGCGACGCCGCGGAGCGGTTCTGCGGCGGCGGCTCGCGCTCTTCTTTGTGGCAGCGCGACTGGCGGTCTTCTTCCGGCCTGAGCCGGATCTCTTTGCGGGGGCCTTCCGCCTGGGGCTGGACTTCTTCGCGGCGGTTTTCCTGGTCGGGCGGGCGCGTTTAGCAGCACTCTTTTTCGATGCGCCGCGTGACTTGCGACCTGACGACTTCCGGGATGATGAGCTCCCACCTTTGCCGGCGGATTTTCTGCCCGCCGACTTCCGGGTACTCTTTCTACCGGTCTTCGATCCAGTACGCGACGACTTTCTGGCTGCAGCCATGTTACGAGCTCCGATTTAGAGGTCCGAGGCGACTTTGTAGCAACTTCCGCGCACAAACAATAACAGATGTGATGTCCGCGCGATACATAGAACGGTGAACGATTCGGGAGGAACGCGGCGGACACCAATGCCCATCGGATGGCGGTCGTACCATGCCAGCGACCGAGGGTCGCGACCTCACGCTTGAATGACTGCCCGACCAGCCGCGAGATTCTCGTGGAGATGAGCTGTTGCTCTCATTCCAACCAGCGCAGAAGACAGGGGCAGCGATCTGACGAAAGCAATGGCACGCTGTGCGTCGGTCTCGAGGGAAGGGAAGATCGATCCGACGCCTCGCGGCAAATCGTGTGTGAGCTGGGATTGCATCAGCGATGCACTGGCAACGACGGAGATCCCCATCGCCTGCGCCAGCGGCAGCACCGCTGTATTGGCTCCGTCCGCCTGCTGGGTTGGTGTTCGGATGGCCTCGGGCATTGCCAGATTGACCGGCAACTGAATCACACGAAAGTGGTGGTCAGGGCCACCAACATCGCGTGCCACTCCGAGCAGCTCCGACAACGAGAGATGATTGCGGCTCGCGGCGAACACCCGGAATCCACTCCACGTGGCACAGCCGTAAACTCCAATCGTTCCGCGCGCAACTTCCGATTCGAGCTGGATGAAAGCCGTCCGGATCGCGGCGATGAACTGATCCCTGCCGAGTGCGTCGAGCTGCTGTTCGGGGTTGTGGAGGTAGTAGACATCGATGCAGTCCAAACCGAGGTTCGCATGGCTCGCCGCGATCTGACTGGCGAGAAACCGCGGGGTCATGCAGTGGCCGCCCGCGATTATGTCCGAAGCGGCCATGACACCTGTTTCGAAGAAGGTGCCCCGGAGATACCTGCCATATTCTTCACGCGACTCGGGTGGTGCTCTGTCGAGCGGAACATAGCCGCCCTTGGTGCAGACGACGATCTGGTCGCGGGAAATCAACCCCGAGCCAATGGCATCACGGAGCGCGCGACCGACGGCCCGCTCTGAGCGCTGACAGCGATAGTTGATCGCCGTATCGACGACGTTGAGGCCGCTGGCAAGACCTTCAGTGACCAGATTCGAATAGCGCCTGTCCTCATCATCGTCGCATTCCCCGAGGTAGGTGCCCATGCCGATTGACGAACCGAAGAGGCCGGAGCCTATCTGGCGATAGAAATCTGCCGCGAACGAGTCGGAGAACCGGGAGGCAAAACGGTGCGTTGCTTCAACAGTCGCGCGTCCGGTGATGACACCGGCCGCGCCGGCGTTAGCCAGCTTTCCTCTTTCTGTTTCCGTGACCGCCATGTTCGCGACACGGTATGACGAACGAATGATGGCCGCAAGTGCGGCGGGGGCAGAGTATGACGTGGCCGCATCAGTTGGCACGCGTTCCGCAGTCCGATAGATTGCCGATGGCGCGATCGTCGGTCGCCATCACCTGAAGCGATCGTCAACGTAAAAACATGGAGTCGTGGCATGCCGGATTTTGGAAGCTGGGCGGCGGACTGGTGGAAGCCGATTCTCTTCATCGTTATCGCCGGCCACCTTACCAACGTCTGCGTGACGCTGTTTCTGCACCGTGCGCAGACTCACCGCAGCGTTCAGCTACACTTTATCGCGGCACTTCCGATGCGCCTCTGGCTCTGGCTATCGACGGCGATTGTCACGAAGGAATGGGTGGCGTGCCACCGAAAGCATCACGCATTCGCCGACCGGGAAGGGGATCCGCACAGCCCGCTGATGGAAGGGCTTCGCAACGTCGTCCTCAAGGGTGCCTTCTATTATAGAAAGGCCGTGCGGCAGCCTGGGGTTCTCGACAAGTACGGGAAGGGCACGCCAAACGACTGGCTGGAGCGCTATCTCCTCTCCAGACTCAACTGGCTCGGCATTCTTTTGATGCTTGGTGCCGACATTTACCTGTTCGGCTTCTTCGTCGGTCCGCTCGTATGGGGCGTGCAAATGATCTGGATTCCTTTCTGGGCCGCGGGCATCATCAACGGAGTTGGCCACGCGGTGGGCTACCGGAACTTCAACGTCAAGGACGAGAGCCGGAACATCTCGCCAATCGCGATCTGGCTCGGCGGCGAGGAACTGCACAACAACCATCACGCCGATCCGCACTCTGCCAAGTTCAAGGCGAAGTGGTACGAGATCGACATCGGCTGGATCTACCTCCGCCTGTTGTCACTCCTCGGGCTGGCGAAGATCCAGTACTCGCGGTCGTAGAGGGTGACTGAGGTTACCTGTACCCGTTGCGGGCA
This sequence comes from Gemmatimonadaceae bacterium, assembly GCA_013813715.1. GTDB lineage: Bacteria > Gemmatimonadota > Gemmatimonadetes > Gemmatimonadales > Gemmatimonadaceae > UBA4720. Next base: position 20,962 of record JACCRF010000093.1, on the reverse strand, counting down.
GACTAGAGAGGGCTTCGAGAAAGCTCCCTTCCCAGGTCAGATCGGGACCCGCGTGGCGGGCGAGATCTGCCGCCAGTGCTGGGCAGACTGGGGCCGCCAGCAGACCATGCTCATCAATCATTACGGCCTGGATGTGATGGATCCGCAGGCCCGGTCGTTTCTCACCCGAAATATGTCCTCCTTCCTGTTCAAGACGGGGGACGGGGCCGATATCGATACCAGCAAGCAAGGGACGATCTCTCATTGAACGCTTGGCGGTACATCAGAACCGTGGCGGTCGCGGGAGTCGTACTCGGAGGATGCACCTCCGCCAACCCTGCGAGCCGTACTCGCGTTCCGGAACCGGCGCCGTCACTATCGCGTAGCTGGGTGGATTCGGTGATGGCGGGTCTGACACTGCGTGAGAAAGCGGCGCAGATGGTCTGGCCGTCCGTATTCGGCGACTATACCCCTGGGGACTCTCCCCAATGGCAGCGGCTTACTTCCCACATCGTCAAGGAAAAAGTCGGAGGCTATACGATCTCGGTGGGGTCTCCGACCGAGATCGCAGCGAAGTTGAACGCCATGCAGGGAATGAGCAAGGTACCGCTTATTTTCGGCGCCGATCTGGAGGCAGGCGCGGGGTTTCGGGCCCGAGGCGGCTATTTCCTCCCTAATGTCATCGATCTGGGCGGCGCGGTGGTATTTCCGCCGGAGATGGCGACCGGAGCCACGGGCGACACCGCCCTTGCGTACGAGCAGGGTCGTCTCACGGCGATCGAGGGGCGTGCCCTCGGTATCCATATCGCATATGCGCCGGTTCTGGACGTCAACAACAACCCGGCCAACCCCGTGATCAACACTCGCTCCTATGGCGAAAACCCGATTATGGCGGCGCGGCTCGGGGCAGCCTTCATCCGCGGGGTACAAGCCAACGGCATGATCGCCACGGGCAAGCATTTTCCGGGTCACGGCGACACAGGGGTCAACTCACACCTTGCGCTTCCAGTCGTCACAGTGAGCAGGAACAGGCTTGATAGTGTCGAATTGGTACCATTTCGTGAGGCGATAATAAGCGGAGTTGGCGCGATGATGTCGTTTCATGGCGCCATGCCAGCGCTTGATTCTTCAGGTGTTCCCGGAACTCTTTCACACAGCGTCATGACCGGATTGTTACGGAATGATCTCAAGTTCCAGGGCATCATCATTTCGGACGCGATGGACATGCGTGGAGTACTCGACCAATATGGCGCGACGGAAGCCGCCAAGCGGGCGGTAGCAGCCGGCGTCGACGTACTGATTCAGCCGCTCGACGTAACGGAGACAATCGATGCTGTCGTTGCGGGCGTTCGTGAAGGCCGGTACTCCGAAGCGACGCTGGATACATCGGTTCGGAGAATACTTCAGGCCAAGCATGACCTCGGCTTGCATCGCCGGAAGCTCGTGAGCCTGGATTCCCTCCGGTTCATCGTGGGTGATACCGCGCACCACATTGTCGCGCGCCGAATAGCGGAACGGTCGATAACTCTGGTCAAGGATTCACTGCGCCAGATTCCGCTATCCGCTGCGTCCACCGCCCGGATTCTCTCGGTGACGGTGGGACGGCGGAGTGATCTGTCAGCTGGCGTTGCATTCAACGGCGAGCTCCGAAGCGAGTTCAAGAGCCTGCGCGCCGAGTTTCTGGCGGCTGAGGATCCGGCGGCTGATTATGCGCGGCTCGAGCGCGCTGCCGATTCGGCGGATGTAACTATCGTGAGCTCGTATGTCGGCCAGAACTGGGATGCCGTATCGGCCAATGCTCCGCAGGCGTTCGCGGCGTTCGTGAAACGCCTGACAGAGCGGGGAAAACGTCCGATCATCGTAGCGTTCGGCAACCCCTATCTGCTCCAGCAGATTCCATTCGTGCCATCGTATGTCGTGGCGTGGGGCGGGTTTCCACCCTCGCAAGTCGCCGCTGCAAGGGCAATCGCAGGTCGTGCTTCAATTACGGGGAAGCTCCCGATCTCGATTCCGCTCGACACTCCGGCGCGCATTGTCGCCCGTGGCGCCGGCCTGGAGCGTTCCGTGATTCAGCGATGAGCGTCCTGGTTTTTTATTGACGGGTGCTCGTGAATCCGGTATATAGTCGGCTCCTCCCAACCTTTATTAATTAGCGAAGCGTTACCAAATCAAGAATCCAGTCTTGACATTGTTCGCGATTGGTGACTAATTCGCGGTACGATGCCCGACCGCCGGCCGAAGAAGGCCTCTCATACAATTGACGTCGTACTTCTGACAGCTGTCCGGGCTCAGCTCGGCGTGCTTCTGTGGCGGACGCCCGAGGGGCGTGAGAAGTGGTCGCTCCCCTGGGAAACGGCGCGTGGCGAGGGGCTCGAGGCATCGGCGGCACGTGCCGCCAGGGCGGTGCTGGGCTCCGACCCTGCGTGGATGGAGCAGATCGGGGCGTTCGATGACAGCAAACGGCACCCCGGCGAAGCGGAAATCTCGGTGGGGTACGTCGGACTGATTTCGGTCGGAACCCCCTCGCCGGTGGGCGGCAACTATGCCTGGTTCCCGCTATCGGACGTCCCCCAGCTCGCCCCGCGGCAACGAGCAATCCTGGATACTGCGGTGTCCATGATCCGCCTCCGGATGGATCAGTCGCCGGTGGCCTTCAAGCTGCTCCCACAAATGTTTACGCTCACAGAGCTCCAGCACATGTACGAGCTTCTGCTCGGGAAACGGCTGCACAAAGCCAGCTTCCGGCGTGCCCTCACCGGGGCCTGGCTGGTCGAACCCACCGACGAGTGGCGGAGTGAAGGAAGGGGCCGGCCAGCCCAGTTGTACCGGTACGCGCCCCGAAAACGGCGTCCGGCACAACGAGGTATCCGGCTGGACCTTCTATCGTCATAATGAGGTATAGAGATTGTACCGGAAACAAGAGGATGCTAGGCACTATTGCCTTTCCGGTGTATTAGTTGCAATGTGTACCTAAGGTTTAATCAGGTCTAACCCCCCGGGACAATGCTCGCATACCTGGACAGCCTGTGTGCTGCACTGTTGGCGAGAAATACGACGGAAATACGACGGCTCCTGGCGCATCCAATGGCGCAGGACCTTCCCAGGCGCGTTCGGGAAGAGGCCGTCGCAATCTCGCGCGCGGGACGGCGAAGCTTCATGGCACCGGTCAATGCGTTGCACCTGTATTACAAGCTCAGCCACATGGTGGATGAGAACAGCGACGCTACCTTCAGCAGCGATGCGCGCCACACCACGGTTGCGAGCAAAGACCAGCTCGACCTGCCCTTGAGAAAGGTCGGCTCACGCTAGGTCGCCCAGAACCGCAGATCGATCAGACCAGCGCGCGCAGCGAGTTTCTCTCCTTCATCTGAGCCGCCCAGACGTCGCCAACGTCCGCAATTCGTGCGGGTGCGGTCTCGATCGTGAAATCCCGAGGGTCAAGGTCGTCGCCGAGCTCGTCCCACAACAATGGAGTAGACACCATTGCGTCGGGGTTGGCACGCGCGGAGTATGCGCCGGCGACCGTCTTCCCGAAGATGTTCTGAAGATAGTCCACGTAAACGGCTGTCGCACGACGTGCCTTAAGAGATCGCTCAACCGTGGCGATTCTAGGGTAAGCTTCGGCGACCCTTGTTGCAATTATCTGCGCGGTGAGCGTAGCGGCTTCGTTGGGAGTGTCTGGGGGTAGCGGCAAATAGATATGAAGGCCGCGCGAACCCGAGGTCTTGAGTGCCCATGCAGACCGAGCCCATCCATCACCTCTCGAACGAGTCGGGCGACCTCCATGACTCTCTGAAATGTCGCGCCTGGTCCCGGGTCAAGGTCGAGAATCGTGTAGTCGGCATGATCGAGTGACTGAAGCCGCGAATGCCACGGATCGACCGAAATCGCGCCCAGTTGAACCGTGTACAGGAGGGTTGGCAGGTCTCCACCGACGATTCTGCGGTTTGTCGAGCCCCCCTTTGCCTCTATCATCGCCGTCCTGACCACTTCGGGCGTAGTCGCGCTTGCGTTCTGCTGGAAGAATGCCTCACCCTTGACGCCATTAGGGAAGCGCTTGAGGACGAGCGGGCGGTTTGCCATCACAGGCAGGACGAAAGGCGCAACCGTTACGTAATAGCGCATCAGGTCGCCCTTGGTGAGCTTCTTCCTAGGGAAGAATATCTTGCCCAGGTTCGTCAGCTCGATGCCGGTGTTCGAACCGATCTCAAGCCGGCCAGATCCGCTCGATTCCTCGATCTCTTCCAGCCGCCTGACGAGTTCTCCGGGAGGAAGTGCATGCCCGCGGGAAGGCTTGGGTTCCGTGTCCCGCTCCAGAAGCGAGCGGGCCGCATTGACCCTCTTTCCGGCCTTCGATTTGGAAGCTGAGTCCGACGCCGGCTTTGTAGCCGCGACTTTCTTTCTGCCCGTTTTTTTCTGCATGCTCTGGCTCTCCCGTCCGACCTCGCGCGCCGACTTGTCATCGCGAGTTCCCAGATAGATCGGCTGGCGCAGCCTTCCGTCCGCGGTCCACTCGTTGAACTTCACTTCCACGATTATCTCCGGCTTGACCCAGTGGGCGCGCTCGTACGTGCGAGGTGTCTCCTCGAATGGCGGCTTCTTGCGCTCGAGTGGCTTGAAGGCGTTTCGACGGGGCAAGTCGAATGCCGCCTGGTGGAAACACATTTGGTGGGTGCGGCACAAAACAAGAGCCCCGGGAAATGCCCGGGGCTGAGTAATGGCGAAACGCTTCTCTAGACCTTTGTTACGTCGGCGGCCTGCGGGCCTTTCTGTCCCTGAACCACCTCGAACTCCACCTTGTCGCCTTCTACGAGGGACTTGAAGCCGGCGCCCGAGATTGCGCTGAAGTGAACGAAAACGTCGGGCCCCCCTTCCCGGGCGATGAAACCGAAGCCCTTAGCGTCGTTGAACCATTTCACTGTTCCGGTGATGCGTGCCATGACCCTTCCTTATTCCCTATCCCCCTCGGGAACCGACTGTGTTCGGAGTGTCCGAATTTTGGGGCAAGTTTTGTGCAAGTGTCTGCTCCGTGAGCACCGGACCGGGGATCTCCTACGCGGCTCCGGCCGCGCTCGCCACGTACCGGGCTGTTCTGCCGCAGGTGCGGCAGCGGAGAGTGACATGCGACATTGGAGCAGGCGGGAACTGTCCGGGATCACGCTCGATGGTGCCGGAGCAGGACGGACAACTGAGCGCTGCTCCTGAGCGGTCGCGGTTGATGAGGTGAAGGACTTGCGCGGGATTGTACGTGACTGGACGTGGCTTTCGCATCGGCCCCCCTTCAGCCTTCGCTCCAGCGCCACACTCCGGAGCTGCAGGCTCACTGTTAGGGTCGCTGAAGTGCAGCTGGACCTGAGAAAAACAGCTCGCGGACTGGCCGGAATTGCCTTAGTCATTTCCACGCTCGGCGGATGCGGGCCTCGCGCTCGCATCCCTTTACGACCCGTTGAATTGCAAGGCACCCTCGCGCAGTCCGACAGTGGCGCTGTTCTGGCGCGGAGCCTCGCTCCGGCGTTGTACCTGCAGCGTGATGAAATGTTCCCACTGTCGAGGGCGGTGGCGATCCTGCACCCCACAAAGCGGGTTATCGCGTACCATCTGCTGTGGCGGGACGATGTCCACGGGTCATGGATCCCGTTCACCGTGCCCACTGACCAGGAGGTGGTGTGGGTGGGGTACGACGACACCAAGGCGCCGGTAGATCTGTGGACATTCTGGCACGGGGTCATCCTCCACACGCCGTGGCCAAAGTCTCAAGTGGCGATAGACGTCCAGTGGGGAAAGCACGGCTCGCTCCCGCGCGGCGTGAGGCAGAGCGATCTGCCAAGAACGCGGTCGCTCAACTTCTACTATGCGGCGACCCGATTCCTGCTCCCGGACATTCTACTTGGGCGGATCACCAGGAAAGGGCCGACAGGATTTCCCTACGGATACGCACGCTATCGCGACTACTCGCAGCGGCTCGCACTCGGCGGAATGCTCGACGCCGTGGCCCGGACGGCTGATCCGCAGGAGATTCTCCAGGCGGTGTTTGGGGACTACTCGCGGAAGCCGAACTGGCCGCCCGGGATATAGTCATCGGGTTGTGCTGCGCAGAATCGACCAGCGCGATTCACGCCGCGTAAACGATGTCGCCCTCGGCGTCAATCCCGATCTCGTGCTGCATCCCACAGACGCCGCACGTCTTGCTGATGTGCCACACCTCGCCAACCGCCTTTCGATTCGTGGCGGAGGCCGGTCTCACCCGCAGCTTCTTGAAGCTATACTCGCCGCAATGCTCGCACGCATGCGAGCGAGCGATGCGCTCAGCCCTTTCCTGCGTGATCTCGTCCTTCGAGGTCAACTTCCGCTCAGCTTCCGCGGCTCATCGGGTGACGGGGCGGACGATTCCCCCTCGCTTCTGTGCGCGGGCATGGCTGCCCGGGACACCAGCTCTCTCAGGCCGCCGATCGCGCCCATGACGCCGGCCGCTTCGGCAGGGAGGAAGATCGTTGAATTCTTGCCCTGGGCAAGTGTCGGCAATGCCTCCAGATACTTCATTCCCAGCAGATACATGGCAGCCTGACCCTCGGGCAGAGCGCCGGCAATGCGTGTGATGGCTTCGGCCTCGGCCTCGGCCATCGCAAGGCGGGCTGTCGCCAGACCCTGGGCGCGCAGAATGGCGGCGTCCTTTTCGCCTTCGGCGCGGCGCACCTGCGATTCGCGAACACCTTCAGCTTCGAGGATTGCGGCGCGCTTTCCAGCTTCGGCGTTGGTCACGGCGGCGCGGCGCTCGCGTTCGGCGCGCATCTGCAGCTCCATTGACTGCTGAATGTCGCGCGGCGGCTCGATTGCCTGGAGCTCGACGCGCGTAACGTCCACGCCCCAGCCGATCGAGGCTTCCTCGATGACTTCGCGCATCCGCTTGTTGATTACGTCACGGCTGCCGAGCGTGGAGTCGAGCTCCATTTCGCCGACGATGTTACGGAGGGTGGTGCGGGTCAGCGTTTCGAGCGCGTAGGGCAGGTTCTGAACCGAGTACGTCGCTTTCTGCGGATCGGCGACGCGGTAGTAGATCACCGCATCGATGTCGATCGTGACGTTGTCCTTGGTAATCACCGGCTGGCTGGGGAAGTTGAGCACCTGCTCGCGCAGATCGATGCGCGAGGTGTGGCCTGCGGTGACTCTCTTGACGCCGGTGACGTCGCTTTCGAAGTAGCGCACGTCGATTGTGCGCGGGACTTCGACGAACGGAACGAGGATGTTGAGTCCGGAGCGCGCGACGCGGTGGAACCGTCCAAGCCGCTCGACCACCATGACTTCAGCCTGTCCCACGATCTTGAACGCCTTCGTAGCGACGAAAATGGCGACGAAGGCGACCAATCCGAGAAAAATCAATCCACCCATTTCGACTCCGGCGATGTATTAGCAGGGGAATAATGCAAAAAAAACCACCATCACGGAATTCCGTGATGGTGGCTGCAGCGGGAGCAACGGCTAGCGATTGGTGACTGGGGCCTGGCTCAGCACAACGGCGAACAGATCGCGCTGGGTCGGACCGCGTTTGAGCAGCTCCAGAGACCGGCGAAGCTGGGCATCGTCAGCGATGTCGCGGCGCTTGGCGGTGGAATCGCCGAACGCGATGCGCGAAATACTGCCTCCGAGGAGCCGATCGATCTCCGATCCGCCCGCCTCGTACTGTGCTTTGTCGATCTTGACACCGCCGGCGACAAGCCGGGTGTAGAACTCCTCTCTCCACGCCCTCGGCACTACGAAACCGGGCCGTACTTTGCCCTTGTGCTCGACCGCGTAGTTGATGAGTGTCGAGTGAACGACCTGTGCTTTTGGAGCCAGCGCGGCCAGAAGTTTCTGTTCTTCCGTGGTCAGCGTGTCGGGCGACACGATTACGTCCGGCGTAACTGCGCCGCCACCGTAGACGATGCGGCCGGCATCAGACTTGAATTTGGGTCGCGACTTGCGAACCGAATCGGTTTCCATCGAATCAGGCAGAACCTCGACAAACGAGCCGTCGCGAAGGAGCTTGCGGTCCTTCTGGATCGAGCGGCCGCTGGGCGTATACCACTTGGCCGTCGTCATCTTGAGGGCGTAGCCGCCTTCGAGTGGGTAAACCGTCTGGACGAGACCTTTTCCAAAGGATGTCGTGCCAACGATTACAGCGCGATCGTGATCCTGAAGCGCTCCGGCGACGATCTCGGATGCCGATGCTGTACGGCCGTCAGTCAGGATGACGAGCGGAATATCAGGCGCGACCGGATTATCGGTTGCGTGGAGAACCTCCTGGTAACCGGCACGTCCGCGCACGCGGGAGACTTCCAACCCTTTCGAGAGGAACAGATTGGCGACAGTCGCTGACTGCTCGAGGTAACCGCCTCCATTACCCCGGAGATCGAGGACGAGGCCGCGCGCTCCTTCACCGCTCAGGCGACGGATGGCGGTCTCGAGCTCGTCAGTGGCAGTCTCGTTGAACTGCTGCAGCGGGATGTATCCGATCTGTCCATCGAGCATGATCGCGTATGGAACGGCGGGAATCCGAACGTTGGCGCGCGTGAACGTGACCGCGATCGGCTCGGGAACCCCGGCACGCAAGAACTTCACGTTGACCTTGGTGCCCGGCCGTCCCTTGAGGACGTCCGAGACCTGCGCGGTTGTCCATCCGCGTGTGTCGGCTGTATCGACATTGACGATGCGGTCGCCCTCGATCACTCCGGCCTGCTCGGCGGGTGTGTTGGGGAAGATTCGCTGGACGGTGACGAACCCTTGAACTTCTGCGATCTCCATTCCGACGCCGCCGTACTTTCCGCCGGTCTGGGCGGTGAAGGTGGCCAGCTCCTTGGGAGACAGCAGAACGGAATAGGGATCGTTCAGCTCGTGAACGAGCCCGCGAGCGGCTTTCTCGTACAGAGCAGCGGCATCGACGCTGTCCACGAAGCGGTTGGAGACGATGGAGAGGACCTGCTCGAGGAGGCGGGCGCCATTGCGGGTGTCGCTTTCCTGCGCGACGAAGCCCCCAGCCAGGAGCGGCGCGGCAACGAGTCCAAGTAGTGCGAGCTTGCGGCGATTCGTCATGCTGATTTCTGTGTAAGGGACTTGCCTGAAGCTACTAGATACGCGTCATAACTGTGAGGGTTCCACCGACGCTTTCGTCACATGCGTGACGCCGGGGCAATCCCTTACGCTAGATGCTGCGGCTTGCCAGCACGTAGTCCACGAACCAGTCGCGCGCTATCTGGCGGAAGGTTGCGCTGCGTAGCAGCCCCGCTCCTACAAGCATCTCATGTGCCGGTTGGAGGACGCGCTGAAGGTGTGATGGATAACGCTGGGCCAGCGGGAGCTGCTGGGCCAGCTCATCGAGACGGGCGCGCCACGCCACTGTGCCCGACTCTCTTGCGACCTCCAGCAGGCGGTAAAGCCGGCGTGCCACCGGACTGGTCAGCGACTGATAATGTGCCGAGGAAAGCGTCACCGTGAATCCGGCATCGATGTTCGCCCTGATGAGCGCAGAGATAGTGATGCGGGCGTCGCCGGGCTCGGACGCGGTAAGTACCGGAAAGAGCGTGAACTGCTCGCGATCGGCAAGGCGGCGGCGCTCGATCGCCACCGAGCTGAGGATCGTGAAGCGATCGTTGAGCGGCACCGGGTTGCGGGCAGCCGCATAGACGCCAGTGGATTCGAGCGTCGTTCGTTCCAGACGCGTGAGCGCGGAGCGGAGCTGCTCGTAGGTTCGGCCATCCACGCGGCGTCCGATCGACCGCAGAAATGAATGGAGCGTGAAGCTGATCGTTCCGTCGGCGGGATATCCTGCTTCCCCATAGCGATGGACGATTTCTACATAAACATCCTGGTCAAACGTGCCCGGAATGCGATCACCGGGGCTCGGGAGAACGCGCCAGCGCCCACCCGAGGACGGCGAGTATGTTATAGTCGATTCGTCGGCCGAATCGCTGAGCCGGAATATTGGCAGCGCTTCCAGTGACCGGTCCAGACTGATCGCTCGGTTCGCAGAGCGTCTTCTCGCTGCGAGAGTCATGGCGGGGTGAAACTGTTGCAACTCCATAGATGCGGCAAGGAGAGCGCGCCGCGGTACAGGGATGTCTCACGCAGGAAAAGCCGAGGTAGCTGATACAGATGGGCATTCTCAAGTCCGGTCTGCTGGCGGCGCTCGTTCTTCTCGCCCTGGTGATGATGCTCATCGGCATTCTGTCAGTGACACGGGGTGCGACGGTTCAGACAGTAATCGCCGAGGGGGACGGGGAAGGACCGCCGGAGGTGAGTGATCCTTTGTTTCCGCGGTCGATCGAGTTGTTTACCGGCACCCACATCGAAGCCGGGAACAAGATCGAGATTCTGCTCAACGGAGAGGGTACATATCCGCGGTTGTGGCAGGACATCACGTCGGCGAAGCGAACGCTCACGGTTCAGCTCTATTACTCCCAGCCGGGCGCGGTTGCCGATACGATGGCGAAATACCTCACCGAGCGAGCCCAGGCTGGCGTGCGGGTGCTTCTGCTGCTGGATGCGTTCGGGTCACAACCGCTGGACGGAAACTGGGTCGAGAATCTGAGGAAGGCGAAGGTCGAAGTAGTGTGGTTGCGGCCGGTCAAATGGTATACGCTCCATAAGACGGCGCATCGATCGCACGTCAGAGCCATCATAGTTGACGGCCGAATAGGGTACACGGGCGGTTTCGGACTTGCCGACTACTGGCTCGGCGACGGGCGGCATGCTGACCAGTGGCGCGAGACGAATGTGCGATTTCTGGGTCCCACCGTCGCCGCCCTTCAGGCGGCGTTCGCTGCCGGGTGGGCTGAGGTCACGGGGGAGCTGCTGACCGGCGACATGTTCTTCCCGCCGATCGCATTCGAGGAGGAGGGAAACGTCAACGCCGGGATGATGCACAGTATCCCAACAATCGGAAGCACGCCGGGAGAGCGTTTTCTCGCGCTAACTATCGCCGGGGCGAGGAGTACTCTCTACATCGCGAACTCATACTTTGTGCCGAATGACGACTTCTGCAAGCTGCTCACTGCTGCTGCGCGTCGAGGTGTGGATGTGAGGGTGTTGACCGTGGGGGACGCGACGGACGTGAAGACAACGCTGTACGCCGGGCGTGCGCTGTATGAAAAACTGCTCGAGGGCGGCGTGCGAATCTACGAGTACCGGCCGACGATGATGCATGCCAAGACGATCGTTGTGGACGGACTCTGGGTTGCAGTCGGGTCGATGAATTTCGACAATCGCTCGATCGCGTTCAACACCGAGTCACAGATTCTGGCGCTCGACGTGAATGTCGGTCAGCGAATGGATGAAATTTTTCTCGCGGACCTCGGGTACACCGAAGAGATCAAGCTCGAGACCTTTCGCAAGCGCCCGTGGAGGAAAAAGATAGTCGAGCGGGCAGCGACTAACCTGCGGCGCGTGCTCTAGTAGAAGGGCAGACGAGGGAGTAAGTCAGGTCTTTGTCATGAGCAGGATACTGCGCCGTTTCCATCCCCTGGTCAGAAAGTGGTTCGCCGAGACGTTCGGCGCTCCGAGCGAGCCGCAGCGGATGGGCTGGCCGGCAATCGCGAGCGGAGAACACACGCTCATACTGGCGCCAACGGGAACGGGGAAAACGCTGGCGGCCTTCCTCTGGGAAGTGAACGCCCTGATCGCCGAAGGGTTGAAGGAGCCGCTCGGCAATGGCGTTCACCTGCTGTACATCTCGCCACTCAAGGCGCTCAACAACGACATCCAGCGAAACCTCGAGATGCCGCTCACCGAATTGCGACGGCGATTCGAAGCAGATGGCAGGAGTTTCCCCGAGATACGCGTTGCCGTGCGTACCGGCGACACGCCGGCCGCGGCGCGAGCCCGGATGCTCCGGAAGTCGCCGCACATTCTCATCACCACCCCTGAATCGCTCAATATCATGCTTACGAGCGTTCGCGGCCGGGGAATGTTCAGCACGACCCGGGCAGTGATTATCGATGAGATACACGCCATTGCCGGAAACAAGCGGGGCGTGCATCTGGCGCTGTCGCTCGAGCGGTTGGAAGAACTGACACCGCGGTCGCCTCAGCGCATCGGGCTGTCGGCGACACAGAGGCCGCTCGACGAAGTGGCGCGCTTCCTCGGCGGATGTGAAAAGGGAGAGCGTGCCGAGCCTGTATTCCGGCCTGTCACGGTGGTGGATTGCGGCCTGGTAAAGCAGATGGAAATTGCGATACAGTCGCCGGTTTCGGATTTCGGCAACGTCGGAGGAAGTGTCTGGCCAGCTGTATCGCAGCTCGTTCTCGATCATATCCGCGCGTCCCGCACGACACTCGTATTCGTGAATAACCGCGCACAGGCTGAAAAAATCGCGGGCCGAGTGAACGCACTCGCCAACGAGGAGATAGCCCAGCCTTACCACGGCTCGCTGTCGCGCGAGAGACGGCATGGATTGGAAGAGCGACTCAAGGCCGGGGTGCTGCGGGCGCTGATTACGACGAGCTCTCTCGAGCTCGGAATCGATATCGGGTCGGTGGATCTCGTCATTCAGCTTCAGTCACCGAAGAGAGTTGCCACAGCACTGCAGCGGATTGGCCGAGCGGGGCACACACTCGGTGCCGCCAGCCGCGGAATACTGGTGCCGACTTTCCGCGACGATGCGATGGAGATTGCGGCGATCGTCGCGGCGATGGGCGCGGGGGAGGTCGAGCCGACGAAAGTCGTGCAGAACTCGCTCGATGTGCTGGCCCAGGTGATCGTCGCCGCCGCGTCGGTGGATGACTGGAACGCGGCCGACCTCTACTCGCTTGCGCGACGGGCATATCCGTACTACCGGCTGACGCGCACGGCCTTCGATGAAGTGCTGTCGATGCTGTCGGGAAAATACCCGTCGGACATCGCCGATGAGCTCGAAGCGCGGTTGACGTGGGATCGTGTGACGGATCGCGTAGCGGGTGACCGTGCGGCGAGGATGATGGCGGTGATATCGGGAGGAACGATTCCCGATCGCGGTCTCTATACGGTGAACCTTCCGGATCGAACGAGACTGGGTGAGCTCGACGAGGAGTTCGTTCACGAGTCGCGGGTTGGCGACGTGTTCCAGCTCGGGTCGACGACTTGGCGCATCGCGGCAATCGAGCATGATCGCGTAATCGTCACCCCGGCTCCTGGCATGGCGGCGCGGATGCCCTTCTGGCACGGTGAGTATGGAGCCCGGTCGCTCGAGCTGAGCCGCCGGATCGGCGAGCTGAGGCGCGAGCTGTCAACCGGCCTCGATCCGTCGGCTTTCGAGGGGAAATACGGGTGTGACGCAGCGACTGCACAGTCCCTTCTGCAGTATGTCGCCGTGCAGCGCGCGGCGACTGGCGTCGTTCCCGACGATAAGACGGTAGTGGTCGAGCACTTCCACGACGAGACGGGATCACTTCGCGTTGTGATTCATGCCCCTTTCGGGGGACGCATAAACGCCCCATGGGGAATGGCGCTGGTGCAGCGCGCTCGCGAGTTGCTGGGCGGTGTTGACGTTCAGGTGCAGACCACCGATGACGGCATCATGCTCCGTATGCCGGGAGGGGACGAGGCGCGGCGAGACTCAGGTCTGCCGCTGGTCAGAAGCCTGCTGGATCTGTCGGCGAAAGAAACGGAGCAGCTCGTGATGGAAGAGGTAGGATCCACTTCGCTCTTCGGTGCGCGCTTCCGGATGAACGCAGCGCGCGCGCTGCTGCTTCCACGCGGCAACCCGCGGCGGCGAATGCCGCTGTGGCTCCAGCGGCTCAAATCGCTGGACCTGCTGCAAACGGTGAGGCAGTTCCCGAGCTTCCCGATACTGGTCGAGACGTATCGCGACGTATTGCAGGACGCCTTCGATATGGGCGGCCTGATGTCAGTCCTGAAGGACCTGGAGAGCGGGCACATCAGGGTGAAGGAAGTTCGGACGGAGCGCCCGTCGCCATTCGCCGCCAGCCTCCAGTTCGGATTCGTGATGGATTGGATGTATGGCGACGACACACCACGGGCAGAGCAGAGTGCCGCACTACTCTCGCTGGATCGGTCGCTGCTTGGCGAGGTCATGGGCGAAGAGGCGGGCGACGATCTCACCCTCGACGCGATTCGCCAGCTCGTCGGCGAGCGAAGGGGAACGGCTGAAGGACGGCGCGCGCGGAGCGCCGACGAGCTCGCTCACATGCTCGACCGGGCCGGCGATCTGGCTTTGGAAGAACTGAAGGCAAGCGTGGCGATGCCGGAAGAAGGGGTCCGCGGCGATCCGCTCGGAGAGCTCGTTCGGTCACGGCGCGCGATATCTGTTCCGTTCGGTGATCAGTGGCGGTTCATACTCACCGAATCGTATCCGCGCTATGCCTCGGCGTTCTCCGCCGGCGCGACAAGCCGCGTTCGATCGCTGAAAGCGGGCGCAACTTCTGATGATCTGCAGGAGACCGCAGCAAGTGACGTGGTTCCGCTGCCGTTGCTCGAAGCAGTAATGACTCCGGCCGCCGCGAAGCGTGAGTTCCTTGCGCGGTATCTTGCGCTGGCAGGCCCGGTGACAACGGAAGAGATCAGGGCGCGTTATGGGTGGGATGCCCGATGGATCGACGACCGTCTGATTGAATGGCAGCGAACTGGAAAGCTGATTCGGGGGAAATTCCGTCCGGATCACACCGATCCTGAGTGGTGCTCGCGACGCATTGCGGAAGTGGCTCGCCGGCGGGCGCTGTCTTCGCTGCGCAAGCAGATACAAGCGGTGGATCTTTACGTGTTCGCGGAATTGGTACAGCGATGGCAGCACGTCGATCCCCGTGAGAGGCTCGAGGGTGCACAGGGTGTTGTCGTTGCGATGCGGCAGCTTTACGGCGTGGCGCGTCCGGCGAGGTCGTGGGAGCGCGACTATCTGAGGTCGAGGGTCGCAGGCTACGATCCCGCCTGGCTTTCGCAATTTATGTCGACCGGCGAAATGGTCTGGGCCGGTGAGGCAAGTCCCCAGTCGATAAACGAGACCGTGATGCTTACGCGGCTGCGATTCTTCGAAAGGGGGACGGGCGCTCTCTGGGTGGGCAACGGGGACACCGGCGACCGAAATATCGAAAGGCTGAGTGCCGGGGCGCGGACAGTCCTGAGGGTGATTGAAGAGGAAGGAGCCTCGTTCACGAGTGACCTCGAGATCGTGTCCGGGCTGAGCACATTGGCGGTGAAGGAAGGTCTCCGCGAATTGGCGGCAATGGGGCTGGTAACGAACGACACTGTCGAGGCAATGCGCGAAATCGCGCGTTGGCGTCCGCTCGGTCCCCGAAACCAGCCTGATCCTACGCGCTGGCTCCCGTCGGACTACTCGCCTTCACCCAACCGGCAGATAGTCCAGCGACGCCTGAACCTCAGACGACTTCCGAAATGGAGGAGGCCCGACAGGCTCGGCTTTGCCAATTCCGCTTGGACTGGAAGGTGGTCACTGCTGAATCGGATTGGCACAATCGGTCGATTTGGAGACGAGGAAGAGAAAGCGGCTCGCGTAGCTCGATACTGGCTCGATAGATACGCGATAGTGTCGCGAGAAATCTGGCGAAAGGAACGTCCCGCGGTAACTTGGCGGACGCTCTACAGGGAGCTCCGAAGGTTGGAGTTTCGTGGTGAAGTGCGTCGAGGGTATTTCGTGAAAGGGCTGGGTGGAGCTCAGTTCGCTTCGGCGGCGGCGGTGGAGATGTTGCGTGCGGTGGCTGACGAGGTTCGGGAGGAGAAACCGTTTGTCGTGATTTCGGCGAGTGATCCCGCGAATGTGTATGGGTTGCCAATCGAGGGTGGAGAGCGGGACCCGCTGTCGAGGCCGCGTGGGACTGGCGCGCTGTTAGTAACGTGGGGCGGAAGGGTAGCGCTTTCGGTGGAGGGGCGAGGGCGCCGAGTCGTTATCGCCGAGTGGATGCGGAGGGATGATGTGTCACGGGCGAAGGAGCTTCTGGCCGAGCATTTGAGAGGCGAGAAGGGTGCGCGTTATCTGATGTTACCGGATATCCGCCCGACCTAGGGCGGCGCGTACTGCCTCGCGCATGGCGATGACCGCATCTTCGTGCGACGCTGGGCTGTCTTCGCGGATATGCAGCTCGATTCCATCGGCAACCGGTGCGCGCCGCCAGTTCCAGGTGTGGCCGTCTTCTCGCTCGACAGTAGTATCGGCGCCGCTCGTCAGTGCGGCGGCGAGAGAGCTGGCGATGCGGCGTTCGAGTGCATCGCCGGTGACGTCCTGCATTTCTTCCTTGATTTTCTCGAGGCTCTGGCCTTCGCGTTGCCGGATCTTGATCGAAAGAAGTTGAAGGAGATGGCGGTAGTTATAGGTAGCGGCGGTGCCGGTGCCGTCGGGCCGGTCGAGCAGGCCGTTCGCGACATAGAAACGTACCGAGCGCGCGCTGGGTGCGGCGCGTGCGGACGCATTTGTCGGCCGCATCCCGGCCGCGTCTACAAGTGCGGTAACGTGGGCTGCGAGTCCTCGAGCGTTCCAGGGAGCGTGCCGAGAGTGGGCGCGGAGGAGAGCGACAGGCGATTCAGCCATGTGGATAGGATAACATTAAAGTCATCGGGGCGCTCATCGTGCGGCAGGTCGCCCGCGGGCGACAGGACTGACATTTCGAAGTCCCGTTTGATCGAGCGAAATCCACGGAACTCCTCGAGCGGAGTGGCCGATCCCTGTTCGCCCCATATGAGGAGGGCCGGTTGCGTGAGTCGGCGTAGTGCCTGACGCACGTCGATATTGAGGTGTCCGGAGAGGAATGCGGCGGGGGCATGGCGGGCGCCGCGCTGGTGAGACGACCAGTAATAGATGTCGACCAGATCGTCAGTGACGATCGTGTCGTCGGCGTAGGTTTTCTCCAGGAAGTTCCGGAGGCTGCGCCGGGAGACCAGTCCGTTGAACATCGCGGTCCCGACGATCGGAGTCTCGACGGCGAGCCGTCCTGCCTCTCCTTTCATGCCCGCGGGCTTATTGAGCCGCACGAGTCCGGTTGGCGCGATGAGCGCGATTGCCGGGAAGCGCTGTGGGTCGCGAGCGGCGAGGACTATTGCGTACGCGCCTGACAGGGAGCTGCCGATGAGAGCGCAGGGCTCTCCGATCACCTGGTGGACGAAATCGGAGATGAGCGAGATGTAGAGCCGCGCGGTGTATCGCAGCGCGGGCCGATCTGATCGGCCGAAGCCGAGAAGGTCGATCGTGTAGATGGTGTTGGCGCGCGCCAGATAGTCGGCGTTGTCGTGCCACTCGTACGACCAGGCGGCGGCGTGAATGCCGTGGATCAGGAGAACTGGCGGTCCGCTGCCGCGCTTCGTGAATGCGACGCGGTGGCCGCGCCACTCGAATCCGCCCTCTTCTCCGCCGATGAGATTGGTGAGCGGGTCGACTCCTTTTCGTGCAGCAGCATTGAATGCCGCGGCGGCTCCGATCAGCGCGCCGCCGGACATCAGGATCTTTCGCCAGCGGCTATCGCTCTGGTTCATGTGGGTGTGCCAGTGGAGCTAGCGCCGTCTCCCGCGCCCGCCGGGGTTCCTGCGTGCGGAAGAAGTTTTCCGTGCAGTCGAGCTCTTGCTCATTTTTGTGGCTCTGGACTTCTGGCCGGCGCTCTTCATGGCGCGCCCCTTCGATGCTGATTTTGATGCTGATTTTGATGCTGATTTAGATGCTGATTTCGAGACTGATTTCGAGGCTGGTCTCTTCAGCGCCGATTTCTTGGCTGTCGATTTCTTCGAAGCCGACTTCCTCGCAGGCGGTTTTGCGGGAGCGGGCTTCTTTGCGGTCGGTTTCTTCGCAGCCGGATTGGCCGTGGGCTTAGCAATGGGCTTGGCGACGCTCTTCGTCGTCGTGCTGTCCTTTCCGGAGCTCGTCCTGGCCGCACCCCGGGATGTGCCGGCGGCTGGTTGGGGCTTTGCCGCGGGAGGTGGAGCGTCGGCTGCCGACAGGTCATCTTCGTCAAAAAGCGTGCGGTCATCGGCAGTGAGCTCTGTTGGCGCGGACCGCGATGGTCTCGTGGCCGCGAGCAGTTGCTTCTCACGATTGGCGGCGGTCGAGCCTTTCGGGCGGCCGCGGCGGCCTCGCGGGGCTCCGCCTCCGAAGACGTCGGCTTCCTCTTCTTCTTCATCCTCGACGTCGTCGGCATCGGCGGTGGTGCCTTCTTCTTCATCATCGTCATCGACGTCGTCGGCGCTGTCCCAGAGGCGATCGCTATGATCCTCGTTTATCGCCCAGCCTCCGTTTTCCTCGTCTTCGTCATCGTCGTACGACCGCTTGCCGCGACTGAATCCGCCGAGGTCATCCGAGTCGTCGTCATCGGCGAATCTATACGGCTCTCTCAACTCGTCACCGCTCGGCATACTTCTCTCCCTGTGGCTGGGTTCGTTGTCTCGTTTGATCCGGCCTTGCATTGTGCGCTCGCCACGCTGCACTTCGCGTGCCCTGTAAAGAAAGCGCAACTCCTCTCAACGAATGCGAATACAGCAGTGGGCGAACCGCGTCAAGACCCGTTGCCGTCGTCCACGAATTCCACGGTTATCGGGCGGGTGATGACTCCTGATTCCACACCGCGATCGAGGAACAGGCGGATCGCCTGACGGCCACGATCGCCGTAGTCGAGTGTCCAGTCGTTGACGTACATCCCGACGAAAGTATCGGCATCCGCGCGGTCGAGGCCGCGGGCAAATCGCATCGCGTGATCAAGCGCACCATCGCGGTGTGAGAGACCGTAGGCGATGCTGTCGCGAAGTTGCCGGGAGACGGTGTGCTTGAGACCGTCATCGAGGTCCTTCCGAATGACGTTTCCGCCCAAAGGGAGCGGCAGCGCCGTCTCGTTGTACCACCACTCACCCATGTCGGCGATCAGGTGCATTCCCTGCGACGCGTACGTGAGCTGAGCTTCATGAATGAGGAGGCCGGCATCTACCTCGCCATTCAGCACCGCCCCGTCAATTGCATCGAAAGACATGAACACTGCGTCGAAATCAGGTTCATACAGCCGCAGTGCGAGGTACGCACTCGTTAGCGGACCCGGTACGGCGATCCGCCCGCCCCGGATGTCGCCCTTCGACATCGGTGTGCGCGACACCAGGCGGGGGCCGTATCGGTCTCCCATCGATGCACCGTGTGAAAGCAGAGCGTAGGTATCGGACAAATAGGCGTAGGCATGGATCGAGACAGCGGTGACTTCGAGCTCACCGCGTAAGGCGCGCTGATTGAGGGTCTCGATATCCTGAAGCTCATGGACGTAGGTGATGCCTTGCGTGTCGATCTTTCCGTCGGCGAGTGCATAGAACATGAACGCGTCGTCGGAGTCAGGGCTGTGTGCGAGATGAATCGTGGGACCTTCGGGCGTCGCAGTCATCGGACTGCCCCCCGCGCGCTACTCGCCGTGGCGATGGCGTTCCTGATGTCGTCCTCATGTCGCGTGTACTCGGCGAGACGCTTTGCGGTCTCTGCCTGATGGGCGGCGAGCAGTCGATTCTCGAACCCCTTACGGGCGGTGTCATCGTTGGTGAGAGTGGCGATGCGAGCGGCGAGAATGAGCCCGAGCAGATGCGATGAATTGCCTCGAAGAATGGTGTCCGCCTGCGCCCTGGCAAGCGTAAGAACTCCGGCGACTTCGGCGATGCGGCCCATGTCGTACCGATGGTCAGCCGTCATCGGGGCAAGCATTTCATACGCGCTGATTGCCATGGGAGCGAAGAACTGAACACTGTCGGTCTTGCCCTGGCTGTTAAGGATCATCACGCGATCGAACAGCCGCTCGGCGCGTTCCTGCGGTGAGAGCTGCGAAATGTCCGGACCGCGGATCGCACCCTCGGCTCTCTGTGCTCCTGTCATTCCCCGGTCGTCCAGTCCTGCCTGGGGCAGGGCATTCTGAGGAGCGTCGAGTGAGCCTCCCCGCTTTGAGTTGAATGCATTCCCGGCAAAGAATGCGAGCAGGGTGACGAGTGCGATGGCAGCGACGATCCAGGGGAGCGACGAGGCAATGCTTCCCCCGTGAACCGGCGGCTGAGCGGTAAGCGTGCCGGGCGCGGGGGTAGCGCCGGCGGGACGGCCGCAGCGATGACAGAACTTTGCGCCCGGTGTGAGCGCGGCTTCGCATCCGGCACAGGCGGCGCCCTCGAGCGAGGCGCCGCAATTGGCGCAGAAGCGGCCCGAGCCCGGAGTTGCGCAGGCGGGGCAGGCAACTTCTGGAGGGCGGGGGAGCGTCATGGCCTACAACCTACACGGGCCGCACTCCCACCGCAGGTCAGCCGGAGTGCTTCCCCGAGGGGCGTGAGATCTTCTCGACAGTCTCTTCGGCTTCATCATCGCTGCTTCCCTGAAGGACGATGTCTGCCTGGGAAACAACGCCGATCAGGTCACCCCGTTCGTCCACGATTGGAACACGGCGCACCTGCTCACGGCCCATGAGCTCCATCACGTCGTCGACGCTGTCGCTGACTGTGCACGTCGCGACACTGTCCGTCATCGCTTCCCGCACCTTGCACCCGGGCGGATGATTCTCGGCAACATGGCGTATGGTGATGTCTCGATCTGTCACCACGCCGACGAGTTTGCGTGAACCGTCGCCATCCACCACCGGAAGCATTCCGACGTCGCGGTCCTTCATGAGCTTGGCGGCTTCTGCGAGTGAGGTGTCCGGCGTAACCGTTTCGGGACTTCCCGACATGATGTCCTGGATGCGCATTGAGAGCTCCGGTGAGTGCTGGGAAGGCACAAATGGCAATCCGCATGCCGGGCATATCCGGTTAGGTGGGAGGCTGGCGCGTCGCGAGCACGGCGGCAATCGACTTACGATTGCAATGATCGGAATTTGCCTCAACCGCATGATTCCGCGCGCAAGAGCGCAATTCTCCCGGTCATACAGCGCCTCTGGGCGTAGTTTCGTGCAGAACTTGCACGATTTCTTGACACACGTGAGAGATGGCGCGTAAGTTCCCTCTTCCAGCCCGCCACCGTCCAACTCCCGAGATACCAGTGCCCTCCAAGACAGCAGCCCGCAAGTCGCGTATACCCGTGACC
>JACCRF010000081.1 GCA_013813715.1 Gemmatimonadaceae bacterium | reverse complement strand
GCGGAATCTGCCGGATCGAGCCGGTCAGTATCCACACCGTGAGCGGCATCGCGAAAGTCATGTACGGCATGATGAGTCCCGGATACGTATCGATGAGGCGAAGTGAGCGGAGCAGCAGAAACAGCGGGCTCACGATCGATATCTGCGGGAACATCGTCACCGCGAGAATGAACGCCATGATTGCCGCTTTTCCCCGGAAATCCAGACGCGCCAGCGAGTACGCCGCGAGCGTGCCGACACTGAGGCAGAAAAGAGTGGTCGTGCCAGCCACCACGAGCGAATTGCGGATGGGTGTGAGAAAATCACGTTCGTCGAAGAGGGCGCGGTAGTGGTCGAGGATCAACTCGCGCGGCCACAGCGATGGTTCGCGGAACAGCGCGGCCTCCGGGGTCAGCGAGGCAACGATCGCCCAGTAGAATGGAAACACCGTGAAAACAACGAGTCCCGTGAGAACGGCGCCGAAGAGCCAACGCTCCCATCGGAAAGTCATCGCTCCTCCCCGCCGAGTCGCACGCCGAGTCCCTTCACGTACAGCATCGCCAGGCCGAAAGTGATCGCGAAAATCACCACCGAAAGCGCGGAGCCGTAGCCGAACCTGAGATTCTGAAGGAGCGCGTTGAACGTGTACAGCGCCACGGGCTCGGTGGATGTGCCTGGCCCTCCGCCCGTCAGGACGTAGATGAGGTCGAAGACGCGGAATCCATCGAGAGTCCGGAAAATCAGCGTGACGAGGATGGCGGGCTTGAGCAGGGGAATTGTGATGTGCCTGAGCTGCCACCAACCGTTGGCGCCATCCACGGCGGCCGCCTCGTACAGGCTCAGGTCAATGTTCTGGAGGCCTGCCAGAAGGAGTAGAGCCACAAACGGTGTTGTCTTCCACACATCGGCCAGAATCACCGGCACCCACGCCGTACCGGTCTCAATGAACCACACTATAGGTTCCGAGAGAATCTTCGCGTCTACCAGCACCGCGTTCGCGATACCGCCCTCGGACTCGAACATGAAGCGCCACAAGAGCGCAGCCACGACGGTGGGAATCGCCCACGGAACGAGTATCGCCGCGCGCACGAATCCCCGGCCGCGAAATACCCGGTTCATCGCGAGAGCGAGGAAGAGGCCGATCACCAGCTCGAGGGTGATGGACGTGACCGTAAAGAAAGCCGTATGGCCCAGGGCCGCCCAGAAGCGCGGGTCTCCGGCAATCTCGGCGTAATTGTCGAGCCCCACGAACGGCTTGCCGAGCCACGGCATTCGCAGCTCGTGCATGTGCAGCGATTCCCAGACTGTCCAGCCGAGCGGGAAGATCGCGATGAGGGCGATCACTCCCACCGCGGGAGCAACAAGCAGCCATCCCAGCCGGGCCTCGGATCTCAACGCGTGGTTCCCTGCGTGAGTTTCCGCATTCCCGTCCGGTCGATCAGCGCGTCGATACGCTTCGCCGCGGCGTCGAGCGCGGCCTGCGGCTCGGCCTGACGAACGAGTGCGCGGTGCAGCTCGATCTGCAGGATCTCCGACATCTCGGTGTAGATCGGTGTTACAGGCCGCGGTGTCGCGTTTTCGATCGCCCGTTTCGCCTGCTCGAGCGGGATGGAGCGCACCGCGGCGAGTCGCGGATCATCATAAAGCGCTGGACGTGTCGGGTACTGCCCTACCGCTTGGGCGCGCTCTATCATCTGCTCGGGCGCGGTGAGGTATGCGATAAGTCGGTACGCGGCGCGGGGCGATTCGGAGTATGCATTGATCGCCAGCTGCGCGCCGCCAAGGGCGGCGGTGGAGCGCCCGCCCGGTGCACCCGGCATCGGGGAGACAGCGTACTTGCCGGCGACCCGTGACTCCGCGGTGTCGCTCATCGGCTCATACGCGTAGGGCCAGTTGCGCATGAAAACGGCATTCCCGTTCTGAAACGCGAATCGCGCTTCCTCCTCGTGCCACGTGAGCACTTCGAGTGGAGCGATGCGGGAGCCGTAGAGCTGGTCGCGCATGAAGGTGACGGCGCGAACCGCTTCCGGGCGATTGATGGCAACCTGGCCGTTCTCGTCGAGGATCCGCCCGCCGAATGCGCCCAGGTACTCGATGAAGGTAGTGATGAGACCCTCATAGCGCGCGCCCTGCCAGACGATTCCGTAACGCGGCCCGCCGGGGCGCGCCATCGCGCCTCGAGCAGCGGTCGCCAGCTCGCTCAGGCTCCGCGGCTCCGTTGGAACGAGGTCAATGCGCCGGTAGAGCAGCCCCACATCCGCGAACCACGGGAGGGCGTACAGCTCGCCCGCCCACGTGTTGGCCTCGATCGTCGCCCGAAAGAAATCGGCAGGCGCCGGCGCGAACGGGCGCAACGGAAGGATCCACCCCGCCGCGGCGAATTCCGGCGTCCAGATAGCGTCGAGCATGAGAATATCGGGATTTCCCACTCGCGCGTTGAGCCACTGCACGTACAACTGATGCCGTTGGGTGGCGTCGTCCGGGGTGCGCTGGAGCTCGACCTGGATATCGGGATGGAGCCCGTTGAACCGATCGATCTGGCGGGCGACGAGCGTCCCCTCGGCGCCGAGTGCGCTGCCAGAGAACTTGATGACGCTGCCTTGTCTTCCCGCATCTCCGCGCCCGTCGCAAGCGGTCAGTATCAGCGCTGCCGCCACGACGAGCGTCACGGCCGGCAGCCGGCAGCGCCCCACGGAGCCGGCAGCCGGCGGCCCTCTGTTCACGCAGTCACAATTCATCAAGTAGCGCAGGCCATCATTGCACGAGTTGAGACAGCGCGAACTGCACCGCCAGAGCGGTGATGTTCCAGAGCTGGATATCGGTGCTCGCTCCGTAGCGGATCGGCACCAGCCGTCCGCCGGCGATCTCGTAGCTCCACAGCTCGTTGTGCTTCAGGGCAGACGCGTCGACTGCCGCGATCACGCGCCGGAGTGCCTCGCGTAGTTCCCGGACGTACGACGCAAGCGCAGGATTACGCGGCCTTCCCGATGCATCGACAGATGTCGCGATCTGCTTCACGAGGCCGAGCATGAATAGGTTGACCTCGCGGCCCCACACGACACGCGGCGAATGATACAAGTCCCTCCGGAACGCTTCCCACACTTCTGGCGACGCGTAGGCGTCGTTCGCCACCAGAGGACCGAGCGAGTCGACGAACAATCCCACCGGATACGCGCGCATGAATGCGCGCACGTCGCGCGTCGCCCGCGCTCGATCGGCGACGCTGAGCGAATCTCTGCCGTCGTGGAGGAACAGCCACGTTGCCGGATCGCTATTGACCACCCGAATGGGGCGGCCAGCAGCATCGAGGGAAACCGCAAGAAACTCGAGCGGCTGGCGATCGGCCGCGGTAGTCGAAAGGACGCGCTGCCAATACGCGCTCTCTCCGGCCGGCAACGAACGCAGCTTTCGCTCGACTTGCGCGCGAATCTCATCAGCGGACAGCGAGACGATGAAGTGCCGCGCGGCTCCGTTCCAGGTTTGCACCGCGCGCCGCAGCGATTCCGGATCGCGCGCGAACATCCCAAGGGTCGTTTCCGCGCTCCCCGGCGCCGCGCCGGCCACCCGCTCCGGCGCAAATCCGAGCTGCTTGAAAGACGCCAGGATCGTCGAGATGGATTCCAGCGCCCGCGGCACCCAGATCGCGTTGATGTCCATCGCGAAGCGGCCGTTCGCGTATCCCGCTCCACTGTCGCGCCAGCTCACCGACCTCCAGCGCGTTGAATCCTGCCGCGGCGAGCCGACGAGATTCTGCACTGCGGGCTCGCGTGCGTAGGGCGCCGCCATCGCGGTTACGAGTCGCAGCTCTCGGAGAAGCAAGTCGACGCGCGGTCCTCTGCCGTCCGAAGAATCCATGAGGAACGCCATCTTGCGAGCCGCCGGGACTGAGGGGTTGCCGAGATAGCGGGCGGCGAGCACCGGAAGCTGAAATTCGTCGTCGAGCATGTTGAAGTTCTCGCGCACCGCCTGGAGATTCCCGAGAAGAGCGCGGGCCTCCGAAAGCGCGACGCCGGCCGCGGCGCGATCTCCGCTCCGCGTTGCCTGGAAATACCTACCCACTCGCGCATTGTATTCAGCGGCGTTCTCGCGTATGGCCTGGCCACCGAGTGCCTCCTCGTGACTCACGTCGCCAGCCGGGCCGAGCTTGCGCAGCACACTTGCGATGACATGCTCGGCCATCGCGTCCGACCAGACAGGCTCCATCATGAGCGCGGTCATCATCATGTCGCGTCCGAAATACGTCGCGTAGTTCGGCATGCCCGCCATGAGTTTCTCTTTCGCGCCCAGCAGCTCGACCCCTCGCATGTCGCGCTCCAGACGCCTGGAGCGGGCGATGACAGCCGAATCCATGCGACTCCGCCCCCCGACCGCAGCGTCAGCGGATGCGCGCGTGCTGTCCGCAAAGCGAAGGAACGCCGCGTTGAAGATCTCGTTGCGCGCAAGCGGGGTGAGCGATGGCGCGTCAGTCGTAACTCGCACCGTGAAGCGAATCGAGCGGCCCGACCGCGCGCGGATCGAGATGGTTCGGCCCGCGGTGATTACTGTCGCCTGGCGTGGATCGACGCCCAATTCGAGCTCAATGTGCGTCTTTCCGTCGAAGGCGGCCTGGGTCGCCATCACCGCTCGCCTCGATGCGGAAGCGACCGAGGTCAGCGTCGGTTGCAGCCTTCTCCGCAGCTCCGGAACTCCGCGCACGTTGAGCAACTGAAGATGTCGCCCCCGCTCGGCGGGCTCCAGCCGCTGGAGGTTGACAATCATCTCGTCAAGCTCGCGGAGCGGAAATGTCGGGGAGGCGAATGGTTTGAGATGGCGCCCCGAATACACCAGGTCACGCTCGACCCGCATCGAGCCGAGCAGGATCCAACCAATCTGAATCCGCGGCGCGTTCGCCACGAGCTGGTATTCGATGGACCGGCGCGATCCAGTGCCAGAGATGACGCCTTCGGTCGATCCCCACTCCACTCGTTGAGGGTTCCCGCCGCCGTCGCGAACCGTGAAACCGACGCTTTCGTTCACTGCATCTGCCAGCACCGTAACTGCGCGTCCGGTGCGGGCATCGAGATAGATCTGTACCGCGTTCCCGCCAGCGTCACGATAGAAGCGAGTCTGATATCCCTGATATGCGGCGGGATCATCGAGGCCGGCCTCGGGGAACGCGAGAAGGGGCTCTATCGTTCTGGTCTGGGCTTGTGCTACGCCCGCACCGAGAATCGAGCCGGCGAGGAGCAGAACACTCATACATCGCGAAGTGCTGATCGTCTTCATATCACCCCCGGTGTCAAAAATGGCCCGCGCGTGCATTGCTTGTAAGGCCGGCCGCGGCTGCCTTTGACAAGCGACGCCGCAACTGATGCTCCGTGGTTGGGCAGATGCGTGCCACACGTCAGCTTGCTGCCTTGAACCCGTCGAGGTAGGCTTTCACTCGAGCCCAGCCACACTCCAGCCCCCCGAAAACACGCATGCGAGCGATTCTCCCAGTCCTAGCCGCCGCCAGCCTGGTCAGCTTGTCGTGCATTTCGCCACCGCGCCGAGCCGATCACCTTTCGCGGTTTCTCTATGTCTGGGCCGGCGACAAGGACGAGAAGCACACTGATTTCATGGCTGTGGTTGACGTCAACCCGGCGAGTCCTGACTACGGTGACGTGGTTGCCACCGTGCCGGTAGGCATGAGTGGATCGCTGCCGCATCACCTCGAGTACGAGTTGCCGCCAGCCGGGCGAACGCTCTATGCCAACGGTCACCACCACGAAGCCGTGTTTCTCTTCGATCTGGAGCGCGATGGGCGTCCCCGCCTGGCGGGAAAAGCCGATGCGGCGCCACCCTTTCGATATCCCCATGACTTCGCGCGGCTCCCTAACGGGAACGTGCTCGTCGGCTATCTCCGCAGCGAGGGACCGAGCCCCGCGGCTGGCGACACGACAAATCCGGGCGGCCACGGCGGCATCGCGGAGTTTACGCCCGAAGGACGCCACGTGCGCTCAGCATCCGCAGCCGGCGGTGCCTCGGCAGGCGGAGGCAAACCGGTGCGGCCTTACGCTTTCACGCTGCGCGCCGACGTCGATCGCGTACTCGTCACGAGCGCCGCGATGATGGAGCCGGTGAACGCCGACGTTGTTCAAATCTTCCGGCTGTCCGACCTCTCCTTGCTCACAACGCTACCGGTTCCCCCGGCACGCCTGCCAGGCGGCCGCACGCTCTCGTCGGGACACAAGCTGCCGTTCGGGCCGCGGCTGATGCCGGACAAGTCGGTCCTGCTGAATGCCTACGGCTGCGGGTTCTACCGCGTCACAGGAATCGAAACGGAAGCCCCGCGCATCGAGAACGTCTACACGATCGACGTGCCGACGAGTCTCGTCCCCGACAGCACGATGGCTGCCTGCGGCGTGCCAGTCGTGGTCGGTCGCTTCTGGGTCATGTCTGTCGGCGGGCTCAACACGCTCATTGCCCTCGATGTCTCCGACCCGGCGCATCCAGTCGAGGTGTCCCGTCTC
This sequence comes from Gemmatimonadaceae bacterium, assembly GCA_013813715.1. Taxonomy (GTDB): domain Bacteria; phylum Gemmatimonadota; class Gemmatimonadetes; order Gemmatimonadales; family Gemmatimonadaceae; genus UBA4720. The sequence goes on along the minus strand of JACCRF010000081.1, from coordinate 4,676 downwards.
AAGGCGGATTCATCGTTCCGCCCGCACTGGCTGGCAGCAGATCCAGGCTCCAACCGGATCATCGTCGGCGCAGAGAACGGCGGTGAGAACCGCATGCTCATGGCGCGACTCGACGCGAAGTCGGGGCGGCTGTCATGGGACGAGTCGTTCCGTTCAGCCGACGGTCGGCTGGGAGTTAGTTTCGTGCGAGACGTGTGGCCGCACGGCCCGACGGGCGAGGCGTTCGGGCACGCGGCACTCTTCCGGCGGTAACCGCGCGTACGAGCGCTTGAAACTGGCGACGCGCGTAGATTAGGAAGACGAGTCTTTCACCAGCTCGCCGCACCTTAAGAGGAGGTCGATTGATGCGCTGGATCGCCCTTGCCCTGACGATGGCCTTTCCGCCCACGAGCGCCGTCAGCCAAAGCCCGCCGCAGGCGCCCATCGTGATCGCGAACGTGAGTGTCCTGCCGATGGATCGGGAGCGCGTGCTCGCCGGGCAAACGGTCGTCGTCGAGCGCGGAGTCATTTCGCAGATGGGACCTCCCCGGAGTGTGACGATTCCCGCCGGAGCGCAGACCATCGACGGTACCGGCAAGTACCTGATACCGGGCCTTGTCGATCTCCACGTGCACCTCGCGAGCAATCCCGAGGACGAGCAGCGCGCCATCCTGACCCTCTTCGTTGCGAACGGGGTTACGACGATCTTGAACCTTCGTGGCACACCCCAGATTCTCGAACTGAGAACGGCCATCGCGACGGGTCGCGTCTCCGGTCCGACCGTCTACACGGCGGGCCCGTACGTAAACGAGCCGTTCGTCACCACGCCCGACGAGGTGGAGCGCGCTGTAATCGACCAGAAGCGCGCACGCTACGACTTTGTGAAACTCCACGGAAACCTTTCACGAGGAGCCTACGCGCGACTCAACGCCGTCGCCCGGCGCGAGGGCATCCGCGTCATCGGCCACGCGCCGCGCAATCTCGGCGTCGCGGCCATGTTCGAGGAGCGGCAGTACGCGGTCGTACACGCGGAGGAGTTCCTGTACGACAAGACCAACAGCTCGCGCGATCGAGACCTTCCGCAGGTCGAGGCCCGGATTCCCGAGCTCGCACGCTCAATGGCCCGGACGAAAACGTGGCTGATGCCGAACCTCACGGCGTTCAAAATCATCGGGTGGCAGGTCCAGGACCTGGACGCTGTTTTGGCTCGTCCGGAGATGCGCTTCATGCCGCGCGCGGTCAGGGAAGGGTGGGGCCCCGCGACGAACCCGTATACGGCCCGCCTCGGCAAGGAGAAGTACTCTGGCATCCTGGCGCGCTACCAGTTGCTCGAAAAGCTGGTGCGCCGGTTCCAGGGCGCGGGCGTGCGCCTGCTCATCGGCACGGACGCCATGAACACTGGCGTCGTGCCGGGATTCTCCGCGCACGACGAGCTGGAAGAGCTCGTGGCGGCGGGCCTGACAACTTTCGAGGCGCTCCGCGCCGCGACCGCCAACGCAGCGGAGTTCCTTGCCGCTATCGATCAACGCGGGGTGGTTGCTGTGGGTCAGACCGCCGATCTGGTCCTGCTCGACGCGAATCCGCTCGAGAACATTGCCAACACCCGCCGCATCGCCGGAGTGCTGCTGCGAGGCCAATGGCTGTCCCGATCAGACATCGCGAGAATGCTGGACGAGTTGAAATCGGCGGGGACCCAAGACCGTTTCGGGCACGCGGCACTCTTCCGCGGTAGCCCTCGCGTGGCGCCAACATCTGCTTGCGGGGCGGCCAAGTGCGCGGGATGTCGTGGGCATGCATGAGAGTTGTGCGCGACACCACTCGCGCCTGAGGCTTGGAGCCTGGAGACCTCCGCGTCGTCGCAGTGGCCGAAACTCTAACCTCGCGGCGTCTTCGTTTTGGACCGAGCTTTCGCGGTCTTTCGCGGACGACCGCCCTTGCGGCCGTTGAGCCGAGCCGCGCGCGCCTTGGCCGCGGTTCGAGCCTGGCCCATGAAACGAGGCGCCCACTCACGGAGGTTGAGCGATTCGGCGATCAGACCGGTGACGGAAGCCTGCACATCGAGATTATCCCAGAGAAGTCCGTCGCCACTCGGAGATACTCGAACCGCCGCGAGTTGTTTCGCCGACGCCCGTTCGAGCCCGTGAACGTGCCTGGGCGAAAAGCCGAACGCAAAACCACTGCGCAACTCTACGACGACCTGCCCCCTGGGGGCATCGTAAGCTGCGCTGACGGCTCTGGGTTCGACTCGATCCGCGTCGCGGCCCTCTCGCGTGGCCGCTTCATACTCAAGTTCGAACCCGCTGTCGATGAAACGAAGTGGCTTAGCCATGAAGTCTGCTCCATTCGTCGAGAAAGCGCTGCTGGTGCATCTGAACAATCCGGACTGCCTCGCGAGCATCGGCCATGCTCATGTGATGGTTCTGCCACAACGACGCCGGTGCGTCGTGGTCGCCGAGCCGTATCAGAACTTCGCCACCGCGGGCGCACTCAACGTGGACGTGCGGCGGTTGATGTTCACGTGGCGGCGAATAGACATACACGCGAAAGGTCCCTTCCTCGTGTACCTTAACCATTGCGAAAGCTAAAACCCATCGTTAGGTTTATCAAGGCCGGCTTCGAGGGTACACGCGGCTGCCAGCCACGGTGGCTCGCCCGCCGGGAGACTCGGTGACCAACCCATTGCAACTTACCGCAGGCGATCGCGCCAAACTCAGCGGAACGTACTGCGACATGACCGAACGGGCGCAGCACTGGTTTGCGGTGTTGCTGGCCCTGCGAAGCCTTCTTTGGACCGCACTGTTGCCGGGACTTTTCGCTGGCTACATCCCATGGAGGTTTTTCGGGCTCGCCCAGGTGCGACTCGACTTTCGCGATCCCGCCCACGTGCTTGGCCTCCTGGGCGTCGCGCTCGGTGCGGCGCTGCTCGCCGGCTGTATCTGGGAGTTCGCGCGAAGCGGGCGGGGCACCCTGGCCCCCGTCGACCCACCGCGGGAGCTGGTCGTCCGCGGCCTCTATCGCTACGTCCGCAACCCGATGTATCTCAGTGTCAGCGCGATCGTGCTTAGTGAGTGCCTGGTCACCGGGTCGCGGGCGCTGCTCGGGTATTGGGTGATCTGGTTCCTGGCCGTGAATCTTTTTGTCATCGGGTATGAGGAGCCCGCGTTGCGGCGCCGCTTCGGTGCCTCCTACGAACAGTACATTCAGCGGGTCGGGCGCTGGGTTCCCAGGTTTCGCTCCTAATTCGTCGTACTCGGTGACCGCGACGTCGTGATCCTCAAAGTGCTGGAGCCTCAACGATGAAAGAGTTCAATGCGCTGATTGCGCGCGAGAAGGCGGGCGGCGAAGCCGATGGGCGTCTCGAAAGCGGTTGCGAAGTTACGCCATGTGAAATGAAGGTCATGATGGATACCAACGTGCTTGTCTCCGGACTGATCTGCGGTGGAACTCCAAGCCGTATGCTATCCGCCTTGGCGCACGGCGAAGTGTCCACCTTTCTTCGGTCAGACAGCACTTGTGCGCCTACGCACGCGCATGCGCGTCTCCTAGCACATGGTTGCACCATACGGGCGTTGGGTTGGACGTCGTAGCGCGCGACCTGTATAGTAAGAGAGGGTCGTCGCGGCCTGCGATGACTCTTGCTGGATCGCGCGCAGGCGAACGTGATGTTTAGGCTGATCCTGCCGAGATAGCTTCACGGAGGAACATATGGGTGAGGCCCAGTCTAATCACCGGCTAGCAATCGTTATCGCTGTCATAGGACTAGTCGGAACTATTGGCGCCGCGTTGCTTGGGAACTGGGACAAGATCTTCCGCCGGGCGCCAGTCACTGGCGCCGACACTCCAAACGCACAGCAGCCTAGAGAAACGACGGCATCTGCACCGACAACCGACCCCAGACCCTCTTCACAACCACTCGTCACGCCGTCATCTAACTCGCCCTCGCTGCAGCAGCCGCACGGCGCAGGACCACCCTCGCCCAAGCCGACGACCGTTTTACGATCGGATCAAGACCGAATAATCGGCTACAAATTGGTATCGGAAGGTCCGGGCTTAGCAGTATTTGAGGTGGACTACACGTATGACCCCGCCCATGAGGGGGCAATGTATGTCCGCGTCATTGTCTATTCAGACGCACAACCAGTCAAGTCCGTCAGAAAACTTTCTGGCAAGCGCATCGCCGTTGGGATTTCAGAGCCGCTAACAAGAGATGGGAAAGTTAGGGTCGATGCCAGGAAGTTACTGGCCGAGCCGACGGAATCGGACTTCATAGAAGTCACGCTCTCAGAGGGAAGTGTCCCCGTCACTGTTAGTCAGTTCCCGTTTAGACGTCGATGGGGACCAGCCTAGCAAACGCAATGGAGCTGCCGTTGGCGCGCACCCGCAGCTCGCTTCCCGAGCGTTAGCTGGCTGGAAGTCAGTTTGGCGACATTCGATCGTAAAGTGATCCGATAAGAGCTAGCTTGCCCACACAGCGTACACTTCCTTGGCGCGCCGCGACGGCATACTCTCGGTGTCACGACAGGCGGCAGACCGCGGTCCGATCGTCACTCAATACCTGATGACATCTCTTGATCTCGCCCTCGTTGGCAATGGCACTATCGGCGCGCTTGTGAGTGAGAGTGCGGAGATTTCGTGGATGTGCGTGCCGCATTTTGACGGCGATCCGGTATTCTGCTCTCTGCTGCGCGGCGAGTCAC
>JACCRF010000102.1 GCA_013813715.1 Gemmatimonadaceae bacterium | reverse complement strand
TCGCAGGTGAAATGCTCAACCCCAAAGTGCAGGTGTACGGGAACACGGCAATCCTGACCTATAACTACGCCGGCATTTCGCAGGATAAGGATGGCAAGGTAACTCCATCGCGAGCCAAGTCCACGCGTGTCTACATCAAGGACGGGAATACGTGGAAACTTGTGCACGCCAACTTCGCTGCGGACCCACTCCCACGTTAGAAAGCATGCACCGGATCCCGCGGCTTGACTCCTGGAGCTGCGGGTTCGGGGCATACTCGTCCGATTTCTTTCGCGGACGCTAGAACTGACAGGCGCGGCATCACGGCGCTCCAGGAAGACTTAGTAGTTTCTGTACTGCGATCTCTGGGGCAAAGCGAGGATGGCAAAGAAAGAGGCAGCGGAAATTCTCACGGTCGACGGGCGGAACGTCCGCATCAGCCATCCGGACAAGCCCTATTTCTCTCGCGGGGTCAAGCTCTCCAAACTCGAGGTCGTAAGATATTACCTGTCGGTCGCCAGCGGCGCCGTGGCCGGCATCCGCGACCGGCCGAGCGTGCTCAAGCGCTTCGTCGACGGCGCCGAGCGAGAGCCATTCTACCAGAAGCGCGCCCCGGAAAATCGTCCGGACTGGCTGAGAACCGTCACGCTCTCATTTCCCTCGGGGCGCACCGCCGAGGAAGTCGTCGTCGACGACGCGGCCGGACTCGCGTGGATAGTGAACCTCGGCTGCATCGAGCTGCATCCGCACGCTGTGCGCACGAATGATCTCGATCACCCCGATGAGCTGCGCATCGACCTCGACCCCATACCAGGTGTCGAGTGGGACGACGTCCGTCGCGTGTCGATGGAGGCGAAGAATCTGCTCGACGAAATGGGGCTCTCCGGCTGGCCCAAGACGAGCGGATCGCGTGGCATGCACGTCAACGCTCGCATCCACCCGCGATGGACGTTCACCGAAGTGAGACGTGCCGCGCTGGCGTTCTCGCGCGAGATCGAGCGTCGCGCGCCGACGCTCGCGACGTCGAAATGGTGGAAGGAGGAGCGCCGCGGAGTCTTTCTCGATTACAACCAGAACGCGAAGGATCGCACGACCTGTTCAGCTTACTCGATACGGCCTCTCCCTGACGCCCGTGTCTCGGCGCCGCTCTTCTGGGAGGAGATTCCCAACTGCGAGCCGGCTGATTTCACTGTGCTGACGATGCCGGCGCGCCTGGAAGCGATTGGCGATCCGAACGCGCGAATGGATGATGAGGTCGGCTCGCTCGATCAACTGCTCGAGCTCGCGGCGCGTGACGAAGCCGCCGGTCTCGGCGATGCCCCATGGCCGCCCCACTTTCGCAAGATGGAAGGTGAATCGTCACGCGTCGCTCCGTCACGAGCGAAAGGGGCGGGCAAGAAGACCAAGGGCAGGAAAACGGTTGGGGAGCCCAGAGCGAAAATGCCGCTGATCGTCATTGCGAACTCGCCAAACAAGGAGGACGCACTGGCAGGTCTCGAGCGATGGAAGTCAGGACATCCCGATGCAGCGTCGCATCTCGCCGTCGACGACGTGCTGGTTGATTCAATGCGCGGCCGGTCGTCGACCTGGACGCGCATCCGCGTCAACCTGCGCAACGTTCCGGAAGGGATCAAACCGGCGCAGGAGGCGCCCGACCCCGACGATGACCCGACGCGCGCGTGGCGTGAAGCCCGCGCAAAACGCCGCTAACGCTCCCGCGCGGAGTTCTCGACCCGCTCCGCCCGAAGCTCGTCGTTGAAGCGCTGGCCCTCGCCGATGCGTTCCACCTCCAGCGCGATGGCATCCACCGACTGCTGAAGGTACGCGACTCGCTCATCGTCCAGCTGCTCGTCCGGCAGATCCTCTGGCGGCGTCCGAAACGCGAACGGCCATGCCACGTATGCCCCGATGAGCAACCCGACATGCACGGCGGCATGTGTCCACTCACCGTTCGCGACGGCCCATACCGTGCCGCCCAGGTTGATGAGGAAAAAGGCAGCCCCGGCCACACGCCAGAGCTTGGAACGTAGAATCATGGAAGGTTCCTCATTGATACAGAACCCTACGGGGCCCAATGAGTCAAAGTTACGGCGAGCTACGCTGCCCGTGGGCGGTGGCGAAGATCGCCGCGAGCTCGTGCGGCGCCACCACCTCCAGCTGATCGAAGGTGCAGTCACGAGGGCGCTTGTCGTGGCGCCACCGGCGAAACTGTGCCGTGTGTCGAAATCGGCTGCCCTGCATATGGTCGTACGCAACCTGGACGACGAGCTCCGGACGGATTGGCTCCCACGACAGATCCTTCCCCTGGCTCCAGCGACTCGCCATGCCGGGCCGGCGATGGGGCGCGGCCTCCGCGGCTGGCTGCGCTTCTGCCCACGCGCGTCACGGGTGTCCGTCGAGCGCGTTCACCCGATAGGGGTCGAGAAACGTCACCAGCTCCCGCCGCTTTGCGTCGGTGAAGCTCGCGGAGACACCGACGTGCTCCAGGCTTCCACCGTCATCGTAGAGGCCGAGGAGCAGCGAGCCGACCGCGGATTTCTCACCGCGCTTGTGCCACCGGAAGCCGGCGACGACGCAGTCGCATTCGCGCTCGTGCTTTACCTTCAGCATCACTCGCTTGTTCGGCTGGTAGGTTCCGTCCTCGGATTTCGCAACTACGCCGTCGAGCCCTGCGCCCTCGAAGCGGCGGAACCAGTCAGCGGCGGTCGTCCTGTCGCGCGTTGCCGGCGTCAGGTGAAGTGGCGGCTCCACACTTGCGAGCAGCGACTCGAGTCTCGCGCGTCGTTCGCGGAATGGCGTGTCGCAAAGACTTCGATCGTTCTCGCATAGCAGATCGAAGAAGACGATGGACGCCGGCGTTTGTCCGGCCAGCAGCTTTACTCGCGAGGCAGCGGGGTGGAGTCGCAGCTGCAGCGTCTCGAAATCGAGGCCTTCATTACGCGCGATAACGATCTCGCCGTCGAGCACGCAGCGCTCGGGGAGCTGCGCCTTTAGCGGAGCAATGAGCTCAGGGAAGTAGCGATTGAGCGGCTTCTCGTCGCGGCTCTGGATGAAGATCTCGTCACCGTCACGGAAGACGAGCGTGCGGAACCCGTCCCATTTGGGCTCGAAGATCCATCCTTCGCCGGGTGGCAGCTCACTGACTCGCTTTGCGAGCATCGGGAGGACTGGCGGATTGACAGGGAGGTTCATCCGGGAATCTCACCTCTCAGCCCCGTCCGAACGACTTCCTCGACAGCGAGACCGATCGCCAGGATTTTGCCGTCGGTGTTTTGTGTACCGGCGATCATCATGCTGACCGGTGCGTTCCCCGGGTCGTGGCAGGGAATTGAAAGTGCGCAGCCGTCGAACACGTTGACGACTGCCGGGTTACGCAGCATGCGGCGCCGGGGCGCCGCAGTCCTAATCCGTTTTCTTTACCTGCCGAGCTCTCTGTGCCGATTTCACCTCCACGGCGATGACGTGGGCTTCGCCAGACAGTACCTCCCACCCGTGCTCCGCATCCTCCATCCAGATCGCCTGACCCGGATACGTGTCGAAAATGACGCTCTTGCCGTCCGGGAGCGTCAGGTTGAAGCGCGCCGTGCCCAGGCTGACAAAAACGAACGGAGTATGGGAATGCATCGGGCTCTTCCTGCCCTTGGCCGCTCGCGCGTCGAACACGCGGACGTGGTCGTTCTCCAGAAGAACGTGATGCACGTCGGGGTCGACAGTTACGGCGTCATTGGGTTTCCGGACGACGGCCGCAAGCGGACCGGCAGCCGGCTTCAGCGCCGACTTCACCTCCACCGCGATCACGCGCACCCTTCCCGAGACCAGCTCCCATGAATGCTCACCGCCGTCGCCGAACCAGCTGACCAGTCCGGGATGAATGTCGAACATCACGCGCTTCCCGTCCGGCAGGCCCATCTTTACCCGCGCCATATCCGCGCCGATGAAGACGAACGGCGGATGGCTGTGCATGGGACTCGAAGTGGGAAGCGAGGCCCGGGCCTCGAATACCCGCACATGATCGTTCTCGAACATGACGTTGTGTACCCGCCCGTCGATGATCGTTGCGTCCCTCGCTTTCTGTGCAGACGCGGAACCAGACAGACCCAAAGCCAGCCACAACACGATAGCTCCGTAGCGCTTCATCGTGACCTCCGGAAAACGGTTCCCTCTAGACTGCAGGTTAACCCGACCGGCGTCAATGGAGCGAAGGACCTGTGGCGGTGGTCGCAGCGCCCATCAATCGAACCGGAAGTACTTCCAGTGGGGAAACTCCGCGACATGAACGGCATGGTAATCTCGCCTCCCCTCCAGCTCCGGTACGTGCCGTGTCGAGTGACTGCTCTTCGTCATCCGAATCGCCTCATCGCGGCAACTGAACCCGGTAGAGGTTCCGAATCGCGGTGGACTCATAGAAGAAGAGCTGGGCCGGTGATGCGCCTGGCAATACATTCGCTTTTGACACGATGCGAGCGCCCCGCAAATTCAGGTAGTCTCGCACCGATTTGATCCCACCATCCGGCAAATCCGGTAGCGCCCGGCCTGGACGCACAGGTATGGAAATCGTCAAGGCGCGGCCGGGCATTCCAGCGCTCGCGATGAATTGTCCGCCAACGAGCAGCGCGCGACAATCGCGGGTCCAGGAGATCGCAGGACCAAGGACACGCGCGGGTCCCATACCCCCTGAGCAGAACGAACACAGAACGCGCGTCGGCAAACCGCGCGCGGAGATCGCGACCTGCTGCAGTCCTCCACTCTCGGGCCGGGGTGATACCACTCCTACCCACTCACCGTCGGGCGAAATCGAGAACATATACGTCACCGGATCCGGGTGAATACGCTCACTGATAGCGTACTCAGGTGCGCGCAACCGCTGAAGAAAGCGTTGTGAGCCATCCCTGGAAAGGAAGTAGATATTGCCGGCAGCGTCGAAGAGCGCGCGGTCGGTCTCGCCGGCGAACACTCGACGGGGCGCGGAGCTGCGAAGCACTGGCGCGATCCAGATCCCCCGCTTCGAGATCTCGTCACTGCCGGATACGAACGTGATAAGGCGATCATCGGCGGATAGGTCGAAATGCACCATCGGATAGTCTGGCAGGACTTGCTCCCGGGCGCCGGAGCTCACACTGGTCGCGACAAGGTTGCCGACGTCGTATGCACTGTGCGCGGTGCCGGCGCGGCTGAGAAAGTAGACCCGAGTACCATCAGCCGAGGCAACCGGCGAGAACGCGTAGCTTTCGACGCTGATCTGGCGGTCCTCCTCACCGGCCAGCCAGATCGCGTTCAACCGGACGCCCGCGGCCGTGATCAGCGAGCGACCGTCGGGCGCAACCGCAATGCCCTCCTCTTCGGTCGGGCCAGTCGTGAGCTGTTCCGGTTGCCCGTCAGGGAAGCGCTGCCGCCAGATGTGAAACGCCCCACCAGCGCTGGAAGTGAAGTACATCCAGCGGCCGTCTGGCGCCCATGCGGCGTAGGTGCACTGCCCATTCATTGGCCCCACTTGCCGTCCCTTCGAAGAGCCGTCCAGCGGCACAACCCTGCAAGCCCGCCAAACGCCATCGTCCATCTCGACCACGAGAACCCAGCGGCGGTCCGGCGAAACCGCCGAACGATGCGCCATCCCCGCCGCGGTCGCCGGCCAGTACACGTCCCGATCCTCGTCGCGGGCAAGCGTGGCGTGCCTGATTCCCATATGTATGCCTTGCCGTCTTTCCGAGAAGAGCACGCGTCGTTCGTCCAGCCAGGTGAGCCCCGATGCATTTGGGAGCAGCTCGGTGACGGGGCCGCCGTTGGTCGAAACGGCGTGTGTATTCCAAGCGAAATTCCCCTGCACCAATGTGAAAGCGACGCGAGAACCATCTGGAGAGAAAACGGGTGTCGCCTTTCCATTCGGGATACTCGTGAGCTGCACGGCGTCGCCATCGGGCAGCTGCTTGACGAAAACCTGCGCAAGTGTGGCCGAATTGCCGAACACGCCGCGGCCTTTCAGGAATGCAACCGTACGCCCGTCGGGGGAAAGTGCTGGCGCGGAGACCGCATCGGTAAAGTTCGTCAGCTGTGTGAACTCGAGTGCGCGTTCTGTTGATGGTCGCAGCTGCACAGCCAGCACCACTGCAAGCGCAACAACACCAAGCGCTGCGGCCGCGGTGACGGGCTGGATGTGGCGACCGCGGACATCCTGTTCCAGAGCACGCGCAAAATCCGCAGCCGAAGCGAATCGGTGCGCGGGGTCGCGGGCCAGTGCGCGCGTCAGGGCAGCGTTTATCCCGGCGGCGCCGGCAAGGCGAATCGGTGCTGCCCGCTCGCTCAGCGCGCGGCCCAGCGCATTTCTGGGGTCACTGCCAAAGGGCGGTTCGCCCGCGAGCAGCTCATAAACGACGCACCCCAATGCCCAGATGTCGGTTCGATGGTCAACCGGTTCGGCGAGCGCCTGCTCCGGGCTCATGTACACGGCGCTGCCAACGGATGTGCCCGTACGCGTCAGGTGGTCGCCGCGAGCAGCATCGCGCACGGCGGCCACCCCGAAATCCGCCACGACCGTGCTCCAGGCCGAGTTATCGTCGGTGCCCTTGTACCCGCTGAGCAGGACGTTTTCGGGCTTGATGTCCCGGTGAACGATTCCTCGAGCGTGAGCGTACGCCAGGGCGGCGGCGATCTCGCGACCGATCTTTCTGACGTCGTCGAGCGGCAGGCGACCCTCGCGTTGCAGGCGTTCCCGCAGCGACATTCCCTCGACGATCGGAGTTACGTAATACAGGAGCTCGCCCGCCTCTCCGGAATCGTGGAGCGGTAGGATATGAGGATGCGCGAGGTTGGCGGTGACGCTGATCTCACGCAGAAATCTCTCGCGGCCGATGGTGGCTGCGAATTCCGGGTGCATGACCTTGAGGGCGACAGGGCGGCTGTGACGTACGTCCACGGCGCGGTAAACTGTCGCCATGCCTCCGGCGCCTATTGGTTCCTCGACGGTGTAGCGCCCCGCGAGCGCCTTTACGAGCTCGGCATGCGGCATCAACACAATTCTATGATTTGGCGCGACATGCTCGCAATGCGGCGCCTAAGCTTCAGCTGCGGGCGGAGTACAACCATTGCGGCGAAGCCGCTTCGACGGACCGCCCATCGGCTGCAAGCATTGGTTAGCCATCAGCGCTACGCACCTCGCGCCTCCTGCGCTCGCTTGGTCCACTGCCAAAGGCCGGCCGCAATGTTAGCCGGTAACCGATGACCGAGTTGACGCGCCAGCATGACGATCTGGCCTCGGTGATGACCCTCATGTGCGACGAAATACGTTAAAACATGGGGGACGTCCAGAGGCAGGTTGCGCCACACGTAAGCTTTCGAGGGAGGCACATGGCCTCCTGCAGCCAGGCCGAGCTCGAGGAGCGATTCGATCCCTCTGCTGCTCCGCCTGAGAGCGGAAAGCAGTTCACGACGCGTTACCGCGCGGCGGTCGACAGGGAGGGGGCTAGAGAGCCCGTGCTCCTGGCCAAGGGTCTTGACCCACATGCACCGGGCGTTGTGCACGTGCCCGGCGATCATGCGGATCGTACGCCGGGGTCCCCCGGGAACCGAGGCGCCCCAGAGTGGCGCCGGCAGGTGCTCAACAAGGTACGAGGTGACGCGACTGTTCGTCCGCCAGGAAGCTAAAAGCGTCGCCTCGAGATCAGCGGGTAGGATCATTGCCAGCGCTTCGGTCGCGAGTCAGGCTGATGCCCAACGCTTCAGTAAGCTGCAGGCGCACACCATGAATCGCTATCTGCGCCGTAGCTGCGATGCTGTAATCCGCTTGATCAGGAGGTCGTCATCGGGCAGCAGCCCTGACCGCGGCAGCCGCCGGGTAAGCTCGCGCCAGGCAGGCTCAAGCTCGAACGCACGGGCAAACAGTGGCAGCGATTCTTCTACCCGTTTCATGTTGACCAGGGCGACCGCATGCCAGTAGAGCATCTCCGCGTGCCGGCTGCGGGGGATGCCCGGCGTCGTGGCCGCGATCTGTTCCGCAGCGGCATACTCCCGCAGTGCCGATGCGGCTTCGCCACGCTCCACCGCCAGATCGCCGGCGTTCATATGGTTGTACGCACGCTGCACCGCCACAAGTCGGCGCAGCTCAGCCAGCGGCGCCGCGTGATCATCCACCCGAACGTCGAACATCCGGTCATGCCATGGCCTGCCAGTCCCGGTCGCACTTACCACGACCAGGGCCGCGGACTGCTTGCCGCGGATGTCGCCGCCTGCTGCCTGGGCGGCGTCGAGCGCCGCGAGCATACGATCGGCGAGATCGCCAGTGCTTTCGGTGAAGGACCTGGCCATAGCGGGCCATACCATATCGTTCGCCATCAGGTTCGCCTGTACCGCGAAGTCGCGTCCCACGAGCAGCGTTCCGCCCGACGATCCGCATTGCACGTGCGTTGGCGCGGATTGGTGTCCTGCAATACCGCCCGCGGCGATAATGTCGCGACTGCCGGTGAAGGTTGCGACCATTCCCTTCGCGTCTATCATGCCGACCTGTCGCACCTGGCACGCAGCGTCGCCATGTAGCAGCGCGTGCAGCGCCTCCGCCGCGCTCTTCCCCGCGCGGAGGAGATCCAGTCCGAGCTTCCCGTAGGACGGATCGACGAAGCTCTGGGTGGCGACTGCGCCGACTCCGGCTTCCGCCCACGGCACGATCTGGCCGACGGCGAACCAGTGCGACTGAACGGCGACACCGATCTGTCCGGTGGCCGAGTCACGTGCGACGATCGAGTACGTACTCACCGGACGCAGCTGGGCGGCGAGCGGCGACGCGGCCAGCATGACGCCGACAAGTGTCTTCATTGTCGGGGCGTGCAGGGTCGGTGACCAAACAGAGGAAGAGGTCATGAAAATCTCATCGGGAAGAATGTTCGCCGCAATCGAACGTGGAAGGTGTCAGGGTTTGCGATCACACTTAGTTCGGCAGTCGAGCCGGGTCTGTCGCGATCAAGATACTGCAGCAAGTCACCGCTCCTTCGGCTTTCTGCAACTCGTCTATCTCAACCAAATGCACGTTGATACCGTTTTGTTCCAGCCGTTGGCGCGTTTCATCGTAGGCAGCCGGATAGATGACGTTCTCCCCTATCCAGAGTGCATTCGCCGCGAATGGCTCGCCGGGATGGACCTCGATCTGATTCACGCCCCCAAAGGAAGGCGAGTCTACCCAGGCCGAGTTCAGGAGAACGACATCCTCAGCCACTCGGGTCACGGCACTCTTGAGATGCAAGCACCCGGATAGCTTCACCGGCCGCACAGCATATCCATATGTAGAAACGATCTCCGTCAGCTGCCGATGCCCTCTGCGTTTGTGCGGGTTGAGTCGCCTACGTAAATGGTGGAACCGATGAGCAGTACGTCCCCACCATCCAGTGTCCCCGGAGGCTCGATGAACGTGAGCGGATAATGCGGCCGCAAGGCTTCTGCGACAGACGTCACCTCGAAGCGTCGCGACTCGGCGCCAGGTCGCGCAATGATGGCGAGCTCCGGAAGAACGACAGCCGTGTCTTCGACGAACACCGAATCGGGCAGATCCGGCAGGGATGGCAGCCGCTGGATGGTACAGCCAAGTACGACGAGACCCTTTTCATAACCGGTGTGTTGTTCGGCAGCCCGTCCGTAGTTGATCGGCTCGCGCCTCAGGTGGGTGAGCTCGCAATTATCGATGCTGGGTGGGACGCTTCGCGTGAGTGCGATGAGCATGATGAAATGGCCAGCGACGTCAGAGGCGCCGCTTCACCACTTGCGCTAGCTCTTTGGGCGCCTGGCACCGCCACGCCTCCGCGATGAGCACCTTGAGATCCGCGACGGTCACCGGGTCTACCGCTGACGGGCATAGTGTAAGCCCACCACGCCGCTCGGATATGGTGTCGCCGACGTCAAGCCGAATGTCGCATGTACCCCACTCGGCATTACACGCTTGCCGCTCCCCAATGTCAGCGGGTACACGAGCAGATGCAGCTCGTCGACCAGGTCGTGCGCAATCAAGGCGTGGACAAGCTGGCTGCTGCCGTCCGTCAGGATATTCTTGCCAGGCTGCCCCTTCAGTGCGCGCACCGATTCGATCACGTTGTCCCGGATGATCGTTGTGTCGCGCCACAGCGGCCGCTGGAGCGTCTTCGATACCACATACTTCTTCGGCGCATTCATGGCATCCCCAAACCGGTCGCCCGGAGCCATGGGCTCGAACGCCTCGGCATGCGTCACATACGTGCGCCGGCCCAGCAGCAGGGCATCTGCATCCCTAATCAGCGCGAAGAAACTCTTGCCGATGTCATCGTGCCAGTAAGGAAGTGTCCAGCCGCCGTGCTCAAACCCGCCATCTCGATCCTCGTCTTTGCCACCCGGCGCCTGCATCACGCCGTCCAGTGTCACGAACTCGGAAACAATGAGCTTTCTCATGGGATCTTCCGTTGATTTATGTGTTTTCCGATACCCCGGTCATTAACGCGTCGAACGGGACTGGGCGTTTTCGACAAAGAGCCGGCAATACGGCGGTTCATGATGAGTCGGAGATCTCAACGAGCAGTGGAAAGTGATCCGAAGCTGTTCGCACCTCTTCGGGTGTCCGACGCACTTCGCAGGCGGTGAAACGCGAAGCATACTCGGCCGGCGTAAAAACATAATCCAGCCTCACGTGCGGATCCCAGACGGGAAACGTGGATCCGGGGTCGTTTTGATGGTCGGCGTTCAGTGTGCGCCACGCATCGACATAACCATCGGCCTGCATCATTTCGATTGTGCTGCGCGCGATGTCGCGCCCGCTGAGCCAGATCATTCCGCGTATCCACCTTGGCATGTGCGACGGGTCGAGGAGCTCGCCCGGCGCCAGCGCATTGAAGTCGCCGGCCAGGACGTGAAACGCGAACGCATGTTGCTCCCGTATCAGCTGCTCCTGTATTCCGTCGAGCAGACCCCGAAGCTCACGCGCGCGCTGTCGCTCACTCCACTTGGAGAACCAGGCGCGGAGGTGCAGGACGAAGAGGCGCGGGAAACCGTCAGCAAGCGACACCTCGAGCAGTGCATGGCGGGTTCGCGGTGGGTGGCGCCACGCGTGCGCGAGCACGGGCACATTGCTCAAAAAGCCAGTCGAGTGTGACCCTCGCGCTCCGGAGAAGCGGAATCCGGCCAGCTTGGCGATGCGCTCCACAACCACCGGATCCCTGGCCTCCTGTAGCGCAACGACATCCGGGCTCGCGGCTTTGATAACCTCGGCGATTTGTTCGGCGCGGCCGACTCCGCCCTCACGAATGTTGTAGGTGAGTAGCCGCAAGCTCACGCTTCCAGCATGTGTTCCGCCTCACTCATCCTGCGAGGTGTTCGCGATCTCAGCGTCATCGGCCTTGGGCTTTTTCAGCAGCACCAGATACGGCTGATCCATAACCACGTCGCGGAGATACTGCACGAGTGACGTGGTCGCCTGGAGATTCACGGCGCGGCGTGTCATCGCACTGAGCCGCTTCCGCAAGGGCGAGAGTGCCGGAGACGCGAAGGGATGCGCCTCGCTCAGTGGTGCTGAATGGATACCCGGAATATGAAATTCGCGAAACAGCATAACCGTGTCGCCGCCAACGAACGTCACGTCGAGATCGCTCGTTCCCGGCCCGTCAGCGTCGAACGGCTCGTCCGATCCAAACTTGTGTCCGGTTACTGCGCTTCCGCGGAGGATCACATCTACGCCGGCCGGTGTCGCTTCGCTTAGCACCCGAACGAAGTCGTCGAAGCGCAGCGGGTCGCCGCCGAAGGCGAGCTGTGTCACACGTTCGCGGATTGTGCGCTGACTGTCGGGATCGAGCGTGTTGGCGCGCGCGTCGGGTTGAGTGGCCGGCGTATCGCGGTCGGACGCGCCGTTGCGTGCTTCATCAGCCATGGGGAACGGTGAAACGAGGAGAAGAAAAGAAAGCCATCGGAAGGTTACTTCCGGGTTGATGATTCAAATAGGATCGGTTTGCCCAGGCGGTTCGATCCGGCCGGCTCCGAATCCTAGGCGAAAGACCAGTCTCGGTGCCAATACGTATCTGCGCAACGGTAACTTGTCATCCCTGCTCCCGGGTCGTACCATCAGCGACCGCCATTGCTTTGGCCACTAACCGATCCCATGCGCCTCCCCACAAAGCTCGCCCTCCGCGGTACCGCCGCAGTCGGATTCACTTTCCTGTCGTCATGGGCTTCTGCGCAACCAGGCACATCGGCGCCGGTCCCGGC
>JACCRF010000089.1 GCA_013813715.1 Gemmatimonadaceae bacterium | reverse complement strand
AGCGGTTCCCACAACGGCGGCCAGCGATGCGCTCGGAGTCATCGGCTTCATGAACGCGGCGCTAGGCGTGCGCTTGGTGGCCGACTTCTTTTTAGCGGGCTTCGCCTTCTTCCTGGCGGAGCTCTTCTTCGCGGCCGATTTCCTCGCTGGGGACTTCGAGGACTTCTTCGCCGAGCTCTTCTTCTTCGCAGTTGCCATCGCTTCTCCTGGTGGTTGAATCGGCCCGGCTCATCGCCGGTGCCGGTACGCGTCTCGCGAGGCAAAGTATATCCACGTCTGCCGATTGCAAGAGGGAAAACGGGGTTATTTACGAGAGGAGAAGCGCCATCATCCTGACATCGTACGGATCGGCACTCGGATCGTCGTCACCGATGTCGTAGTTCTTCTGCGGTGTCTCCAGAATGAGCGGGACGCCGTTCGACCGGTTGTCCTGCATCAGCCAGCGGAACGGTTTCTCCCCGATGGCTCCCTCACCGATCAGCACGTGCCTGTCTTTATTGGATCGCAGCGCGCCTTCGCTGTCGTTGAGGTGGAAGAAAGCCGGTGGCTCTCCTGCATGCTCCTCGAACCCGTCGACGATCTTCGTGAACATTTCCTTCGACACGGTGATGTCATGACCCGACGCATAAAGGTGGCAGGTGTCGAGTCCGTAACCCGTGCGAGCGCGGAGCGACTTCGGAATGTGAGACAGTATTTCGCCGATCTCTTCGGCGGTCTTTCCCATCGTCGCGCCGGCGCCGGCGGTGTTCTCGATGAGGACGCGCGTATCGGAGTCGACTGCCTTTACCGCCTGCACTATGGCTCTTGCAATCCGCTTGGCGGCCTCTGAGCGATCGCCCTTACCCGCCGAGCCCGAGTGAAAGCAGACCGAGCCGGCGCCGAGCGCGCTCGATCGCTCGAGCTCCTTTGCCAGCCCGCCGGCCGCGCGCACCCACTTGTCATCCTCGAGTGTCGCGACGCTCAGCACATAAGCGGCGTGCACGACGACGTTTTCCGGCCGGATGCTCGTTTCCGCGAGCGCGTTCCTGAACCGTTCCACTCGCTCGGCCCTGATGGAAATCTTGTCGCCGTAATACTGCGGCGGCGCGGTGAAGAGCTGCATAGCGGTCATTCCCGCATTGCCGGCTCTCTTCACCGCCATGTGGATGCCGCCGTTACTGATCGTGTGCGCGCCGAGGAATCGCGTCATTTACCCGTTACCCGTTACCCGTTACCCGTTGCCCGGTGCCCCGGTGCCCCGGTGCCCGGTGCGCTTCGCTGAAGCCGTCATCGCCAGGCCGGCTATCGTGCCATATCGCGCACGACTGGCACAAGGAGATCGCGCCAGAGTGCGTAGCCCTCGGCGCTCATGTGGAGGCGGTCGGCGACAAACAGCTCCTCGCGTGGCATGCCGTCCGCTCCCAGCATCGGCGTAAAGACGTCCACGTACAGAAGCCGCGGATCAGTCGATACGAAACGGCGCACCAGGGCATTCGCCGCGCGCATCTGCTCAACGAGCGCCCAGCGGGCCCCGCTCGGCTTGATAGCAATAAAGGCTATCCGTGTCTCCGGCAACGCACGCCTCACGAGCGAGACGAACGCCCGGAAATCCCGGAACACGCCTTCCGGAGACTTGCCCGCGTTCAAGTCGTTGTCGCCAGCGTAGAGCACGATGAGCCGCGGTTTGTACGGTAGCACGATGCGCGGGGCGTAGTGGATGACGTCACTTAGCTCGGAGCCACCGAACCCCCGCTGCAGGACGGCGACGCCTGGGTAGTCGGCCTCGAGCGCGGGCCAGAGCCGGATCGTCGAGCTGCCGACGAAGAGCACACCACCCGGCCGAGGCGGCGCAAGTCGGTCGGCCGCTTCGAACGCCGCAATGTCCCCGGCAAACACGGCGGGTGAGCGCGCGGCGACCGCAGCCGGCTGAGAGGCAGGCGGCTCGCGAGTGGTTGGCGCGCACGCGGCGAGGGCGAGCGCAACGAGGATGAGCCGAGTCGATCGCATGAAGCAACGATATCTCGAAGGCGCGCCGCTGTCTAATGATGGGCTCGCCGCATCGCGCGACCTTTGCCAAGTCAGGAAGGGGACAGTTCACTTCCATATCCCTTCGCGATAGCCCGGCCTTGTAGCGCTGACTGTCGGATTCGCTGAGTACTCGCTCCACCAGACGCGTATCGTGTCGCCGGAAAGTGCCACGACTGGCTGTTTCGCCCGCGCGTTGTCGCCGGAGGCAATGCTTCGCTCCTCGAACAGGTGCCCTTCCGTTCGCGAGAGCGCCAGACCGATGCGTGGCTGGAGGCTGTTCGGATCCTCGTAGGTGACGACGACGCGGTTGCCTTTCGCAGCGACCGAGACGCGAGAAGGATTCTTTCCAAACAACACCGGGAACGGCGCATGGAAGCTCGTTCCCCCATCCATCGAGTGCACGAAGAAAATCCCCGGCCCCTGGGTCGGCTCTGCGAAGTAGGCGACGTACACGTAACCGCTGGCCGAGTCTGCCGAGATCGATGGCGGCGGTCGGCCGCATCCGCGCCGGCTGTGGTCGGCGGTGTCTAAGGCGATCGGGTCACTCAGTGTTCCCGATACAGCGCCGGAGCGGGCAACGAACAGCACCGCGCTGCTGTCAGCGCGCACATCCCACCAGGTGGTAAACGAGGCGTTACCCATTCTGGCTGTTCTCGCGAAGGCGGCGCATGCGCTCGCCCCCGGAAGGACTACATTGGCTTTCGTCAGCCGCGGTTCGTTCGGGATGTCGGCACCGGGCGCGGCAATCCACTCCACCGGGTCATCTGTGCAGGCGGCCAGGAGCAGGGCCGCCGCAATCATTACGATTCTTATTGTCACGACGAAATAGTAATCGGCGAAGGGCCGCGGCAGAAACAAACCAAGAAGACACAGGAACGAGCCCCGCTTATCTTTGGGAAAGCTCCACGACTTCGAGGAATCACCCATGGCCGCCCCCACCCTGACAGCGCCCAAGCCTCCCGCCACCACAAAGAGCGGCGCCGATAAAGAGGAGCAGGCGGGATTCGCGCCGGCTCTCGCTCCCTTTGCCCACACCGTCGCCGGGTTCAATGGCAATCGCAGGGTCCCGCTCCCGGTCAACGAGCCCGTGATGAGCTACGCGCCCGGATCTCCCGAGCGCGCGGCACTCAAGGAGAGGCTGAGCTCGATGGCGAACGAACGGCCGGACATCCCGGCCATCATTGGGGGAAAAGAGATCCGCAGCGGCAGCAAGTCGCAATCGGTGATGCCCCACAATCACCGGCATGTCCTCGCCGACTGGCACAAGGCCGACGCCGCGCTTGTCGAGCAGGCGATCGCCGCATCGCGGGAAGCCGCGCGCGACTGGGCGAACTGGGCGTGGGAGGATCGAGCCGCCGTGTTTCTGAAGGCGGCCGAGCTCCTCACGACGATCTGGCGCGCGACGGTCAATGCCGCCACGATGCTCGGCCAGTCGAAAACCGCGTACCAGGCGGAGATCGATTCCGCCTGCGAGCTGATCGACTTCTGGCGCTTCAATCCGCATTACGCGCAGCAGCTCTACGACGAGCAGCCGCTGTCTGACCACACTATGTGGAACCAGCTCGACTACCGCGGCCTCGAGGGATTCGTGTACGCGGTGACACCGTTCAACTTTACGGCCATCGCCGGAAATCTTCCCACCGCGCCGGCGCTGATGGGCAATACAGTCGTATGGAAGCCGGCGTCGAGCGCGATGCTCTCCGCATACTACCTGATGAAACTGCTCGAGGAAGCGGGGCTGCCGCCGGGGGTGATCAATTTCGTGCCCGGCGACGCGGCAATGATCTCCGACACGCTTCTGGCGCACCGCGATCTCGCCGGCGTCCATTTCACCGGCTCGACCGTCGTCTTCAACAACATGTGGAAGACGATCGGCGCGAGCATGTCGAACTACCGGTCGTATCCGAGAATCGTCGGCGAGACAGGTGGAAAGGATTTTATCGTCGCGCATCCGTCGGCAGACCCGATCGCACTCTCTGTCGCCATCGCACGAGGAGGTTTCGAGTACCAGGGACAGAAATGCTCAGCCGCGAGCCGGGTGTATGTACCGGAGTCGCTCTGGCCGGAGGTGCGCGATCGGACTGTCGCGATCATGCAGGAGATCCGCATGGGCGACGTCGCTGACTTCCGCAACTTCATGGGTGCGGTGATTGACAAGCGGGCGTTCGAGAAGATCGGCGAGTACGTGAAGCACGGAAGATCGAACGCGAAGATCATCGCAGGCGGCGGCGTCCGCGGCGAGGAGGGCTACTTCATCGAGCCGACGCTCGTTGAGACACACGATCCCGGGCACAAGCTGCTTTGCGAGGAGATCTTTGGCCCCGTCGTGACGGCGCACGTGTACCCCGACGCGAGATGGGAGGAGACGCTTGCGATCGTGGACCGGACCTCGCCATATGCGCTCACCGGCGCCATCTTCGCCCGCGATCGCGCAGCCGTGCGCACGGCGTCGGTCGCATTGCGAAACGCTGCTGGCAATTTCTACGTCAACGACAAGCCAACCGGCGCCGTTGTAGGGCAGCAGCCCTTCGGTGGCGCTCGCGGCTCGGGCACAAACGACAAAGCAGGATCAAAGCTCAATCTCACGCGCTGGGTGAGCGCGCGGAACATCAAGGAGACATTCTCGCCGCCGCTCGACTACCGGTATCCGTTCATGGCTGAGGAGTAGCTAGCCGCCCAAGGGTCACGACCACCTCGCGCCGTCGCCCATCGTCCACAAGGTCGATGACCCCTTCAATCCGGAGGCCATCCACCACGGTAGATGCCACGCCGCTTTGCGCCCCGTCCGGATTGCGAACGGTGATCGAGTAGATCGTGCCTCCGTGCCGGTACTCGATCGCGAACTCCTGCCACGCTGAGGGAATGCACGGATCGATGCTCAGCGTGTCGCCGCGTTTGCAGAACCCGAGTATCGCCTCGATCCCCACCCGATAAAACCAGCTTGCCGAGCCGGTGTACCATGTCCATCCCCCGCGCCCGAGATGGCCTTCAGCCGTATACACGTCAGCGGCGATGGCATAGGGCTCGACCTTGTAGGTAGCAACCGCCTCGGAGCTGAGCGCGTGGGTCACTGGGTTCGTCATCTGATATAGCTCGAACGCCCGATCGCCCTTGCCGAGCATCGCGGTGGCGAGCACGGCCCACATCGCGGCGTGCGTGTACTGGGCTCCATTCTCGCGCACGCCCGGAAGGTATCCCCGGATGTACCCCGGGTCGTGCGTCCCCCGGTCGAAAGGAGGCGTCAGCAGCATCAGCAGGCGCGCATCTTCGCGCACCAGATGCTCGTCGAAGGATTGCATCGCCATGCGTGCACGCTCGGGCGCGGCCGCCCGTGAGATGACGCTCCAGCTTTGCGCGATCGAGTCGATCGCGCATTCCATGTTGTCACGAGAGCCGAGTGGTGCTCCGTCGTCATAGTAGGCACGCCGGTACCAGGCTCCATCCCACGCCGTCTTCTCCACCGCCTCGTTGTACGACCTTGCCAGCCCGGTGAATTCATCCGCGGCCGCGTGATCGCCGCGTGTAGTCGCGTGCCGGGCGAATTCCCGCAGCGTCGTGCAGAGAAACCAGGCGAGCCATACGCTCTCGCCTTTCCCCTCTATGCCCACGCGGTTCATCCCATCATTCCAGTCGCCACCGCCGATCAGCGGGAGCCCGTGCGCGCCCGCCGTACACGCGTGCCTGAGTGCCCGCACGCAGTGATCGTAAACCGGCTCCACCCGCTCCGAGACAGCGGGCACCTCGTATAGCTCGTCTTCGTCCGGCTCGAGAAGCCTCGACGTCAAGTAGGGGACTCGCTCATCCAGTATCGAAGTGTCTCCAACTACTCGGAGGTAATGATTGACCACGTAAGGCAGCCAGATCAGGTCATCAGCGAATCGTGTTCTCACGCCCCTCCCGGTGTCCGGATGCCACCAGTGCTGAACGTCGCCCTCCTCGAACTGCCTGGACGAAGCGTGGACGATGTGATCACGGGCGACCATCGGCTCCGCATACACAAAGGCCATCGCGTCCTGGAGCTGGTCTCTGAATCCGAACGCCCCGCTCGACTGGTACAGCGCGATCCTGCCCCACATGCGGCACGACAATGCCTGATACAGCGCCCAGTGATTCAACATGAGATCGAACGACGGGTCCGGCGTCGTCACCCGAATCGTATCCAGCCGTGTTCGCCATTGCGAAGCCGACCGATCGAGAGCGGCATTAGCGGCGCGCGGCGCCTTGTATCGCTCCGCCAGCGTGAGTGCCTCTTCTCGTCCATTTCCCGCGCCCAGCAGGATGGTCACCTCGCGGGTCTCACCGGGTGCCAGCTCAACCCGCGTCTGCAGCACGGCGCATGCGTCGGCAA
>JACCRF010000082.1 GCA_013813715.1 Gemmatimonadaceae bacterium | reverse complement strand
CTCGTCTCGATGAGGTCGGGGCTTCAATCCACGAGCTTCGACAACTACGGATCGTGGGTGACCAGCTCCAACTGGGTTCGCAACGCTCTTTCACGGCCGATGGTTGAGGAGCCGGGCGGGCGCATGGTATACAGCACGGCAAGCACGCACCTTCTCTCGGCCATCGTCACGCGCGCGACGGGAATGAGCACGTACCGCTTCGCCGAGCGAAGTCTTGCGCAGCCGCTCGGCATAGCGCTGCGACCGTGGCAGAAGGATCCGCAGGGCGTGTACTTCGGCGGAAACGACATGTACCTGACGCCGCGCGACATGCTGAAGCTCGGCGCGCTCTACCTGAACCGCGGCGCAGTGGACGGAAAGCGGATCGTCCCGCGCGAATGGGTGGACAGCTCGTTCGTGCCGCGCACTGTGTCGCCCTTCAACGGCAACCGGTACGGCTACGGGTGGTGGATGCGAACCGCGAGCGGTCACGACATCCATTACGCGTGGGGCTATGGCGGGCAGTTCATTTTCATCGTCCCCGACCTCGACCTCGTCGTCGTTATGACATCCGATGCCGAGGCGTCGCGGGATGGATCCCATACCCGCGAGCTCCACCGGATTCTTGAAGAGGATATCTTGCCAGCAATACCTGTAAGGCGTCACCCCCATTTTCCTTGATGGCTCAGATCATGGCTTCCTCATTTCTCGATCGGTCCCGCTATTACCGGTAACGGGTACCGCGCACCGGGTACCCAGTCTATTCGAGTTGCGGCGAACGCGACCTGAGAGCACTATGATGACGATGCTCTAGCGGTGAACTGACCAATAGCTTATCTGAGGATTCAACAATGACATTGAGGCGATGGCTGCTTGCCCTCATGTTCGCCGCCGCTCCGGGCTACGCGCAAACGGCGCCCGTCTCCGGATTCTTCGTCTCCACGCTCGGCAATGACACGATCGCAATCGAGCGGTACACACGCTCAGGTGACAAGATCGAGGGCGATATCCTGTATCGCACCGGGCGCGTCCGCGTCGCGCATTATGTAGCCGACCTGACGAGCGGCCGCTTCAAGGGGATGGCCGTTACGACCCGGCGGGTGGGGACCGATCCGGCAGCGCCTCCAGTTTTCTCGATGTCGGCGCTCGTCGGCGATTCGGCTGCGACGGTGGACGTTCAACGAAACGGCCGGGCGGATACGGCCGCCACTGGAAAGCGAGCGTTTCAGGGCCGCGTCGCGCTCACCGTACCCGGCGTTCCCGCCGCATACGGTGTCTATGAGCAGATCATCGCCTTCAACCCGCCGCCCGCGGCCGACAGCATCGTTATCGCGACACCCGGAGCGGGTTTGTCGCCTCGAATGTCGCTCAGCCGTCGCGGACGGGACACCGTGATATTCAACGGCGGCTTCATTCCTGAATGGATTGAGGTTGTAACGGTCGGCCCGAACGGAAGAATAATCGCGGTAGATGCAACGACCACGACGGTCAAGACAATCACGCGGCGCGTCGATCGCGTCGACTTCGATTCGATCGCCAGACGCTGGGCTGCCGCCGAGGCGACAGCCGGCGCCCCAATTCCGCTCTCGGTTCCCGACACCGCCAGAGCCACCATCGGAGCGGCGCGCGTCGAGGTGTCATACAGCCGTCCGGCGCGTCGCGGCCGTACGATTTTCGGCGGCGTCGTACCGTGGAACCAGGTGTGGAGGACGGGAGCGAACGCCGCGACACAACTCACAACGTCGGCCGATCTCATCTTCGGCACAACTCTGCTGCCGGCAGGGAAGTACACGCTGTGGACGCTTCCTACGCCCAGCGGAGCGAAGCTCATCATCAACAGTCAGACTGGGCAGTGGGGCACCGAGTACGACGAGAAGCGCGATCTCGCGCGCCTCGATCTTACACAGACGCGTCTTGCGCAGCCGGTGGAGCAGTTCACGATCGCGATGGCGCCTCAGGGGGATGGCGGCATTCTGCGGATGTCGTGGGACAACACCGAATACTCGATCCCGTTCCGGTTGAAGTGATCGGCGGGGCGCGGGTCGTTTGCTGGTGACGTCCCGGCGTTCGGGCGAATTGCGCCGCAGTCGTTCCGCGCCATGAGATCCCCGCTCGACCTCGATCAGGCGACCATGCAGCGACTAGGTCACCGGGTCGCGGACATTGTCGCCGCGCACCTGGCGACAATTCGTGACGAACCGGTCATCGCGTCGGTTCCGCGCGCCCAGCTCAACGCTGTCTTTCCCGCGGAGGCACCGCGTGCGCCGACTGAATTCGAGTCGCTGCTATCCGTCCTCCAGGAGAGCGTGTTTCCGTATCACGCGCGCGAGCCGCATCCGGGATTCCTTGCGTACGTGCCCAGTTGCCCGACATTTCCCGCCTTGCTCGGCGACTGGCTCGCGACGGGCTACAACTTTTTCGCCGGCGTGTGGCCCGTTGCCGCGGGGCCCAACCAGCTCGAGATGGTTGTACTCGAGTGGTTCCGCGCGTGGATGGGAATGCCGAAGGGCTCCGGCGGTCTGCTCACGTCGGGCGGCTCGGCCGCGAACCTGACCGCAGTGGTCGCCGCGCGGCACGCGGCGGTCGATCGTGGCGCCGACATCACCCGGCTCACCCTGTACACATCAGCCCAGGCGCATTCGTCGGTCGTCCGCGCTGCGTGGATCGCCGGTATCTCGCGGACGAACGTCCGCACCGTGGCAATGGACGATTCCTTGCGCATGACCGCGGGAGAACTGGAGGATGCGATAAACGCCGATAGGTCGGCCGGCTTCGAGCCGTTTCTCGTAGTCGCGAGTGCAGGCACGACGAACACCGGGTCGGTGGATCATCTTCATCCGATTGCCGATCTCTGCGAGAATGAGCGGCTGTGGCTGCATGTGGATGCCGCGTACGCGGGATTCGCCGCGCTGACGGCCGAAGGCAAAGCCATGCTGAGCGGCATCGAGCGGGCCGACAGTCTCACGCTCGATCCGCACAAATGGCTGTTCGTTCCTTTCGAATGCGGCTGCCTGATGGCGCGGGATCCGGAGTTGCTGGCGTCAGCGTTCCGCATCATGCCCGAGTACCTGAGAGACGTTGAGCCGGCTGAGGAGGAGGTGAATTTCGCCGACCGGGGGGAACAGCTTACGAGGTACTCGCGGGCGCTGAAGGTGTGGCTGTCGGTCGGTTACTTTGGCACCGACGCAATCGCCGCCGCGATCCAGGACGCGATGGAGCGCGCCCGTTTGATGCAGTCGCTCGTTGAAGCGTCTCCAGATTTCGAGATCCTGAGTCCGGCGCAGTTCGGCATCGTCTGCTTTCGCGCGCGGCCGCCGGACGCAGACGAGGGATTTCTGGACGCCCTGAACGAGGGCATCAACAGACGCATCGTATCCGAGGGCAGATTTCTGATCTCATCCACCCGCCTTCGCGGCGCGTTCTCCCTGCGCATCTGCACCCTCGGCTTCCGGACAACGCACGACGACATTCGCGAGCTGTTTGCGACTATCAAGGGTGCGCTTGCGGCTGAGGCGGGCTCCCCGCCGTTAGTTGGCCGAATCGCCTTCAGACAATAGCTGTCGCTGTCTGCCTCTGATCATCGTGCGCTCCTGAGAATCGGTTGTTACAGGCCGAGCGATAGCTGATCGCTCCCGAAACGCCACGCCCGGATCGCACTTATCGTGGCCGACGGAGCGTCTTGATTCGCGGCCGTAACAGCTCCGCGGAACTGGGTCCGCGCGAGCGCCTGCCGCATCGCCTCGGTCGCGACGGCCGGCGTGTTGTTGATCTCGCTCAGATGAGCCAGCACCACGTGGGCCAGTCCAGGATGTGAACAGCGGGCTGCCGCGCGTCCCGCCGCCTGATTGCTGAGATGCCCATGGCGACTGGCAATTCTCCGTTGCAGGGATATGGGGTAAGGCCCGCTGCGAAGCATTGCGAGATCGTGATTGGATTCGAGCACCAGCACGTTCACGCCTGCAAGGGCCTGCTGTACCGCCTCGGTGATGACGCCCAGGTCGTAAACAATCGCCGCGCGCAAGCCTGTAACGGGGCAGCTTGCCACG
This sequence comes from Gemmatimonadaceae bacterium, assembly GCA_013813715.1. GTDB lineage: Bacteria > Gemmatimonadota > Gemmatimonadetes > Gemmatimonadales > Gemmatimonadaceae > UBA4720. The sequence goes on along the minus strand of JACCRF010000082.1, from coordinate 6,714 downwards.
ACACCGATCGGCTCGTCAGCATCGTGCGATGTCCCCACTGTCGTCAGCTCAATGTCGCCGATCCTGAACGATCCCGAACTCAATATCGTCTGCACCGTCGCCCTCGAGAGCGATAGCGATGCCGCCGTCGTTCCTCGAGTCGCGAAGACGTGCCATCCCCAGCGGGCCGCCGCGGCGGCCGCGCCCTTCGCGTGATCGGCATGCTCGTGCGTCACGATGACGCCCGAGATGGAAGCCGGATCGACGCCGATGGACCCGAGCCGGCGCGCCATCGTTCGCGTCGCGAAGCCCGCGTCAACGAGAATTCGCGTCGCTCCCGCCTGGATCAGGATCGCGTTTCCGCGGCTTCCGCTTCCAAGCACGCAAAGCTTCATTCTGCGCCTCCGCGTGGCGGCGCGCTGGGTGTCTGCGATGCCGCGAAGGAATCCTCGAGCTGCCGGCGGCCCCTGTCGCCAAGCGTGACGTGCCGGCGCGCCATCATGCGCTCCGCCACCTCGATGAATTTGCTCACCGTGAACCGGTCGTACGGCTCGCCGCCACCCCAGGCGAAGGGAGGAACACGCTTCGGTGCGCCGCTGCTCCCAAAGATATTCGCGCCCGCGCCGACCACGCATCCCGTCGTCAGCATCGTCCCGATGCCCGTCTTGGCGTGATCACCAATCAGCGTCCCGAGAAACTGCAGACCGGTATTTCTCAATCCAGTCGGGGTCCACACCTGCACGCCTCCATACGTGTTCTTGAGATTGCTCGTCGTCGTCCCGGCGCCGAGGTTTACCCAGCACCCAATGTAAGAGCTGCCCACGAATCCGGTGTGCCCCTTGTTCGAGTGGCCCAACATCACCGAGCCCGCGATTTCGCCGCGTACTTTGCAAACGTCGCCAATGGAGCACGCGCGGATGGCATCTCCGACGATCATTGCATCCCGGCCGATAAAGCACGGTCCGACGATTCGGGTGAATGACGCGATGTGCGCGCCACGGCGCACCAGTATCGGACCTTCCGAAGCATCGAACACCACGAACGGCTCGATCACGGCGCCGGTCTCGCAATAGACGCCCCCGCGTCCGATGACGGTAGCGTTCTCCATCGCACCACCGGCCCCATCGTTCTCGCCTCCCTCTCTGCCCTCGTCTCCCTCTCCCGTAAACCTCGGACCCAGCAACGCAATATCTTCGGCAAGCTGAACCGATAGATCGCCCACGAGATCCCAGACCTCCATCAGCCAGCGCCCAGCGAGCGGGGAAGTCTTATCCGCATCGGCGAGGTCATCGAGAACGACCGAGCCGTCCGCGAGCAGCGCAGTATCGATGTCACGCGACAGCCGCACGGCACAGACGCGACCGTCGCTCGCATACGCTCCGGCACCAGGAACGAGCGCAGCATCCAGGCCGATTACGAAGCGAGAGTTCGCGACGACCGAGCCCGCGGGAATCGTACTTCCGGTGAACGCGGACGGAGCATCGCCCTCTTCGAAGTTCGCGAGGTGCGCCGCGCCGACGAATCCTTCCGCGCGTTCTCCGGCGGCAAGCTCCCACCGCGCGCGGATTATCTCCGCCCCCGCCCGAAGCTCAGACACCGGGCGCGTCAGAGCGAACGGCTCGAACCCCCGGGCCCTGGCGTCATCGTACAGGAAGAGGCGGGTCACGGCACCTCGCGCAGCTCGGGAGGGAGCGACTCGACGAGCGACTTGAGGTCGGCCGAGCGGTCGGTAGTGGTGACCAGGGTGACGCCAGCCCGCGACACCACCACGAGGTCCGAGACGCCGAACAGCACGATGCGGCCTTCCTCGCTGTGAACCACGTTTCCCGAAGCGTCTCGCACATGCACCGACCCGGTGGTCACGTTGCCGGTCGCATCCTCGGGCTTCACTCGGCGGAGCGCGCCCCAGGTGCCGACGTCATCCCAACCGAAGTCGCCCGAGATCACCCGCACCCGCGCACTGCGCTCGAGCACGCCGACATCCACCGACACTGGGCTGACCGCTGCAAAGAAATCCTCCAGCGACGCGTTTTCGCCGGCATGGGCCGCGAGTGCTTCGGAGATCTCGGGTGTCAGATCGCGTATCTCGCCGAGGAAATCGCCCGCGCGCCAGACGAAGATTCCGGAGTTCCACAGATACCCCTTGTGCAGCATCCACTCAGCTTGTGCGCGATCGGGCTTTTCGACGAAGCGCGTTACCTGTCGCGCTCCGCTGTCGGTTGGCGGGCCCGGCTGAATGTATCCGAAGCCGGGGTCGGGGCGGGTCGGCACCACACCGACTGTTACGAGCGCACTGTCCATCACCGCGACACGCTCGGCCGCGAGCAGCACGTTGCGGAAGCCGTCGTCGTCGCCGACCGCCCAGTCCGCATGCACGCAGATCATGGTCGCGTCCGGGCCGCTGCGGCGCACCACTTCGCTCGCCGCCCAGGCTAACGCGGCCGCGGTGCCGGCAGGTTTCGGTTCGGCGATGACGTTCTCGAACGGAACCGCGGGCGCCGCCTTCTGAACGGCCCTAGCGAGCGACGCGCTGGTCAGAATTAGCGTCCGTTCAGCGGCAGCGATCGGTTCGAGCCGTGCGAGCGTATTCTCGAGGAGCGACTCCGAGTTGATCAAAGGGAGCAATTGCTTCGGCCGCGTTGGAGTGCTGAGCGGCCAGAACCTCGATCCTGTTCCGCCTGCGAGAATCACCGCCCATCTGTTCATTCGCTGCCCGCCGCTTCGGCACCTGCTTCGTCGGCGGATACTCCCGTGAGTTGGGCAATCCGCCCGTAGAGTTTCTTCGGGCTGAACGGCTTCGTGAGAAAATCGGTGGCTCCACCCGCCCGCGCATCCAGCTCATAGCGTTTCTCACCGGCGGCCGTGAGGATGATGCACGGAAGGTCGCGCCACTTCGGGTTCTCGCGAATCCAGTCGAGGACGTCCAGCCCGCTCATTCGCGGCATCATCAAGTCCAGCACTACCAGGTCAACCTTCTCCTCGCGCGCGAGGATATCGACCGCCTCCTGGCCGTCGAACGCGAGGCTGACCCGAAAGGGCCCCTGCTCCAGCTTGATCTTTATGATCCGTCCGATGTGAGCTTCGTCGTCGGCGACCAGCACGTGCCGCTCTTCCATCTCCTTCATCCCCTAGAACAAACGGGCAATGGATTCGCGGTGGCGACGAACGTCGTAGAGCAGGCTCCCGAGATCGGCGGCGGGGGAAGTCAGCACGCAAATGAGCGCGTCGTCACCGACGCACGAGACGATCGCGTAGCCGTTCTGCTGCTCGATGAGGGCCGTGCGCATCATGCCCTGGCCGCTGCTGTCACCGATGTCGTCGGCCGAAGCAACGATTCCCGGCACACGGGCTGCCAAATCCTCGGGATTGAGCGCCACTGAGCATTGGCTGTCGATCAGCAGCCCGTCCCGGCCGAGCACAACGACTGCTTCGATGCCGGGCCGTTGGCGAATGGCGACCGTAAGGTCGCGAATGGTCGGCATCAGGGCTCCTTCAAAGTGTTGCGAAGCTAGACATGACGGGAAATCTAGTCAAGCTCGCTTCCATCAATCCTCTTGCCGCCGTTCCGTTCAATCCGCCCGATGTCTTTCACCCGTATTCGCTTGAACTGCTGCGAGTTACAGGGTATTATCGACACGGGACGCCGCGTGCGCTGCCCACTTCCTTCACAGCACCTCATGAACCTTCGTACCCAGGCGCTTGGCGTCGTTGCCGCGGCATCGCTCATCGTTGCCTGCGGCGACCCGGATTCGCTCCGTGCATCGCTTCCAACGGCGATGGACGTTTACACGGTCTTCGCCCTGAGTGGTACACCAGCCGAATACCCGAGCGGCATCAACACGTTCGTCCGCCAGGCGGTGAGGGTCGACGGCAATGCGAACTTCGACATCGCGTTTGACATCGATGCACAAGGCAATGCCGTCATCTATCCAGTTCAGCGGGTCGTCAGCTCTCTCAGCGGGGCAAGGAGAGTCGGAATTCGGCGAGTCGCTGGAAGCTTCGAGAGCGTGACGAGCGCTCCGACCGGGACGTATGCCGATAGCGCCGTCGTCGCCGCGAAGGGCGATGTCATCGTCGTCGAAGCGGGACGCAATGGAACCGGCGACGCGTGCCAGTTCGACTTCTCGCCATTCATCTACACCAAGGTCTTCATCGAGGATATCCGCGTACCAACCCGTTCGATCATCGTGCAGACCGTCCTGAATCCAAACTGCGGGTTCAGATCGTTCGAGGCCGGAATTCCAACCAGCTAGTTCATGCACGACCTGCGCATGATCCGGGAGCACATCGAGCTGCTCCGTGAAGGGATGCGCCGGCGGGGGAAGCTCGAGGCGCTGTCGGCTGTCATCGACCGGGCACAGCTGGCCGATGCCGAGCGCCGCGCCTTGATTCAGGCGGTCGAGGAGCGCAAGGGGTCGCGCAACAGCATCAGTCAGGCGGTCGCCCGGGCGAGAAAGGCCGGCGAGAAGGTGGACGATCTGATGACGCAGTCGCGGGACCTCGGGGAAGAGATAGCGCGCCTCGATGGTGAGCTTGGCGGACTCGAGAACGAGCTCAAGCTGGCAATGCTCGAGCTGCCGAACGTCACGCTGCCCGGCGTTCCCGCCGGCGGAGAAGAAAACAACAGCGTCGTTCGGAGCTGGGGTACTCCGCGGCCGCCAAACTCCGTCAAGCCCCACTGGGAAAACGGTGTCGCGCTCGGCATTGTCGACTTCGAGCGCGGAGCGAAGATCAGCGGATCGGGCTTTATCGTGTTTCGGAGCGGCGGGGCGCGCCTGGTGCGGTCGCTCATCAACTTCGCTATGGACATTTATTCCGGGCAGAACGGGTACGAGGAGACCGGGGTTCCGGTTGTCGTCAACCGCGCGTCGATGACCGGCACGACGCAACTTCCGAAGTTCGAGGATGACATGTACGCGTTGGCCGGTGACGATCTGTTCCTGATCCCAACCGCTGAGGTCCCCCTCACTAACCTCTTCGCGGGGGAGACACTGAATGCGGCCGATTTGCCGAAGGCGCTGACTGCGCACTCGCGTTGCTTTCGGCGCGAGGCCGGTGCGCACGGCAAGGACACGCGCGGTCTGTTGCGGGTTCATGAGTTCGACAAGGTCGAGCTCGTTCGCTTCGCGACACCAGAGACGTCGGATGCAGAGCTCGAGCTCCTCACCGGTCACGCCGAGGGCGTACTCCGGGCGCTCGGGCTTCCGTACCGCGTGGTTCTGCTGGCGGCGGGCGACACGGGCTTCGGCAGCGGCAAGACCTACGACCTGGAGGTATACGCGCCGGGTGTTGGCAGCTGGCTCGAGGTTTCGTCATGCAGTTGCTTCACCGATTTCCAGGCCCGCCGCGCCAATATCCGCTATCGGCCGGAACAAGGCGGGAAGCCGCGCTTCGTGCATACTCTGAACGGGTCGGGTCTGGCATTTCCGCGGATCATCGCGGCGATCCTCGAGCACTACCAGAATCCGGACGGCAGCGTGACAGTTCCCGAGCCGCTGCGACCGTACCTGGGCACCGACCGGCTGGGCTGACGCGTGCGCCGGCTCGCCCCGGTGACGATCGCATCGATGAGCGTGGCCGCGCTGCTCATCTGGTATGTCATCTACACGCAGGGCGTTGTGCGGGAGCTGCGCCGCGAGGCATCGCGCGTGGGTCTCATGTACGCCCGCGTCTACGACGGCCTCAACGATCCCAACCCGGACGCCGCCAACGCCGCTCTGCTCGAGCTCTCGCGCCAGATCCGCGAATCGGGCGTGCCGCTCATTCTCACCGATGAGAAGGGCAACCCGACCGACGCGGCCAACCTTCCCGTCGATTTGACGTCGCCGGAAATCAAGGAATTCATCCGCGCTCTCGACCGGCAGAACCGACCGATCTCCGGAGGTGACGTCGGGACCGTGCATTATGGAAACACGCCGCTCGTGCGAGGACTGCGAATCATCCCGCTTCTCCAGTCACTCCTGATTGGAATGTTTCTCCTCGCGGGGGCCTACGGCCTGCGAACGCGCGGCCGCGCCGACCGCGAGCAGATCTGGGCGGGGATGGCGCGGGAGTCGGCGCATCAGCTTGGTACTCCGCTATCCAGCATGAGTGGGTGGATCGAGCTGCTGCGCGATGCCGAGGGCGACCCAATGACGATGAGCGCGTTGTCCCACATGGATGGCGACCTCGAGCGGCTCAAGCGGGTAGCCAACCGCTTCGAGCGCATCGGCAGGCCTCCACGAAAGGAAAAGGTGGACATGGGAGAGCTTGTGGAACGAGTTGCCGGATACTTTCGCGCCCGCGTTCCAACGCTTGCGCAGCGCGTGACGGTGACATCCTCACGTGGGGAAGGCGCCCTCGTGGTGAACGGCGATGCGGTGCTCCTCGAGTGGGCGATAGAGTCGCTCGCGAAGAATGCGATCGACGCCCTTGCCGGCCGCGATGGGCAAGTGGAGATGTCGGCGACGGCTCTGCCGGAAGGGCGCGTGCGGGTGCGGGTTGCCGACAACGGTCCGGGAGTGCCGGCAAAGCTGGGCGCGCGGATCTTCGAGCCGGGGTTCAGCACCAAGGAACGCGGATGGGGCATCGGTCTGCCGCTTGCCCGCAGAATCGTACGCGACAATCATGGCGGTGAGCTGCAGCTCACGCCCTCCGAACGCGGAGCGACGTTCGATATTATCTTGAGCTGATGAACGAAACGTTGGATGCCGTCGGGCCACCCGCTGTTCCCGGCGACTCGGAGCCACTCGCGCG
>JACCRF010000067.1 GCA_013813715.1 Gemmatimonadaceae bacterium | reverse complement strand
TTGCACTTGCGCAACAGAGGGACGCGCTGGGCTCGACGGCAACCACCCTTCGAGGAATGCTTCTCGATCTCAGGAACGTGTTCAGCCCTGACCTATCGGAGCTGACCAAAAAGATCGAGGAGTCATTCCGGGACGCAATCGCAAACAGCGGGGCGGCCAAGATCATGGCGGCGGTACTGACGCCCGCCTCGCTCGGCTCCTCGCTCACGATTAGGAACGGAGTGGAAGCGGCGTCGAATGCGACAATCCGCTCTTTTGGCCAACTTCGCGGTGCGCTCGCGACATTCGCGAATGCGCTACGCAGTGTTGCAAATACAGCCAAGGACGCCTTTCGTCAACAGTTCGCGCAGTTCGGCGCGTTCGCGAAATCGCCGCAGGAAGCCGCTGGACTGTTCGTCATTCTTCCATTTATAAATGGACTGTTCGAGACGCTGGGGCCAACGCTAGCGGCGCTTCAAGAACCGCTTCGCGTCCTCGGCACTATTGTAGGCAGCGCACTAGTGCCGATACTCAGAATCCTGTTTCCGGTGTTTAAGGGCGTTGCAATCGCGGCGACATACGTTGGCGAAGTGTTCTTCAAGGTGTCCGCATTTATTCTCCGCGCAATCGGATCTCTCGTGCGCGGGCTCGGCAACCTCATCAACAAGCTGCCCGGCTCGCCGGGAGATCCACTTGTCAAGGCGGGCCAAGGGCTCCTCGATCTTGCGGACTCGTTCACCGCCGGCGCCAACGAGCTGGCGAAAGGCCGCGACGAATTGCGGAAACTCGAATTCGGCGGCGCCGCTGAGGCGCTCAACAAAACAGCCGAGGCCGCGAACGCACTCACGGATTCCCTGCTCAATGTGCCGAGCGGATTCAAGATCGCGGCGGCCGTGTTCGCGGCAACGCTACCAGTAATCACGGGCGCGGCGAGCATCCCGAGCGCGCCAGTCCCGTCAATCCCGTTCAACATTCCAGCGCCAAGCTTCCCCTCGAGGCCGCCAAGCATCCCGGCTGGCGGTGGTGGCGGAGGCGGAATGATCATCGAGGCAGGTGCCATCGTCATCAACGGCGTGAACAAATCGCAGCGCGAGGTCGCAAAGGAAGTCATCGCAGCACTGAGGCAAGAAGGATACGAGCAATTCGGCGATAGCTCGCGTTGGCCTGAGACTGTGTAAATGGCTGACTATCTCACCATTGCGGGCACCGTCTACCAGGTGCAGCGGGCGAGTGCCACGGAGAAGCCGCCGGGTGGCGGGCTGTACGGATGACCATGACCCTCAAGGTCCGCAACGTTTCCGCGGTGATCGCCAACCTCCACGCGGCCAACGGCCGCATTCAGGCCGCCGCACGTCGCGAGGTAAAGCAAGCAGGCGAGAACATGTACGAGCTCGCGTACTCTGCGTGCCCGGTCGATACAGGCTTCATGCGCGATAACCTTTCTCTCGAGTACACACCGAAGGGCCTGGGCTTCTCGGTAGGGTGGAACGAAGACGATTTCCTCGCTGCTGGACTTCCCTTCTACCCGCCGTATGTCGTGTTCGGAGTGGAGCCTGGGACGGATGTTAACGGGAGGTCTTACCCTGGCCAGGCTGCCCAAGATCCGCTTACACCGGCCTACAACGAAGCGTCAGCGCAGCTGCTCGACGGGCTTCGCTTCGCCATCCGCAGCGCGGTGCGATGACCGATAAGCGCCGCGAGAAGCTCGACGTTCCGTCGCAGGATAAGCTCGACGAGCTAGCGCGCATCACTCCATCCGACGTCGATCGTGCAGTATCTCGCTGGAAACGGCATGCGCCGCCGCAGTTCAGGGATCTGCTCGACGCCCAGGTGGACGATGACAGCAATAAGCCGGAGCCAGGCTGATGCCAGCTCGCTATCGATGGGACCCTGCTACCGCGCGCTATGTCGACACGACGGGCAGGAGCGCGCCGCCTGACCCTGCGAGGATTCAGCGCGCGATCGAGGTCGCCCTGCGATCGAGCAATCCGGAAACTGTGCGCATCACGCAGCAGCTGAAGGCCGGCACCATCCCTCTCGAGGAGTGGCAGCGTCAGTTTCGCGGTCAGGGCGCGGTGAAGCCCGGGAAGCCGATAACTCGCGAGCAGGTGAGAATGACACTCGACGCAACGCTGAGATCGGCAAGGCGCGATGCTGTGGCACTCGCCCAAGACCTTCAGGCATCTCGGATCGGACTCGCTGAATGGCGCACTGGCATGCGAGACCTCGTGAAGGATACGCACATCATGAGCGCCGCCGCGGCAAAGGGCGGCAGAGACCAGCTCACACAATCGGATTACGGCCGCATCGGTCAGCTGCTTGCGCGCGGTCCTAAGGGTGGACGCGGTCAGTACCAGTACCTCGAGCGCTTCGTCCGAGAGATCGAGAGAGGCCTTCCTTTCGGTGGCAGGTTCATGCAACGAGTGACGATGTACGTCGAGGCAGGCCGGGCGACGTATCACGTCATCGATTCGGAGCTGCACGAGGAAATGGGCTTCGACGAAGAGCGAAGCATCCGGTACTCGGCTGACTCGTGCGCCGGCTGCATCGGCGCTGAGCGGCTCGGCTGGGCATTGATTGGGACCATTCCCCCGATCGGAACACGAACCTGCCTGGGCAACTGTCTGTGCCGGATGGAGTACCGGCGGCGCGCGCGGCCGCGCATCCGGCGGGCAGCGTGATCAGAGAGGCCCGCATTCACCTTATGGAGGAACGATGACACTCGGGGCAGAGCGACCTCTTGCGGCTACTCCGCCATTCCGCCAGCGAGGATTTGCGTACCTGTAATAGCCTCGCCATCGGCCAGGCGCCGAGCTACGCGCTGAACAATCGATAGCGCTGCCGGCGATTGAAGGACCGCGACAGTTTTCACGGCATCGGTCACAAGACTCTGTTCCCCGCGCAGCGCGTAAGTCATCTCCATCGCCAGTTCAAGATCGCGCACTGAAGCCGCACTGACTTCGGCGCCCGGTCGATGCAGCTGCTCAGCGGCGCGGCCGGCCATAACCACAAAGATGCTATCGATATACCGCTTCTCACGGGCGGGGGTCATCTTGCCGCGCCGGCCCGCCTTCCTGACCGCCGCTTTAATACTGGCAACGGTCTCGCCGGCGCCTGGGTACCGGTAGTTGGGATCAATCCAGAGCCCCGCTCCTTCACCGAGCGGCCCGATCGTGCCGATGCCATAGCCCTGCATGGCCGCGAACACCGCCTGGCCGGCCACGCGGTACGACTCAGCGGCAAGGGCTTCATTCTCGATCGTCGTGGTTGTGTCAGTCATGTTCCTCTCTTGGCTAGTTGAGGCGGGTATCTGGCTTGGGCCGCTGTGGCGATGCCGATAAGGCCGCCTGATATTCGGCGGCCGCCAGATATTCGGCGGCCGCCAACAACACTTCGTTGAAGAGCTTGCCCATGTGACGCGACTGATCTTCGGTCGGCTCACCGGGCTGGAGTTCCATCTCGCCTCTGAACTCTGCAACGCGGCCACAGGCAACAAGCATCCCGGTTACAGCGTTGGACTTCCTTTTGTCCCATGGACTCGGATTCACTTCCGCCGGCCCTTCGGCTCCGCGGGCATCGTGACGAATAGATAGCCAGCGTCTACCCCGAACGCTTTTGCAAGCCGCTCGAGCAACGCGAGGTCCACGCTCTTTGCCTTCCCCGTCTCGAGGTCAGAAACCGTCGCCTGGCGGATCTCTGCTCGGCGGCTGAGCTCCTCCTGCGACCAGCCGCGCACCGTGCGCAGCTCCTTCACGCGAAGGCGAATGGGTGACACGTTCATTCCCTCATTATACTGAGGACGTATAGAGATTGCAACCCCTTCCCTCTGTAACGATTCTGAGTGATATACGCAAACCGCTTGACGCCTATACGTTTCACGTATATAATAGAGGGAGTAGAAAGAGCCGCCCGGATTCCCCGCAAAGAGATCGGACGGCTCAGACACCAAACCCCGAGGGGTCCGGATGCCTGAAGTATAGCGGCGCCGGCCCCTCACAGACAGAGGAGCCGCGATGTACGCACCAGCCTTACTTCCTTCACCCGCACCGGTCCCGCCCGCTGTACTCGCCGCAGAAGCCGCCCTGCTGGTCCGTGACGGCCCGTATCACGTAGGCGAGGCATACTTTGCCAACCCCGACGGCGCGGCGATTCAGAGGCGCTGGCAGGCCGAGTTGCAGGTACGCGCAGAGGCCCGGGCGGCAAGCGTGTTCGCGGAATGCGTTTACTGCCACGACGAGATTCTCCCGAGCCAGGAGTCGGTACTGCTCGCTGGCGCCCGGCTTCACCGTGAATGCGCACATGAGTGGGATTGCTTCGCGAACGGCCCCACCGAGGCCGAGATGAAGGAGCAGATGGACGGCTTCGACGCGCCAGTCGAGGAGGCCGCATGAAACGCTCAAAGCTCGCCGCCGAGCAAGCGAAAGCCCGGAAGAATCAGCCCCCGAAGTCCACCGCCGAGAAGGTCATCGACAAAGGGCCGACCATCATCGACCAGATGGTGACGAACACGGTCTCGCTCAACGCGTTCCCGGAAGATGATCCGGGACGCCGGAGGAGCTTCACGCTCGAGCTCGACATTTACCCCGACTTCGGCACCGTGCACATCAGCAAGCGGCCGTACCTGAAACCGGATGCGGTAGGCCACGAGCGGGTTGGGGTGGAGCTCGAGATCTACGAACTCGCGACCTTCGCCGAGGGCCTCATGGAGCTTGTGACGATCGCACGCGAGCGGGGCTTCCTCAGATGAGGCGGGTGCCGAAAGCGAAGCTCTCACTTTCACCAGGCGGAAGTCCGAAGGCGGTCAAGGCCCCGCCGCGCGTGTGCTGCATCGGTGCTTCGCTGGAGGTCGGAGAACGTGGCGTGTGTGAAATCATCGTGCCGTATCCCGGTGTTCGGAGGTTCGAGGTCATAGCAACAGGGGGCGAGTGGCTAAAAAGTGTCGAGATGCCCGCCCACCTCACTACGCAGGCAATGATCGATGATCTCTGGGAGTTCCTCGATGGCGAAGATCCTCCACAATCAACGATAGGGCTCGTCAGATGAGCGACGTTCCGCGCTGCAAGAAGTGTGGCGGCGAAGTGTACGATAATCGCGCCGACAAGAAGTCTCCGCGCTCGCCGGATTTCCGCTGTAAGGACAAGGCTTGCGCGGAACCCGCCTGGCTGGACAAGAAAAAGCCCGCTGAGCGCCCCGCTAAGGCCGCGGAGTCACGCGAGCACTACGCAGGGCCACCACTACCGAACGAGACGCCAGACGAAGCGACGGGCGGCAAGCCGCCGGCTCCGCGGTCCATCTGCGCGGACTGGCTGTCAGCGCTGGACGTCGTCATCGATAAGGCGCTGCCCAAAGCTCGAGGGGAAGGGAATTCCGGTGGATGCGTCGGCGGTGTTCCTGAAGTGCGGGCGGCGAGACCGGTGCCCACCTTGGCGAATTCCGCAATTTCTCACCTTCCCTCTTGATTGCATTATCGAATGCGCACAGATTGATTTTCAGCAACACGGCGACAAACACATTTCACGTAGGGCCTCATCTCTCGGAAACGAGGGCGAGGCCCCTTTTTGCGTTCGGAGAGATTTGATATGCAGACAGCAGCACCCAGATCATTGTTGCTCCGAGAGCCAAGCGAATTCCTCACGCTGCCAGAGATCGCCCAGCTCCGCGGTGTGTGGACCTCAACGGTGTTCCGCAGGGTGGTAGCCGGGAAGCTGCCTGGCCAGTATGTCGCCGGCTTGTGGTTCGTCCGCCGAGTCGATCTTGAGGAGCTCTGGCCCGCGGAGCCCGCCGAGCCGTCCACCTAAAACGAAACGAGGTCCCGCCAGGCAAGCTGAGGACCCCGTTTCACAACGCACGAGAACGGTGAATAGTCTAAACAATCAGTCATCCCCGCGCAACCGCAGCGCTTCTACCCGGCCGGAAAAGCTCGGCCGGCTGATCGAGCGCTTCTACCCGGCACTAGCGCAGCTCGAGCTTTTTGAGCAGCCGCGCGTAGATAGTCCGGCGGACATCTTGGCATTCTCGGCTCCCGCGAAGAAGAAAAAGCGCCGCCCTTGGCTCTTCGCCCGGCGGAAGTCCGCATCGTGACAGTTGCCAACCTCACGGATCCTGCCGAAGTCTCGAACCATCTCCGCGTGTTATATGGCGGAGAGGCTCCCGGCTACCTCGCAGTCTTCACGCTCCCTGATCGGAAGACTCGTTCGGTACCCGGTGGCGAGTTCTTCGGCGAGACTCCAGCAATGATCGCAGCGCTGGCCGAGAAACGGGACGTGTACATCGGCGTATGTCTGTTGAAGGCCCCGCCTGGGACAGGAAGGGGAAAGGTGGAGGACACGCTCGCCATTCCCGGCCAGTGGTTCGACCTTGACGTAATCGGTCCCAATCACAAACAGCTCGATCTCCCGACACGCGACGAAGCAATCGATTTCATCAAGTCGCTCGGCATGGAGCCCACTCTTGTCGTGGATTCAAGCGGCGGGTTTCAGGTGCACTGGTGCTACGAAGACCTGCAGCTGCTTGGATCCGACCGGGACCGGCACAACGCGGAAGAGCTCAACGGTCGCGTGCAGCAAGGCATCATCGCCAAGGGACTCGAGCGAGGATGGAGGCTCGACAACACGAGCGATCTGGCTCGCATTCTACGTCCAGCAGGAACGGTCAACTGGAAGACCGGCGAGCCTGTTCCAGTTCGCGCCTTTTATCGCTCCGATGCGCGGTATCGGCCGCGGGATTTCGTGCAGCTCTGTGTCCGCAAGCCGGCTACTCCAGCGATCCCAAAGAGATCCTGGGGGCTAAAAGGTGGTGCTGATGATGATCGCCGTATCCGTGCCTACCTGGCGACAGTCGGCCCCCGCGGGAAGGGGGATCGCGACAATACCGCGCGGCGCGTAGCGGTCTGGCTCGGCAACGACTACGCGCTCACGGATGATGAGGTGCTGTTTTACCTGCGCGAGTGGAATGCCCTTAACACTCCACCGCTTGGTGATGATGTTCTCGTTGAGAAGGCTCGCCGCGCGCGGATAGGTGCGAAGCGCCAGCTCGGCTGCGCAAAGGCGGTCGCGTGACCGCTGTCCTGAATCAGCTCGATGAAGCAATAGTGGCGCTCGGTGAATTGGATGCTCCACCATCGGACACACGCTCGAGAAGCGGCGACGGCCAGATACTGGCTGATGATGACGGCGCTGATCGACGAGTCAGGATTTCGATCCGCCCTGAACTGACGGCGATGACAGACGAAGTGATCGAGGCAATCGAAGGTCGCCCCGACCTCAACGTCTACGTTCGCGGACGCGCACTTGTGACGATTGCACGCGACGGGGCAGGACGGGACACGTGGATTGCTCGCCCACCGGGCGCTCCTGTAATTGTGCGGCTCGACCCGCCGCGGATGCTTGCGGTGATCGACAACGCAACGCGCTGGACCAAGCTCAGCGCCCGAACGAAAAAGCAACAGCCCGCCTTTCCCCTCTCGAACGTCGTCATGCAGGTATTGGGTCGGCTGGAGTGGCCACTGGCATACCTGGAAGGCGTAATCGAAACGCCGACTATCCGTCCTGACGGCTCCATTCTGTCGAACGTTGGTTACGATCGGGCGACGGGTCTTCTTTATGAGCCCGTTCCGGGCTGCAACGAATGGCCGGGGATACCGGAGCGTCCGACCGCGTATGATGTGCGCCGTGCGATCGAGGCGTTGCTGGAGCCGGTGGTCAACTTCCCCTTCGTCGCTACCTCAGACCGCTCCACATACATCGCCGCGGTCCTGACGCTGATCGCGCGGCACCTGATCTACGGGCCGGCGCCGCTCTTCCCGATCCGCGCCCCGACACCGGGGACAGGGAAGGGACTGCTGGCCAGCGTCATCGGTCTGATCGGAACGGGCCGCGAGCCCGCCGCCATGACAATGGTCGAGGGCGACGAGCTGCGGAAGCGCATCACCGCGATCGCGATCGCAGGCACTCCGCTCGTCCTGCTGGATAATGTCAGCGGCACGATTGGATCCGATGTATTCGCCGCCGCGCTCACGTGCAAGAGCTGGACGGACCGCGTTCTCGGCGCGAGTGAGACTACTGAGGTGGCACTCCGGACAGTGTGGATCGCTACAGGCAACAACGTTGGATTCTCACGCACGCTCGGCCGTCGCGCTGTACCGATCGACTTGGACGCCAAGGTCGAAACGCCGGAGGATCGGACCGGCTTCAAGATCGATGACCTGCTCGGCTTCGTTCGGATAGAGAGGCAGCGGCTGGTCACTGCCGCCCTAACCATCCTGCGCGGGTTTCATGTCGCCGGTCGGCCGCGGCATAAGGCCCCTCGCATAGGCTCGTTCGAAGCATGGGACGATCTAATCCGATCCGCCGTGATCTGGGCGGGCGAGCCCGACCCAGCTCAAGCCGACGATCCAACCCGTGGACGCGGACGGCTGCGAGCCCTGGCTGATGATGATGTTGCAGATGTCTCCGTACTCCTCGGAGACCTACGCAGGGCTTTTGGAGATAAGAGCTGGACAGCAAAGGATGTGTGGAGTCGCCGTGACGGTGATCCCAATCTTCGCGCTGCTGTCGATCTCGCCGCAGCATCCCGCGGTGATCGGTCGAAAGCTGCTACCCTCGGCAGTCTGCGATACACGTTGCGAGCGTATGCTGATCGACCAATCCGCGGATTGATGCTATTGCACGTGAGCGATCCAACTGCCCGAGAACAACATTGGGTTGTCACAGAGCGTGCACCATGACATGCACCATGCACCATACTGCACCATCGTCCCAGCTACGCGCGAGATTTTTGGCAGGACATTTAGGGCGGAGGTTACTGGATCAATGGTGCACCATGGTGTCATGGTGCAGATGAAAACGCCGGACGAAAGACCGGGGCGCGCGGCATGACGAATCCGGCTCGAGGTCGTACGTTGGTGTCGATGGAGGTCGTACGTGATATGATCTGTTTTCACTGCCGCCAGCATGTTCCGCCTGATGGGAGGGCAGCATGACCGCCGCTAATTCCCTGAGCCCGCGGGCTGTGGACTTGAATGATGAGGTACTCGAGCTGAAGGAAGCCGCGGCCGTTCTCAAGATGTCGACGACTTGGCTTGAGAAGTCCGATGTCCCCAGGCTCAAGTTCGGGCGCGCGGTGCGGTATCTTAGATCCGAGCTCCTCGCTTACGCGACGGCTCACCTCACTCATTCCGTGAAGAGGGATGCAGCATGAGCGACGATCGCGAGAAGCCGGCGAACGCAGCGAAGCGCAAGAGGCGGTCTGGTCTCTTCCTCAAGGATGGCAAGTACCAGATCTACGTACCGGGCCGCGTTGGACTCAAGCAGCGCTCATCGGGGACCGGCGACGTCGCCCTCGCCCGGAAGATCAAGCGCATGGTGCTCGAGCTGAAGGACCGGCAGGAATGGGAAGTTCTCGAAGCCGTCTACTACGGACGGCTTAAGCTGGCCGAGCTATACCGTGACTACACCAGCAACGCGCTGGACACCGTGAAGGCTCAGCTCCGGGGGATTCGGCTGGCCGATCACGTCGATGGCTGGGTGGCATGGGTCCGCGCGTTGGGCGGTGCTGTTCAGACAGCGGCGACATACCGCGCGCAGGTCGAGACGTTGATCACGATCGAGACGCAGTTGCACGAGCTCACCGCGCCGCGTATCAGCCAGTGGTTGACCGAGGTACCGGATGTCACAACCGGCACCAGGCGGAAGTATCTCTATGCGCTCCGGTCCTTCATCGGGTACCTGCAGGAGCGTGGTCTCTTGCAATACGATCCGAGCGCCGCGGTGAAGACACCAAAGAAGAACAAGGCGCGTCTCGTGTGGCACACCGAAGACGTAGACAAGAAGATCGTCGAGGCGGCACCCGCAGAATTCCGGGCACTGTTCGCCCTCATCAAGGCGACGGGCGCCGAGGTCTCGCCAGCTGTTGCGATGACGCGAGGCGACATCAACCTGAACGCGGGGCTCGTGCACATCAAGGGCACGAAGAACGAGAAGCGCGATCGGCACGACGCGATCATCGAGCCTTGGGCGATCCCGTACCTGAGAGAACATTGCCGGTCACTCATCGGGAACGTGGCGCTTTGGCCGAATCTCACCCGGTACCGGGTGTACGATGTTCACCAGGCGACATGCGCGGCGCTCGGAATCGAGGACTACACGTTGCGGGATGCTCGTCATTCATGGGCGGTGAGGAGCCGGAAGCGTGGCGAGAGTCTTGAGGCGATCATGGCTCAGCTCGGCCACTCGTCCGTGTACATGGCCGCGACGATCTATGGCAAGTTCAAGCCGACGATCGAAGAGCGGAAGGAACGCAAGGGGGCGGCATCATGAGCGGAATTTCAGCGCTATACGACGAAGGATGCGACGAAGGCCCCGCGAACGTCTCCCAAGGGAGACAAACCACAGCGGCTAAATCGTTGCTATCAAACATCATGCGAAAGGGGGGACTCGAACCCCCACGGATTGCTCCACTGGATCCTAAGTCCAGCGCGTCTACCAGTTCCGCCACTTCCGCGAGCTTGAAATTAGCTCCCACACTGGGTCAGACAAACGACGGGTTTTTGCCGTCTCAATCCAGACAGCGGCTCGGTCAGGCTGACGGCTGCTACCCACCGTCTATTTGACCGACCACTCCGTCGCGAGCCGTATTGTGCCCCACGCGATAATAAGATCGCCGCGAGG
>JACCRF010000062.1 GCA_013813715.1 Gemmatimonadaceae bacterium | reverse complement strand
ACTCCCGAGCCGCGGGAAACACCCACTGCCACGCCAGGTCCGTGGCCCAGGACGGCGCCTTCCGGTCAAGCGCCGTTGGTAACGCGACGCGCCCGCCACCGCCGGCAAGGTCGCGGGCGTGCAGCGCACGCACACGCTCCAGCTGCATCTCCAGCGCTGAACGGGCTATCTCCGGCAGCATGGTTACACGATTCTTTCCCCCTTTGCCGCGTCGCACCCGGATCTCCCCGCGTGCAAAGTCGAGGTCCTTGACGCGTAGCGTCAGGCACTCAAACAACAGAGCGCTCAACGCCTGCATCTGCGTCGAACGCGAAACCCGCTGCTCGGCGGCCAGGTGCGTGAGAAACCCGATGATCTCGGTCTCACCCAGTTCATTGGGATGCCGAGTGCCGTGATATCGGATATATCGGATGATCCATCCCACGTATGCCCGCTCCGTACGCGGGCTCAAGTGTCGTGCGCGCATGCGGCCTTTCACCTGCGCGAGCAGTCGAGGTTTTTCGGTGGGCATATCCGTCGGCGGGACGTGTTATCGCTGCGCGAGCTCGCAAACTGATGCCCCGCCCGACGGCACCATCACGACAATATTGCCAACACATCCTTCCAGCAACACGACCGGCATTCGTCCGATGTCGCGTGCGTTTCACAAATCAGCCCCGCTTCACCACCGCTTCAGACCCGCCAACTTCAGGAGTGTGGATTGCACATGGGTGCGGATGAAAAACGAGGAAGACGAGCGCCGCCCTTCCTATATAGGAGCGATCACCCATCCGCGAGCGGCACGGTCGAGAAAACCGAGCGCCGGGCGAAGAGTTAGAGCGCATCCGCGACGACTGATAGTCCAGGGGGCGTGATAATCAGCAATTCACCTCAACGTGATGCACTGGGTCTCGAAGCTTGTATTAGGGAATCAGCGACTTGGGCGTTGACCGTCCTGGCAGGCCTTTCTTGCGCGAACCGCCTATTCTAGCTATACTGTAGCTAGATGCGCTTCGCGATCATCCTTGCTCCGCGTGCCGTGGCGACCCTGCGGGCGCTGCCGGCCTACCAGCGAGCCGGCGTCAAGGATGCTCTCGAGACGCACCTGCGTTACGAGCCCACCAAGGTCTCGAAGAGTCGAATCAAGCGCTTGCGCGGCCTGAGTCGACCTCAGTTCCGTCTCCGCGTCGACGAGGTTCGCGTGTTCTATGACGTCACCGATCAAGAAGTCCAAGTCCTTGCCATCGTCACCAAGCCAGAAGCGGAAGCCTGGCTCCAAGCGCACGGCGACCGAAAGAAAACCGCGCCGTGAAGTCGCCCTGGCGGAGGTAAAAGACGACCTTTCCCGGTATCTCCGCCTGGCCGAGAATCAGGAGATTATTATCACGCGCCACGGCAAGCCAGCGGGTGTGCTGATTGGGTTTGAATCCGAGGATGATTGGTTTGAATACCGGTTGGAGCACGATCCACGGTTTTTGCGCCGGGTTAGCGAGGCGCGGGCGGCCATCGCCGGCGGGCACGGTATTCCGCTCGAGGCGGTCTAGCCAAGATATAGCCAAGGTCTAGCCAGCGGGCGCTAGGGGGCGCGATCCGGACGAGGACTCGATCCGGATTCGTCAGCGCGCCAGCCAATACGTCGCCTTCACCGCGAACCGATTCTCCCCCGGCAGCCCGAACGACTCGCCGAACGCGGAGACGACGTCATTGCGCGCGAATGCGTCGTGACCCGCGCGGTCCTGCTGCCAGACGAAAAACAGGGTACTCCCGGAGCGCCACTCCCAGCGGAGCACCGCATTGCTCCGCAGCGACCGCACCGTGAAGTCAGGGTTGGGAATACTCACCGCCTGACCACGATCGTTCACCACGTAGCCATCCGTGACGGCACTGATGGTGGTGCCGTCGGTGCCGTACTCGCGCAGCAGTAATCGTGATGGGTCGGCGAGTTCGCCAAACCGCGTGAATCGGCCAGACGAGACGAAGGGCTGCGCATACAGCTCGGTGGAAAGTTCAGGCGTGATCGAGTAGTTGAGGCGCAGGCGCATCGCCAGCTCCCGTCGTTCGAGCGCGCCAAAGACATAACGCCGGCCGTAGGTCGCGGCGGGGCCGGCGCCGCGCTCGGCGACCCACTGCCGCTGCGCGTTCGCGTGGTACCACAGCGGTTCCGCGCTCAACTCCCACCGTCCTCCCGAGCGGTAGGCAACGCTGCCGTTTACGTCGAGCGCGCGCTGACCCAGTTCGTCGGTGAAAAGATTGACACCCACGAGCCACGGCGTTCGAAGTGCGGGATTGCCGCTCAGCCTGGCGGTGTGGTGCCAGTCCGTTGGCGTGCGCATCGCTGGACCACCTCGTGTCGTTGTGGGGCTCCACGCCCGCGGCGCGTAGTGATAGTGTCCGCTCAACGTCCAGAAGTTCTTGAACACGACGTCAGCGAACACCGCGGGCACCTCGCCACGTTTGATCATGCCGTCGAAATCCCAGCTGCGGAACGCAAATACGTTGACTGAATAGCTGCGGAGGAATCGTCCGGGAGTGTTCTCCCGGTAGGTCAGACTCAAAGAACCGTTCAGATTGTCGGCGCTGGACAACCGGCCGGCGTCGTTGAGCTCGAAGCCGGGCGAGACTGCGCCTGCTCCGACGCCCCAGAGCCAGTGGCGCCCCGCGGTGCGATTGAATCCCAGGTTCGCGCGATAGCCCGTCAACGACTGCCGCAAAGGATCGAGCTCGACGTGATCGGCATCGGGGCGCTGGAAGTACCGGGCGCTCGAGCGTTGCAGTCTGGTGATTGCGGTGGAATCGCCCGTCACATGACTGAACCCCGCGTCGAAGGCGGCCACGTATTCGCCGCCGCGGAAGCGCAGCGTCCAGTCGGTTCCACCGGTAACTGCTTGACGCGCGAGCGCAGCCGACAGCTTGCCGTCACCCGGAAGGTGTCGCGACACCCCTGTGAGGACGATTCCCCCGGTAGACCCATACTGGCCGAACTGTTGTTGTGCGCGCAGCACGCCGTACGCAGTTCGCGGCTGCACGAGCGTGGACGTGTTACGCGTCGAGAGCGTGTCAAAGCTGCGCGCGTGCTCCTCGCCGGTGACGGCGGAGAGTGCACCGATGGATAGCCCCTGGCGCAGCCGCCCGGTGAGCTTCGCGGCACCCAGGATGGCGGTGCTCTGCGGCGCGTCAACGAAGTTGCCGGATACCTGTTCGCGGGGCGCTGCGCCGATGCGTCGCGAATAGAAGTACTGCGCGCCTCCTCCCGCGAACAGCTGTCGCCCTTCGGTGAAGAACGCGCGCCGCTCCGAGAGATTCGTCTCGAACACCGTGAGATTCACCTCCGCTGGATCGGCCTCGACCTGGCCAAAATCCGGGTTCACCGTTGCATCGAGGGTGAGGTTGCTGCGGAGGCCGAGTCGCAGGTCGGCACCCATGCGGCGGTTCAGGTTACGGCCGTCGTCGAATGGATTGCGCGGATCCCTGCCGCTCGTGAGGCGAGCGTCGCTCGCAACGTAGGGAAGAAGTTCGGCGTTGAGCGCGGCGGGGCGACGCGCGAGCCCGATGAGCGGCGCGAAGCGCGAGGCCCATCCGGGTTGATTCTTGGGCACCAGTACGAGATGTGACTCTTCGTTGCGCGCGGGCACCTTCCGGATGACGTTGATCCCCCAGCGCGGATCCGCCGCCGCCGCCGCGAATCGGAGCTGGCTGAAGGGGATGCGCAGCTCCGCCGTCCATCCCTCGGCGTCGAAGGCCGTCGCCGCTTTCCACACCGGGTCATACGCGTAGTCGCGCTGCGCGAGGTCGTCGGTGGCGTGATAGTAGTCCAGGCGCACCCCCGCTGCGGTGACGCCGAATGAGTACGCAGTACGCCCGTCATTATACGTGTCGAGCGACACGACGATCTGCTCCGAGGTGCTCTCCGCATCGCGCCTGGTGACCTGGGCGCGGATCTCCGCCGGCCGGGTACTCGACATGCGGGCGGCAACCCAGAGCGCGTCGTCCTCATAGGCGAGCGCGACTCGTGTCAGTTGGGTGGCCGGTTCGCCTTCCGCCGGATCGCGTTGGCGAAATCCGTCCGACCACGTCGCCGTCGTCCAGACGACATCGTCGAGGTGTCCGTCCAGCTTGATCGGGCTCTCGGCGCGCACTATTCGAACGGCGGGCGGGCTCGCCATACTCTGCGCGTGGAGGAGCGCAGCGTCAGGAATAAGTGGAGCTGTAACACCCGCGAACGCGGCGATGGCGACGCGGGCGGCATATCGCACGGACATGGTTGCCTCGGTGAGCGTAGGTCCATGTCCAAGATGCATGTGCCACCGGTTCGCTTGGCGAAGCGCGCGTACAGCCTGTGTGCGGACCGTGTATGGCCCGGCGCGTCACACTCGTAGCCGGTATCCGACCTTGCGTGCAGTAAGGATATACTGCGGGTTCGCCGGGTCGTCCTCGAGCTTTCGGCGCAGTTCCACGATGTGCGCGTCCACGGTTCGCGTCGTCACGCTCTCGTTGTAGCGCCACACCTCGCGCAACAGATCGTGCCGCGAGACGATCTTGTCGCGTCGCTCGTACAACGCGTTGAGCAGGTCGAAGGCCTTGGGCGACAGTGAGACTTCGTGCGCGCCGCGCCGGACCGTACGGCTCTCGACGTCGACACGCGCGCCGCCGATCTGATAGCCGCGTCCCGCTGCCGCCGGCATGCCGGCAGGAGCGCTGCGCTTGAGCAGGGCCCGCACGCGCAGGAGCAGTTCCATCAGGCCGAAGGGCTTTGTCACGTAGTCATCCGCACCGGCACGGAAGCCACGCACTTTGTCGAGCTCCTGTGACCGCGCGCTCAGCAGCAGTACCGGCATGTGGAGGGCGGCGTCGCGCAGCTGGGCAAGTACGTCATAGCCATCCATCTGGGGCAGCATCAGGTCGAGGATGACGAGCTGGGGAGGGTCGGCCAGTGCGGCGCGCACGCCATCCTCGCCGGAATGCTCGCAGGTCACCTCGTAGCCTTCAATCTCGAGATTCGCCCGAAGCCCCATGGCGAGATCGACATCATCCTCGATGATCAGCACACGCGTCATGTCGTCACCTGGTGGTTGACGTCTCGTTCGCGGGCATGTCGGCTAACGCGGCGCCGTCGAGCGCGGGGATGAGCACTCGCACCTCGGTTCCGCCATCGCACGCATCCGCGATCGTCACCGTTCCCAGGTGTCGGCTCACAAGGTCGCGAACCACGGACAGCCCGATGCCGGTGCCGGCGATTCGCGCGCCGCGGGCGGGAAGTCTGACGAAGGGCTCGAACACCCGCTCCCGATCCTGTGACGGAATGCCCGGCCCCTCATCGGCAACGGTGAGGAGCGCGGAGCTGCCCTCGCGGTCGACGCCGACCACGATTCGCTGTCCGTGCGGGCCGTACTTCACGGCATTGTCCAGCAGATTGACGACGATCTGGCGAACCGCCGAAGGATCCGCATGGATCGCTACCGACGCTCGGACATCGTGATCGAGGCGCACCGCCGCGCCGGCGAGAATCGGACGGAAGCTCTCCACAGCATCGCGAACCTCGGCACCGAGATCGACCGTTGTTGCCTTCAGGTCGGTGCGCCCCGCCTCAGTGCGGGAGAAGGCAAGCACGCTTTCCACGAGTTGCGTGAGCCGCTGCGCTTCGCGCTGGATGATCGTGGCAAAGCGATCGCGTTCCGCCACCGACCGCTCGCGATGGAAGAGGAGGGTTTCCGCGAATAGGGAGATATGTGTCAAGGGCGTCCGCAACTCGTGCGACACGTTCGCCACGAACTGGCCGCGCATCTCCGCCAGTACGCGCGCCTTCCGCAACTGCAGCATCGCGAGCGCCGCGAGAAAGAGCGCGGAGAAAAGCAGGCCGGCGATGAGCGGGAACGGCGCGCGCGAGGGGCCCGAGAGCAGCAGCGAGGAGACCAGCGCCGAGTCGAGCTCCACGGTCGCACGCAATCCGCCGCGGCTGGTCTCGAGCGTGTCGGTCGCTGCGACCGCGTTGCCGCTGGCATGCCCGAGTACCATGAGGCGCCCCCACTCGGGGTCGGATAGCGAGATGCGCACACGTTGCATGCCGAGTGGTCCGGAAAAGAGCGCCACTGGGAGCAGCGGCTGGCTGTCCACGATCCGCTCGAGCAAGCCACGGAAGACCTGCGCGTCGGTCTCGATTCCGTAAACGACGCGGACCCTTTCGTCGGGGTTACCGATAACGCCGTAGATTGCCGCCACCACGGTGTCACCCACGCGACGGAATTGGATGAGATGGGGATCATGGGTGATGGGGGCGATGCGTGAGATCCGTCGCTCGAGCGCGGTGCGACCGGCGGGAGTGGCGTAGTCGGCCCCATGCGCGATGAGCTCTCCCGTCCGCGCGTCGGCGCGAAAGACGCCTCGCGCGTGACGGATAGCCGGATGGTCGGGAGAAGTCGAATCGACAAGGAACAGCGCCGTATTCTGATCGGCCGCCCGCATCTGAATAACGCCACCCATGACGCGGCCGATCTGGTGAATCGCGGAGTCTCCGCTCTTGTGCAGCGCCTCACTCGCCAACCGCGCGAACTGCCATGCAGCAACGGAGGAGTACACATGGGTCGCGCGATCCATCGTCTTCCGGTGCGCGTTCTCGGTCTGCTGGTAGTAGTACAACAGCACGATGACGATCGCGATCGGCAGCAACAGCGCCGCGGGGATCACCATTCGGCCGGCGAGACGCCGGGTCACAGTCGAGAATCTCACGGCGATCAGCCGCTTGCGGTTTGCGTGACGTTCGGCGCCATGTTGGTTCTATCCTGTTCCGTCGCACGCGCTGCAGGCAAAGGTACAGTGGAAGGCGTGTAAAGATGCGCACGATGCCATCCTCACAACCTCCTCCGCCTGGTTGCCTGCCTCGGTAAGCGTAGGTCCATGTCGAAGTTGCGTGCGCCACCGGTTCGGTTGGCAAAGCGTTCGTACAGCCTGTGTGCGGACAGTGTATGGTCCAGGCGTCACATTCGCAGACGGTATCCGCGCCTGCGTGCAGTGAGGGGATAACGCGGGTTCGCGGGGTCGTCCTGATGGTGTGGGCCGCGCTCGACAGCACCATCGGCGGGTTAGCGGCCCGCGCGGCTTGGCATGATCGTGGGGATTATTTGTCTCCGATTCCGACGATATACTCGGAAGTCACTATCCAGCGTGACGAGCACACTCTGCAGGTCGAGTTCGGTCATTCGCAAGAGGCACGCATCCGCGAGCGACATTGGAACGTTCGCAAACTTCCGCATCAGACCCCGGAGCGCATCGATCTCAGACAACATCCGGAAGTCGACTTTCAGGACGCCTTCCGAGAGAAGCTCGAGCACCGCGTCCCGTCCGCCGGTCAGCCGTCCGAGCAGAAAGCAGGCTTCGGAAACGACCGCCTCGCATGTGAAGATTGGGGGTTCGACCGTGTCGAGCACGTCACGAACCCAGGCATGATGACGATCACGTCGGTTCAGCAGAGCAACGACGGGCCCCGTATCGATGACGATCCGGGTCACTTCCCATACCCGGCCATGTGCTTGGGATTGGTCGAGAGATCCGCCGATCCATCGAGCGATCCCACCAGTTCATCGACCACAGCCGTCACCGACCGACGTTTGCCGGTCGCCAGCGCTTCCAGCGCTTCTCGAACGAGGGAAGAACGACTCGACTTGCGGCGCTGCGCCAGGTCGCTCAAGGCGTCGTCGAGCCGCTCGGAAAGCTTGAACGAAACGGTGCGCATCGGTCGCGACATGGTATTACCTCCGGAACATAAAGGTAATACTATGCTCGCTGCCTGTCAGCTCAATCGGCTCCCTGCGCAGCCGTGCCGTCGTGAGGGGCACCAGTATCCCCCCGGCGGTGTCTTCTAATTCGTCATACCCACAGGCGCAATGGCAGGAGTCCCCAGTATGCAAGCACGACCGCCCACTGCAGCACGGCGACCACGGCCGCCGCATCCAGAACGTCACCCGCCCCCGCCATACCCCGCTTGACCCGACGCCACAGGCCGAGCGCCATCGCCAGCGGCAACACTCCGGTTACCAGTGCGAGTAGCGCGCTTGCCAGAGTAAGGTCACCCAGTCGGAGGAACGATTGGCCCAGGAAGAACGGCAGGGGAAGGACGAGCGCCACCGCTGACACGAACGGAACGAAGACTGGATCGGACGGCTTCAACCGTCGGCGCACCACACGAGCCACTCCCGCCAACACGAGATAGACGAGACCCGATACGCCGGCGGCGAGATTCGCCCAGAGTGGCACGATGCGCCATCGGCTGACTTGTTCAAACGTACGGAGGCCGTCGCTAATGAGGCGTCGGCCGTCGGATGAGGTCAGCAGCACATGCGACGTCGTGATCTTGTCCTGCGAGCGAAAGAGCATTCCACCCGTCGGTGTGAGTGACGTGGCTGCCGCCTGGAATCGCTTCATATGGAGTCGCGCACCTTCCCAGCGCACGATGGCGAAGTTGAGCGCGAGGTCAAGATACGCGAAGCTCTCCGTCCGGTTCGGTGACAGCGCGTAGATCCCCTCCCACTCGGCGATCCTCTCGGGCGGATCGGTCGGCGTCACAGGGTCCGCGGGTTTGACGCCGAGCGCGCGGATGAGCAGCGCATCAAACCGTTCGTAGTCCGCCGTCTCGCTGTCGGTGTTCACGGAGACGAAAAACGCCTTCTGCTCCTCAGGGAACACGCACAGATTGGCACGGTAGCCCACTGTCGTCCCGACATGACAGCGCCCGATCACGCCGTGCCGGTCGCGGCGAGTCAGACCCAGTCCATAGCCCGCCTCGAGGCCCGCCAATGCTGCTTCCGTCTTCGACGGCCTCCCCATGGCGCGAAGCAACTGTTGGTCGACGAAGGCCGCGCGATCGATCTCGCCGTTGCTCATCAGGAAGCGGGCGAAGCGCGTCATATCCGCCGCGGTCGTGGTGAACTGACCGGAGGGGCGCAGCCAAGAGGCGACGACAGCTTGCGTGACTCCGTTCTCGAAGTGGCCCATCGCGAGTTGAGCGTCTGCCTGCGGGCCGGTCTGCGAGATGAACTGAAAGCTGCTGGCGTGCATGCCAAGGGGGCGCAGCAGATGCGCGTCCAGATACGCCTCGTAGCGCTCACCCGCGACGGCCTCGATCACCATGCCCAGCAGCGTGTAGCCCATGTTCGAGTATGAGAGGCGAGCGCCCGGCCGGCTGCGAACGCGCAGGAGCGAAGGATCACGCCCGAAGCTTGCGTTCAGCGGCGCATCAGGCTGCGCTGCGAGGCTGAACACCTGCCAGAGCCGGGCGTCGTCCAATCCCGACGTGTGGTCCAGGAGATGGCGCAGCAGCAGCGGATGGCTCTCTCCCCAGGGATTGTGGAGCGTGACGCCTGGAAGCAGCGATGCAACAGTGGTGTCCAGCGACAACCTTCCTTCCGTCACCAGCCGGAGCACGCCCGTCGCGATCAGCGTCTTGGCCACCGAGCCGATCTGGACTTTGCTCGCGGAGGTAAGCGGCTCGCTGCGACGGGCATCGCGGAGCCCGGCAGCACCCGTTACGGTCTCTCCTGGCGTCAGTACAGCCCAGACAGCACCCACCAACTTCTCTTCGCGAAGGGCGCGCTCCATCGCTGCGTGAAGGCCAGATGGGTCGATCGGGGCATCCACTTGGGCCAGGACGCGGGAGCTCACCGTAGCCACGCATGCCACTAGCACGACCGACCAGCAAGACGCTTTCATTTTCAGATCAAGCCCGGCGAAGCAGAATGTCGCGCGTACGCGACCCGCCGGAGACACTCACGTGTGAAGGGCAGCTCGTCGGGAGCCCTGAAGCGAGATAGCAGCACGGGCGCTGCGTCACGGTGACGCCCGGTGAGGCATAACTTCCGCAATTCTGCTGCGGCGCATTCCAACAAACTGCGGCACGCACGCGCAGCGCGCGAGCCGCTACCGAAATCCCACGCGCCTCAGAAGCAATTGCTTGATATCCGGCTCCCCGCCACCCGGTGACTTCCGCGCGCTACGCCTTACGCCGCGATGCCGAACCAGAGCGCCAAGGCGCGGTTGACCCGGACCAGTATGTCATCGTCAAGGCGGCCAATCAGCGGGCCGAGGCGTGCACGAGGGACCGTCGTCACCTTGTCAACCATCAGTTGCGACAGCGAGCGCAGACCGTTGCTGGGCGAGGGCTCGACCGTGAGGCGAAACAGCGGCGCGTCCACAAGCGTGCTCGTCACAGGGACTACGGTCACGCTCGGATGGGCGGCATTGAACACGTCAGCTTGGACGATCAGCGCTGGCCGGGGCTTGCCATAGTCCCCTCGCATTGCGACGACGACGAGCCCCCCGCGCGTTACACGGGCCACGCGTCAGTGTCCCGCGTTCCCTCGATCCACTTCATCACGTCCTGTTCGGCGCGACGAGCTTTCCCCGCTCGGCGGCTTTGCCGACGGCACTCATCGGCGAAGCCAGGCGCGCGCGCATCCGGCACCCATAGCTGGACCAGGCGCAGGCCCGCCCGTCGCATCCGGTCGCGGTACCGCTGAACATTTCGACTGGCCGCGGTGGGCTTAGGCATAACATGTAATATGGCGTGCTAACACGCCATCCGCAATTTTCCGCGCGCCTAGGTAGTGTCCCACGTCACTACCCACG
Organism: Gemmatimonadaceae bacterium; assembly: GCA_013813715.1. Lineage (GTDB taxonomy): Bacteria > Gemmatimonadota > Gemmatimonadetes > Gemmatimonadales > Gemmatimonadaceae > UBA4720. Next base: position 141 of record JACCRF010000062.1, on the reverse strand, counting down.
CCCACAGTCCAGGAGTCCTCATGCGATCGTCATCTACAGCGAGAAGTGCCTGTCCGGATAACGCCTTCAGCTATGCCGCAAGCGAATCATACAATCGCGAGCGGAGCGAGCAACATTAGATCGCTCGTCGGCATCAGCGAG
>JACCRF010000060.1 GCA_013813715.1 Gemmatimonadaceae bacterium | reverse complement strand
TTGGACGATGCGCGCGGCGCGACGGCGACGAGCGAGCGGCTCACCATGCCGGCGGCGGCGTAGGGGAGCCGGAGGAAGGGGTTCAACTGGCCTTCACGGATGTCCGAGACTTTGCGGCGGGGAACTGCGGAACTGAGAACCACCGGGCTGCCGGCCGCCGGCCCGGTGGGGCGCTGCCGGCTGCCGGCTCAAACGGAGGAGCTGCAACCGACAAAGTCCTTGCTGCCGTTTGCTGTGCTGAGGGGTTCCAAGACCCGAGCATCCGTCGTTCTGGTCGAGCCGGAAGCCGGCAGCGCCTCAATCGCCGGCAGCCGGAAGCGAGGTGGTTCTATTTTCCGTCCTTCGCTATCGCCGCATCCAGCACCGGTCGCAGTGCTTCCATCGGCTGAGCTCCGAGCAGAACCCGGTCCCCGATGATGAAACTCGGCGTGGATTGGACGCCGGCCGCGGCTGCCCTGTCACGATCCGCCCGGATCAGCGGGCGAAGGCGTCCGGATTCGACGCATTGCTTCCAAGTCGCAAGCTCGACGCCGACACTTTGAGCCAGAGAGTCAAGCAGCGGTCGCGGCTGCGGCATCGGGGCCCACCGGCCCTGTGTCGCGAAGAGTCCGTCGTGATATTCCCAGAACTTGCTCTGCGCGCCGGCACACATCGCCGCCTCCGCGGTAACGAGAGCGTTCTGGTGCTGCCCAAGCGGAAAGTTGATATACGCAACCTTTACCTTGCCGGCCCGTACGTACTCGTCGAGCATCGCTCGCCATGATTCGTCGTGCCATTGCTTGCAGAACGGGCACTGAAAGTCGCTGGCCATGATCACCCATGTCTTAGCGGCGTCGTCGCCGTTGATGCGACCTCGGTCGGCGGCAGCAACGACGGCGTCGTTGACGGGTGCGGCCGATGCCATCTGCGCGGCTGGAGGAGGAGGACCGGCCTCTGCGGCGCGCGGTGTCGAATTCGTCGGGCTGCACGAGGTGGCCAGCGTCACTGCGACCGCGGCACTGAAGTTGACTAGTGATCTGGGCATCGGCTAAATAGGATGCGGTAGCGAGGTTGAAATCAAGGGTGGAGGCACGATTTTGCGACACAATGGTTAGTGGGTCACTTCCGATAGCCTTCCACCCTTCCGTCATAGGTCGCATGCGAATCGGGGCAGTAGCGTTCGCGCTGGCTGCGGTTTTCTCGACGCCGGCCGTCACGCGGGCTCAGGATATAACTATCCCGGCGCCAACCGGCATGGTGAATGATTTCGCCGGCGTGATAGACGAGGCGACTCGACAGCGCCTGAACCGAATCGCCGAAGATGTGCGTGCGAGATCGGGCGGCGAGATGGCGATCGTGACGCTTCCCGATATCGGGCAGCGCGCCGCGTCCGACATTGCGCTCCGCATAGGACGAGAGTGGAAGGTGGGGCGCATTGCATCGCCGGGTGATGCGACGCGCAACGCCGGCGCCGTGGTTCTGCTCGTGCCCAAGGAGACCAGCTCTGACGGACGCGGCTATTGCTTCATCGCTACCGGGCAAGGCGCCGAGGGCTTCATCACCGATGGAGCGGCCGGCGAGATCTGCCGCGAGGCGACTCCCGCATTCCGGGCGCGCGACTACTCGGCGGGGCTCGAGCTGGTTACGCTTCGCACCGCTCAGCGTTTTGCGTCGGAGTTCAACTTCAGCCTCGACACCGGTCTCGTTCCTCCGGCGGTGAGGCGCGAGCGTAGCGGGGGAAGGGGAGGCGGCATCCCGCCTATCGTCTTTCTCATCATCTTTTTCGTCATCCTTTCGATTCTCAGAAGCGCGAGCCGGCGCGGGCGCCGAGGCAGGCGCGACGGGTGCGGCGGCGGGATGCCGCTAATCCTGCCGATCCCGATGGGGGGAGGTCACAGCTCCGGCGGATGGGGTGGCGGAGGATTCGGCGGGGGCGGCGGGGGCTTCGGCGGATTCGGCGGTGGTGGTGGTTTCTCCGGCGGCGGCGGAGGGTCGAGCTGGTGACGATGACGCATCAGTGCGACGGCGGTGCACATGCCTGGTTCTTCACGGATTACCGGGGTCGCGCGGTTAGTGAGGAACGGAACATAGAACTACCACGCTGCCGGCTGCCGGCTACAAAGGCGCTACCGGCCGCCGGAAGCCTGGTCGTTCTCGGTTCCGCAGTCAAACGCCCCACCATCGCGGAATTCCGTGATGAACCACATTCTTCAGGTTAGACGATGGCGATGACACTCGATGAGCTGGTCGAACAGTTGCGAAAAGCCTACGGTGCCTCCGTGCGCTCGATCATCCTGTACGGGTCGGCGGTCGCTGGCGAGCATATCGCGAAACGCTCGGACTACAACGTGCTCGTCGTGCTCGATGCTGTCCCGGTCGACCGGCTGGCCGCCGTCGGCGCCGTGCTGAGATCGTGGGCGGACGCGGGCAATCCCGCACCGATGACATTCACCGCGACCGAATGGAGATCATCGGCCGACGTGTTTCCGATGGAATACGCTGATATTCTGGAGCGCCATCGCGTTCTCTTTGGCGAAGACGTGTGCGAGGGGATGACTGTCTCGAGAACCGATCTGCGGCTCCAGGTCGAGCAGCAGGCGCTCGGCAAGCTTCTGCACCTGAGGCGCGGCGCGATGGCGGCCGGCGGCGACGAGAAGGATCAGCTCGAGTTGCTCGAGGCCAGCTTGAGCGCAATCATGGTCGTTCTTCGCGGCGTATCGCGGCTGCACGGCAAGATTCCACCGCAGGACTATTCCTTGCTGACGAAAGACATCGCGGGCAAGGCCGGCTTCGATCCCTCGGCGACGCTACGTGTCGTGCAGCACGTGCGCGGAACCGAGAAGGTGAAACGAGAGGAAGCCGCCGCGGTTCTCGCGGGTTACATGGCGGGTATGGAGGCACTCGTTGCGTATCTGGACCGATTCACGGCATAAACTTTTCCTGCCATTTTGCGTACGTTTCGTGGACTCACTTCAAGAGGCATCCGAAAGATGAATTGCCGCTATCTCGCTCTTCTCGCTCCGCTGGCGTTCTCCGGCTGCGGGTACAACCGGATTCAGACGCTCGACGAGCAGGCCGCGCAGTCGAAGCAGCAAATCGAGGTGCAGCTCCAACGCCGGGCCGATCTCGTCCCGAATCTCGTCAATACCGTCAAGGGCTATGCAGCTCAGGAAGTGGAGGTATTCTCGCAGGTCGCGAACGCCCGTGCTGCACTCGGGGGCGCGATCCGCTCCGGCGACCCAGCTCAACAGGTCGCGGCGAACTCCCAGCTCACCGGTGCGCTGAGCCGGCTGATCGCGATATCGGAGGCGTATCCGCAGCTCAAGTCCGATCAGAATTTCCTGCGCCTTCAGGACGAGCTATCGGGTACTGAGAACAGGATTGCGGTGTCGCGCACCGATTACAACGCCGCGGTGAGGGACTACAATACCTATATAAGGGGATTTCCGCAGAAGCTGACCGCGACGGTAACGGGGGCGAAGCCGCGGCCTTACTACGATGCGCCGCCGGGATCTGAAGCAGTTCCGACTGTAGACTTCTCCAAACCGGGGACACCAACGCGCTAGATCACTCTCGGGCGCGACGGAGCGCAGCGGTTAGGAAATGGCGGGCGGGCGCCGAGGGCCCCGCCCTCTTTTTTACACGTCGCTTACGCGAGAGTGACAATCTCTTGACATCCCGGTTTTTGGCGCGTATGTAGGTCCTGCATTCGAGATCCGGGCTTTTTCATGGAACCCGGCCACCGGCGCATCAGTCGACATGTCCGCCGGTTACATCCCCCCCAACGCTGGAGCAGGGCGTGAGAATCACACGTTCGTTAGTCATGGCCTTTGCGCTGCTTGCGCTCGGTGTTTCGAGTGCATGGGCGCAGACGCGGCAAATCACCGGCCGTGTCACCGAGGAAGGAAGCGGGACCGCAGTCAACTCGGCGTCAGTCAGCGTCGTCGGTACCACCCTCGGCGCAATCACCTCTGAGGATGGCCGCTTCATCGTATCGGTGCCCGCGGGCACCGTGTCGCTTCGAGTCCGCCGCATCGGGTATCAGCCGAAGGTAGTTTCGGTGAATCCAGGGCTCAATGACGTCGCCGTTACCCTGGCGAAGGATGTGCTTCAGCTCGATAAGCAGGTCATCACCGGCACTGCGACGACGATTTCCTCGAGAAACTCTGCCAACGCCGTAGCGGTTGTGAGCGGTGAGCAGCTCAACCGGGCCCCGACACCAACCATCGAGAACGCGCTTCAGGGCAAGATTCCGGGAGCGATCATCACGACCAACTCCGGCGCTCCCGGCGGGGGCTCGCAGATTCAGCTTCGCGGGGTTACCTCGATCGGCTCGAGCTCCAGCCCCCTCTATGTGGTAGACGGCGTCGTAGTCAGCAACACCGCCATCTCCAGCGGGTTGACCACGATCACGCAGGCTTCGCGCGTCATCGGCACATCCAATCAGGACCAGCAAGTCAACCGTATCGCGGATATCAATCCCGCCGATATCGAGGACCTCTCCGTTCTCAAGGGAGCATCTGCCGCGGCCTTCTACGGATCGGCCGCCTCGAACGGCGTGATCATCATAACTACGAAACGCGGGCGTGCGGGCAAACCGGCGTTCAACATCACCCAGCGTCTCGGGCAATTCTCGCTGTCCAACAAGCTGAACCTGCGGTGCTTCACGTCCGCGGAGGAAGCGGCCGCGGCAGGATTCGATACGACTCCGTTCAAGCCTGTCTGCAACGACTTCCAGGAACAGTTCTACGGAGAGAAGGATCTCTCCTACGAGACCGACCTCTCGGTCAGCGGCGGAAATGCGGGAACGTCGTATTTCATTTCTGGTCTCGTGAAACGCGACGCCGGGCTCGAACAGGGAACGGGGTACAACAAGCAGTCGTTGCGCATCAATGTCGGCCAGCTCCTTGGATCAAAGCTGAGCGTGAAGGCGAACACGCAGATCATCCACAGCCTCACAGAGCGTGGCATCAGCGGCAATGACAACGCGAACGTCAACCCCTATACGGTATTCTCCGCCACGCCAACCTTTTACGACCTGGTACCCGTGGACGGCGTGTACCCGCGGAATCCGTATCTCGGAGCCAACGGAGACAATCCCTTTCAGGACCGCGATCACCTGCACACACCATCGAACGTTTATCGCTTCATCGGCGGCGCATCAGCGAATTACAGCCTCTTCACGAGCGTGCGGCAGAGCCTCGAGTTTGTCGCTAACGGCGGCGTGGATCAGTTCACGCAGAATGACAAGCTCGTTTCTCCCCGATATCTCTACTTCGAGCCGGCGGACGGACTTCCCGGAACGGTCGTCGCCAACAATTCCGGTGAGATCAATGCGACGCTCGGAGCGTCATTCATTCACAAGTTCGTTCCCAGTTCCCAGCTTTTCAACTCGACGCTCTCCATCGGGTTGCGGCAGGGAAGGCGGAATTTCAACCAGATCTTCACTGCCGGGCAGAACCTGCTCCTGGGCCAGGAGAATCTTGACAAGGCGACGAACATCACTGCCTTCGAGACCCGAACGCTGGTAAAGGACTTTTCATATTACGCGCAGGAAGAGCTCCTTCTCCTCGGTGAACGGCTCCTGCTTACCGCTGGCGCGAACATCGAGCGGACCAGCAATAACGGCGATCCTGACAAGTTCTACACGTACCCGAAGCTGGCGGCGTCGTACCGCGTGCCGGTGCTTCCGAGATTCGTCAATGATCTGAAGGTGCGTCTCGCCTACGGTCGTGCCGGAAACAAGCCTGCCTTCGGCCAGAAATTCACCAGCCTCGCCGTGATAACCGAAGACGGCATCAGCGGAACACGCCCGTCTCTCGCTTTCGGCAACGACCTGATAAGGCCCGAGCGCTCCACCGAGACGGAAGGTGGTCTCGACGCGTCGCTCTTCGATGGCCGCGCGCTGCTCGAGTTCACTGTGTATCGCAAGAATATCGACGATTTCATTCTCACCGCGGCCCGAGCCCCCTCCACCGGCTTCACCAGCCAGGTGATCAACGGTGGCAGCCTCGTGAACCGCGGCTACGAGATAGGCCTCAGCCTCAACCCGATCCAGCGCGGACCGCTGAACTGGATCTCTCGCACGACGTTCGCTCACAATCACGGCATCATCACGCAGCTTCCCGTGCCGGCTTTCAACACCGGCGGCTTTGGACTCAAGTACGGGCAGACCCGAATTGAGCAGGGCAGGTCGCCGACGGCCATCATCGGACGCGATGGACGGGACTCGACGTTTCGGAATGCGGCAGGACAACTCGTCACCCGCGGGCAGCCCGGATGCGGGTTGACCGATCCCGTTGCCACCTGCGGCGCCTTCGTGAGCCGGGTTGACCGTCTGCGCATCATCGGTGACGCAACTCCCAAGTTCACGATGGGATTCTCGAACGAGATCAACGTCGGCCCCCTCCGCTTTACCAGTCTTTTTGACTGGCGCCACGGCGGGCACGTCTCGAACCTTACCAACGACTACCTTGTCGAATGCTGTGCCGACGCCCAGGGCACAATGGGTGACAAGGCGCTCGCGGAGGAAATCCAGAGACTTCTCGGACTGCGCAGCTCGCGCGCGTTCGTCGAGGACGCGAGCTTCGTCAAGCTCCGTGAGCTGGCGCTGTCGTACCAGCTTCCGGAGGCGATTTACCGTCGGCTGTTCAGCTCCGCCAGCGGCGTTCGGCTCGAGCTCAGCGGGCGCAACCTGAAGACCTGGACCGGGTACACCGGACTGGATCCCGAAGTCTCCAACTTCGGAAACCAGAACGTCTCCCGATATTTCGATGTGACGCCGTATCCGCCGAGCCGAAGTTTCTTCTTCAGCATCAGCGCTGACTTCTAATCTCCCACACGAGCGACTACTTCAAATGAAGAAATACATAGCCACTCTGATCGCGGGAGTCGCCCTCCTGGGCGCGTGCAAGGACACCACGTTCGTCCCCGATCTCAACAACCCGTCGTATCAGGATCTGCTGTCCAAGCCGCTCACCAGGCTCACGCTGCAGAACATCATCACGGGGTACCACGACGCCCAGCGAGCTTCACTGGGCGTAGCGCCGGCAAACTATATCGTGTTCGCCGGGACAATGGCGCGCGACTCGTATCGCACGGACGCGTCCGAGCCGCGGTACGTCAACGAGTTTCTGAACGGAACTCTTGACCCAAGTGCCTTCTCGGGAGGAGGTAATTTCACGGCGTTCATGCGTGACATCCGAGCGGCGAACACGATCCTCCAGGTGCTGCCGTCCGGACCCCCGTCGGAGCTGACCGAGCAGGAGAAGACCGCTACTCGCGGGATGGTCAGGACGATGAAGGCGATCGATTACTATAAGGCGCTGGAGTATCGCGATTCGCTGGGGATACCCATCGATCTCGACAAGCCCCTCGGCGAGGCGCTTGCGCCGATCGTCTGCAAGCCTAAGGTTCTGGCATTCGTTTCCGCGCTGCTCGACAGTGCGAACACGGACCTCCTTGCGGGTGGAGCGTCGTTTCCGTCGGCGCTGCCGCCGGGCTTCGCTGGCTTCAACACGCCGGCCACCTTCTCGAAGTTCAATCGTGGGTGGAAGGGGAAGGTCGAGCTGTACCGGGCGCTGGAGCACTCGGCGCCGACTGGCACCGCCGGGTTCCAGAGCGCTCTCGCCGCGCTCAATTCGTCGTTCATCAGTACCGATCCCGCCAAAGTCGGCGAAGGCGTGTACTTCACCTTCAGCGTGGCAACCGGTGACACGCCCAATCAGCTCATCGACGGCAACCTGCATCTGAACCCGCAGGTGAGTGACAGCCTTCAGGCGGGCGATCTTCGCGGCTCGAAGATCCGAGCGATCACCCCGTCGACGATCCAGGGTCTGACGTACAAATCCAATTTCGTCACCACCCTCACTTCACCAATTGCCTATCTGAAGAACGAGGAGCTGGTGCTTCTCCGGGCGCAGGCGAAGGTAGGTCTCGGCGACCTGGCCGGTGCGCTCGCCGACGTCAATTACGTTCGTTCCGCGTCGGGAGGCCTGGCGGGGCTCGCTCCGTTTGCCAGCGCGACTGCTGCGATCGATGCGATCCTTCGCGAGAAGCGGTATTCGCTGTTGTTGGAGAGCGCTCATCGTCTGGTGGATCTTCGGGCCTACGGCAGACTCAACGCAACGTATTTCAAGAAGGAGCTGCCGGGCGACATCTTCCTGAAAGCCTTGCCTATTCCGCAGAATGAGGCGGATCAGCGCGGCGGCAACGTCACTGCCGTTTGCACCTGAGAACGGGAAGGCAGTAGCGGACAAATGGCCCCGGCAGACGCCGGGGCCATTTGTCATGGTGGATCGAGCTTCCGGCTTGGAA
>JACCRF010000076.1 GCA_013813715.1 Gemmatimonadaceae bacterium | reverse complement strand
CCATGCGCCCGCCCGGCTCCTCAACCATCGGCCGTGAAAGAGCGTTGCGAACCCAGTTGGAGCTGGTCACCCACGATCCGTAGTTGTCGAAGCTCGTGGATTGAAGCCCCGACCTCATCGAGACGAGGTCGCCGACGGTTATGGATCGCTTCACGGAATCGAGGCCGCGCGTTTCGGCCGGAAGGAACTGGCCGATCGTCTGATCGAGACCTTCGATCTTCCCCTGCGCGATAGCGATCCCGACGAGCGTCGAGATGATGCTCTTGGACGCGCTTTTGATGTTCGTGCGCCGGCCGGCGGACGCCCCGGCGTAGTATTCTTCCCGCATGAGATCGCCCTTCCACTGCACAAGGAAGGAACGGAGCCGCGGGAGCTGCGCCGCGCGGTCGTACGCCCGCGCGAGGGCCGCAGTGTCGAGGGTCGTTCGTGCCGGGCTTCGTCGCGCGCCACCTTCGCCGATGCGCCCGTCGGCACCGGAGCACCCGAGCGCCGTCACCCACATCAGCAGAATTGCAAATCGTTGGCACATCGAGGTGATCATAGGAGAATAGTATCCAGCGGACGAACGCGGATTTGTGGTAAGGTGCAGTCTCCAGCACCACCTTAGCAGAACAAGGTCGCAGCTGCCAGACGCGGAAACGTCACATCGGCGACGGCAGAACCTTGCTTACCTGAGCGACAGCTATGATACTTTGAACGGCCCCGACAACTCTCGGCGCGAATGGCCCGATGCACTCCCTCATGCGGAGTTCGAGGCCCTCCGCTTCAACACTAGGATACATGCGTACTCGCCTGCTGGGCTTATTAACGATTCTCCTGTTTGCTGTTCCCGCCGTTTCGGTAGGGCAGGCTGCAAGCAACTCGCCAGACCGCATAGCTCTCGCCCCCGGAGACATGTTGAGGATCGCGGTCTGGCGTGAGCCGGACATGAGCGGTGACTTCCTGGTGGACGAGCTGGGCATCGTAACGCTCCCGCTGCTGGGCAAGATAAATGTCCGGACTATTCCGCTCGCGAACCTGCGTGACACGCTCATCGCTGCCTACTCCGTGCAGCTCCGCAACCCTACGGTGACCATTACTCCGTTGCGGCGTGTTTTCGTCCTTGGAGAGGTAACCAAGCCAGGACCTTACGCTGCGGACCCGACCATCACGCTGGCGGGTGTGATCGCGCTTGCGGGCGGGGCGACTCCCGGAGGGGATCTGCGGCGTATCAGGGTGTTGCGTGATGGAGCTGTTATGGCGACACGCGTGACGGCGGGCTCGACGTTGGCCATGACGGACATCCGGTCAAACGATCAGATTTTCGTCGACCGCCGCGGATGGCTAGATCGGAACAGCACTTTGCTTGCAAGCGCGGTGGTTTCGGTTACGACCATTGTGCTGACGCTGGTGTTGCGATGACGGTGCCGCACTGACGATGGCTTAAGGCAGGGAACTCTTTCGGCAGCGCATGAAGTCCGATCCGTCAGCGAACAGCCTTAGCCTTCACAATGAGATCTGGTATTCCCGCCGCCATAATTCGAGGATTACCAAAGCGAACAGTCGTTCCCCGTTCATCCGGCCCCGTGCCTGACCCTCGAGCAGCTCGTTTACAACGATTCGGTTAAACAGGGTATCGGACCCCAGCAGCACGTCCCGAAAGAACGCGAGCCAGGAGCCCGAGCTCAGCCATGAGGCCAGCGGGATCTCCAACCCGCGCTTTCGGTCATGATCGAACCCCGGCGGCAGGAGGCGGGTGGCAAGCTTCTTCAAGAGAACCTTGCGGCTGGTGGCGGTCGCTTTAAGGCGCGATGGAACTTTGCCAAAGGCAAACTCGATCAGGCGATAGTCCAAGAGAGGTGAGCGAATCTCGAGTGAATTGAGCATACTCGCGCGGTCCACCTTCACCAGGATATCGCTGGGCAGATAGTTCGCGAAATCCATTCGGGTCGCACGCTGGAGCAGGTCCGGCGATTCCGGAATTTCCCGGCTGCGAATAGTTTCGGCGACCGTCCTCCAGTTGCCATGCCCCGTCATGAGACGCTGCCGGGTGGCTGGATCGAAATAACTGGCGATAAGCGGCAGGCCTTTCCGCAGATCGACGATGAGAGCCTGCAACCAGTTCCGGCCCTTGTAACCCACCGGCAGCAGGGCTTCAGCCATCCTCGCTCCAGGTGCCAAAAAGGTTCTAGGTGCCCATGCCAGCTTCTGCTCCAGCCAGAGAAGCCTGTTGTAATGCGGGTAACCGCCAAACAATTCATCGCCGCCGTCTCCACCCAGCGCGACAGTACAATGCTCGCGAACGAGCCGGCTGATCAGATAGGTGGGAATCATCGACGAATCAACGATCGGCTCGTCGAACTGTCGCGCGAGAAGCGGAAGAATATCCACCGTGGCGTCTGCGCCAGTCAACTCCACGTGCTCGGTGCCGAAGTGCCGCGCGATCAGCCGCGCATGTTCCGTCTCGTCGTATTCGCCATGACCGGGAAAACGAATCGTGAAACTCTTGACGTTGGGAGCAGCGCGCACGGCCATCGCGGTCACCAGGCTGGAGTCCACACCTCCGCTGAGTAAGACCCCAACCGGAACATCCGCCACGAGCTGACGGGACACCGCATCCTGGAGCAAGGCTTCGAGCTCATCGAGGAGTGCACCCTCGTCCGCGTGGCCTGACTGCGCGGAAGCATTCAGTTCCGGAACGCTCCAGTAACGCCACACCCGGGACTGTCCGCACGCGAGGTCGAACACCATTGCATGGGCGGGAGGGAGCTTCTTGACGCCGTTCAGCATACACAGATCGCCGGGAACGAATCCCATGGCCAGATAGCAGTCCAGCGCCGCGGGTTCGATACGCCGCGGTAGTGCGGGGTCTGCCATCAGCGCCTTGAGCTCCGAGGCGAACCGAAGAGCGCCGTCGCTCAGCGAGTAGAAAAGCGGCTTCTCGCCGGCTCTGTCACGCGCCATAAGAAGCTGTGCCCGCCGATTGTCGTAGAGGGCGAAGGCAAACATTCCATTCAGCTTCGAGATGAAATCAAGGCCCCACTCACGGTACGCCGCGAGAATCACTTCGGTATCCGAGTCGGATCGAAACGCGTAGCCCATCGAGCGCAGCTCGTCCCGGAGCGTGATAAAGTTATAAATCTCACCATTGAAAACGATGTGGAGGTCACCCTCCACATCCTCCATCGGCTGATGCCCCGCAGCAGAGAGATCGATTATGGCCAGTCGGCGGTGCGCCAGGCCGACCCGCCCATCCTTCGACCACCATTCTCCGGAATCGTCTGGTCCGCGATGGCGAATAGTATCGCAGCCCACGGGTAGCCAGCGGCCGCCGGGAATCGGTGTGGGCGAAGCGATGCCTAGAATGCCACACATGACCGTTTCATCCGTCGGCCCATGCTCTGCTCCTTTTCAGGGGCTCCTTTCTCAGTCATTGTTGTGTCGAGCCGTTTCCTCGCGGGCCCGCCGGGTCAAAAGCGGATTACGCCGAGCCGTCCGTGCACTATCTCCGGCTGCCGGGCGTTCTCGCCGCACCATTCAGTGTACGCCTGAAGGGCACCATCGAAAATGTTGCCCGCAAGGCAGTCATCCACCACGATTCTGCCACCGGGACTCATGAAGGGTGCGATCGAGCGCAGTGCCCGCGACACGGGCTGGTAGAGGTCCACGTCGATCAGCGCAAAGGAGATCGGCGCGAACTGCCCATAGTCGAGCGCTCCTGCGTCCCCTTGTACCAGCTCCACGTCCCCGTGCCCGCTGAGCGCAAGCGAGCGCTCGACCCAGCTTCGCCGATTGATGCTGAATCCGGTGTAGTCCAGGCTATGGCGATCGGTGACTTCCGCGCGCTCGCGGATCTCGTAGTCGACGTCGGCCACGAGGAAGCCGTCGAACGTGTCGATCGCGAGGTAGCGGCGCCGCCGGCCCAGGTCCGCGAGATGCTCGCGCAGGTAGATCGTCGTGGCGCAGGCGAAACATCCCACTTCGATCACCGCACCATCTACGAACCTGACTTCGTCGAGCATCGACACCAGAAAGCCAAGCTGAGCGGGCCGGAAATTATAGTGGTACCGGGGCATGAGAAACCTGGCCGCCGGAGTGCGATAGGCGAGGTCCTTCAATGCGCGCCGAATGCGTCGAGGTAGCATGAGCGGATGACAGGCGTAGGTGTAAGTTCGATCTGTGGGAGGTACGAGCAACCGCTGGCGTGTTGGTATGCACCCCACCTCTGGCTATATATTCCACCCCGTCGCGGACCGGAGCGCAAGTGTCATGTTGAAGCCACTGCCTGAGAATTCGCCGGTGCCGGTCATCCAGCCCGTCCCAACGCAATGCGCTGGCCGTCGGCGACCCGCGACCCTTCAAGCTAGCGCGTACCAAGTATCTCCTGCGCGCCCTGACGAAACGGCTGCCTCGAGGGCGGCTGTTCGGAACGTTGCGCCGCGCGGTGCCAGCCCGTCTTCCCGTCGGCCAGCCGGGCGCAGTGACACAAGCTTCGAGTAACCGTTTCGCGCGGGGTCGCTCATGCAATCGTACTTGAATCTACGACGCGAACTCGCCCTGCGCCCTCGGACGTGGCTCGTTACGGGCGTGGCCGGCTTCATCGGGTGCAACCTGCTTAAGGAACTGCTGAGGCTGGACCAGCGCGTCGTAGGGCTCGACAACTTTGCGACCGGGCAGCTAAGGAATCTGAACGAGATCGAAGCCGCGGTGAAACCGCACCAGTGGGCAAATTTCTGCCTCGTCACCGGCGATATTCGAGATCTGGATGTCTGCCGGGAAACCGTGCGTGAGGTGGATTACGTCCTCCATCAGGCCGCTCTCGGTTCGGTTCCGCGTTCCATCGAGGATCCCATCCGCACCAACCAGGCGAACATCGACGGGTTTCTCAACATGCTGGTCGCTTCGCGCGACGCCGGTGTCAAGCGCTTCGTGTTCGCCTCCTCGAGCTCGACCTACGGTGATCACCCCGACCTGCCGAAGACAGAGGACAGGATCGGCAAGCCCCTCTCGCCGTACGCCGTCACGAAGTACGTGAACGAGCTGTACGCCGCCGTATTCGCGCAGACATACGGGGTGGAAGCGGTCGGGTTGCGTTATTTCAACATCTTCGGACCTCACCAGGACCCGAACGGACCGTACGCCGCCGTGATTCCCAAGTGGACGGCTGCCATGCTCCAGCGCGAAACCGTCTACATCAACGGGGACGGTGAGACGAGCCGCGACTTCTGCTACATCGCCAACGCCGTGCAGGCGAATCTCCTCGCGGGGGCGGCGGATAGGCCGGGGGCAAATGGTGTTTACAACGTCGCAGTCGGTGAACGTACGACCCTCAACGAGCTTTACCTCATGATCAAAACCGAGATCGAGGCAAGAGTTCCGGGCTTGCGGATCGCCGAGCCGCAGTATCGGGACTTCCGAGAGGGGGACGTGCGCCATTCGCTGGCGTGCATCGACCGGGCCAGGGCTGAGCTGGGATACGAGCCTACGCATCGGGCTGCTGCGGGGATGAAAGAGGCGATGGAGTGGTACCTTCGCGATATGGCCGCCGTCAGTCCCGCGGACTCCAGCACCGCGCGATGATCGTCGGAATAGACGCATCGAACATCCGGCAGGGTGGCGGGGTGACGCACCTTGTGGAGTTGCTCCATGCCGCCGATCCGCAATCCTTCGGTTTTTCCAGAGTCGTGCTGTGGAGTGGTGCACGGGTTCTCGGGCTCATCGAGGATCGTGGCTGGCTGGTGAAAATTGATCACCCGTCGTTTGAACGGAGTCTGTTACATCGGGCCTTCTGGCAGCGCTTCAGGCTTTCGCGCGCGGCGCGCGCCGCACAATGCAACGTGTTGTTCGTGGTAGGCGGGTCGTTCGCCGGGCGCTTTCGGCCGGTAGTAACCATGAGCCGGAACATGTTGCCCTTCGACTGGCGGGAGGTGAAGCGCTTCGGGTACTCCTGGCTCACCCTCAAGCTGATACTGTTACGCCTCATTCAGACCCGAACCTTCGAGCGCGCAGACGGCCTCATCTTTCTAACCCGCAATAGCCGCGACATCGTCTGGCGCGCGATGAGAACCAGGCCCCGCAGTATCGCCATCGTCCCCCACGGAATCGACCCACGCTTTCTCCGGGCACCACGCGTTCAGCTTCCTCTAGGACAGTATTCGGCGGGCCACCCGTTCCGCATTCTGTACGTTTCAATCGTCCACATGTACAAGCACCAATGGAACGTGGCCGAGGCTGTCGCCGAGCTGCGGAGAACTGGCATGCCGGTAACGCTCACGCTGACCGGCCCTGCGTATCCCCCCGCCCTCGACCGTTTGCAACGGACCCTTGACCGCGTTGACCCTGAGAGGGAGTTCATCCGCTACTCGGGCGAAGTCCCTCACGATGTCCTTCCCGAGCACTACGCCGAGCACGATCTTGTTCTTCTGGCTTCGACCTGCGAGGCGATGCCGAACATTTTGCTGGAAGGGATGGCATCCGGGCTACCCGTAGCTTGCTCAAACCGGGGTCCGATGCCGGAGATGCTGGGCGATAGCGGGATCTATTTCGATCCCGAGAGCGCAGCGGACATCGCGCGAGCCCTGCGAGAGCTGGTCGAGTATCCCGAGCTAAGGGCTCGGGTGTCGACCGCTTCCCGCGCCCGCGCGCAGGCGTATTCCTGGCGGCGGTGTTCCGACGAGACCTTCCGGTTCCTTGCCGGCATCGCGGCCGGCGGCTGCGAGCTGGGCAAGAAGACGAGCGCCTGAGGGCTGGCGCTCATTTCGCCCGGTGGTACCGGGCATTCTGCCAGAGTGGTGCCATCACGGGAGGCACTGTGCCCGGAGCGAAACTGTGCGTTGCCGGCCCTTTCTCAAGAACAAGCACCTGGCCTTCTCTTCGCAGCAATCTGAAGGAGATGGCGATCAGAATCGTTGCAATCTGGGCGTAGAACGTACTAAACTGCCTGTAGTAAAACACACCCTGCAGGACAATCTGGGACAAGAGAAGAAAATACAGCAGGTTCGAGAAGTCAAAAACGCCGGTCTTTGCCTGCTTCCGCAATGATGCTCGCGTGCAGACGGCTATCCCCATAGTCAATAACAAAGCCCCCCAATTAGTGAGATCGAGCACGAAGGAACCAACAAAGGTTTGAAAACTCCACGGTTCTACGCCGTAGGCAGTGTAATTTTCCCACCAGTCCTCGTTGACGAGAGGTTGTCTGGCTGCACCGGTAGCCACATCCGCCAGCTTGACGACTTCCTTGAAGTACACAAGACCCATCGTCGGCGGTGCGTCGATGAGATACTGGTCATTGAAATTAAAGACCTGTGATCCCGAATAAACCAGGAGCCATTTCAACAGTGAGCCGTCTTCGGCCAGGACTGAACTGTCCTGACTGGAAAATCTTGACATTGTGATAACACTGAACGCAATTAGGGCTGGCAATGCTATTACCAGCGCCATTCGTTTCACCCATCTCCTGCCCGCTCCCGGCATGAAATCCCTGAAGAATAAATAGAGAAAGGTGAACAAGAAAACCCAGGACACGAATCCATCTCTGCTGACGTACGCAGAGGTGTAAACGACATAAACGCTACTGAGGACCAGCAGGATTTTTGCACGTCGAGCGCTTCCGCCGCGCCCAAGTGTCGAAAAATTGACGAACGCGAGAAGGATCGAAAGAAAGAAAAGGTTCCCGGCAAGAGACATTATCGTATTTATCAATCCGTGCGAACCAAGCTGCTCTTCGATTTGCCCGAGATTCCAGCGATTCTCGCCAACATTGCCACTGAGTGCATTCAATGCAAAGGGCAAGAAAAATGCTATTGCCACAACTGATGTAATGATCTGGAATGCTTCGAGCCGTCTCAATAGCGCCACGTTTTCTATTATCAGGATGCGGTGACGCCTGTCCGAATATGAGAAAATCCCATAGAAGGCGATGCAGAGGCACAGCGACAAAAAAATCATCGGCTCTATCTGTACCGGGTGCAGTTCGCGATACTCGAAAAACAGGTACAGGGCTATCCCGCTCAGGCCCATGAAAACATAGACGCAAATAATAAAGCTGACGGCACCAAACACTCGTCCGTTCCTGTGCTGGTAGAGGGCATACATCAAAGCAATGACGACTACCGGTAGTAGGAACACCTGCCCTCCGAAGGATGAGCCACGAGTCTAGCTGGATTTTGGTGATGCCGCGCCACGAGTGTATCGATACTCACGAGTGTCCACTCCGGAGACGAGGACGTCGTGCTAATAGTATAAAGAAGGGAGGCGACCGCCTAGCGTTTCCGGAAACGGATCATAGCTGACGCGTGGTTGTTGGCCGAGTGCCGTGCTCGATTCCGCAGCTAGAACTTATGAGTTAGTGAGGGTCTGAATTGAAGGTTGACGGAACGGCTGACTGGAGCTTGAAGGGACTGATCCCGATTCAGCGGGGGGGGATATGAGCCAATCTTCTCATTCCAGGAACCCCGAAGTCTCGGTACTGATGCCCTGCTATAACGCCAGCCGATGGCTGCACGAAGCCAGCGAAAGTGTTCTGGCGCAAACCTTCGAAGATTTCGAGTTCATCATTGTCGACGATGGCTCGACGGATGAGACGTGGAACATTATCCAGAGATATCGCGAGCGTGATCAACGGATCGTCGCCATATCCAAGCCACATTCGGGGCTGGCCGACTCGCTCAATGTCGGTATTGCGCAGGCCAGAGGGGCGTGGATTGCCCGGCTGGATGCCGATGATCTCTGCGAGCCGAACAGATTCGAGGAGCAGCTGCGGTTTGTGCTGGGCCACCCCGAGGTGGTGTTACTCGGCACTGACTTTGTTGAAATCGACGAGTTCGGCTTGGGCCTGAGAAGAATTCATTGCCCGTCTCGCCATCGCGAGCTGGTTTCGAATCTGGAGCGTCTACGGCGATTCTTTCCGCATTCGTCCGCCTTTTTCAAACGTGATGTCGCGCGAAGCGCCGGATGCTACAACCCGTGGAACAGGCTAAGTGAGGACTCGGACTTGTGGCTGCGCCTTGCGGAAAGAGGAAGAATTGCGTGCCTGCAGACCTGTCTCGTAAGAGCCAGAAAGCATGCGGAACAGATATCAAATTCCAGGTCGGCGGACGGTTTGTCTCAACTTGCGTATGGCACCCTCGCGTCGGTCTGCCATTTCCTGCGCATCCATGGCTTCCCTGATCCTTCAACCGGAACCAACGAGACGAATTGGCTGCAATTGGTTACATGGGTCAATAGGCGAATGACAGAGGAAGGTATCTTTGAAAGGCGGCAAGCGTGGGTCGATGCCCGGGCTGAGTATTTTGCTTCCGAGAGCAGGCTGGCCGGCACAGTTCGCGGCGTTGTCCGACTTCTGCGATCTGGCCACGGCACTGTGTTACTATGGGAGAAGCTGTTTGGAATGTCGGTGCCGAAACGTCTCGCGCAGCAATGGATGGAACGTTCATGGACGGCATCGTCAGGTTCCGCTCCTTCCGGTGCCAGCGCCCGGCACACTCCTTAGCTCACGTCGTATCGCGTCGAATAGCTGCGGCATCTCGACCTTGGCCGCGCGTACGCGGGAGGCGACGAGCGCGCGGACCGCGGATCGCGCCACGCCATGAGTTTCAGGCGCAACGTCCTCGCCAGCTACGCCAGCCAGATCTACGTCACGGTCATTGGCATTGCCATAATGCCACTGTACCTCAAGTACATGGGTGCCGAGGCTTTTGGGCTGGTTGGCTTTTTTACGACTTTGCTGGCGTGGTTCTACCTGCTGGACATGGGCCTGACGCCGACGCTGGCGCGAGAAACAGCGCGCTTTCGGGGCGGCGCGACGGACGCATTGAGCTACCGTCGCCTGGTGCGGGCGTTGCAAGCCATCTTTCTCGCTATCGCGGTGGTTGGGGGCGGTGCCATGTTCGCGTCGGCTGGCTTCATCGCCCGCGACTGGCTCAAAGTGCAAGCACTGTCCTTGAACGAAGTGCAGTTTGCCGTACGGATGATTGCGCTGGGCGTGGCGCTGCGCTGGATGGCGGGTTTGTATCGCGGAGCAATTTCCGGCTCTGAGGCGCTCGTGTGGCTGGGCGGTTATAACGCTATGGTCGCAACTTTGCGTTTCGTGGGAGTTCTGCCGGTGTTGATGTTCGTCGGTACGACGCCAACGGTGTTCTTCACCTATCAGCTGCTCGTGGCAATGGTCGAAGTCGCCGGGCTGGCCGCCAAGACGAACGCCTCCCTTCCGCCCGTGCCAGCGGGGCAGCGTTTGGGGTGGTCATTCGCCCCGATCAAGACGGTAATCAAGTTCTCGCTCACCATCGCATTTACCTCCTCGGTATGGGTGCTGGTGACGCAGAGCGACAAACTGGTGCTGTCCAAGCTGCTGCAGCTGGCAGAGTACGGCTACTTCATGCTGGCGGTGCTGGCGGCTAGCGGCGTCCTGATCGCCACCCTTCCTATCCCGGTCGCGCTCGTGCCCCGCCTGGCGCGGCTTGAAGCTCAAGGGAACCATGCCGGTCTGATCCAGCTCTATCGTGATGCCACCCAATTGGTCTGCGTGATCGGACTGCCGGTGGCCTTTACGCTGGCGGCCTTTGCGGAACAGGTTTTGTGGGCTTTGACAGGCGACCCTGTCGCCGCCAGGAACGCCGCGCCCATCCTGCAGTTGTATGCACTGGGTAATGCCGCGCTGGCCTTGGCGGGCTTCCCTTATTACCTGCAGTACGCCAAGGGCGACCTGACGTTACACTTGAGAGGCAATGTCATTTTCCTGATACTGCTGATTCCCTCGCTGGTGTGGGCGACCTTGCATTTTGGCGCCATCGGTGCCGGGTGGGCCTGGCTGGCGTCGAATCTGGTGTATTTCATCGGCTGGACTCCGCTGGTGCACAGGCGGTTTGAGCCGGGCCTGCATTGGCGGTGGCTGCAACGGGATGTGGCCGTCCTGGCCCTGATTGCGGGTGCCATCCCAGCTGGCCTGTCAGTTATCGCCAAGCCTTCGGGATTCCGTCTCGCCGTCGCCTTTTTCGCCTTGTTGATTGGCTTGCTCACTGCCGCGCTCACTGCGCTGGCATCAAGTACATGCAGAACCTATGGGATGGCTTTCATCAGGCGATCTTACTCACGGACTTCTGTTCAAGGATAAATGCTGGTCCGCGACCCGCGGAAGGTTCATGTTGACCGACGAAGGGACCGTTGATCGCTGGATAAGTAAGGTCGCCGGGTAACGCTGACGTCCCTCAATACAGGCTGCTATCTCCGTCGTAAAGCGTTGGGTACCATGCCTGTTCGCTTTGAAGCGCGGCATGAAGCGCGGAGGACTGCGCTTTGAAATGCACGGGGAAATTGGCGAATCGACGCGTGAACGGCCTGTAATTCTTGAGCTGCGCGCGAATTGACTCCGGGAACCCGACTGCTTCGAGGACGTGGCAGTTCTGTTCTCTTGCGACATTGGCAGCTGCTGAAAGGAGCGCGTCGATGACCGTTGGGTCGTCCGCGGCTACAAAGAGGTCGATGATCTTTGCACGGTTCAAGCCGACCGTACCTACCTTTTCGCGCACCATCACGAGGTAGCCATCCAGCAGCCCCGCGCGGCGGCAACGGAGCACAGTCAGCGTCCCCGCGCCGGCGTGCCGAGCGAAGTGCCAGCGCAGGTCTGCGGCCTCGCGGTAGGCGTAGAGCCGTCCCTCAGACGCTTTACGCCGCCATAAGTCGTCGAACTCATCGTCTATGGCGTCGAGCGAGATGAGCTCTGGGTCGAGGCCGGCAACGCGGCGACTGACATGGCGCCGCTGGAGACGGATAGCGGCAGCGAGAGCGGGCGCCGCTACCAGCGCGCCCGCCTCTGCCAGCGATGGGTGCGCATGCCCCTTGCGGAGAGCCGCCCGGAGGAACTCCGCGGGGTCGAGCACCCAGAAAAGTACCTCGTCGTACTGGCGCTGCGGCATCGGCGCCATATCGAACCGTGCGAAAATGCGTCCCACCGAATAGCCAGTAGTCGTACCGAGAAGCAGGTCGACCGTTTTCTGACTGAAGTACTGCTTTGCCAACTCGTTCGTGTGAGTGCGAAACGGCTTCTCGACTCCCCATGAGGAGGCCACCGCCGCGAGAAGGACCTGATCCTTCAAGCGATACCGCATTGGAATGTTTCCAAAAAACCCTACCAGTAGCCCGTCACCCTCCATCACCCAGCCTATTGGCAGCCTCCGTGACCCTTGGGTATGCGCGGGATTCTGGGCCCATAGCCACTCCCAGTAGCGGCGCGCGTGACGCGGGTCAGATGGGAAACTGAGGCCAAGTCCACGAAGCAGTTGGCTCACTTCCACGCTGTCTGAAGGCGTCGCCTCGCGCACAGTGACTGTATGCTCGCCTCGACCTTTCGCCGGCGGAGGAATGCTCACCGAGCTCCGCTACCGGGAAAAGAAATAGCGGAGGTGATGCGTGCCAGACAGGGCAAGGAGGTGATCGCGCTCGATGAGAAACGGATCCGGCAAGCGGCGAACACTCCCGCGCTGCGCCGTCAGAAATGACTTGTAACCCAGGCGCCTTGCAATCTGGGGGTCGCGGTCGCTTTTGAAATCGACCCCCGGCCGTCCCCTGGGACAGGAAAAGTGGTTGCAAGGTCTTCCAATCTCGCGTTCTATCATGCTTTTCGATTCGCGCAACTCCCGCTCCACCTCGGTGTCGCTCGACGTGGACAGGAGAATGTGGTTGACACTGTGCGACCCGATCGTCATGGCCGCGTCAGCCATGAGGCGGCAATCCTTCCACCTCAAGAACTCAGGCACAACCTCGCCGCCATTGCTAACTCTCCGAAGCAGGTCGGGGTTCTCCCTCGGAGATTTGCCAATGAATCCCGTGGGGACGAAGAACGTTGCCGTCGCCCCGCTATCGACGAGGATCGGAACCGCATTTGTCAGGCAGTTTCTGAAGCCGTCATCGAAGGTGATGCAGAAATACTTACCGTCAACCTGCTGGTGACCGAGGCATGCCACCGCATCGTCAAGCGATATGAATTCGCCCGCATTACGGAAGTAGGCCAGTTGCGCCGCAAACCCGGCGCGCTCATCGTCGAATACATAGTGATAATACGGAAACCGGATCCAGTTGGACACGCGCCGACGCGGTACCCGCGAGAGCGCGCGGATGACGGCGTCGCGAGCGAGGAAGCGGATGCGATCGCGGAGGGAGGAGCCATGCCGGAATTCGCGCAGGGTCCGAATGCGAGCCTCCGCTCCCGGCAGATTTGCTTCTGGCATGCGGCAATATTGCCCAGCTGGCGGAGGCTAGGCAAGGCTGCTCGCTGGTCGCAAATGCCGAGATTGTGCGCAGGATCGCTCAAACGCCTACCGTTCTGCACCTACCTTTTTCGGAGAACCGCCAGAAAATTCGCACGGAACCCGGCGAACAGCTCATGACTGTTTACTACTCGTTCGTACAGCATAAAGCCCAGGAAAAGAGCCCGTGAGGAGCGTCCATACCACGGATCCTTCTCGATGAGGCGCAATTGTTCGACGTCGAGGCTGGCCGCTGCGGCAGTGCGACTAATCCTGGATCGCGAGTTCATCCTGTATGAGGTTGGGTAAGGAGGATGGCTTCCGGAGGGAAGATTCCGAAGACGGTTTGCGACCACCTCGTGAAACCAGTGCGGAGTGAGCTGCGCTGCGACGGTGACATAATGAAAGCGATTTGGCGTGCGAAATACGTAGACGCCATCCGGCTTCAGCACCCGTCTCACTTCCCTCAGGTGACGCGCAGGATCGGTTATGTGCTCGACGACGTAGTCCGAGACGCACGCATCAAAAGTACTATCCCCAACTGGATAAGTATCCCCGCTCAATACATGCGCGGCGTCGAGAGCATCATTCGCGTGGATCTCGGGATCGATGTCAACGCCGGTCAGCGTTCCCAGCGAACACAAAAAGCGTGAAGTCGGGTTGGGCGGGCCGCTTCCAATCTCGAGGATATTACTGCCGGCCGATATGACAGAAGCACAAAGCCGATGAAATTCCGTTATGCCGTCGATCCAGCCCGATGACTCAGGATAAAACCTTTTTAGATAAGTCTCTTGCCATGACATGGAAGGGGTGCAGAGAGCGAAGCGTCCGAACGAGCCCCTTCACCTGGAGGGCCCATAGGCATACCCGCGCCCATATCCCGGCGAATACCCATAGCCGTACTCGTATCCATACCCCGCCTCCTTCGGGTTGAAATCGTTCACGATGGTGCCGCTGACCTGCACCCGCAGGTGGTAGAGCTGTTCCGCCGCGTGATGCAGCGCCCGCTTGTCGGTGACCCCAGCGCGCGCGACGAGGACCGTCGAGTCGGAGAGTGTGCCGAGTACCGCCGCATCGGTAACGAGCGTCAGCGGCGGCGTGTCGAAGACAATCATGTCGAACTGCTGGCGAAGCTCCTCCAGCAGCTTTCGCATGCGCTCCGATCCAAGCAGCTCGGCGGGGTTGGGTGGGAGTCGGCCCGACGTAAGAACGTGGAGACTCTGCCCCTCATCGCCGAGCGAAACCTTCTGGAGGGCGGCCTCGATGGAGCATTCGCCGATAAGAAGCTGGGTTAGACCGGGCTCCCGCGGAAGCGCAAACGTACTGTGAAGAACTCCCTTTCGCAGATCCGCATCGACAAGCAGCGTCCGGACACCTTGCTGAGCCAGAGTCACGGCCAGATTCGACGCGGAAGTGCTCTTCCCATCACCGACAAGCGCACTGGTGATAACCAATACCTGATTGGGATGGTCGGCGGCAGTGAACGTGATGTTCGTCCGCAACGCGCGATAAGACTCCGCGAAAACATCGCGTGAACTCATCTGCGTTATCAGTCGATTGCCTGGCAAGCCCATTGCAGCCACGACTTCGGTCGGGCCGCGCCGAGCCCTCTTGCGGCTCGGTCTTGCATTGCCGTTGTCCGGAATCCTCGGAATTGCTCCCAGTATCGGCATGCCGCCCGTGACGCTTTGCACGTCCTCCTTGGTTCTCACCTTGGTGTCCAGCATCTCACGCGCAACCGCCGCGACAATCCCCAGGAAAAGCCCGCCAAAAATCCCAAAGAGTATGTTCCTCGCTGGCTTGGGGGATGTCGGTCGGTCAGGGACAAGAGCACGGTCTATCCCGCGAACGTCTCCGGGCTGAATGGCCTCCTTGATCTCCGCTTCCTTGAGCCGTGTCTGCAGCAGCGTTGAAATGTCCTCGAGAAGCTTCTGATCGCGGGAAAGCCGGGCGAACGCTATTTCCTTCGCGGGGATCGTTTCTATCCGCTTCCCGAACGACTGCACGCCGCTGTTGAGCGACGCCAGCTTGCTGTCGACTCCCGCCAGGTAAGCCCGCGCCATCTGGGAGAGCTGTCGTTCGAGATCTCCGATCCGCTTGGAAACCGCTACCACGTCGGCATTCTCGGGATTCCGGCGAATGAGAAGTTGAGACCGCTCGTTCTCGAGCTGGATCAGGGACTGAAGAATATCCTGCATAGCCCGGTTCGTAATGAACGACGGGAAAGCCGCGATGTCCCGGGCCGCGTTTTCACCTTGCAGTGGGACTTTGGCCATGATAGCGGCAAGTGCTTGCCGCTCGGATTGCAGCTGGTCACGCTCTGCCTGCATATCCGCCATCTGTCTTACCTGTGCCTGGGCCTCATCGCCTATGCTCACGACCCGTGCCTGTTCCCGAAAACCCCCGAGAGCGGTTTCTGCGGCTCTCAGTTGCCCCTCGTAGCTGGCAACCTGTTGCCGTAGAAAGCCGACCGTGCTCGTGGCTTCGGTCTTATTGGTTTGCGCCTTGTAGCGGATGAACTCATCGAGAAGCAGATTTGGAACGGCTGCGGCAACGACAGGATCGTTGCTCTCGTACCGGACGTTGATTATCTGCGCCTCCCTCTGCGGCCTCGCGACCGTAAGCGCCTTGCGCATCGCGTCGACCGACCTGCGCAACGGACGGAACTGAAGCTCGATCCGGGGGGGGAGGGCGCCGGTTGGCGGCCGGTCGAGAACAAGAGTTGCTCGTCCGATCGAAAACGGAACTCCTACCTGTACTTCCTGGGGAACGCCGATATGCGCCCCGTTACCCTCCGGCACGATCACATAACTGCTGGCACCTTGCCGGGTCAGCACGACCTCCAGCCGAGCCACATCCGATGGCATGTCAACGATACGGACGAAGCGCCTCGCTCCGGACGGCTCGAGCACCTGAAGATTCAAGTGCAGCTTTCTGGCGACGTTTTCCGCGAGTTGTCTGCTGCGCAATACCTCCATCTCTGTCTGAATCTTGCTGCCGCTCAACCCAGGCATGGCGGCGACACCGGTGAGCAGCGCCGTGCCGGCGTCCTTATCGTCAATGCGAATCGTCGCGCTGCTCTGATAGATCGGGTCAGCCAGGCGATTGTACACCGTCGCGGACGCTATCGTCGCCAGAGTAATGCCGAGGACCAGCCACCGGTTCCTTCGAACGGTGCGCGTGAGCTGACGAAAGGAAAGATGGTCGTCTTGATCCTGGGTCGCCTGAGCGAACGTCAGACCCGGATCCGGCATCCCCCCAGGCCCTCGCATGTCGGAATTCCGCGGCTGCGACCTGGTAGCGGCGACGACGAGAGCGCTTCTTGACTCCTCCTTGGCACGCTCATCTTGTTGCATCTCCGAGGTTCTCGATGCGCCAGGTTCGGGCTCGCCGCGATCAGCCTCAGGACCGACAGATTGGCCATTCAGCTCCGGCTTGAGCACGTCCGTGATCGGTTTCATTCCGTTCGTGTCCCTTTGGACAGTGTCTGGTTCCGCATCGTGGGCGCTTGCTTCCCCGAGGAAACCGTCATCGCCTTGAGCTTGTCCTTTATCGCGGAAAGCAGCGTCTTCCCGAAGCGAGCTGGCGGCCGACGTAGCGACTTCGGGATGCTGTTGAAGCGCGCCTTCTTCAGTTTCGCGCGTGGCAAAGCTTTGGAGCAATTCCGCCTGGAGCTCTTCGATTCTTGCCGCCCTAGCATCGAGTTCTCGCTTTAGCTCCTGCCCTTCGGCACCTCGGGCGGCGAAGCTTAGCTCCAAGTCGTCTTCCAGCCGGGCGCTCCGCATTGTGCTGGCGTGGAGTTGTTCCTGAAGAGCTTCGATCTTCGCATCGCGGGAGGCTGCGCGTTGAAGTTGCGCCTGTGTAGTGGCCGTCAAAGCCTCCAACTCGCGCTTTAGCGCCTCCTCCTCGGCCGCGTGTGCGCCGGCGTCACGCTCCATCTCCGCGATTCTCGAAGCCCGGGTCTCAAGCTCCCCTTGCAGTACCTCCGGTATCGAGGCGCGCGACTCAAGTTCCCGCTGGAGCGCGTCGCGCTCCACGTCATGGGCACTCGAAACGTGGAGCAGCTCCATCTGCAGCTCGTCAATCCTCTCCATACGTGCATTCAGCTCACGCCGAAGTTCGTCGGCCTCGCCGTCACGTGCCAGGGAGTCCTGCCGTAGCTCCTTTTCCAGCTCTGTGGCTCTCCACACGCTAGCATCCAGATCTCGCTTGAGCGTCTCGCTTTCGGTCTCCCGCGCAGCAACACGGTGATGGAGCTCCTCGAGCCGCAAAGCGCCAGCCTCCAACTCCCGCTGAAGCATTTCGAGTCTCGCCGTTCGAGCCTTCAACTCATGCTGGAGAGTCTCGAACATCGAGGTACGTGCATCAAGTTCCCGCTGGAGCGCGTCGCGCTCGGCTTTATGAGCAACAGCGCTTCCGCTCAGCTCCTGCCCTTCGGCATCCCGGGCGGCGAAGCTTCGCCGCAAGTCGTCTTCCAGCCGGGCGCTCCGCATTGTGCTGGCGCGGAGTTGTTCCTGAAGAGCTTCGATCTCCGCATTGCGGACGGCTGCGCCTTGAAGCTGCGCCTGTACAGTGGCCGTCAAGGCATTCAACTCGCGCTTGAGCGCCTCTTGCTCGGTCGCGCCTGCGCCGACCTCACGCTGCAAATCCTCGATCCGGGCCGCGCGGACATCCAGTTCCCGTTCTAGAGCCTGGTTCTCGGTGTCGCGGGCCGCGGAGAGCTGGAGAAGCTCCTCCTGGAGCCCTTGGATTCTACCATTGAGAGCCTCCAACTCGCGCTTTAGCGCCTCCTCCTCGGCCGCGTGTGCGCCGGCGTCACGCTCCATCTCCGCGATTCTCGAAGCCCGGGTCTCAAGCTCCCCTTGCAGTGCCTCCGGTATCGAGGCGCGCGACTCAAGTTCCCGCTGGAGCGCGTCGCGCTCCACGTCATGGGCACTCGAAATGTGGAGCAGCTCCATCTGCAGCTCGTCAATCCTCTCCATACGTGCATTCAGCTCACGCCGAAGTTCGTCGGCCTCGCCGTCACGTGCCAGGGAGTCCTGCCGTAGCTCCTTTTCCAGCTCTGCGGCTCTCCACACGCTAGCATCCAGATCTCGCTTGAGCGTCTCGCTTTCGGTCTCCCGCGCAGCAACACGGTGATGGAGCTCCTCAAGCCGCAAAGCGCCAGCCTCCAACTCCCGCTGAAGCATTTCGAGTCTCGCTGTTCGAGCCTTCAACTCATGCTGGAGAGTCTCGAACATCGAGGTACGTGCATCAAGTTCCCGCTGGAGCGCCTCGCGCTCCGGCTGAGCTTCGCGAACGTCAATTGAGCGCTGCAGCTTCTCGATTTTCAGCGCACGGGCGTCAAGCTCTCGCTGCAATACATCGCTTTCCGCGTGTATCTCTCTCAGGAACTGAAGCTGCTTCCTTGCCCTCTCGCGTGCTTCCGTAGCCTCCTCATCGGCCTCCAGATAAGCGCGCGCCAGTTCGGGTAGAGCGCCGCGGGCGAATAAGAAGTATTCCTGCTGATAGTCCGCACAGACCTCGCACTTCGCGGGGTCATGCCTGACCGGCGGGGACACCTTTTCGAGTTCTAGTGCTCGCTGCGCGAGGGAGTGACAGTCGCCTTCCATATCCGTCGGCTAAGTGTATGCAATCAGGCGCGATGAGTGCGAAATAGAAAAAACGGAGATCGCGTGTAATTGGCGATGGGAAACATCAGAGTGCAAGGGGTATACCATTTGAGGAGACTTCTCGGCAGGCGGTACGGCAACAAGAATAACGCGTGAGGCTTTTGACGGTTTGTCACATTTCTCCTCAAGAGGAGCAAGCTGTTGAAAAAGCTCTTGCGAAAACTAGCCTCAGTTCCATTTTGATGGGAACTTTTGTGTAAACTATCGTCGGCGGGTGTCAATCTGCGACTGCCAGGTGCGGCGCCGGGCACTCTTACTTCGCGGCCCACGACGAGCAAGAACGCTGCGGCTGGTTGGACCGGGTTCTGCAAAACGAGTTTTGAAGCGACTCCTCTCAATCTGGGGAAAAACCAAAATGCTTTCTCT
>JACCRF010000046.1 GCA_013813715.1 Gemmatimonadaceae bacterium | reverse complement strand
CCGTCACATCCGTCACATCCGTCACATCCGTCACATCAACGGGGTCGGTCGGGTCGGTCGCGTCGGTGAGGTCGGCCAGGTCGGTCAGGTCGGTCAGGTCGATCGCCGCGGTGAAATCAGGCCTGGCGGTGGGATGCAACGTCCCATGTGACGGATGTGACGGATTTTGCAGAACAGGCCCGAGGTACGCGTCAAACGCCGGTGTCAGTTCATGCAATTTGTAACCACGCCGCTGCGGATCCGCCTCATGACTGCCTTCTCGTACCTGTTTTGGCTTGATCTCAAATCGGGCGAAGATCTTCGCCATCGCGGTGGGAGTCAGTGGCTGACCGTTCCGAGATTCCGGCCACGGCCGATGTTCGAGTTTCACCAGCTCTTCGACAATCGTCGCACTGAACAGCACCGCCGGATTCCCGCGGGTCCTGAAGACCTCTCGCACGTCCTCCAGCAAGAGCAGGGCAGCATCGCTTTCGTCGCCAGCTGCACCGCAAAGAGTCTCAGCCGCGAGGCGTGCTCGCCTGGGCCAGTCGCCTTCGGCAATTTCAGCTATCGCGAACAGCGGACGCCAAACGTCGGCCTGCCGCGCCCCAAGAGAGCCGAGCATCGCCGGGTCGATCTCGCAAAGGCGCTTGCGTTCATCTATCGCCCACCGAGCAAGCCGCCGCCGAACTGGCTCGCACTCGGTAGCGATGCGGTCCCCCCGAATCGACAAGCCGCGCAGGCGGATTGAGTTTCAACGCCATCGCTCTGCTGCGGGCGATCCCAGGGCAGGAATCCACTTCCCGGACATGACCCGGGATCCTCCCTTCGGAAAAGATCCGCCAGCGCGAGGTGGTCGAGGACCACCCCCAGCTGCGAATCGCAGACATCGTGTTGTCGTGCGGGCTTCGCGCCACAGCTTCCAAGTCTCGGGGCGTCCTGACCCTGTTGAGGTGTGGCCATTGCTGATGCCGGCTCAGGCCCGTAATCTGCGATGCGCGATCAGGAGGACATCGCGTGGGTGGTACCGCAGGTCATGCGGAACCTTTGCTGAGGTGTCCGTCGTGCCGTCCCGGGCGTTGAATGGGCTTGCATTTGTAGCCCAGATGAGGTACATTGGGGTCGTCCCGGTGTCGGAGCCACAATGTCCAAAAGTGCGACTGTTCGGGCCCGCGTCGATCCGCAGTTGAAGCAGCGGGCGGAAGCCATGCTGGACGAAATGGGGTTGTCCGCCACGGCGGCCATCACGCTTTTTTACCACCAGATCATCCAGCGTCGAGCGCTTCCGTTCGAGGTTCGGCTGCCGAACGCTGCGACCCGGCGTGCCATGCAGACGGCCCGTTCTGGCCTCGGCATTGTCGCGGCTGACTCGGTGGACGAGTTGCTGGCGGAGCTGGATGCTCCGAAGGCGGCGCGATCTGCGAAGCGGAAGGCTCGGAGCGCGCGGGCTGCGGCGCGACGGGCCACGTGGCCCGGCAGACAGCTGCGGCTCGATCAGGAGGGCAACAACGACCCAGCAGCCCTATCTGGTTCCGACCGCATTGCCGCGGTTGCGCTTGTCTCGGAACAAGCCTTCGCTATCGCAGGCGGTCGGGCATCATCTGAACTGCACTCAATGGTTCGGCCCTCGACGCAAGCGTCCCGGCCATCATCTACGGTTTCATCGACTCGGCCGCAGACCGGCGCGCGACGCTAGCGGGTCGTGCGTCAGAGTAACGATGCACTCGCGGACGATTTCCGCGACTTTATTGAGTGTCTGAACGCTCACGCAGTGGTTTTCGTTCTGGTTGGCGGTTATGCGATGGGCTGGCATGGCGTCGTACGAGCGACAGGGGACATCGACTTTCTCTACCAGCGGATTAAAGAAAATGTCGAGCATCTCTGTGCCGCGCTGCGGGAGTTTGGTGCGCCGGAGGATTTCATTGATCCCGAGTTCCTCCTGTCGTCCAATGCCGTCACCCAGATCGGCAATGAACCGTTGCGTATCGATCTGCTTGGCGACATTACCGGCGTTACGTTTGCTGACGTCCATGCGGGGGCCGATGAAATCGAGCTGAACGGGAATCACCTGCTCGTCATCGGAATCGAGGGACTAAGGGCGAATAAGGCCGCCACCCACCGCGCGAAGGATAAGGACGATCTTCGTCGCCTCGCACGGGCAGTTACCGCCTCGACTAAACGCCCGGCGGGCTCGAAGAAGCGAGCGGCGAGGTCGAGCGTCGCGAAGCCCCTTGCGCCGCCCGGGAAAAAGAAATAGGCGGCGTTCCAACTCATCCTCAGCGTGGCTGGCGACACAAGGTGTACCCTGCCCGCTCAGCGAACGACAAGCCGGAACGCGTTCAAGCTCCGTCTTTGAATCTGGTGCGCTTTTGAATCTGGTGCGCTTGACCCGGCCGACGACGCTGACCATGTTGACGCGCCCGACTCCCCTCACTGCAACAGCCGATTCCACCTGTGCTCCCGATCGAGCGATTGAGAAATGCCCTCAGTGGCCTGTATACCGTGGACCGGGAACTCGGCCGCGGTGGCATGGCGACCGTGTATCTGGCGCAGGACTCGAAGCACGATCGGACCGTCGCCCTCAAGGTCCTTCATCCGGAGCTCGCCAGCTCGCTCGGACCGGATCGCTTTCTCCGCGAGATAAAGCTCGCCGCACGGCTCAATCATCCGCACATCCTGCCGTTGTTCGACTCGGGAGCGGCCGACGGCTTTCTCTACTACGTGATGCCTTACGTTGAAGGAGAGTCCCTCCGCGAGCGGCTGGACAGGCAGAAACAGCTCCCGGTGGACGAGGCGGTGCACCACACGAACGCGATCGCATCCGCACTCGACTATGCCCACCGGCAGGGAATCATCCATCGTGACATAAAGCCCGAGAACGTGATGCTCTACGAGGGAGAAGCGATGGTGATGGATTTCGGCATCGCCAAGGCGCTGAGCGCGGCGGATAGCGACACCCTCACGCTGACGGGAATGATGATCGGCACTCCTGCGTACGTGAGCCCGGAGCAGGCCGCGGGGGCGAACGATCTCGACGGCCGAAGTGATCAGTACTCGCTGGCATGCATGCTGTACGAGATGCTCACCGGCGAGCGGCCGTTCAGCGGGCCGACGCCGCAGGCGGTGATGTCGAAGCGGTTCACCGAGCCGCCGAAGCCGGTCCGGACAATTCGCCCGAACATCCCCGAGAACCTCGAGCGCGTCATCACCAAGGCGCTATCGACCGACTTGGCCGGCCGGTACAGGAGTGCGGCGATGTTCGGACAGGCGCTCATCTCCGGCAACGTCTCGACTCCGACGGATACCGCGACCGTTCCTCAGCATGCCGTATCGGCGGCGAAGTCCGTGGCCGTGCTTCCATTCGTGAACATGAGCAACGATCCCGACAACGAGTATTTCGCGGACGGGATGGCCGAGGAGATCATCAATGCGCTGTCGAGGATCCAGTCGCTGCGGGTCGCGTCGAGGATGGTGTCGTTCGCGCTCAAGGGAAAGAACGAGGACATCGCGGAAGTCGGGCGAAAGCTGCACGTATCGACGGTGCTCGACGGGACCGTGCGCAGGATCGGAAACCGCCTGCGGATCACCACTCAGCTCGTGAACGTCGCCGACGGCTATCAGCTCTGGACAGAGCGATACGACCGGGAGATGGAGGACGTGTTCGCGATCCAGGACGATATCTCGCAGGCGATCGTCAAGGCGCTGCGCGTGATCCTGACCGAAGGAGAGAAAAAGGCAATCGGAAAAGGCCGGGTCACCAACGTGCAGGCATACGACTTCTACCTGCGCGGGCGCCAGTACTTCCACCAGCTCAGCCGGAAAAGTCTCGAGTTCGCAAAGCAGATGTTCAATCGCGCGATTCAGATCGATTCTGATTACGCGATTGCGCACGCCGGCGTCGCCGACTCCTGCTCCATCCTCTACATGTATTTCGACGCCCGGGAGTTCAACCTCAAGCAGGCTGATGCCGCAAGTCTCAAGGCGCTCGAGCTGGATCCGGACCTGGCTGAATCGCACGCTGCCCGGGGACTGGCCGTTTCACTGAGCAAGCGGTGGGAAGAAGCGGCGCAGGAATTCGAGACGGCAATGCGTCTCGACCCCAAACTCTACGAGGCTCCCTATTTCTACGCACGGGCGCGCTTCGCCGAAGGCCGCGCTGCGGATTCGATCAGGCTCTTCGAGCGCGCCGCCACGCTGCGACCCGAAGACTATCAGGCTCCGGTGCTGCTCGCCCAGGCATACGACTCGCTCGGTGACAAGGAGAATGCAGAGAGCTGGTATCGCCGCGGCGTGCAGATCCTCGGCGAGCGCATGGAGCTGAATCCCGACGACACGCGAGCGATGATCCTTGGCGGTGTCGCGCTCGCCCGACTCGGCGAGCGCGAGCGTTCGCTGGACATGGCGAACCGCGCGCTCGCAGTGGACCCTGACGATTCGGCGCTACTATACAACGTCGCCTGCGTCTATGCGTCGCTGAACGAGAATGAGCGCGCGATCGAAGTGCTGGAGCGCGCCGTCGACCGGGGATTCGGACAACGAGAGTGGATCGAGACCGACCCTGATCTGACGCCGCTTCGCGGAACGCCGAGGTACGAGGCGATACTGAAGGCGATGTGAGGTCAAAGCGCCACCAGGCGGGGAATTGACGCCGGGAAGTTGCGAGCAATGACTCTGCCAGTAAAAAATGGAGCAGCTCATCCTTGATAATCCGGCGGCGCGAAGAGAAACACAAGCCCACCGTTCGCGAGCTTCGGAAGCAGCCGCTTCGCGCGCGCGGGCTCCATCGCCGGACATCCTTCGCTGTGTCCAGCCCTCGTCGCAGTCACGTACGGAGCGCCATGAGCGACCACGCGGCGCATGCGCGCGTTGTCGTTATTGTCGCCGGACAAACCCGCGAGCTTGAGCCCGATCGATCCGTACGATCTGCCACCCGCCTTGCCGCTGAACCCGTACGTCTCCTGCGCGAGGTAGAGGCCGAGGGACGTGGCATAGCTTCCAGGACGGTTCGAGAAGCGGGTGGGCACACCGTACTTGTCGGTCGATGATCCACGTCCGTGCGCGACGGTGAAGGGACCCTCGACGACGGTGAGCGCTTCCATATCGAACACGTAACCGCGCGGTTTCGTGCTCGGCAGGCCATAGTCGACGAAGTACAGGTACGGCTTCTTCACGTCGGTCGGATGCGCCGCCTTGTATGCGAAATATCCGTTAAAGGCGTCCGCGAGAGCACGAGGATGGCTGAGAGGCCGCACCGCATTCGTGAGCGCATCGAGCGCGGTCCCCGCCTCGGACGCGGCGCCAGTGGCAGGTGCCTCGACTGTGCCGCCCGCCGCGATTGAGGGCTTCTCGGTAACCAGGGCCAACGCGGCCTCCAGCACCGGCCCGTTTCGGGCGTGCTGGGGGTAGAGAGTTACCCATGCGAAAACAGCAGCCGTCGCTCCGAGGAGAGCGTTTCCAGCGTAGTTGGCGAATGTCATATTCATAAGTTTACCACATTCCGGCATTCAGGTAAACCCTTGACATTCTTAGCTTTACTACAACCTAGCGCTTCGCCGGGCCCTCGCTCTCGAGCGCCCCAGACTGAGGCACCCGATGGGAAACCCCGAGCGGCGTCTGCGACTCGGATAACAGTCTGGTGACGAACCGCTGGCCCTCCGAGATGCGCTCGATCTCGATCGCTATCGACTCCATTCCCTGTTCCAGGCGCTCGAGTCGGCCTGGCTCCGTCGGTAACTGGGCTGGAACCTTCGGGCCCCGGCGTCGCCGGCGGAAGCGCCGGTAGGCGTACACCACGGCGAAGAAGGCCAGGACTGAGAACGCACCGGCGAACCAGCCGGCTTCGAAATTGTCGCCGCTTGGAGGATTCTCAACCTGCGCGGAAGAGACCAATTCGGCCGGCGCCGAGGCGAGCTGGCTTCCCGTTGCAGCGATGTCGGTTTCGATCTGAAGAATGCGCTGATCCAGCAGACGGATCCTCTCCTCGAGCCCGGTTCGACTGGCGCCCTCGGGGGCTATGCGAATCTCCTCCGAAAGCTCGCGACGGCGCGCGCTCACGCTGTTGAGCTGTTCGGCGAGCTCCTGCCTTTGCACCAGTAGCGCCTCCACTTCAGCGCTGGTCTTCGGGATCGTCAGAGTCTGCGTCGTTCCGCCCGGCCCGACGGTGGTGACGGTGG
>JACCRF010000181.1 GCA_013813715.1 Gemmatimonadaceae bacterium | reverse complement strand
GAAACGAACCGAAAGACCGGATTGTAGACCTCGCCGTTCTCAGTGATCGTTAGCCGACTGCCGTCGCCGTCGGGTGTTATGCGGTAGTCCCAGCTTCCGCCGAACGGCAGCCCCTTGTCGGAGATGCGGGCGACGAAATGAAACGGGGCGTCCGAAGTGACTGCCTCGAAGGTGAGATTGTCATTCCGGGTGACCTCGCGCCACATCATGGTGTCGCCGTGCGACGAAAGCTGTTCGACCGAGTCGACTTCCGTTCGCCACGATGGATACGACGCGACGTCAGTGAGGAGCTGCCACACCTCCTCTGGCGGCTTCGAGAGCCGCGTGCTTCGGGATGCGATGTGGCTCTGCGGCAGCGCATACCCGACGATCACCACACCGGCAACCAGGAGCGCCAGCACGCCTAACGTCGCAAGAACCCATTTCATCATTGCCTCCATTGACTACACGATGGGCGCACACTCCACGCATCGCTCCGTCACATCCTTCATCGTTCGCTCGATCTGCTTCCGGTGGCGCAGCTCGTGCTGGGCGACGAACAGGCCCCACTGGTAGAGGTTCAGCTCTCCAAGGGAAAGGTGCTGGCGCTTCACGGCGCACAAATCGAGACCATCGCCCGCTTCATATGCAGCGCGGAGCGCCGTGCGCGAACTGGCGAGCGATGCCAGCAGCTCATCAAGCGTCGCCTCGCCCGATGGGGTGACGATCGCCGGTGCGACCATCTTCCGCGTCGCAGCCTCCATCGAGTACGCATCGAGCGTAGAAAGGATCGAGGTGTCGGATTCCTCCGGTCCGATGCCGTGCGTTTTTGCCCACTCCACCGACCTCGCCACGACTCGCGCCACCCCCTGCTCGACAATCGCGAGGTGCGCAAGATTCTGCAAAACGGACCACTGCCCGTCGCGAGGCTGAATTCCGGCGATGGTGGCATTCGCGGGCGCTACCGTGGCGAGAAGCCGCTCGCGCGCAGCATCCATGTACTCGAGAAGCTCAGTGAGTCGCTGGCGCATTCATGCCCTCCGACTTTTCGATGATCCCGAGGATCTCAGAAACCACTGCTTTCCCCCGGTCGCGCGCGTACCAGCCGCGGATATGACGATACCGATCCGGCTTGGGGAGCGCGAGACCCTCCTCGAGCACCCACCGCTGGAGCGCCGCCGGGCGAGGACCCCACCATCCACGCTCGGCAAACGAATCGTCGAGCACCAGCACGATTGGGATCGAACGCGAGGTTCCAGTCAGGTGGGCACTCATCAGGTCGGGATTAGTGTCGCGGCCGATCATCCGCATGTCGATGTTCGAACTGGCTTCCTCCAGCCGCGCAATCACTGGCAGAATGTTCAGCGAATCCCCGCACCACGGCTCGTTCAGTACGAGCAGATGCCACTCGCCGGTAACCCTCGTCAGCCTGTCGAGGGCGTCGCGATCGAGTTCCGCCCGCTTGTAGACGGCGTTCCAGAGATCGTCGTTGCCTTTCGGTCGCGACAGCAATGCGGAGAAACTCTCCCCGCCGGCGAATCGGTCTTTCAGGTCCAGCACGCGAGCAAGTTCCGTTATTTCTCCGCGCCTCCTAGCCGCGAGACGCTCTCTGCCCCGGTGGTCTCTACGCGGAGCATGTCGACATGCCAGATGTTGTCCTCGGTGTAGGGCTCCGAAACGCGGCGAAATCCGAACTGCCCGTAGAACTTCTCGAGGTACATCTGGGCTGCGATCTTCACGTACGCTCCCCAGCCGGCTTCCTCGATGACGCGGATCGCTTCGGCCATCAGCTCTCGTCCGGCACCGGAGCCACGCGCCTCCGGGTGAGTCACCACGCGTCCGATGGACGCTTCGGCGTACTTGGTCCCGGGTGGAAACAGTCGCGCGTAAGCAACCAGTTGGCGCTGTCCGTCAGTGCCTCGCCAGCCGAAGAGGTGTTGCGCGTCCTCGTCCGCGCCGTCCGCATCCATGTAAGGACAGTTCTGTTCGAAGACAAACACACGCTGACGCAGCTCCATCGCGGCGTACAGCTCGTGCGGGGCAAGCCGATCAAACGGCGTGCATTGCCACGTAAGTGAGATGGCGCTCGGCGCCGGTGAAGCGGTCATTCGGGAAGAGTGGGATGCCTGGTCAGTCTCGCCATGATTGCTGCTGAGCGACGAGAATATACAGCCTTTACCCCGTACAGCGCCCGACGGCACAACGAGTGTGATCATTGAGAACGATTTGGCGGATTGAACGGATCAAGGACAGGATGGATTCCGCCCAATCGCTTTCCACCGACTCTTATTCCGGATGCCTGATGCTCGGCACCCTTACTTCGCCGCAAGACAGGGGGGATATTGCGAATGCAGGCCCTCGAACCGGTAGCAACGATGCAACTGTCGCGATCGTTCACTGTCCTGATAATCTCGATCAACACGCTGGTCGCCGGGTGCCAAACCACGTCGGGAGTTCGGACGGCCTTGGAGGGCGAGCCCAGCCGGTCGGTCGCGAGCCTGACGGGCGCATCGATCGGTATGCAGCGAGATCCGGCCATCACCGCCGTTCTGCGCGAAATTTCGGCCGGCCGTATCCGCGACACCGACTCCATCCTCGTTTCGTTCGGCACGCGTCACACCATGAGCGATACACTGAGCGCCACACGCGGCATCGGAGCGGCGAGGAGGTTCCTGCACGCTCGCCTCGCAGGCTACAGCCGTGAGTGCGGGGGATGCCTTCGGGTCGAGTACGACCCGGCGATGATCGAGGTGACCCGGCATCCACAACGGCCGATGGTGAATGTCGTCAACGTGCTCGCATGGCTTCCGGGACGGGACACGAGCCGGGTGACCGTCATCGGCGGCCATTATGACTCCTGCATCTGCAGCGTAGATCGCTTTGATTTCACGTCGGACGCGCCCGGAGCGGATGACGACGGTTCCGGCACCGCGGCCGTCGTCGAGCTCGCTCGCGTCTTTTCGCTCCGCTTTCCGCGCGGCCTCGAATCGTCCGTGCTCTTCGCCCTCTACTCCGGAGAGGAGCTCGGCCTGCTCGGCTCGACGCACCTCGCCGCCCGCCTTCACGCGGCGCCTTTCAGAATCACCGCGGCGATGACCGACGACATCATCGGCAACGTGGTCGCGGACGACGGCCGGGTGGACTCGATGAGCGTGCGGATCTTCGGGGCCGACCCTGACAACGGACCGAGCCGGGAGCTCGCTCGTTACGCATGGGCGATGGGAATCACCTACACGCCCGGATTCACCGTCTTTCCGGTGTTTCGCCTTGACCGCGTCGGACGGGGTGGCGACCATTCGCCCTTCGTCACGCTCCGCGATCCGGGGCTCAGGTTCACGGAGCGTCTGGAGAACTACAAGCGGCAGCATCTGCCAACCGATCGCCTCGCCGACGTGAACTTCGAGTACGTCGCCAAAGTGGCTCGCCTCAACGCTGCGACAGTTGGCGCGATGGCTAGTGCGCCACCGCCGCCGGACAGCGTCGTCGCGCGGAGGGATCAGGCATCCGGCGGACAGAAGTGGATGATGACGTGGAAAGCGGCGCCCGGAGCAACCGGCTACGAAATACTGGTGCGCAGAACCACGTCTCCGACGTACGAGACTGTGACATCGGTCGGGAATGTCACCTCGTACCTGCTCAGCGATCAGCTCGATGACGTGTGGGCGGCGGTACGCTCTGTTGGTGCGAATGGGCACCGATCGATCACGGTAGCGGTTCCGCCACCAGCGTTCCCGCCGCGATAAGGAATGTCAACGTAGAAAGATACAAAGATGTCGCTCTTGGTATCCTTACCCCTGACAATGCCGCCACCAGCCGCCCCTCGCG
>JACCRF010000069.1 GCA_013813715.1 Gemmatimonadaceae bacterium | reverse complement strand
GCCGCGATCAGGCACACGAGTACACCGAGTATGATCGGGATGTGCTCCAGCCTCATCGCCCCGCCCCTGTTAATTTAGAACCCATGAACCTTCGCCTTCCTCGTCCGCGCGTTCGGTCGACAACAATTCTCGCCGTCCGCCGCGACGGCCATGTTGCCCTTGGTGGTGACGGTCAGGTCACCGTCGGCGAAACAATCATGAAGTCGAACGCGCAGAAAGTCCGCGCCCTCCGTGGGGGCAAGTTGCTGGCCGGGTTCGCGGGCGCCGCCGCCGACGCGTTCACTCTTTTCGAGAAGTTCGAGGAGAAGCTGGAGCGACACCCCGGAAATCTGTCCCGGGCGGCGGTGGAACTGGCCAAGGACTGGCGGAGCGACCGCATCCTCCGCCGCCTTGAGGCACTTCTCGCTGTGACCGACAACGAGCGCGGCTTCATTATTTCCGGAACTGGCGACATCATTGAGCCTGATGATGGAATCCTTGCGATTGGGTCAGGCGGCAGCTACGCGCTGGCCGCTGCGCGCGCGCTGGTCGCGAACACCGACCTGTCTCCGCGCGAGGTCGTTCAACGCGGCCTCGCGATCGCCGCCGATATCTGCGTCTACACGAATGCCAATATCACGGTTCTCGAGCCAATCGCGTGACGTCACCACGAACCCAGAACGTCCTGGCCCGGCTGGCCGATCTCACGCCCAGGAGCATCGTCGCCGAGCTCGACAGGTATATCGTCGGACAGGCTGACGCGAAGAAATCCGTCGCCATTGCATTGCGCAACCGGTGGCGCCGGCAGCGTACCCCCGACGCAATCCGGGACGAGATCTCTCCCAACAACATCATCCTTGTCGGGCCCACTGGTGTCGGCAAGACCGAGATCGCGCGGCGCCTCGCGAAGCTCGCGGGCGCGCCGTTCATCAAGATCGAGGCGTCGAAATTCACCGAGGTCGGCTACGTCGGGCGCGACGTCGAGTCCATGGTCCGCGATCTCGTCGAGAGCGCGATGAACATGGTGCGTTCGGAGCGCGAATCGGAAGTCGAAGACCTTGCGCACGACAAGGTTGACGACAGACTGCTCGACCTTCTGCTCCCGATCCCCGCGGACAAGAAGTCGGCGTCGAATCCCGAGCCCGCGAGCCCGGGCGATGCCCCGATCTTTCTCGTCTCTTCGAGCGGCAGCGTATCACCGGAAATGGACGTCGAACAGGAGCGCTATCGCCGCACGCGCGACAAGCTCAGGCAGCTTCTGCTCGACGGGCAGCTCGAGGCGCGGGAAGTCGAGATCGAGGTGACCCAGAGCTCGCCGATGATGTTTGACATGATGGTGCCGCAGGGCGCGCCCGAGGGGATGGAGAACTTCTCGGACATGCTTCAGGAGATGCTCCCCAAGCGGAAAAAGAAGCGCACGGTGAAAGTGTCGGAGGCGCGGCGGATCCTTCTGGAGCAGGAGCTTGACAAGCTGATCGACAACGAAGATGTCACCGCCGATGCGCTCGAGCGCGTCGAAACCATGGGCATCATCTTCCTCGACGAGATTGACAAGATCGCGGGCGAACGCGGGCACGGCGGCGGCCCCGACGTGTCACGCGAAGGCGTTCAGCGCGATCTGCTCCCGATCGTCGAAGGATCGAACGTCCAGACCAAGTACGGGATGGTGAAAACTGACCACGTCCTCTTCGTCGCCGCCGGCGCGTTCCATGTGGCGAAGCCCAGCGATCTGATCCCCGAGCTACAGGGACGCTTTCCCATTCGAGTCGAGCTCAAGCCGCTCACCGAAGCCGATTTCGTCCGCATCATGACCGAGCCCGAAAACGCACTCACCCGCCAGTACTCGGCCCTCGTCGAAGCCGAGGGCGCGAAGCTCGAGTTCACGGAGGACGGAATCGCCGAAGTCGCGCGGATCGCCGCCCAGGTGAATGATCGGATGGAGAACATCGGCGCGCGGCGGCTGCACACGGTAATGACGACGCTCCTCGAGGAAGTCCTGTACGATCTGCCGGACAAGAGCATCGGCACGATACGCGTTGACCGTGCAATGGTCACCGAGCGCTTGAGCGAGATCGTCGAAGACGAGGATTTGAGGCGGTACATTCTTTGACAGGCACTCACCGCGATTTCCTCGCAATCCCCGACTACACACGCGACGAGCTGCTTTCACTTTTCAAGCTCGCCGAGGACATGCGGAACGGTCCGTATACCGACAAGCCGCTCGCCGGAAAATCGCTGGCGATGATCTTCATGAAATCGTCCACCCGCACCCGCGTTTCGTTCGAGGTTGGAATGTGGCAACTCGGCGGACACGCGCTCTTCCTGTCGCCGCGGGATGTCCAGCTCGGCCGCGGTGAGCCGGTCGCCGACACGGCGCGGGTGTTGTCGCGGTACGTGGATGGAATCATGATCCGCACGTTCGCTCATTCGGAAGTCGAGGAGCTCGCGCGATACGCGACGGTGCCGGTGATCAACGGACTCACCGATCTGCTGCACCCATGCCAGGTTCTCGCCGATCTACTCACGATCCGCCAGCATTTCGGTTCGCTCGAGGGGCGCAAGGTCGCGTGGATCGGCGACGGCAACAACATGGCGAACTCGTGGATCAACGCCGCGTACCGGCTCGGGTTCTCGCTTACGCTCGCGTGCCCCGAAGGATACGACCCCGATGCGGAAATCCTCCGCCGGGCGCAGG
The DNA here is from genome assembly GCA_013813715.1 of Gemmatimonadaceae bacterium. Taxonomy (GTDB): domain Bacteria; phylum Gemmatimonadota; class Gemmatimonadetes; order Gemmatimonadales; family Gemmatimonadaceae; genus UBA4720. The sequence goes on along the minus strand of JACCRF010000069.1, from coordinate 10,214 downwards.
GCGAGGCCGATGTGAAGATCGTGCGCGATCCGGCCGAAGCAGCGGAAGGAGCTGACGTCGTGAACACCGACGTGTGGGCGTCGATGGGGCAGGAGGAGGAGCAGGCGGTTCGCGAGAAGGCGTTTACCGGCTACATCGTGGATGAGTCGCTGATGTCGCGCGCGCAGCGGGACGCGATCTTTCTTCACTGCCTGCCCGCGCACCGCGGCGAGGAGGTGAGCGCCGAGGTGATAGACGGGCCGCAGAGCGTGGTGTGGGATGAGGCGGAGAACCGGCTCCACATCCAGAAGGCGATTATGGCGAATATGATGGGGGGCGTGGAACTGTAGTGCGTTGCGTAGTTCTATTTCCATTGTCGGCATGGCTCCTGCAAGTTGCAGGGGAATGACTACCTCACAAAAGAAGCTGAAAGAGCTCGACGAGCTCATCGATGGCATCGACACGGCCATGTTCACGACCCGCCGCCACGACGGCCACCTCGTCTCCCGTCCGATGGCGACGCAGAAGCGCGTAAACGAAGCCGATCTCTGGTTCGTCACCGACGCCGACACGCACAAGCTGGACGAGCTGCTCATGGACCCGCATGTCAACTGCTCGTACCTGAATCCGAAAAGTCGGGAATGGGTATCGGTGAGCGGCGTTGCGCGGGTCTCCCGGGATCGTAAGAAGATCCGCGAGCTGTACAAGCCCGACTGGAAGGCGTGGTTTGGGGACGAAGGTGGAGAGCGGGACGGCGGCCCCGGCGATCCCCGCCTCACGCTCATTTTCGTGGATGCCGACTCTGTCGTGTACATGAAGAACGACAAGCCAAGGCCGGTCATTCTCTGGGAAGTCCTGAAAGGAATGGTCACCGGCGCGCCCCCGAATATTGGCGAGGTGCGTCACATCGGGGGCGGGGAGCTAATGGACTGACCGGCCGAGCTCTGCCATATTGACGGAAGGGCGTGGACCGTGCCCCTTCTCGCTGCGGAGCCTCATCCCGATGGCGCAAGACGAATCCACCCAGACACTTAAGCGCACGCCACTAACCGACGTGCACGCCGCGCTTGGCGCCAGGCTGGTGCCGTTCGCGGGCTATGTCATGCCGATTCAGTACCCCTCCGGCATAACCGCCGAGCATCGCGCCGTCCGCGAGAACTGTGGTCTGTTCGATGTGAGCCACATGGGCGAGTTCATCGTGCGTGGGCCGGACGCCGTCGATTTCGTCAGCCACGTGACGACGAACGACGTTGCCGCGCTCGCGATCGGACAGGCGCACTACTCGACGATCCTCAACGACCGCGGGACGATCGAGGACGACTGCCTCGTGTACCGCTCGGCGGACGAGATCATGATGGTCGTCAACGCGTCGAACGCGGCCAAGGATCTCACGCACATCTCCCAGGCGCTCGGCCGGTTCGACTGCACGATCGATGACGTGAGCGATGCGACCGCACTTCTCGCGCTCCAGGGCCCCAGCGCCGCGCGCATCCTTCAGCGGCACACCGACACTGATCTCGCGACGATCGCCTATTACCATTTTGCCCGCGGAACGGTTGCCGGAATCCCCGGAATAATCATCTCTCGCACCGGCTATACGGGCGAAGACGGATTCGAGCTTTACTTCCCGAACGAGCATGCGGTCGGAGTATGGAATTCGCTGACCGCGAGCGGCGACGTAGTGCCCGCCGGCCTCGGAAGTCGCGACAGTCTCCGTCTCGAGATGGGGATGGCTCTTTACGGCAATGACATCGACGACACGGTCACGCCACTCGAGGCCAACCTTGGCTGGCTCGTGAAGCTGAAGAAGGCAGACTTCGTCGGCCGTGACGCACTCGTGCAGCAGAAAGGGCACGGCCTTACCCGAAAGCTTGTCGGATTCACGGCGACGGAGCGTTGCTTTCCGCGGCCGGGGTATCCCGTGTTCGCCGGCGGCGAGGCGAGCGGAGAGATCAGGAGTGGCACCATGAGCCCGACGCTCAACGTTCCGATCGGGACGGCATACTTGCCGATTGCTTTCACTGCGCCGGGATCCGCGCTCGAAATAGAGATCCGGGGGAAGCGGATTCCGGCCGTCGTTGAGAAGATGCCGTTCTACGAGGATGGAACGCACCTGTAAGTGCTGGCTGACCGGTACCCGGTACCCGTTGCCCGGTACCCGTTGCCCGGTACCCGATACCCGTTGCCTGATACCCGATACCCGTTGCCTGATACCCGTTGCCCGTGACCCGTTAACCGTTAACGAATGCGCGTTGCCATCCTCACTATTTCCGACTCGGCTGCAGCTGGTCGTCGCGGCGATACCTCCGGCGATACTATCGCCGAATGGTGTGCGCGCCGCGGAGAGGAGCTCGTTGCTCGCGAGACCGTTGCGGATGAGAGCCCGGCAATCGTGCCGAGGCTCATCGCGCTTTGCGACACTTTCGGCGCCGAGCTGTTGCTGACTACCGGCGGCACCGGTCTGGCGGAGCGCGACGTGACACCCGAGGCAACGCGGGCAGTGATCGAGCGCGATGCCCCCGGAATATCGGAACGGTTGAGGGTGAGCTGCATCGATACCTTCCCGCGCGCTGCGCTCTCACGTGGAGTGTCGGGCGTCCGCGGCGCGACGCTCATCGTTAATCTGCCTGGCTCACCGAGCGGAGTACGTGATGCTCTCGCTGCGCTCGATCCGATCGTTGCGCACGCTTGCGATGTGTTGAGCGGGCGCGTGACGCAGCATGGCGAGCCGGCGGAGGAAGATCAGCGGTGAAGGTTCTCGTGACGTTGACCGACGTGGAACCGGCGGTTCGACTCAACGCGCTGCTCGAGGCCGCGGGTTTCGAGACCGTACTTGTTTCACCGCTCGACGACATACGTGGCGAGATTCGGCGCGCGAAGCCGAACCTGATCGTTCTCACCGGGGGAATTGCCGATCCGTCAAGCATCCAGCTGGTAAAGGAGCAGCTCTGGGAGGGCGGGGCGGTAATCGGGCTGGCGGACGTCGAGGATCCCGAACTCGTCGAACGGTTGCGCTCGATCGGCTTCGTGGATGTGTATGCGAAGCCGATCGCTCCAGAGGATCTGCTCTCGCTGGTGCGGCGGGCGCTCGACCGGCAGCGCCTGGTGGAGGTGACGGGTCTCATCGGGCAGTCGAATGCGATTCGCGAAGTGCTGGTGAAGATCGAGCAGATCGCTCCGGTGTCGAGCACCGTGCTGGTCGAGGGCGAGAGCGGCACGGGCAAGGAGCTCGTCGCGAGGGCAATCCATAGGCTGAGCCCCCGGCGCAACCGACATTTCATCGCGGTGAACGTGGGAGCGTTGGCCGAGACATTGGTGGAGAGCGAGCTGTTCGGTCATGAGAAGGGTGCATTCACGGGAGCGGCGGAGCGGCGGCTCGGGCGGTTCGAGCTGGCGAATGGAGGCACCATCTTCCTCGACGAGATCAGTGAGATTCCGCCGGCGACGCAGGTGCGTCTGTTGCGGGTTCTTGAGGAGCGCGAGTTGACTCGCGTCGGGGGAGCGACGCCGATCAAAGTGGATGTACGCGTTGTTGCGGCGACCAATCAGCCGTTGAGGCAGCGCGTGGAGGAGGGACATTTCCGGTCTGATCTCTACTATCGGCTCAACGTGTTGAGCATGTATCTGCCGCCGCTGCGCCAGCGGCCCGACGACATCCCGCTGCTCGTCCGCCGGTTTGTCAGGGAGTATTCGGCGCAGCACGACCGTCCGTTTCACGGGATTTCGGCGGAGGCGATGCAGATCCTCGTCGCATATGCGTGGCCGGGCAATGTGCGAGAGCTGCGGAACCTGGTCGAGAGCATGGTCGTGCTGTCGCCGGGGCGGGAGGTTGGCGCCGGCGATATTCCGAGAGAGATCAGGGAAGGGGGGACATCGCGTTTTCTGCCGGTGCACGTGGGGCCGGTGCTGCGAGGCGCGTTTGCGGCGGATGGGCGGGAGCTGGAGTTCATCGTGCGGACACTGGTGGAGCTGAAGCTTCAGATAGAGGAGTTGCGGTCGAGGGTGCATGACATCAGCGCGATGCCGTCCGCGATCGCGCGCGAATCGTCAGCTGTGGTCAATGACTTGGGTATGGGCGATTCGCGGGTGACCGTTGGCAACGGCCGGGAATTTCCGGATCATATGGCAGTGTCCCCGCGCTATGGGGCGATCGAGGCACCGGACCAGTCGCCGCCCCTGGCGACCGTGACGATTGCGCCGGGGATGACGATGGCGGAGATCGAGAAGCTGGCGATTTCGGGTGCGTTGGCTGCAACGAAGGGCAACCGGAGAAAGGCAGCGGAGATGCTGGGGATAGGCGAGCGGACGATGTACCGGAAGCTGCGCGAGTACGGCATCCCTGTCCGCTGAAATTTCCTTCTCGCTATGTTGTGATCTTCACCACATCTGATCTCCGATCCCAGTGCCGTGGGAAGAAACAGGCCTGTCGGGGAGAGGAAATGGGCGTATCAAGTTCTGCGGAGTGATTTACTTTTCTTCCGTGAGTAGTTCTGGCTGGGCCGATAGAGTGATCCCTGAGGCGAGCTGTCTACGTTGCTGGACAATCGATGCATCTGGTTCCATGTTCGCCGGGAGACACGTATCGCTCATCACCCAGGAATTCTCTTGACGTCACCGATAGCTGGCAGCGTTCTGCCGATCAAGCGTGCGGAGGAGTTGATTCTCACGCTTCCAGGCGTGATCTCGGCGAGAATAATAGCGGGTGAGAGCGGTGCTATCGATCAGGTTCACGTGCTGACTACTTCGGAGCTGACGCCGAAGCAGATGGTGCGGAACATCGAGAGTGCGCTGATCGCGCATCTGGCGATGCGGATAGACCACCGAAAGATCTCGGTGGCGACGACGACCGAGACCAGGCCGAAGCTGCTGGAGCCGGTAGCGGTGCGGCCGCCGTCATTGGTTGTTCCTGAAGGGCGATCGGATGTCAAGGCGCCGCGCACGGGTTTGTTTGCGCGGCGACTTTATTTTGAGGATGTAGAAGTTCGTGGGTCGCGGTCGAAGGGGTTGTCGTGCCGCGTAACGTTGCGGAAAGCGAACTCATCATTTATCGGCGAAGCACTCGGGATCGAGGGTGACCGGTCGCGGGTGGAGCTGACGGCGAGGGCGACGCTCCTGGCGATAGCCGATGCCGAGAACAGGGAAGGTCAGCTGGGCGTTCAGGGCGTGAAGGTGTTTGACGCGTTCGAGCGGACGTTTGTGTTCGTTGCTGTGAGTGTCCGGTCGGGGCGGGAGAACAAGGTGCTGACGGGAAGTGTGGAGATGCGCGAGAGTGCGGAGTCGGCTGGTGTCCTGGCGGTACTGGATGCCACCAACCGGTGGATAGAGCACAACTGAAAATACGAATTGACCGGCGCGAGCCGGTCGCTGTTTCTTCCTGAAGTCTTACCCTTTAGCCGGAAAATAGAACGAGAACCCCCTCCCTCAGAATGAGCGGAGTCGAGCGGGCAAGAACGGCAACATGAGCTGAGCCAACCGATTGCGTATCACAGCGAGCGCTGAGTTACGACAGACGTTACGGGGGGTGACGCGAAATGGCATATCTTGCATCGCTAATCAAAGGTATTCTGTCCCTAGCTGACCAGGGCAGCTGGACCTAATGCTGAGGTGGGGGTTTTTTTTCTTATGTCTCGCATCCGCGTCTATGTTGGCACTCTTGCTTTTCTCGCGGTAGTCGCAGCGATTTGGGTCTACCAACTCGAACCGGCAGCTACCGCTTCGACCATTCGTGCGGCGGTAGTTTTCGCCATACTTGGTCTGATCTGCGAATTGTTGGCCTACAAGAAAGCGGCCCGTAGCGAATCGGGTTCTATCGCGTTTCTGCCGACGCTGGCATCGGTAGTCGTGGCGCCTAGTTGGGTGACGGTCGCAGCTGTTGGCGCGGCTACCATTGTGATACAACTCGCGAATCGGCGTGTCGCGATCAAAGGCCTCTTTAATGTGGCTCAGGTTACCCTTTGGGTTGCGCTATGCGTCTTGGTATACACGCAGTTAGGAGGGCGGTCCCTTTCCCTGCCTGACGCACCCATTCATTTGCCAGCGTTCGTAGCGATCCTGCTGGTGTTCGCCATCCTTAATTCGGCGGCTGTTGCAGGAGCTGTTGCCATCAGCGAAGGGCAGAAGTTCGTTGACCTTTGGTGGGGACGAGCGGGCGTAACGGTCATTTACGATCTTTTTACGCTCCCCTTTGTATACTTCTTCGCTTGGTGCTATGTCAATTTTGGTACGTTCGGTGCATTCCTGTTAGTCATCCCGGTGCTGGGAATACGCGAACTTTATAAGGTCAACTGGCAACTACAACAGACCAATCAAGAGCTGCTACAGCTTATGGTCATGGCGATCGAGGCTCGCGATCCATATACGTCTGGCCATTCGCGAAGAGTGTCGCGCAACGCGCGCCTCATTGCTCAAGCGATTGGACTCCGCGAGAAGCAGGTAAAGCGCGTCGCCGTCGCAGCGCTTCTCCATGATGTCGGCAAGATTCACGAAATCTTTGCGCCAATTCTAAGTAAGCCGGGGCGCCTGACCGCCGACGAGAATGCTATTATGCAAACCCATCCGATCAAGAGCGAGGAGCTTGTACGAACGGTTTCTCAATTGAAGGATGTGGTCGCGCCGATCCGCCATCATCATGAAAACTGGGACGGCACCGGCTACCCCGACGGCCTCGTTGCTGAAGCCATTCCAGTCGCTAGCCGGATCATAATGTTTGCGGACACGATCGATGCGATGACGACTGACCGACCGTACCGAGCCGCTTTGTCGGAGGGCCAAGTCCGCGCCGAATTTGTGCGACTTCGTGGCAGGCAGTTCGATCCGCACATCTGTGACAAGTTGCTCGTAAGCGCGGTTTATCCCCTGCTGTTCGATCAGGATGTTCCGCTAACGCCTTCAATCGTTGGGGCGGGACGACGCAAGGCAGTACCTGCTCCTCTGCTAGCTGGTTAGCCTGACAATCGCGCGATCACCACGCGGCTGATCGGTCAGCGAGAGGTTCGTCGCGCTAAAAGTAATCGGGGCGGATCGATAGCTCCGTAGTTCTCCGGATTTGGTTCGCCCATCCGACCGTACCGATCGATATACTGCAAGTTCGCCAGCCTGAGAATGTCGCTGACTAGGCGAGGCTCGGTCGGCCAAGGTTCCCGCCGATGTACGTGTACGTACTCACCCAACAGCGCCTGGCCGCGAGCTTCTTGGCCCGTTACGCACAAGGCTACGTAAAGCACGTACGCTGAAAAGCCCTGGCGCATTGTGTTTCGGGCTCGCAGGTGCGCGTCTACAAGAGTCTCGACGTCTCGAGGCTTTACTTCTCGCTTAGCGCCGAGCGCAGTGGCCACGTGAAGCGCCGTATGGTACGTCCGACGATAGTAGACGGGGTCAGCAGCAATCACGTCCATGGAACTGGGCAAGTATCGGGTCGCGCTTTCGTAGTCTCCATCCGCAAGCGCGAGTCTGACCCTGATGACTGCGATATCCTGTCGAAGCGACGGGTCCTGCCCGGAAGGCGCGGTCTTCAAGAGCATATCGAGCCAGTTACGCGCTTCGTCGTACCTTGCTCGCTCGAGCGCCATGTTTGCGAGCATGGGGAGTGCGCGTTGAGTCGACCGCTGGATTCCGTGTCGTTCAGCTAGGTGTAACGACGCAATTAGAAGCGCTTCGGCTTCGTCAAAGAGACCTGCACCTCGAAGTGTAGCTGAGGCGTTACAGAATGCGCGGAAGAGTTCCCCAATATTGTGTTTTGTCTTTTCATGCTCAACGAGCTCGCGGGCTGCACTCACACCTATCGACAGATCGCCGCACGCGGTGTGAAACACCATTCTTGCCTGAATCAAGTCGGCCCTAGCGACACCCGACTCCCCAGCGAGTGACTCGACGATCTCGTAGGCACACCGCATCCCGGCATGGTCGCATTCCCCATCGAGGAGCATCAACGCCATCACTCCTGCCTCCACACGGTGAGCGGCAGTAGCCTCCGTTGCGTTAAGACAAATCGTCGCCCTGCGACGGATGATCTCAAACTTCAACGACTGCCACTCTGCACGAAACTCCATTAACTCAAATTCATCGTGGCGAGGCGCACCCGGTGAAAGATGCTCTCGAAGGGCGCGAACCGTACCGATGGTGCGGGTCACGTCGTTCCACGCGCTTGACCGATAGTACGCCTTCGCCTGATTCTCGAGGACCCTGAGTCGTTGTTCTCTTGTTGAACAGAATGGAAGGGAGCGTTCGAAGGCTTCTGCTGCTGCGCTGGGCAACCCAACCTGCATCAATTGGTTGGCACATGATGTCGCGAGCTCATAAGCCCGCGCACTATCGCCAGCCAGTTGCCAGTGTTTTGCGCAATCCCAGACGATTGCGGTCGTATGCTCCTGATCGATGTCTCTCTCCAGGACGAGACCTGCGCGGCGATGCACGAAAGCCAGCGCCGGCGGCGTCAGAAGCGCAAGCGCGGCGTTCGAAAGGAGTTCGTGCTTTGTAGCGACCCGATCCGTCGGTGTAGTGTCCCCTTCTGAGCGCTGCATCGTTATCATGCCAGCCCGGCCTAGTTCGTTCAAGCCACGAAGAAGCCGGTGCGGTTCAAATCCGAGGAGACGCTCGATCCTTTCTAAGGTCGCATACACCTCCAAGACTGCGGAAGCTTGGAGCAGCTGGAGCGCATCGTCTGCTATCCGTTTGAGACGTTGGTTAAGGACGGCGGTGAGCGACGGTGGCGGAGTAAGATCATCTCCTGTTTCGATCCAATGATTGGCAAGCTCATGCAGGAAGTATGGATTCCCTTCCGCAATTCTAAGGCACCATGCCAAGTAATCTTCGCCGATTCGCTCACCGTGCTGTCGGATCACTGAAAGGACGACGTCCGTCGACTCTGAGTTATCTAGAGGTCCGACATGAATCGATTGAGCCCGACTGGACTCGTCAGCAAAGGGAAGCTGTTGAGTGTCTCGACGTGAAAGGCCGAAGAATACCGGTCGGTCGACCGACCATTGAATCATGTCTTCGAGAACCGAAGCGGACGCCGAGTCAAGCCACTGGACGTCTTCGATGATGACTACTAGCGGATTCTCGTATAGAACTGCGTCGACCAGATCGAGCATGGCTTGCTTGACCTTCGCATATACCAGCTCTCCGTGCGGATCATCCGACAGGCTATCCATTGCATTCGGCTTATGCTTCGTAAGGCGATCCAGATAGCTGATCGTGTCGGGCGAGCAACCAATCGCGCCGCGCATCGACCTGAGCGCCGGTACGAGGTCTAGGAAGATTGACAACGGTCGATGTGGGTCGCTTGCGCGGCATCCAACGCGTTGCGTTGGTATTCCTTGGAGGTGAGCAAACGTCGCAAACTCGTCCAGCAGCCTAGTCTTTCCGATGCCGGCCTCACCCCAAAGCATGCAAACGCGACCGCGATTGTCGACCACATCGTTCAGCAGACTGCCGAGCTGCTTCATCAGATCGCCGCGTCCAATGAAGGGCGTCTCAATTGGAAGCTGGTGAGCACGAGGTGGCATGCGTTCCGCTATTCGCTTACGCATGATTGTCGCTGCAAGCCTCAGGTCGGCGGGCCCGCTTTCATTCTCGGCGAGGTAACTATCCAAGAGGCGGATCGCATCCAACTGTGCGCCACACATTGCCTGGGCCTCAGCGAGAGCTAAGGTTGCCTGTTCATTAAAGGGGGCAACCCGCAGGAGCTGCGTGGCATTTGATTCTACTTGCGTCCAGCGAGCCAACATTCGTTGCTGAGCGATGAGGCCGAGCATCAGCCGGGTGATGGCAGCCTCGATGCCGTCTCGGCTGCCGTCAAGCCATTGGTCATACGCACTCGACACCCTTGGGTAGTAGTCCGGTAAGACTCCTATGCACGGCGTTCCAGAGGAGTCTGCGGCTGGCGGTGTCGCGAGAAGCTCTTCGAAGTCCGCCGACACCGCAGTTCCATGAAGCGAGAGCTTGGCCTTGCCGATCGATTCAACGGGCACCCCGGCGCGCTTCAACTTGAGCAACGTCTGCCGCAACCGGTGCGACCGCGTCGCCGCACTCACATCCGGCCATAGCACCGCCTCCAACGCCCGCCGACTCACCGGCTGCTTCCGCTCCAGGATCAAATACAGCGCAGCAGCGAACAAGACCTCTGCAGTCGGTTCGATGGTTCCACGCGACGTCTCGATTCGCGCATCGCCGAGTACGAAAAGGCGAATTGGCGTGGTATCCGCAACCTTCATCAGGCCAAGATACGACAACAG
>JACCRF010000136.1 GCA_013813715.1 Gemmatimonadaceae bacterium | reverse complement strand
CCTAGAAATTATGACTGGGCTGGCCCTCCGACGTTCACGTGGATTAGCTCCTTCGTGTTCACCGGAGTCGCCAGAGCCACATGCGACTCATGCAACCGTCGCAGTCATTCGTGGAGGACCAACCCATGTCATCGACCACCCGCTCTATCATCACCCTCGGAATGGATGTGCACAAGGACTCGATCACGCTCGCCGTGTTGCCTGACGGCGCGCCCGCGCCCACGCGCGTCGATCAGCTGCCGAATGATCTCGGCAAACTCCGCCGCTATTGCGATCGGCTCGCCGAACAGGGCGAACTCCGCGCCTGCTACGAAGCGAGTGGCGCCGGGTACGTGCTCCAGCGGGAGATGCGGCAGTGGGGCTACGTGTGCGACGTCATCGCGCCCTCGCTCATTCCGATCAAGCCCGGCGTGCAACGGAAGCATGACAAGCACGACGCCGTGCAACTCGCGCGCCTCCACCGCGCCGGCGAGCTCACCGCGGTCCGCATCCCCTCGGAACTGGAGGAACGGGTCCGCGACGTCGTCCGATGCCGCGAGACCTTTCAGCATGAGATCCTCAAGTCGCGGCATTACATCCTGAAGTTCCTTGCGCGGCGGGGCTTCGTCTATCGGGACGGCCAGAACTGGAGTCTGAAGCATCTCGCCTGGCTCCGCACGCTGGCGGCGGTCAGTACTCCGTTGGCCCGCGAGGACGCGCTCGTGTTCCGCGAGTACCTCTCGCTCCTCGACTACAAGATCGGCCGCCGCGACGAGCTCGATCGCGAGATCACCACGCTCGCCGCGCTACCGGAGTACGCGCCCGCCGTCAGCTGGCTGCAGTGCTTCCGTGGCTTCCAGCTTCATAGCGCGATGGTGTTGGCGACCGAGATCGTCGATTGGCGGCGCTTCGCGCGGCCGACGCAACTCATGGCCTACCTAGGTCTCGTATCGCGCGAGAGTTCGACCGGCCCGCGCGAACGCAAAGGGTCGATCACGAAGGCGGGCAACAGTCACTGCCGGCACGTGCTTGTGCAGGCGGCGTGGAGCTATCGCCATCGGCCCCAGGTGGGAACACACCTCAAAGCGCGGCAGCAGGGCCAGCCGGCGGCGGTGGTCACGCACGCATGGAAAGCTCAGCACCGGTTACACAAACTGTATACCCATCTCGCGTATCGGAAACAGCCGAAGATCGCGGCGGTGGCGGTCGCACGAGAACTCGTCGGATTTCTCTGGGCCGTGATGCGAGAACTCCCGCAGACCGACCCCATCCCCACCTCCACCTCGTAATGTGAGACAATACGATGCAGTGAACTGATGTGGAGGACCCAGAGGGCAGCCCGTGGCACGATTTGGAGGACGCTCGACGGCGTTATGCGGTAAGGTCGCAGTGGTTCCACTGCCGGCCGAATCCCCGTGCCTAGAATGAGCCGGCTCCGGACGAAGCTATTTCATGCCGCCGGGAGGAATCCCGAAATCGGCGCATATCAGCAGGATCATCGTCGCAACCGCTGCGGGCGCCTCTGGTGTTCCACGTCATTCGTTTCGTTCGTCGCAGGATGTTGCAGCATGCTGCACGCTGGGTTCGCCCGGCATCGCACTCGTTTCACCGATGCCGATTATTGCGCGCGACCGTTAAATGCCCCTTGACAGACGCCCAGTCATATCAACGCCTCAGCTAACCTGCGAGCGAGTCCAACAAAATGCGAGCGAAGCGAGCTTCCTTGTTTCGCTCGTCAGGTTCAGCGCACGGTTAGGCCGCCGGTCGAGATCTTAGACATGCGGGTTAATCGCTCGGCATGAAGCACAAAGCGTGGGCATCGCGAGGATTATCACAGCATGGAACTGGCTCGCCGACTTGTCAGCTGCAGCGCTCTGCCGGGCAGCAGCCACATTACTCGATGCCCTGCCGCCGCAGGAAGTCTGCCGCCCTCCGTACGCTACGTGCGCGTTGGTCGGCGTTGTACAAGAGCGCGGAGTGACGCGCGTCCTCGAAATACTCGACTTCCACGACCTTCCGCGCCGCGACGAGCGTCGCTTCGAACGCGCGCGCCCGCGCGACCGTGGTCATTTCCGACCCACCCTCTTGGGGGCCGTCCGCTGTACCGTGAAGCAGAAGCACCGGTACGCTCAGGGCCGCGGCACGAGCGACGAGCTCGGGTGGATAGGCTCCGGAGTTGAGCACAACGGCGCGGAGCCCCCGTCCTGCGCCTTGGCTGTCGCTGCCACGCTCAAGTGCGTAGTGCACTGCGGCCACGGAGCCCCGCGAATGCCCCAGGAGCGCCACACGATCCGCTCTTACACCAGGCAGCGCCCGGGCGGCGTCTATCAGGGCGTCGACGACAGCGAGCGCCTCCGGAGTCATCCCGGTTGATGGCATGGGCGGCGCCTCGGGACACTCGATGGGTGTCACGAGCTCCACACCGGCGCCTCTGCGTCCAGCGAACCAACACGCGGCGATTGCAACCACGCCGGCCTCCCGCGCCAGGTCGCGCGCGAGCGCGACGTACTCGCGGGCGAAGCCGTGTGTACCGTGGAGGATGACAAGCACCGGATGCGGGCCCGCCCCGGCGGGCCGCGCCACGGCGGCGGAGAGCATCCCGCCGCTGGACATGGCGACACGCACCCATTCTACACCCGTGATGGAGTCCGCACCGACGGGGGCTGCTGCCGCGGGGAATGCGCCGGATGCTCCAGTGCTCGCGCGAGCTCCGCACGCGACGGCGATGGCAGCGCAGGCTGCCCCGATCGCGAGCATCGCAAATCGATTTGGCCGTCGGCGTGGATGAATCACAGTCACCCCTCGGGAGGCGCCCTAACTACTAATTCTACAGTCGATTTATGCTGCGAGAAGCGCTCAATTCCCGCAAGCCGACGCCGGATATTACCGGCACCGAAAAGATGTCGCTGCGTAAATCATGCTTGGAGCGACACTTCCATAGCGAACAGAGAATCTATGCGCAGTTATGCA
>JACCRF010000128.1 GCA_013813715.1 Gemmatimonadaceae bacterium | reverse complement strand
TTCAGGCTCGGCATCTCGATCAGCTTGTAGTCGCCGGGAATGGCGAAGGTCGAGGTTGGTACGCTGGCGGGCTTGAAATTCAGCATTTCCATCGTCGTCACCATCGTCTCCTTCTTGCCCTTTTCGTCCACGCTCACGGTCGTGGTTACGGTCTTGATCGGAACGCCCTTGTGGAGCTTGGCGTTCGCCGCCAGCATCTGGTTCTTGTAGTCCGGGTTGTTGAACATGTCCATCTGAGACATCATCGCCAGCGCCTGACTGTTCGAGACAAACGGATTGGCGAGTTTGTTCAGGGCCGGCGCGAAATAGTAGTCGGTAGTCGACTCGCTCCGAGTCTTACTGGTACGTCCGAAAACGCTTGCGGTCACCGTGTAGTTCTGCACCATGCGGACGTGTTTTGTCGGGTATCCGTGGATGGTCTCGCCGGCGCCCATGTCATGGGCCTCGATCTTGACGTCGGACATCTTCATCTTGACCAGCCCGCCGACGGCGTTCACAACCTTGCTGATGCCGGCGAACATGTTCGCCATGTCCCACTTCATGTACGACTTCTGATTGGGATCGACGAGCAGCATTTCCTTCCCGCCGTCCTTCAGGATGAAGTAGGTGCCCTTGCCGCCGAAGGCTTCCGCCCCGCCCGCCGACGAAGCTGCATCGATGATCTCGATGCGGGCGTCATCGCCTGAAAAGGTTCCGCGCCCGCGCATCGAGACCGTTTCCTTGTTTCCGGTCTGTGTGCTCTGGGATTTCATGACGAACTCGTAAGTGGTTCCATCGGCAACCGGCACCGCTGCGGCAAAAACGATCGGTAGTGCTGCGACGGCCGCAAATCGTGCCGGTCGTATCAAGCTGACGCGCATGCTTTCTCCTTCTCGCTGCCTGGAGCGGGAGGTTAGAGGGTTGGAAGGCAGATAACATAAGTTTCGGCGCTGCTTGAGGCCAGATGTTTCTAGAGTCCTCCTCCGCGGGCCGCCACTCTATTCCGGCTTCTTGGGGAATGCGACTGATGCCAGCGCCGCCGCCGCAAGCACCACAGCGATGATCAGCAGTGAAACAAGCGTCGGAATCTCATAGACGCCGCCAAGGAGCATCTTCACGCCGACGAAAGTGAGTACCACTGCGAGCCCGAGCTTCAGGTAGTGAAACCGGTGAATGACCCCGGCAAGCAGGAAGTACAGAGACCTCAGACCCAGAATCGCGCAGACGTTGGACGTATAGACCAGGAAGGGATCGCGGGTGATCGCGAAGATGGCCGGAATCGAATCGACCGCGAATATCAGGTCGGTCGTCTCGACCAGGACGAGAACCACGAACAGCGGCGTTGCCATCAACGTCGCGGGCTGGCCCCGCGCTGGAGACTCCCGCACGAAGAAATACTGTCCCCGGTAGTCGTGCGTGACCGGAAGCATTTTCCGGACGAGCCGGAGAATGGGGTTCGCCTCGGGCTCGATGTCGCTCTCGTCCTGCATCGCCATCCGGATCCCCGTGAAAACAAGGAAGGCGCCGAAAACGTAGATGATCCAGTGGAAGCGATCGATAAGAAACGCCCCGGCGGCTATCATCGATCCGCGCATGACGAGCGCCCCGATGATGCCCCAGAACAGCACCCTGTGCTGATACTTCTCGGGGATGCGGAAGTACGAGAAGATCAGCACGATCACGAAGATGTTGTCGATGGAGAGAGAGTACTCGATCAGATAGCCGGTCACGAACTCGAGCGCCGGCTGAGTGCCCATCTGCCACCAGACAACGCCGGCGAACCCTAGCGACAGCGTGATCCAGACCGAACTCCAGATCGCGGCTTCCTTCACCGTGACGGCGTGCGCCTTCTTGTGAAAAATGCCGAGGTCTATCGCAAGGACGGCGAGCACGCCGAGGTTGAACGCGATGAAGAGAACGGTCTGGCTCACGGGCGCGTGACTCGATCAGGGAAGCGCAGCGGCCCGGCGGCGCGCTGTCTCAGCGTCGCTCCAGAGCATCGCGAACGTCGAGCAGAATCTCGAAGTACAACTGCTCGCGCCGGTACGCGAAATCGAGCGATGCCATCTGCGACTGATCGCCCGACTCCTTCGCGCGCTCGAAAGCTTCGGTGTACATCTCGTCCAGGTTCTGGAGAATACGTTCACGAGAGCGGGACATGAGTTTCTCAGTTGTGGGTAATCGTGTCGGCAGGATATTGCCTTCCCGGTCGATGCCCGAAATGCGCTCGAGGATCGTTTCCGGATCGCGTCCCTCGAAGATGAACTTCCTGGCGGCACCGAGCGCCAGACGACGAGGATTGAAGGGAATGGGCACTGGGTGCAGGATATATCTGGCCGTCATCTAAAGGAAGCGGGCGCGAGACTCACTCGCGCCCGCCACGCTCATTCGGGGACCAGGCTGCATCATCCGGCGGGCGACACGCCACGACCGCTTGATCGTCAGCGCGCGGCCACTTCCCTCCGCACCGCCGGCGCGACCTCGGTCCCGAATAACTCAATGGAGCGCATCACCGTCGCGTGCGGCAACGTTCCAACCGTGAACTGAATCAGAAAGCGCGTCATGCGAAACAGCTCGAATTCGCGAAGGATCTTCTCGGTCACTTCCTGTGCGCTTCCCACGAGCATCGACCCGGCTGGCGAACGCTCCGCCTCGAACTGACTTCTCTTTGGCGGGGGCCAGCCGCGCTCGCGGCCTATTCGGCCCATCTGGTCGGCGTAGGGTGGCCATGCCGCATCCGCGGCTTCCTGCGAAGTGTCCGCGATGAGTCCGTGAGAGTTGATGCTGATCCCGAGCTTTTCCGGGTCGTGCCCAGCGCGGCTCGCACTCTCGCGATAGAGATCGACGAACGGAACGAATCGCTCCGGAGCGCCGCCAATGATTGCGATGGCAAGCGGCAGTCCGAGTGTCCCCGCACGGACGACCGATTGCGGCGTGCCACCGACTGCGATCCACACCGGCAACGGATTCTGTACCGGGCGAGGATAGACGCCGAGATTGTCGAGCGGCTGCGTGAGCTTTCCAGCCCATGTCACCCGCTCGCTCTCGCGGATGCGCAGCAGCATCTCGAGTTTCTCGGAAAACAGCTCGTCATAGTCTTCAAGATCGTAGCCGAACAGAGGATACGACTCAATGAACGATCCTCGGCCGGCCATGATCTCGGCTCGCCCTCCGGAGATGAGATCGAGGGTCGCGAAATCCTGGAACACGCGCACGGGGTCGTCGGAGCTCAGAACTGTGACGGCACTCGTAAGCCTGATCGTCTTTGTCCTCGCGGCAGCCGCGGCCAGGACGACTGCCGGCGCCGAAACCAGATAGTCGGGGCGGTGATGCTCGCCGACCCCGAAGACGTCGAGCCCCACGTCGTCGGCCAGCTCGATCTCCTCGAGGAGGTCGCGAATACGCTGTTCCGGCGTCACGAACTCGCCGGTGCTGGTGTCCGCCGTCCGCTCAGCGAACGTGTAGATGCCCAGCTCCAATGTCATGTCGCGAGCCCGTGGAATACCGCCTCTTCGACTACCCTGCCCTCTTTCAGATGCTCGACGACGATTCTATCGAGAAGCTCGGGGGTTACGCCCCCATACCACACTCCATCCGGATAGACCACGACGATGGGCCCGCCCGCGCATACGCCAAGGCAGGGTGTCTCGCCACGCTTTACCCGGTCGGGCCCGAAGAGCAGATCCTCTCGCTGGAGCAGAGACGCCAGCTGAGCGTAGAGGGCACGGCCCTTTCGGTCGGGGGAGCAGAAGTCACCCGTGCACACGATCACATGGCGCGAGTAGGGCTCCATGAAAGGCCGCCCGATGCCTTCGATCGCCATCATGAATCGGGTTCAGCCGGCTCGATTTTGTTGTCGCCGGGCGGCGCGATGTAGCGGTAGTCGTCAACCGTCCGCCCGGAAACCAGGTGTTCGCTGACGATCCGGCGCGCGCCCGCCTCGTCCACGTGCGAATACCAGACGTTCTCGGGATATACGACCACCATCGGTCCGTTTCCGCACTGATTCATGCAACCGGCGTGATTGACGCGCACGACTCCGCGCAGGCCGGCCGCGGCGACGCACTTTTTCAGGACGGAGTGGACCTCGAACGACCCGGCGAGCGGACAGGTTTTTCCGCTCGTGCAGACGAAAACGTGATGCGCGTATTGCCCCATGCCGAAAGATGCTGAACGCGGCGTCCGGTTGACAGTCGCCAACAGCGGGGATTGCTTCTCATACCCAAAGCCCCGAGGGGAGAAATGACGAACACAATGCATAACGCCGCGGCTGATCCCGCGATTGGTCAGAAGGGATACGCGCATCCCGATTCGCTGGTCAGCACCAATTGGCTCGCCGCGCACATGGAGGACCCGAAGATCAGGATTCTCGAGAGCGACGAGGATGTTCTCCTCTACGACACGGGACATATTCCCGGCGCGCAGAAAGTAGACTGGCACGAGGATCTCAACGACGACGTGCTTCGCGACTACATCTCGCACGAGAAGTTTGAGAAGCTTCTCCGCGCGAAAGGGATAGACGACAGCACCACCGTCATCTTCTACGGAGACAAGAACAACTGGTGGGCGGCGTACGCCTATTGGGTGTTCCAGTTGTTCGGCTTCACTAACGCGAAGCTGCTCGACGGCGGCCGCATCAAGTGGGAACAGGAAGGCCGGCCGATGACGACCGATGCTCCATATTTTCCAAAGACGAGCTATACGGCGAAGGAACGGGACGACGAAAAGATCCGCGCGTTCTTCCATCAGGTGCGCGAGCATGCGGACGCCGGGCTGCCGCTCGTTGACGTCCGCTCGCCCGATGAGTACAGCGGCGCAAAAACCCACATGCCCGATTACCCGCAGGAAGGAACTCTCCGTGGCGGTCACATCCGAGGTGCGCGAAGCGTCCCGTGGGCGCGCGCCGCGAATCAGGACGGTACCTTCAAGTCGGCTGATGAGTTGCGCGCCATCTACGAAAAAGAGCAGGGACTGAAGCAGGACGACGATGTCGTTGCCTATTGCCGGATCGGAGAGCGATCATCGCATACCTGGTTCGTGCTCACCCGCCTCCTTGGCTACAAGAAAGTCCGGAACTACGACGGGAGCTGGACGGAATGGGGCAACGCGGTGCGCGCTCCGATCGAGAAGGGCGGCCCGAAGTGAGCCAACCGTCGCTCCTGGAAGTCGAGTGGCAGGGAGACCGCAGATTTCAGGCAGGACGCGAGGGACGTCCCGGCGCGCTGTTCGACGGAGACGGCGCCGCTGGACCGAGCCCGCCGGAAGGGCTGCTCGGCGCCCTCGCGTCGTGCGTGTCGGTCGACGTGGTGGACATTCTCGCGAAACGGCGCACTCCGGTGGAATCGTTCCGCGTTCACGTAACCGGCGAGCGTGTCGACACCATTCCGCGCCGGTTCAGTCACATTACGCTCGAGTTTACGATCTCAGGTACCGGAATCGAGCGCGTCCACGCCGAGCGCGCGATCGAGCTCGCGGTCACGAAATACTGCTCCGTTCGGGATTCTCTCTCGCCGGACATTCCCGTCGTGTGGAAGTTGACGCTGGCGGGGGAGAGCGCAGCGTGATCACCGGGCTCGAGGACTTGCACTGTTTAGTCTGCGTTCTCTGCGTGGCGTAAGCCCGCTGCGCTCTCGGTCGGTCGGGTGATCGCGGCACTTCGACTGCTCACTGCGGTCGTCGTCTTCCTCGGTTCACTGCTCGCCGTTTTCAGTGCGCCGACCTACAACCTGTGGCAAGCCTCGATCGCGGTCACCGAGCTGGGATTCGTGCTCGCGCTCCTCGCGCTTGTGGTGCTGCTGCCGGGCTGGCACCGGAGCCTGATCGGCCGCGCGGCCGCGATGCTCGCCCTGGCCGCGGTAGTTCTCGCCGTGTCGCCGATTGTCCGTGCGTATGGTGTCGCCCGCGATCTGCCGGCACGGCTTACAACGGCATTTGGCGCCGCAACGCCGCATTCGCTGGACGGAGCACCGGCGCTCGAGCGCCCGTTTACACTCGGCGGGATGCTGCGCGGTGCGCCAACGCCCGCGGTGGTTACGACAAGGGCAGAGCAGTACACGTCGCGCGCCGGCAAGCCCCTGGAGCTCGACCTGTATGCGAAGGCCGGTGCCGTTGCGGCCACTCCGCTCATCGTGATGATACACGGCGGATCGTGGCGCGGAGGCGACCGAAGTGATCTCGCGCCGCTCAACAGTTACCTCGCGGCCCGCGGCTACGTCGTGGCCGCGATCAGCTACCGATTCGCGCCTCACAATCCACATCCCGCGGCCACCGACGACGTCAACTCCGCAATCGAATATCTGAAGGCGAATGGGCCACGGTTCGGCTTGGACCGAACACGAATAGCCCTCATCGGCCGCTCGGCAGGCGGTCAGCTCGCCCTTCTGTCGGCGTACACGAAGAACGATCCGGCGATTCGGGGCGTGGTCGGCCTGTATCCTCCGAGCGATCAGGTCTTCGGATACGAGAATCCGTCCAACCCCAGGGTCATCAACAGCACTCTCATCCTCGAGGACTATCTGCAGGGTAATCCGAAAACGGCTCCCGCCGCGTACGCGTCATCATCGCCGATCAACTTTGTGGGCCCGGCCACCGTTCCGACGCTGCTGATCCATGGCAGGAAGGATGAGCTCGTATTCGCCAGGCAGAGCGCGAGACTGACCGCCCGGCTCGCCAGTGCGGGTCGGCCGCATCTGTACCTCGAGCTGCCCTGGGCAACCCACGGATGCGACTACTTCTTCAATGGGCCCTGCGGGCAGCTCAGCACGTATGCGATCGAGCGATTCCTGGCGGCGGTCATGAGATAGCGCCGGGTCGAGGGATGCTGAACTGCGGCACTGAGGAACTTAGAACCACCTGGCTGCCGGCGGCCGGCTCGGTAAAGCGCTGCCGGCTGCGGGCCGAGACGGGAACCGCCAGATGCGCGATCGGGCGGATTGAACGGATCAGGGACGCCGTTGAGATGTTTGTGTGAGACTGGCTCCACGAGCCGAGCATCCGTCGTTCTGGTCGGGCCGGTAGCCCGCAGCGCCCTTTGTGGCCGGCAGCCGGGAGCAGGGTAGTTCTATGTTCCGTCCTTCGCTGACGCAGACCGCCTATCGCCCACGCTTCCTCGGACTGTGTGTCACCGGCTTCGAATTCGCCCATTTCTTCTCGGTCTCCTCGAGCTCGGCCCGCAACTTCGCGTAGCTGTCATACCTCTCGGAGCTGATGTCGCCGCGCCCAACGGCAGCGCGAACCTCGCAGTCGGGCTCCGAGACGTGGGTGCAGTCCCCAAACCTGCATCGGTCGAGACTCGGCCTGAACTCGGGGAAGCACCCATCCAGGTGCTCGGAAGGCATTCCCCACATGCCGACCTCGCGGAGACCGGGCGTATCCACCACGTACCCGCGATCCGGCAGCGGATGGAGAACCGCACCCACCGTCGTGTGGCGTCCCTTGTTCACCGACTCGCTGATCTCCCCGACGCGAAGGTTGAGACCTGGATACATGTTGTTGAGCAGCGACGACTTCCCGACGCCCGATGGTCCACTCAGCACGGACGTCCGGCCGGCCAGAGCATCATGGAGCTCATCGAGGCCAAGGCGCTTCTTGACGCTGGTGTAATGCACCGGATAACCGGCGCGCTCGTACGCGCGAAACCGGTCGCGCGCCCCCGCTTCGTCCGCGAGATCCATTTTGTTGATGATGATCCGCGCCTCAAGGTTGTTTCCCTCCGCAATCACGAGAAAGCGGTCGAGCATCCTGACGTGGGGCTCCGGCTTTGCCGTGGCGAACACCACGATGACCTGGTCGACGTTTGCCGCGACGATCCGCTCGCCGTGCCCGCCTCCCGGTACCCTTCGCGCGAGTTGCGATCGTCGCGGAAATATCTCGGCGATGGCCCAGCTCTTTCCGTGGGCCTCCCTGTCGAGCCGGACGTCGTCGCCAACTGTGAGTTTGAGTGCGTCGGCGTTGCCCTTTTTGAGCCGGCCGCGCAACGATACCTCGAGCGTGTCTCCGGTAATCGTGCGCACGCGCCAGATCCCGCCAGTACCGCTCATTACGACGCCAAGCGTCGCCATCGAGTCTGTGTCTCTGCGTGCGCCGAGTCCTTCTGTGTCTCGCCACTCCTCTCTCAAGAGGTATTCTCGTCGCGCATCACTTCCCACCACGGACGCCCCGGGTCGGATCGCCCGGCGATGGCGCGATCGAGCTCGCCCCGTGCTTCGTTGAGAGTCATCGCTCCGACGGCCACGCGTGCCTTGTCCTCGGTTGCGCCGAACTTCAGGTATCCTGTCTCGACATGTCCTGCCGCGACCGGATCGCCGGCCGCCCACTTCACGAAAAGGAGGAACCCACCGTACGGCTTCGCAGCATCACCCGTCGCATCGGTCATGACCTCGACGCTATACGATGCGCCGTCACTTCCCTCGAACGCCGGCGGGCGCGAGTGAACGGCAGCGTAGCCTCCTACTGTGTTGGCATCGCCCTTGGCGTGATCCGCGGGAAGGAATTGGCCCATCTCTAGCGGCGACGGCGGCCGACCATTTCCCTGATCACGTTCCCGGTGAGGAAGGCGACGTTTGCCGGCCGCTCGGCGAGCCTGCGCATTAGATACGGATACCACTGTGTCCCGAAGGGCACGTACACGCGCATGCGGTAGCCCTCGCGCACGAGTTGCTCCTGAAGATCACGCCGAACACCGTAAAGCATCTGGAACTCGAACTGGGTCGCCGGAATGTCGTTCTCCCGCGCGAAACGCTTTGCGTCATCAACGATGGCCTCGTCGTGCGTCGCGATACCGGGATAGTGACCGTCCGACATCAGCGCGTGCATCGCTCGAACGTACGCCTCGTCAACGTCCTTCTTCTCGGGCCACGCGACCGATGCCGGCTCCTTGTACGCGCCCTTGCAGATGCGAACGCGCGCGCACTCACGGTTAGCCTGCTCGACGTCCGTCGCCGTCCGGTAGAGGTAGCTCTGGAGTACGATACCCACGCAAGCACGGAACGAGGGAAAGAGGCGCTCGTAAAAAAGGTCGAGCGTTTTCTGCGTGTACTCGCTGCTCTCCATGTCGATGCGAACGAACGTGCCGTGATCGTGGGCGTGCTCGAGAATGCTCTGCATGTTCGCGACGCAGAGATCCTCCGAGATGTCGAGGCCCATCGCGGTAAGCTTCACCGAGACGTTAGCATCGAGCCGGTCGCGGTGAATACTGTCGATCATCTCGATGTACTGGCGCGCCGATTCGCGAGCTTCGGCTTCGTTGTGCACGCTCTCGCCGAGCAGGTCGAGCGATGCTGTGACACCCTTTGCATTCAACCTGCGAACCGCGGCCAGTGCAGTCTTGAGCGTCTCTCCGGCAACGAAGCGGTTGGCCATGCTCTTCGCCATTCGATTGTGGCGAACGAAGTTGAAAACCTGCGGCTGATTGGACAGGTAGAGCAGTGCGCTGCTGATCATCAGTCTCGGTCGACTCCCACAGAATCACGAGGCGGCCCTCTCAACAGCCTCAGAACGGGAAAGGGCAGTCCCGCGCGAAGCGAGCTATCGAAAAAATTCCAGGTGGCGAGTCCATCGTCGCTCTCGGGTTCGAGAAGGTAAACACCGAGATCGAGCAGTGGCTGCGCCATGTTGACGATGAAGGAGCCACGCGGAATCGTGCGCACGGTTCGGCTCCACGATCCGACGAGTCGGACTTCACGGTGCCCCTGGAATGGCCTCTCTGCAACGACAACCGAGTCGACGCGAAACGCCTCGACCGTGTCGACCCAGGGCGCGGTGGTGACATCGCTGTGGATGCCGTGCTCCCTCAGTACTCTCACCGCCACCGTATCACGGGGGAAGATCGCGTACGCTGCTGGCGGGCGGCGCGTGAGCGTCGCCTCGAACCGGTCGAAGATGGGCATGCGGACGCTCGTAAACCGTCCGCTCCGGCGCTGCCCCTTCGGCACTCCCGGCTCGGTGCGAATCGAGTCGCCTGTCCTTTCCACCGACTCGGCGATCACCTCTACGGAATCCGGCGCCTGCATGAGATCTGATCTCAGCGCCACCGGCCTCACCGGCGCTTCCGACGATGAGTCGCCCCCGCCAGGCCGGGCGCTCATAAGCGTCGTCGCGCGCTCGGCCGATAACGAGAGGATCTCCCGCACGAAGGCATATGTGGAGGCCACGCGTCGCTGGAAAGGATCGTGCGAGTACGCCTCGCTCAGTATCGCCACGCGACCGCGGAGTCCGAAATAGTTGGTGCCGAATCGCGGGCGCGAATCGAAGGTGATCCATCCGAGCGACAGTGTGTCCTCCGACACGAAGTCGCCGTAGTCGAACGTCTCGAAATTGTGCCGACGCCTCATCCGCTCGCGCAAGACTGGAAGCAGAGAATCCCGCGTGAAGGCACCGAGCCGCGCCGCGGGATTGAGCGGCGGCGCGAAAGTGAGCGCGTAGCCGTGGTAGCTGCCGTTGGTCGTATGAAGGTCCACGAACACGTGCGGGTCCCACAAGTTGAACATGGCGAGCGATGCCCGCGTTTCAGGCGCCTCGGCCTTTATGTAATCGCGATTCAGGTCGAGACCTTGCGCGTTGCTGCGCTGACCGACCATCTCCGGGCCGTTCTGCGACCCGCGGTTCGTCTCCTGCGAAGCGAGCCGCTCGTTTCCGTCGGCGTTGTATATCGGGATGGCGATCAGCACTATCGAGTCCAGGACGTTCGCGCGCCTCGAGTTCGTGAGATCGCGGAGAAGTGCGAGGAGCGCTTCCTTCCCCTCCACTTCGCCGCCGTGGATGTTGCCCTGCACGTATACGATCGGCCGCCCGAGCTTGCGCGCTTCCCCCGGAGTCGAGACCGCTGGACGTGACGCGACAACATAGGGTATGTCCCGCCCTTCGCTGGTCTTCCCGATCGAGCCGAATGCGAGCTCCCTCCGTCCGCCGAGTGAATCGAGAAACGCGACAACGTCGGCGTATTGCGAAGTCTCGAGATATCCGCTTCGTTCCGCCCGGGTGGTCGGGCCCCGCTGACCGCCGCCCATCATTCCCCCCGCGCAGCCGGTAACCGCGACGAAACAAAAAGCGAAGGTTCGGTACGGCGGTCTTGCCATCAACCCTGCGAGTAGAAGCGCTCGCTTCGGCGGGCCATGTAAAGGAGCTGCTCGGCGGGCTCGAAGCGACCCGGGAATCGATCGTTGAGCTCTTCGAGCTGCTTCACGATCTCGCTCGCTCCGAGCGTGTCCATGTAACGGAAGGGACCGCCGCGGAAGGCGGGGAAACCGAACCCGAAAACCGCTCCGACGTCGCCGTCACGGGGCGATCGGATGACGCCCTCTGCCAGGCAGCGCGCTGCTTCGTTCAGCATCGGAAGAACCGTGCGCTGCTGAACCTCGAGCGCCGGAATCGTCGTCCGCTGCTGCCCTGATCCGCCCTCCACAGACACCCCCCGTCCGGCCGGCATCAGGAGGGCATAAACACTCTGGTCGACCGCTCCTTTCTTTCCTTCCTCGTCGTACAGATAGAATCCCTTCTTCACCTTCCGCCCGTACCTTCCCGACGCGACGACAGCCTGCATCGAAACAGGGGGAGCGAAACGCTGGCCGAATGCCTCGTGCATGATGTGGCCGGCTTTCGAACCCACGTCGAGCCCGACCTCGTCAACGAGCGTGATCGGACCTACCGGAAATCCGAAGTCGAGCAGCGCGTTGTCGACCGCATCTATCGCGGCTCCCTGGTCGAGCAGTCGTCCCGCTTCATTGATGTACGGCGTGAGGATTCTATTGACGTAGAAACCCGGGCCGTCGGCGACGACGATGACGGTTTTGCCGAGCTTCTTGCCGTAGGCCACGGCGCTGGCGACGACGCGCCGGTCGGTGCGCGACGTCGCGATGACTTCGAGCAGCGGCATCTTGTGCACTGGCGAGAAGAAATGCATGCCAACCACCCGCTCGGGCCGTGCAGCGGCCTCAGCTATCCTCGAAATCGGAATCGTGCTCGTGTTGGACGCGAAGATCGCATCGGGATCCGTCGCTGCCTCGACTTCCTTGAGCACCTGGTGTTTCACGTCGAGGTCCTCGAACACCGCCTCGATCACGAGGTCGGCGTTCCTGAAACCGGAATAGTCCACCGTTCCACCGAGCAGCGTCATCATGTCTGTGTACTGCAGGCGCGTGATCTGCCGCTTCTCGAGCCGCTCCTTCAACACATCGCGCACGGCGGCCATTCCCTTCGCCACCCGGCCGTGATCGGCGTCCTTCATTCTCACCAGCGTTCCCTGCTGCACGGCAATCGCGGCGATGCCCGACCCCATGAAGCCGGCGCCGAGTATCCCAAGCTTGTCGACCGGGATCACGTCGATCCTCCCTTCCCCTTCGGCGAGCGTAACGCCGGGATCCTTTTTGAGCGCCGTCGTCGCGAAGAAGAGGAAGATGAGTTGTTTCGAGACATCGGTGGCGGACATCTCGCCGAACAGCCGCGACTCTTCGCGATAGCCCTTGCTCGGACCGCCAGAGTAACCCGCGTCGATAGCCTCGATCGCTGCCAGCGGCGCGGGGAAATGCCCGCGCGTTTTCTTTAGCGTCTCTTCTCGTGCCTTTCTCAGTACCAACTTGCGCCCGGCGAGGTTTTCGTCGAGCAGCAGGCCGGTAATGCCGCCGCTGTGCTTCTGATGCTTTCGCTGTCCGTCCGCGATCTCCCGGGCGCGCTGGATCGCGACCGAGCGAAGTATCGACGGATGCACCAGCTCGTCAACAAGCCCGATCTGGAGCGCCTTCTTCGCCCTGACATTCCTGCCAGTGAGAATCATGTCGAGCGCGGCGCGGATTCCGATCAGCCGCGGCAGCCGTTGCGTTCCCCCAGCTCCCGGGATGAGTCCGAGCTGTACCTCGGGAAGCGCCAACACGGTCTTCGGATGATCGGTCGCGATACGATAGTGCGTTGCGATCGCGAGCTCGACCGCACCGCCAAGGCACACGCCATGAATCGCGCAGACGAGCGGCGTACGCAGCGCCTCGATGGAATCCAGCAGAAGCTGTCCGTCATGGCTCATGCGCTCGGCTTCCGCGGCCGACTTGAGCTCGAGGAACTCCTCGATGTCGGCACCCGCTATCCAGCTGTCCTGTTTCCCGCTCAGCAGTACTGCCGCGCGCACGTTCAGGTCACGCTCGAGCCGGTCGAACAAAGCGACGAACTCTTCCTTGACTGCCCGATTGAACTTGTTCACCGGATCGTTCGGGAGATCCAGCGTGATCACAGCGACGCCGTTGAGAATCTCCGTCGTCAGCGCGTAAGGACTGCTCATCAAGCGCGCTCCACGACCATGGCGAATCCCATTCCGCCGGCGGCGCACACTGTCATGAGGCCGAATTGGCCGCCACGGCGCGCGAGCTCGTTGAGCAGCGTCACCGTGATGCGGGATCCGGTTGCACCGAACGGGTGCCCGATCGCGATTGATCCGCCCATGACGTTCAGGCGCGCCAGGTCCACCGCTCCGATCGGCTTCGGGAATCCCGCGCGCTCGGCCCAGAACTTCGACTCGAATCCGCGGAGATTGGAAAGAAGCTGGGCGGCGAACGCCTCGTGCATCTCGACGAGGTCAATGTCCCCGAGCTCGAGACCGGCGCGGGCGAGCGCAACGGGAGCGGCCAGCACAGGTGCCTGGAGGAGTTGCTCCCCCGGATCGAGCGCCGCATACGCATACGAGCGGATAAAGCCAAGGGGCTCGTAACCCAGAGATTCGGCCTTTTCCGCACTCATGAGAAGCACGCAGGCGCCGCCATCGGTAAGCGGAGACGCGTTGCCCGCCGTCACGCTTCCGTATCTGCGGTCGAACACCGGCTTGAGCGCGCTGAGCCGCTCGAAGCTGGTGTCCGCGCGGATACCGTTATCCGAAGTGACGACGCTGTCGAAGCGCGGCGGCACATACACCGGCATCATCTCGGCGGTGAGACGGCCGTCCGCGGTACCAGCGGCGGCGAGGCGATGCGACCGCAACGCGAGCTGATCCTGCTCTTCGCGGCTGATGTTATTGAGCTTCGCCATCTTTTCGGCTGACTGGCCCATCGTCTCACCGGTTGACGGCTCGGCGATGGCGGGTGTTATCGGCACGAGATCCTTCGGCCGAACTCTCGCGAGCGCCTTCACTCGGCCGGTGAGAGTTTTCGCCTTCGAGGCGAGCACCAGCGCTTCGGCCATGCCCGCTGAGTGCAGTATGGGAACGTTGGAGAGCGACTCCGATCCGCCCGCGATCGCGACGTCGATGTGCCCGAGAGCGATCTGATCGGCCGCGTCGGTTATCGCCTGGTTCGCCGACGCGCATGCGCGGCTCACGCTGAATGCCTGGACTCCTTTCGGAAGCAGCGGCATGAGCGCGATCTCGCGGGCGATGTTCGGAGCGATCACCGACGGAACCACGGTTCCGAAGACCAGCGCCTCGACTTCCTTGCCGCTCAGGTTGGTGCGCTGAATGAGCTCCGCGACGCAGAGCTTGCCGAGGTCGATCGCGGAGATGGATTTGAACGCCGTACCTGCTCTCGTGAACGGCGTCCGGACACCTGCGACAATGGCCACCCGGCGGCCATTTCCGAACGTTGCCATTACGGGAACTTAGGCGGGGAGCGGGTATCTTTCCAGAATGCAACGCACTTTTGCGGCGCTGGAATCCCGAGTCTTTGACGTGCTCGTGATCGGGGGCGGCATCACCGGCGCGGGCATCGCTCGTGATGCGGCGATGCGCGGCCTGAGCGTCGCGATCGTGGAGAAGTCGGATTGGGCGAGCGGCACGTCGAGCCGCTCGTCGCGCCTGATACACGGCGGCATTCGATATCTGGAGCACGGGCGAATTGGCATGGTGCGCGAGTCGGTGCGGGAGCGCGAGACCCTGCTGCGGATCGCGCCACATCTCGTGAAACCGCTGGAGTTCACGTGGCCCGTGTATCGCAGCGCACGGCTACCGAGATGGAAGCTCCGCGCAGGGTTGACGATCTACGACCTGCTTGCTCGAGGCGGCACGATGCGGCCGCATCGCTCGCTCGATCCCGACGAGGTAATACAGAGGGAACCCTGCCTCCGCTCGAAGGAACTGACCGGCGGCGCCGCTTACTTCGACGCCACGACGGACGATGTGGGGCTCACGCGGGCGAACGTGACCAGCGCGGTCGAGCACGGCGCGGTAGCGGTGAATTACGCGAAGGCCGAGTCGACCACGGTGAGTGCGGGAAAAGTTGATGGTGCACTGGTGTCGGATCAGGCGGATGCGCTGAGAGCGCGCGTATCGGCTCGGCTGCTGGTGAGCGCTACCGGCCCGTGGCAGGCGAGAGGAACGAAGGGGTCGCACATCTCAGTGTCGGGTGAGCGAGTCTGCAACCGCGGTGCGGTGACGATGCTGTCCCCGGTGGACGGACGTGTCATGTTCGTGCTTCCGTCGGGCCGGCAGACCATCGTGGGGACCACCGACATCTTTACCGGCGAATCGCCCGACGACGTACGGGCAAGCGAGGCGGAGGTAAGCTATCTGCTGGCAGCCGCGAACGCGTACTTCCCGGACGCAAAATTGACCGAAGCCGACGTCATAGCGTCCTGGGCGGGGATCAGGCCTCTCGCC
This sequence comes from Gemmatimonadaceae bacterium, assembly GCA_013813715.1. Classification (GTDB taxonomy): domain Bacteria; phylum Gemmatimonadota; class Gemmatimonadetes; order Gemmatimonadales; family Gemmatimonadaceae; genus UBA4720. Next base: position 45,540 of record JACCRF010000128.1, on the reverse strand, counting down.
GCGGCGCCGTACGGCAGAAATCCGTCGAGCATTTCACGCGAGCACAACATCGTGCGCGATTCCAGGGGAATGATCACGGTCACCGGCGGGAAGCTGACGACATACCGCTCGATGGCGGCTGGGGTGGTTGATGAGGTGATGCGGTCGCTGGGCCGGTCGCCCGTCGCCGCCACCACGCACGAGCATGCGCTCCCTGACATCGATGGAGCTGTAGCGTGAAAAGGTCAGAGGCATTACCGCAGAGAACGCAGGGTATCGCAGGGAACAGAGAGAAAGGCATTTTCTTGGTTTTGTCGGCCGGCTCTCGTGCGACTACTTTCGCTTCGATGAGCTGAGCCATCGCGCTGCCAACTTCCGTAGTGCGCTCTTTACAAGAAAAAGCATTTGCCGTTCTGTTGTCCCCTGAAATCCCTGCGAACCTCTGCGTTCTCTGCGGTAAGTTTTTTGTGACCTCTGGTTTTCGGCTATCTTTTGTATTCGCACAACGCTTAAACCCATACAATGTTCAGGAGCGGAGCCTCCGCATTTGGCCAAGAAGCCCAACTACGATTACGAGAAGAGAAGAAAAGAGCTCGACCGAAAGGCGAAGAAGGATGCCAAGCGGGAGGATCGAGCGCTCCGCAGGAACGAAGAAGCCACGGACGAATCGACGATGTCCGGCAGCGCAGAAGAAGATGAAGGTCCTAATAGATCATCCGTTCGCCCCGATACCACGCCAGAGGGCCCCTCTCACGCCTCGTGAATCGTCTTTAGCTCGACGATTCTGAGGCGGCGTACCGCCGCCGGAAGTTTGAGAACCGTCGTGTCACCCACACCCCGACCGACGAGCGAAAGCCCGATCGGCGAGGACATGCTGACATGCCCGTCCTCGAACTCGACCGAATCACCGAAGACGAGGTTGTACGTCTCCTTCTCTCCCGTCTTCTCGTCCTCGACCGTCACTTCAGAGCCCAGACCGACCTTGTCCGCCGGAATCTGGCTCACGTCGATCGAGGACAGCTTGCTCAACCGCTGCCGCAACTGTCCCAGCCGTGCCTGAACGAACTGCTGACGTTCGAGAGCGGCTTTGTACTCGCTGTTCTCGCGAAGATCGCCATGCTCGACTGCCTTGCGGATTTCCGCGGGGACAATCACGTTCAGCTCGTGCTGAAGCTTCTGGGCTTCCGCGCCGAGCTTGGCCTTAAGTTTTTCTATCATGGGCGGCACTGACTGGAGACGGTGAGAAAAGCCCAAGCGCCCGTCCAGGAGGATCGGGCGCTCGGTGACTCAAACTAGATGTTCCGCCTCGGCGCCGCAATCGGGCCGGCTCCGTGCGCTGGATCGGACATCTTCTCCTCCATGTGTACCCGCTTCGCCGCTGTCGTCGCCTGCGCCTCGTGGGCGGCGATCACCGCCGCTGCCGCTTCCATCGGATCGTCGGTGAGCACCATCAGGTCGATGTCGCCCCGGGAGATCTTCCGCTCTTCGAGCACCCGCGTCTGAAGCCAGCGAAGCAGGCCCGCCCAGTAATGGCGTCCGAAGAGAATCACCGGGAACTGATAGATCTTTCCGGTCTGAATCAGTGTGATCGCCTCGAACAGTTCGTCGAGCGTCCCGAACCCGCCCGGAAAAATGATGAACGCCACAGAGTACTTGATGAACATTGTCTTCCGGACGAAGAAGTACCGGAAGTTCACGAGGGTATCCACGTACGGGTTGGCGCCCTGTTCGAAGGGGAGCTCGATGTTGCACCCGATCGACCGGCCTCCCGCCAGGCGCGCACCCTTGTTCGCCGCCTCCATGATGCCCGGGCCGGCGCCGGTAATGATCGCGAACCCCGCGTCGGCCAGCAGCCGCGCGACTTCCTGCGCGGCCTTGTAATGCGGATCTTCGGGTGCGGTGCGCGCTGAACCGAAGATGGTGACCCCTTTCTCGATCGACGAGAGAGTGTCGAAGCCTTCGATGAACTCGCCCATGATTCTCAGCACGCGCCAGGGGTCGGTACGCGTGAAGTCGAAGCCGGGGGCCGGCTGTTGAAGCAGCTTTTCGTCTTCGGTTACAGGTACGGCATAGCTTCGGATCGAGTCGTCGATCTCGCGCGCGTCTCCCGCGCGCCGCCGCGGGGTATCGGTGGATGGCGGCGTTCGCCCGGCCATCCGGTGGCCCTCTTCGGTGCGCTCCCTCATTCCCGCCCGCGCGCCCATCTCTGCCGATTCGCGGGTCGCGGGATCGGCTGTTTTCCCGGTCGGGGTGCGCCCGTGCTTCTGCTTTCCGCGTCTGGCCGTCGTGGCGGCCGAGCCAGGGATACTTTTCTTCCTTGTCATCCACTCCAATCCGGAAACGGGCTTCGATGCTCCTCGCGCCAGCGTGGCGTCGCAACGTAGAATGTGGCCTCCGACGCGTGAGACTCGCCAGATGAATGCATGGCGGTAGTCATCATCGTCGCCGACGGCGCGCGGCCGGACACGCTCGTCAGCGCGATGGAGAGAGGGATCGCGCCGGCACTGAGCCGGCTCCGCGACGAGGGCGGGATGTACACACTTACGTCGGTTTTTCCCTCGGTCACCGGGCCCGCGTACGCGCCTTTTCTGATGGGACGCTACCCTGGTCCCATCGGGCTCCCCGGGCTGCGCTGGTACGACCGCGCGCGAACGACGTCGCGGTTGCCCGGCAACTCGCGCAGCTATGTCGGGCCCGACATGCGGCACGTCGACAGCGACCTCGATCGGGACGCACCGACGGTATTCGAGATGGTACCGTCAAGCATCGCCGCGCTGAACGTGATCGGCCGCGGCCTCGAGCCAAGCGCACGCCTCGGACGCGGACTGGGCTTCATCGCCCGCACCGCACGCACCCATTTCAGCGGCAATGTCAACGGCTGGCTCGCGATCGACAGGGACATTGCTCGCGAGCTGGCCGACCGCATACGCTCGGCGCGCCCGGACTTCGCGTTCGCCGCGCTCAGCGGGATCGACAAGACATCGCACTCCGAAGGACACTCCAGCACCTGGGTCGACAAGGCGACGCAAATTGTGGATTGGGCGGTGGCACGGATCCGCGAGGACGCGGAGCGCGCGCACCTGTGGGAGTCCATGCATATCTGGGTCGTCAGCGATCACGGGCATTCACCCGTCGCCGCACACGAGGACCTCGCCGGACTGATACGCGACATGGGGTATCGCACCATCGCGCATCCGTTCGTGTACTCCACGCGCGGCGAGGTGGCGGTGATGGTTAGCGGAAACGCGATGGCTCACATCTATCTGAATCTCGCGAAGCGCAGCCGCCCGTGGCTCGCGGACCTCGGCGGCAGGTGGGCGCCGATTCGAGATAGGCTCCTCGCTCGGGAGTCGGTCGATTTGATGATCCTTCCTGTTGCACCTGGCGCATGCGAGGTGCACGGACGGGCCCGCGGGCACGCGAGGATGACGTGGAGCCATGGATTGGTATCGTACGAGCCCTTCACCGGTGATCCACTCGGTATCGGGACTCAGGACCGGCTGGATGAGATGGAGTCATATGACGTGACTCTCGCCAGCGACTACCCTGATTCGCTCGTTCAGATATCACATCTTTCGGATTCTCAGCGGTCTGGAGAGATCATCCTTTCGGCTTCGCGGAACTGGGACTTCCGCGCGAGATACGAGCCTATTCCGCACGCGTCTTCGCACGGTGCCCTTCACCGTGATCACATGTTGGTGCCGCTACTGCTGAGCCGTCCGGCCAATACGCGTCCGCGACGAACGGTTGACGTCATGCCCAGCGCACTGCGCGCGTTGGGCGTCACTCCGCCTAAGAGACTCGACGGGAAGTCGTTTCTGTGAGGGGCAGCGCGGCGTCGATGCGAAAGCGCTGTCTTAGAACACTCGCGCTAATCGAGAAGTCCCCAATCTTCTACTGGACGGTGATCGAGCCCCGCATGCCACCCTGCGTGGTTCCATGAATGCTGCAGCGAAAGCCGAAGGTGCCGGCGGTTCCGAACGTTCTGGCGTTGGTGCCTGAATCGTGATTCGGAATATCACCGCCCTGCGGGTTACCGCCTTCGAAGATCACGTTGTGCAGAATCGCCGAGTTGTTCACGAAGTTGATGGAGCCATTCCGCGCAACGGTGATGGTGGTGGGATCGAACGCGGAAGCCAGCATGCAAATGGATCCTGCCGGGCATGTTGAGGATGGAGGTGGTGGCGGCGGTGGCGGTGGTGGAACCACTCCACCTCCGCCCGGACCGGTGCTTCCACCACCGCAGCCAAGCCCCATCGCCAGCACGGCTATCTGAAAACCAATCAGCTTTCTCACGGTCACCCCCGATATGTGCGTGTCTGAATCGGAAACCGCTCAGGCGGCCCTCATAAGCAGACGGGGCCGGAGAGCGAGTTATTCCCCTGAAGGATGGCTTGAAAAAAGGTTCGTCACAGGCTTCCGTGGCGAACACCCGTCCTTCCGTTTGAGCCGGCGGCCGGCCGCGCCGTCTGTGGCCGGAAGCGGGTAGCATGGCGGTTCTATCTTCCGTCCTTCAGTCAACCGCGCGATCCCGGCGACCAGCGAAGAAACCCGTCGATGTCGTGGAGCTCGACAGCGACGGCGAAGTCCTCCGGAATGGTCGCCAGCCCCTCGTGCACCGCCTCGCTCGTGAGCCGCGCCATGACCTCGGCGAACACCGCGTCCCGGCCTCCTCCGACGAGCTCCTCGTGCGCATCCTCGAGCCGGGTGATAGATACGAGCTGTCGGCGACGCCCTTTCTTCTCCCGCTCGTCACTGAGAACCGTGCGCAGGATGCGGTAGAGCCAGGATCGCGCCTTGGAATCGTCCCGCAGATCGGCAAACCCGAGCCACGCGCGGAGAAAGGCCTCCTGAACAGCGTCCTCCGCGTCCGCAACCGAATCCGTGCGCCGTTTCGCGAACGCAAGCAGCCGGTCGACGTGCGGAAGTATCACCGCATTGAAGCGCATCAGGATGTCGTTGTTCGGATGTATTGCAGCGTGCATCGGGTGCGGGTGCGGGTGCGGGGCAACGGGTTGTTCGCTGAATTACGGGATCGCGGTGTCTCTGAAACGACGGAACATAGAAATAACGTGCTGCCGGCTGCCGGCTAAAGGAGGCGCTCCCGGCTTCCGGCCCAAACACAACCGCATGGCAACGACTCCTGGACCCACCGGAAAATCGTACATGTCGGCAAACGCGCCATTTGTTGCATTTCCGCCTTAGCCCGCAGCCGGCAGCGCACTACCGAGCCGGCCGCCGGAAGCCTGGTAGTTCTCCGTTCCTTATTTCAGAGCCGCGGGTCCCACTATGAACCATACAAGAGTCCTCTGACTGCAGACCCGGCGACCGTCCGGATTATTCCCTAGCGGCCGGTCAGCTAGTAAAGTCCACTCGCGTACCGCGGGAAGCCGCGCGCGCCAGCTTGGTCGCATCCCAGTTGGTGAGCCGCACGCAACCATGCGAGCTCGCGAAGCCGATTGTTTCTGGAGTGGGAGTTCCATGGATCCCGATATGATCCCTGGACAGCGCGATCCACACCCGTCCGACCGGCGAGTTGGGGCCGGGAGGCAGCTTCGCCCCCGGCTTGTTGTCTGCCACATCGGAGAAGAGGGTCGGATCGTACCGGAAGACCGGGTCCCAGGCGACCCCGGTCACCTTGAAGTTGCCAGTCGGCGAAGGGTCATAGCGCGAGCCCAGCGTCGACGGAAAATGATATACCAGCCGCCCGCTGCGATCATAAGCGTGGACGTACGATCCCTTCTTCGCGACCTGAATTCTCGCGACGCGCATCGGATTGGCCGAGGGTAAGACCTCGACCGCTGGAACCCAGATCGTGTCGCCGGGCTTGAGCGCGGCAAACCCGATACCGGGATTCAGTTTTCTCATCACTTCCAGCGTGGCATGGAACCGCTCGGCGAGTTTCTCCGTGAGCGACGCGTAACAGAGGCACCTCAGCCTCGCCTGTTCGTACACGTTTCTGGGCAGAACGATGAACGGGCCTTGGAGCGTTTCTTCGTCGACGACGAACCGCATCACCGGGGGCGCGGCACCCGCCACCTGCATCAGACGGGTGTACGTCGCCGAGTCAAGCGTTGAAGTCGCGGGAAGATTGTGGGTCTTCTGAAACCAGACGAGCGCCAACTCCGTGTTTCGGCCCGCGTTGCCGTCTATCACGCCGACAGAGAACTGGGCGCGATCCAGGAGAACCTGGGCGCGCACGATCACCGGTCCCGAGGTCGAGCGCAGCGTGGCGGCCGTCGGGTCGGCATTCACCGCCGCCGCGCTGATGTCGTCGATAGTCAGAGGCCGGGTGGACTCGACCGGCTCGACCTCTACCGCCGGAACGGAAACTCGGGACGAGCAGGCGGTGAACGCAAATGCCAGCGCCAAAGCTGCAATAGTTGAGCGTTTGTTCAACACGCCCTGAAACAGTTCAGGAACCGTACCGTCGGCGCTTGCTACCGGGCAATCCCGTCGCCGCAGGGGATGGAGAAGCCCGGAGTACCCTTGTCCGGGCTGCTTTGTCATTCCTTTGTTCGTTCCCGGTACCTGCCTACCCGCCGAAGCCCTGCTTTAAGGCATCGGCCGCCATCTGCTGAGCCTGCATCGCCTTGTCCACCACAGCGGCCATTCCGAAGAACTCGTGGTTCACGCCATCGAAAGTCTTCTGGGTCGTCGTGACGCCGGCCGCTTTCAGCTTCTGAGCCAGCATTTCACCATCCGAACGAAGCGGATCGATCTGCGCATTGATAATCGTCGTCGGCGGCAGGTTGGCAAGATTCGCTGCAAGCAGATTCAGGCGCGGGTTCTGTGCGTCCTGAGGACCGTTCGTGTAATGCCCGAAGAACCACGGCAGCATCGCTTTGTTGAGCGGCTTCGCCATCGCGTTCTCGTTGGCGGAGGGGGTGTTGGGATCGGTGCCCGCAACCGGATAAACCGCGACGATTCCGGTGGGCATCTGCGCTTTCCTGTCCCGCGCCATGATCGCCGTGGAAACTGCGAGGTTGCCACCCGCGCTTTCGCCGGCCAGCGCGATTCGCTTCGGATCTCCCTTGATGGAAGCCGCGTTGGCGAGCGCCCACTCGTAAGCTGCATAGGCGTCATCGTGGGCTGCCGGGAACTTGCTCTCCGGTCCGCGCCTGTAGTCAGGCGAAACAACCACCGCGTTGGCGAGCTTCGAAAGTCCCCGTGCTCCTCCATCGTATACAATCTTGTCGGCGATCACCCATCCGCCGCCGTGATAATACACGATCACTGGAAAGGGTCCGGCTCTCGACGTTGGCGTGTAGATGCGAACCGGCAGGGATCCCGAGGCCGTGTTGATTGTACGATCCACTGACGCGACCGCGGGATCGGGAGTAGTGGGTTTGCCCTGGGCTTCGAGCACTTTCTTTACTGCGTCCGCGGGCGTTGGCTGTTGCCGCGCTTCTGCCGGAGTAAGAGTCTCGATCGGCTTTCCGCCCAGCGAGGCGAGCTGGTCGAGGACGGCCTTCATCTGGGCGTCGGGTGTTGCCATTGGTGGAGCTTGCGCTGTCATTGCGGAATCCATGGCTGGAGTGGTGTCGGCTGCTGAAGTGCGGGCGTTCTCAGCGGTGCAGGCGGACAATGCGGCGAGCACAGCGGGCAGGAATGCCCGGCGGGCTGATGCTGCATGTGTGTCCTCATCGTTTGGTGAGTGATGACGCAGTGCCCGGGAAGCCGGCCTGGGGAAGCTCCGGCTTCACGGTGGTGATCGCTACGCCAGGAAAGGTGTGACTATCGCCAGAACCTGATCCTTCGTGAGCGGCTCATCAAACGCCTCGGTGACGCCGTCGTTTCCGCCGTTGCCGGCTCCGAGAGCGGTGATGTCGAGCCCTGCCTGAGTTCTGTTTTCCTCGCCGTTGTAGATCGGCTGCGTGAACGCGGGGAGGCCGCCGTTACTGTTACCGGTGATCCAGCCCTTTTGTCCGCGCATTCGCCGCACTTGCGATGCGTGCCGAGCCTCAACCGAGTGAATGGTGAGAGCGGCAGTAAGTACCACTTTGTCGCCGATCAGGCGTCCGGCCTGTCCCTTGTAAGCACGCACGCCCGTATCCTCAAAGGCCTGTGCGAGCGCCTGGAACGTCGCGTACTGCGTCGCTCCGAAGTTGAAGCCCTGAAGCGCGCCCTTGGCGGTGAAGTCGAATGCAGGCTTCGCGACCGGTGTTGCTCCCTTCCCCCCAATCACGGTTCTGAGCGTGTTCACGTGTGTGTTCTCGTGATCCCTGATCTGCGTGAAGACGGCGACAGCCGCGCCAGGAATCAGTCCGGTCGCTGCAACGCCTCGGGTGTAAAACTCCGCCTCGAGATACTCGAGTGTGAGCGCGAACTGAAGTACGTCGAGTACGTCTGCCGGGGTCTGCCCGTAGACGTCCTTTGCCAGGGCTCCGAGCGCGATCGGAACAGATCCGAGCGCCAGGGCGGCTACGACCTTCGAACTCGCCGAGGCTCCCTTCGCGATAGCGTCGCGGCGGGAGATTATCGGCGCCAGAAGCTCGGGGTCGAGCGTGTTGATGATTGCTGTGTTTTCCATTGATCTCTTCTCTCAACCGTTATTGTTTGGTCCCTGAACGAACGTTGCCGGTGCGCCGGCGAGTACGAGCTGCTCGACGATGAAAGCCTGGGCGGCCGCAGCCACCTTCGCCGGACCGAACGCGTCGTCAAAGGGAGTGGGGGAAAATGCCGTCGTGTTTGGCGCGATGAGATCGGAAATTGCCGAGGCGTGACGGGCCTCCACCGATACGATCTTGCCGGCGACGAGGAGGTTGTTGACGTTGTTGAGGTACTGCGCGGCGCCGTTGTATGCAGCTACGCCCAGGTCTTCGAACGTCTTCGCAGTCTGGAGAATCGATGTGCGACTGCTGAAGTTGACATTGGTGTAGACCGTGCTCAGGGTGAAACCGTTGGTTGTGCCGAGGATGGTCTTGAGTGCCTCGCGGTGAATCACTTCGTGGTTCTTGATGTCGGCGAATATCGTCTGCTCCGCCGAGCTCAAACCGGATGCGCCGAAGTTCGACGCGACACGTGTGTAGAAATCCGCCTCGAGCTGCTCAAGAGCGTACGCAAACTGAAGCACCGCGGTGTCCCCCTTGGAGAAGTCGATCGTGACGGTCGATCCGCTTCCCGGCCCTGTGGGATCGTCATCGTCGTCGTCGCAGCTCGCCAGGACGCTCGGCAGCAACACAATCGTCCCTCCGATGCCCATCATTCTCAGAAAGTCGCGCCGCGTACTCTGTTCCCAGAGTTGCGTGGCGCGCGAGATCACGAGGGGTTCCTTTACTTCCTTCATCATGATTACCTCGTCCAGCAGATATTTGCCGATCCGCGCTCGCCCGTGCTGGCAACGCAGCTGAGCGCTTCACTCGCCGCTGGTTCACGCGCCGGATGATGGCCGCGCGAGGGAGAGGGATCGTGTCGTTGAGGACCTCCGCGGCATTTGCGCCCCGGCGCCCGTCGAGAAGGCTTCTCATTGCATACAATGCGCCAGCGCTGCGAAAAGGGTCCGCTCGCGGCTCTCCAAAGAGGTTTCGGCATGGCCGATGGGGGAGTATGGCGCACTCAACCCGGTGACTGCTAGAATACATGCGCCAGACACCGAGTAACCTTTTGACTCCGAGTTTTCTTTTGAATCAGGCCAGAGTTCAGCCGATCCACGGGCTCCTTCCGGCTCATACGTTCGAGTCGATCCGTGATCTCATAATCCGTGGCCGTCTTGCCCCGGGAGATCGCGTCACGGAAGCCGAAATGGCGGACCGATTCGGTGTGAGCCGTACGCCAGTGCGCGAGGCGCTGGCCCAGCTTGTTCAGGAGGGCTATCTCACTCCTGTTTCGAGCGCTCGCCGCACTGAACTCGTAGTCACGAAAATCTCTGCTGAGAGCGTGGCTGAACTCTGGGGAATGATCGGGGCGCTGGAGGGATACGCCGTCCAGTCCGTAGCGTTGCTACCGCTTATCCGCCGAGTGGCTATTGCCGACGATCTCAAGCGGCTCAATCTCGAACTGCGCAGCGCCTCGACAGCGCGTCCACGAAACCCCGACCGATTGTTCGAGCTTCAAACCGCGTTTCACGTCCGCTTTGTCTATGAGGTCGCGGGCGCGCGTCTTCGCGCTGTCTACGAAGCGGTTCGGCCTCACGTTCAGCGATATGAGTGGGTGTACGGTACGCGCTCCGGCGCGGAATACGAGCCTTCCGCTGCGGAGCACAAACGGATCATCGAGGCGATCCGGAAGGGCGACCCCGATGAGGCTAAGAGCGCCGTCGAATCGCACTGGAAAAACGCAGCTGAGCGAACGATGGCCGTGATCGCGGAGGTCACCCCGCGCCGAACTCGGCGGAAAGTGCGAGCCTCGTCAAACGGTACCGGTAACGGGTAAACGGGTAGCGGGTAGCGACGCGCCGGCAGCCGGGCAACCGCTAGCTGTTCAGGCGATCCCCCTGGCGTCGCCACGCATCACGACGCGCCAGTCCGAGCCATTCGCGACGACTACTCCCACGAACTCTGGGCCGAGCTCGAGCGGCTCGACCCTGTACGCCAGTGCCCCCCTCTCCTCGAGCTCTCCGTTTCGCCAGCTCGCCAGTCCGCGCCATACGCTGTCTCCACGCGCCTTGGTCGTGCCTTCGCGCCTTACCCATACCGTCAGGAAAGCACGGTCGAGCTCAGCGTCGGGAAGCGCGGCGAGCATGCGGAATTCTTCCTCCGAAAAGAACCGCTTCGCGAGCCGAAGAGCGCGCGAGATCGGCCGTATGTGCTCCGTATCGACGCCAACTTCGCGCTTCGCTGTCACAGCGATCACCACCAGATTGCCCGAGTGCGTCGTGTTGAACGTGAGCCCGATGTCGTTCGGATGCGACAGCGTTGGCTTCCCCATCCCGACCATCCCGAACCGAATGTCGGCGGGAGACGCACCTACGTATGCTGCGAGCAGGCGCCGCTGATACGCGCGTGAGACGACGTACTGGCGCGCCGCCCGCTCTTCGGGGAATCCGGCCGCGCGGTCACGCTCGGCGGGCGACAGAGACTCGCGCATGCCCTGCATCTCGTCGGCGTTGAGATCGAGCCTTCCGTGCCACACGTCCACGGCATCGGGCGCTAGATCAATCAACGGCGACAATCTCCACCTCCGCGACGCCACCGCTGATGGTAAGAATCCCGACGCTAGGTGAGAGCTTGAAGCGTCGCGCGCCGGCGGCACCCGGGTTGACCACCAGCCGGCCACCGGCCCGCGTGATAAGCTGCCTGTGCGTGTGACCGTAGAGCAGGACTTCTTCCGAATACTTCGCGAGCAGCTTCGCTGGTGTCGGCACACCCACCTCATGACCGTGGCTGACGTGAACCGATACTCCGCCGAGGTCGAGCCTCAGCTCTTCCACCAGCTCCGGATCGCCTGCCGGATCGGTATTGCCGTAAACCGCGTGCACGGGCGCGATGATCCGCAATTCCTGTAGGATCTCCGCCCCGCCCACGTCGCCGGCGTGGAGAATCATATCCACTCCCGCGAGCGCGGAATGGACGGCGGGGCGAAGAAGTCCGTGCGTATCCGATATGAGACCGACGCGAACGCGACCCGAACGACTCTTCATTGCTCCTATATTACCTGGGCGATGTCATGGTTACGACTCTCTTCGTTGCTCGCGGCAAGATCGGTGCTCCAGCCGGCGCTTGCAGTCGCGCTGCTGCGGGTCGCATGGCGTTTCAGAACGCGGCACTGGTACCGGCGTTTTCCCTTCCTGCCACTCCCTGACGCAACCTATGTGCGCTGGCGGATGTACACCGCGTACGGAGACTACGACGCGATCCCTCCGGCGAGCGACGTGGAGCGCTACGCGAGATGGGCGGTGAACGAGAGATGAATGCGGAGATGATCAAAGCGCAGGCATACGGTCTGGGGTTCGATCTCGCCGGCATCACCGCGCTCGGACCGGCCGAATCAGCGGACGCGTTCGACCGGTGGATCGAAGCGGGGTACGCGGGCGAGATGAGCTATCTCCCACGCGGTGCTGAGAAGCGCCGCGATACGCGGCGTCCCTTCCCGGCGGCGGCGAGCGCGATACTCGTCGCACTGGACTACGGCGGCCGGCAGCCGGCAGGTCCGGTTGCCCGATACGCTCGGGGCGATGACTACCACGACGTGATGTGGCGCATGCTCAGCTCTCTGCACGACTGGATCGATGAAAACTCAGGCCGCGCGGTTGCGGGAAAGTCATACGTGGACACCGGCCCGATACTGGAGCGTGACCTCGCGCGCCGCGCGGGACTCGGCTGGTTCGGCAAGAATACGAATCTCGTGAATCCCCGACTCGGCTCGTTCTTCTTCATCGGCGCTCTGCTCGTCGACCTGGAGCTGGAGCAGGATGCGCCGTTCGAGGCCGACCGATGCGGGAGCTGTACGCGCTGCCTCGACGCGTGCCCGACTCAAGCGTTCGTCGAGCCGCGTGTTCTCGATGCGACGAAATGCATCTCATACCTAACGATAGAAGCGAAGAGCGCGATTCCGATGGAGCTGCGCGAGTCTGTCGGAGAGTTGATTTACGGATGCGACATCTGCCAGGAAGTGTGTCCCTGGAATGTCCGCTTCGCGCAGGAGCTGAAGGTGCCCGCCTTCGCGCCGCGCGGGTTCATCGCGGGCAAGGATGCACGCTCGCTCGCGAACGACATCCTTGCGCTCGATGATGCAGGATTCCGAGCGGCGTTCAGAGGATCGCCGATGAAGCGGGCGAAGCTCGCGGGGCTGAAACGGAATGCAGAGGTGGTGCTGAGGAACCTCGGCAATGAAAATGATATCCCGACCGTCCATGTCGATCCTGCCATCTCTCGTTCGACGTGTACGTAGAGCCCGATTTTTGCCGGTCGAAACCGGTACTACCGAAACGAGAAGGAGACACAACAATGCGGTTCATGGTGATAGTGAAGGCCGACAAGGACTCGGAGGCCGGTGTCCTCCCCAGCGAGGAGCTCCTTGCGGCGATGGGGAAGTACAACGAAGAGTTGGTGAAGGCCGGCGTGCTGCTCGCTGGTGAGGGGCTGCACCCGACCTCGAAGGGCGTTCGCGTGAGATTCGCGGGAGACAAGCGGACGGTCATCGACGGACCGTTCACGGAGACGAAGGAACTGATCGCCGGGTATTGGCTGTTCCAGGTGAGGTCGAAAGAAGAGGCGATCGAGTGGGTGAAGCGCGCCCCGAATCCTTTTCCCGGCACCGAGGCGGAGATCGAGATTCGGCAGGTTTTCGAGGCGGACGACTTTGGGGCCGAGTTCACACCGGAGCTCAGAGAGCAGGAGGACCGCATTCGAGAGCAGGCCGCCGCAAACGCGAATCGGTAAGTAGATACGACCGCCGGGGACCGCTCGGCCCCGGCGGAATCGCGGTCATGCTGTCGCCTCCCTGGCGAGCAGCGCGCGCTTTCGGTCGATGCCCCAGCGGTAACCCGCCAGCCCGCCGTCGCTCCTGACCACGCGATGGCAGGGGACGACGACCGCCAGAGGATTCGCGGCGCATGCCGCGGCGACCGCGCGAACCGCGCTCGGCCGACCGAGGCTGCGTGCGACTTCGGCATAGGTCGCCGTCCGGCCTGGTGGGATCGCGCGCAACGCGCGCCACACCTCGCGCTGAAAGTCTGAGCCGCGCATGTCCAGCGGCAGTTCGAGCGCGCGGGACGGCGACTCGATGAACTCGATGATTCTCGCCGCGATGGCATCCGACTCCGAGTCACCGTCGACGAGCGAGACCAACGGAAAACGGATCCGCATGTCACTCCGCAACGCGTTGCGATCGTCGCCAATCATCACTGCGACGACGCCTTTTCTCCCATGCGCAACGAGTATGAGGCCAATCGACGATTTGCGGATCGCCACGCGAATCTCATCCGTGCTGTCCATGCTGATCTCCCTTAATTAACCTATTGCCCGATCCGAATACGAGGTTGAGAGTAAGGGCGTCCGGATAGCAGGTCTCGCCATTTTCGGACAGCTAAGTGAGGACACCTCAAACGGCTTAAACGGTTGACATGCCAGCTGTTGCCCTCCTGAAATCACATGGCCGAAAATGGCTAGTACTGCCGGGCGAGACCCATTACAATCAGAAGCATGACGCAAGATACGGCCGCACTCTACAACGCTCTCTCGTCCCGCGACTCGCGCTTCGACGGCGTGTTCTACATCGGCGTCACTTCAACGGGCATCTATTGCCGGCCCATCTGCCCAGCCAAGACGCCGAAAGCCGCGAACTGCCGGTTCTTCGACTCCGCCGAAGCAGCGGAGAAGGCGTCATTTCGTCCGTGTTTGCGCTGCAGGCCTGAGCTCGCGCCCGGGAACGCGCCCGTAGACGACGCGCACCGGATAGCACACCTCATCGCGCATCGCATCGATGAAGGAGCGCTCGATGACGGCGCGGGACTGGAACGAATTGCCACGGACTTCGGCTGGAGCTCGCGCCAGATCCGCCGCATCGTCCAGAAAGAGCTGGGTGTTTCGCCAATCGAGCTGGTGCAGACCCGGCGCCTGTTGCTCGCGAAGCAGTTGCTGACGGAAACGGCGCTCCCGATCATCAAGGTCGCGTATGCCAGCGGGTTTTCGAGTGTTCGCCGGTTCAATGACGCGTTCAGCGGTCGTTACGGAATTCCGCCGACTCATTTCAGAAAGGCGGCGGACGGCGCAAAGAGTACGCCGGCATCCGGAGGGTCATTCACGCTCCAGTTGACGTATCGACCACCGTTCGACTGGGCCGGGTTGCTGCGATTTCTGAGCGCCCGCGCGCTCCGGCACGTCGAGCGCGTCGGTGACGACGCCTACTTCCGCACCGTTCAGCTCGGCACTCATACGGGATGGATCGTAGTCCGACACGCGCCGAAAAAGCGGGCACTCCTCGTCGAGCTCACCCATACCCTCACCCCGGTCCTCCCCGCGCTACTCGGCAGGCTGCGTAACCTTTTCGACCTTAGTGCCCGCCCGGATGTCATCGCCGAGCAGCTTATGCAGGACGGCCTGCTTGCCGACATCGTCGCTCAACACCCGGGACTTCGAGTTCCCGGCGCGTTCGACGGATTTGAGCTTGCAACACGCGCAATCCTCGGACAGCAGATTGCGGTCAAAGGTGCAACGACGCTGGCGGGTCGTTTCGTGGAAGCGTTCGGTGAGCCGATCGAGACCCCGCACGCCGGGCTTGCGCTGTTGTCCCCTCGACCGCACCGCGTCGCGGCCGCAAAGTTCGAGGATCTCACAGAGCTGGGCATCGTTCAGTCCCGCGCCCGGAGTATCATCGCTCTCGCAGCCGAGATGGCATCGGGCCAGTTGAAGCTCGAAGCTGGGGTCAATCCCCACGAAACGATCGAACGGCTCATGAAGATCTCGGGCATCGGCAGATGGACAGCGGACTACATCGCGATGCGCGCCTTGCGCTGGCCCGATGCGTTTCCCAAGGAAGACATCGCGCTGCGAAGGAAGCTCGGCGGCGTCAGCGCTGCGCGAGCCGAGGTTCTGTCTCAGCCGTGGCGGCCGTGGCGGAGCTACGCGACGCTGCACCTGTGGCAGAGCGAAGGAGTCGGTGGTATCTCGCCCTACGAGGCGATGCACCCGTCGAAAGCGAAGGAAACCGCGGGCATACTGAAATACGCCGGAGCGGCCGGCCAGCCTGATCGCCTCGCATTGCGCCGGAGACTGAAGAAGACCTGATTGTCTGGCGTGTCAGTCTCCGATACACACCGCGCGATCGACGCCGTCTGGAGGATCGAATCGGCCAGGCTCATCGCCGGACTCGTCCGCATCGTGCGCGACGTCGGTGTCGCCGAGGATCTCGCTCAAGACGCTCTCGTTGCCGCGCTCGAACAGTGGCCGGGGTCGGGAGTTCCGCAAAATCCGGGCGCCTGGCTCATGGCCACAGCGAAGCATCGGGCGATCGACCAGCTCCGCCGAAACAGGATGGTCGAGCGAAAGCACGAGCAGCTCGGGCATGAACTGGAAGCTCTTCAACAATCGGCCATGCCGGATCTCGACGCCGCGATTGACGACGACATCGGCGACGACCTGCTGCGGCTCGTCTTTATCGCCTGCCACCCGGTGCTTTCCACCGAAGCGCGGGTCGCCCTTACCCTCCGCCTGCTCGGCGGCCTTACTACTGAAGAAATCGCGCGCGCGTTCCTCGTTCCCGAGCCGACTATCGCGCAGCGAATCGTCCGCGCCAAGCGCACCCTCGCGGAGCGGCAAGTCCCGTTCGAAGTTCCACGCGGAAGTGATTTCGCCGCCCGCCTGTCGTCGGTGCTCCAGGTCATCTACCTGGTGTTCAACGAGGGATACTCCGCCACCGCCGGTGACGACTGGATGCGACCCACCCTCTGCGAGGATGCGCTTCGACTCGCCCGCATCCTCGCCCAGCTCGTCCCGAAAGAGCCCGAGGTGCACGGCCTCGTCGCTCTGATGGAGATTCAAGCGTCGCGCTCGCGCGCCCGAGTCGGTCCATCGGGAGAGCCAGTCCTGTTACTCGATCAGGATCGCGCGCATTGGGATCACGTCCTTATCCGTCGCGGACTCACGGCGCTCAGCCGCGCAGAGAAGCTCGGAGGTGCGCTCGGCACCTACACTCTACAGGCCGCAATCGCCGCCTGTCACGCCCGAGCGCGCACGCCGGACGAAACGGACTGGGCCCGCATTGCTGCGCTCTACGCTGCGCTAGCCCAGCTCGCGCCATCGCCGATCGTGGAGCTGAATCGCGCGGTCGCGGTAGGGATGGCCTTCGGGCCGGCCGCCGGTCTCGAGCTCGTCGACGCGCTGACATCCGAGCAGACTCTCAAGAACTATCATCTTCTGTCGAGCGTGCGCGGCGACCTCCTCGCCAAGCTTGGGGGACACGGCGAGGCAGCTGCACAGTTCGAACGTGCGGCTTCACTCACGCGCAACGCCCGCGAGCGCGACCTCCTGCTCGCACGCGCCGCAACGTGCGCTCAGGCCTTTTAGGCCTACCTCGGGATCTCCACCTCGACAGATGTCTCTAACCTGGCGGACGCAGTCGGCAGCGCATCTCCAGTCTTGCGAATCTTCCACCCCCGGCGTATTACCGGTCAAGAAGCATCTGACCCCGAGGAGGCAACAAAAATGAAGCGCCCCACTGGACGGCGTGGACGATCCCGGAGCCACAGTTCGGCGGAGAGCACATCGTATTCACCGATGAGAACACCGGGTTCATCAAGATGTGGGGCGGCGCCATTCTGTCGACGCGCGACGGAGGGAAGTCATGGACCGGCGTCCCGGGAGTGAAGCTCGAGGGCGGCAAGCAGGCAAGGATCAAGTTCGTGGACCGCGAGGTCGGGTGGGGGGTTTCCCCCTATGGGACGCTCGTCTACACGACCGATGGAGGAAGACGCTGGGCATCCCGAAAGCTGACGTTCCCCGCCACCATCAACGGGTTCAGCGTACCGTCACGCGGTCGCGGGTACGTCTCGAGCGAGCACGGAATGATCTATCGCTACCGCATCGTTCCGGCTGATTACAAGGCATCGAACATAATCGAGGCGCCGGCGATGTCGGGCGGATCGGTCAGGTAGGGGCGGATTCGATGAAGCAACGCTGAGCCGACACAGGAGGGGCTCGGCGCTAACGCCCTCATTCCACATCTGAATGATCGTCCACCTCGTAGATGGAACGTACGAGCTTTTTCGCCACTTCTACGGAATCCGGCGCTTCACCAAGACCGATCCTCCTCTCGGCGCGGCGGCCGGCGTCCTCGGTACGGTCGCGAAGATGATCGAGGGCGGCGCGACCCACGTCGGAGTCGCGACCGACCACGTGATCGAGTCATTCCGCAACGATCTGTGGGCCGACTACAAGACCGGCGAAGGAATCGAGCCCGCGCTGTACGCGCAGTTCATCCCACTCGAAGAGTTCCTCGTCGCAATGGGCGTCGCGACATGGCCGATGGTCGAGCTCGAGGCAGACGACGGCCTCGCTTCCGCCGCACGCATTGCAGCAGCGGATGAGCGCGTGGAAAAAGTCTGCATCTGGACGCCCGACAAGGATCTCTCGCAATGCGTGGTTGGAGAGCGCGTCGTGCAGGTGGATCGAAAGAGTGGCGTGATTCGCGATGAGCAGGCTGTCCGCGCGAAGTTCGGTGTCATGCCCGCGTTCATTCCGGACTACCTCGCGCTAGTGGGGGATGCCGCTGACGGGTATCCCGGCATACCGGGTTACGGACCGAAGACGGCTGCCAGACTCATAAATCAGCACGGCCACATCGGACAGTTTCCAGGCGAAACTCTGAGCGACAACCTCGAGCGCGCGCTGCTCTTCAAAGATCTCGCTACCCTCCGAACAGACGCCCCGCTCTTCCGCGATGTGGAGGAGCTTCGCTGGCGCGGAGCGACGGAGGCCTTTGAGGCAGTGGCTGAGATAATCGGTGATCCGCGCCTGGCGACGCGGGTGACTGACTTGACCAGACAGCTCGCAGGGTGACGGCCCTCTCTCACCTGTGTTTCTCGGTTCACGTTGTCCAGGAAGAGTGTGCGAGCAAACTGACCACTACGGATTAGCCGGGCAGAGCCGCCGCGGTCGCTCGGGCCGGAGCGCGCCGCGCGCCTGCGCGAAGGTGCCTGAGAAGTACGCCACGTTGTGGAACGCCTCGCGTGTCAGTGCCTCGGCTACATACCGCGCCGATGCGGCGTCGCGACCGACAACGACGAGGCGAGTGTTGTGATCATCCATCGGCAGGCGGCCGTCGTCCTTTGCCCGCCGCACCTCACCAACATCCTTTCCGTCGAGCACTGCGCTCCGGGGCAGGTGGCGTGCGCCGACGATCGTCCCGGCGCGAAATTCGGCTCTCTCGCGAGTGTCGATCAGTACCGCCGTGCAGTCGCTCTCGCGGATGTGACGCAGGCCGTCAGGCTCGATCTCGGTGACACCGCCGAGCGCGCGCCAGACCGGGATTCCGAGCTGGTACCGGCGCACGTTCGTATACCCGGCGTCCACCAGCTCCTCAGCCAGGCGCTTGCTCTTGCCGCAGAACGGGCCGTTGCAGTAGAGCACGACCGCGGCCGCCTTCTGCCCGCCCAGTAGACGGCCGACTTCCGTCACGTCGGAGACGTAGACCGAAATTGCGACACCGGGCTTGGCGGCCACGTTGCGCGCCCCCGGGATATGGCTGATTGCAAACTCCCGGAAAGGCCGAGCATCCAGCAGCACGGCACTCCGTTCGGCGAGGATACGGCGCAGGTCTGCCGTCGACACCTCTGTCGTCCGATGTCCCACCTCCCCGAGCGTGGCGCCATCTATCGGGACCGTTACCTGCGTGAGCGCAGTCGTCGCCGTCAGGACGACCACCACGAAAGCCGACGCGATCGCGCGAGAGAGCATCCGAATCATTCAACCGTCCGTGTCGTGAACTGTGTCTGCCTGCCCTTCTCGAGGTGAGCCCCATACAACCGTATGTCGCGCGAAAGGCCGTGGACAAGCTAGTGACCGATATCCACCGTGATGCCGCGCCACTTTCCCTGATTGAACCGCAGTACGCTCAGCACGCAGCGCATCGCGTGGCCGATGAGAATCGCCGTCCAGATGTGGAGCGGCTCGAGCGTGCCGGTCTGCTGGATAATGAAACAGATGCCGAGCGGCACCACGATTTGTGAGATGACCGAGATGTAGAGCGGGCTCTTTGTATCTCCGGTCCCCTGAAGTCCGCCGGTGTAAGTGAGCGCGACCGCGATGAACAGGCCGGACACACTGAGCACGCGCAGCAGTTGAGTGCCGATCTCGACGACCGCGGGCTCGTTCATGCCGAACACAGCGAGCAATTGTTCGGGAAAGAAGAAGAAAAAGATTCCCACGAAACCGGCACCGGTTACGCCGATGCTCGCCGCGACGTGAACCGCCTGGTTGGCACGGTCGGGCTTGCCCGCGCCCAGGTTCTGGCCCGCCACCGTCGCTGCGGCTCCCATCAGCCCGACCGATGTCCAGGTGATGAGCGAGAAGAGCTGAGAATACGACACCGCGAACGCAGCCTGTGCGGCGGCACTCTGCGCCAGCGAACCGATGAACGCCATCATGAATACGCCCCCGACGTTCATCGCAATTCCCTGAACTCCAGTGGGCAGACCGTACCGGAAGAGTGACCTGATGATGGTCCAGTCGGGACCCCAGCCGCGCCCGCGCGGAAACCGCACGACCCAGCCCCCCCTCCAAAGCTTTGTGAACGAGTAGAGACCGACGAGACCGCAGGCGATGACCGTCCCCATCGCAGCGCCGGCGGTACCAAACGCCGGAATGGGACCAAGCCCTCGAATGAACACGATATTCAGTATGATGTTGAGCACCGTCATCGCGATGCCCAGGATCATGGGAGTACGGGCGTCCCCTGCTGAGCGCAACGCGCCGCTCAGCATGTAGAACACCAGCATACCGCTGCTGAACATGAACATGATCCGCAGAAAGGGCAGCGCTTCTGCCTTCACGGCGGGGGCGGCATTGACCAGGTCGAGCAGCACAGGCGAGGCGAAGTACCCGACGGGCGCCATGATCAAAAGCGAGATGCCGATCGCCGTCAAAAATGCCTGATAGACGGTGCGGTCGACCTTGTCCTCCTCACCCGCTCCGGCAAATCGTGCGACGAGCACACTCATGCCGGTGAAGATGGACATGATGAACACGATAACGACGATGAAAATCTGAAAAGCGACGCCGATCGCGGCGTTGCCATTGAAGCCGACGAGGTGGCCGACGAGCACGTGATCGATAATGCCTTGGAGGCCGCCGATGATGTTCGTCAGCATGGTGGGCCACGCGATCTTCCAAACTGCCGATCGCAGCGGGCCCTCGACAATGGATCGGTCGTATCGCCCTGGGACTGGCGCCGGCGCAATGGATGGCGCCGCCGGGATGTCGATGTCGGCGGGCGCCGTGACGTCGGTCAAGGGAATCGGAGATTTCGGTGAGAGATGGACGCTGGGAGGTTACGTCGCGGGGCCCTCTAATGCCAGCGTGGGCGGGGAGAGATGAAGTCAGGGAGAGACGAGGGAGCGTGGGAGACGAGGAAGATAGGGAAAGACGAGCCGCTTATCTCCCTCGTCTCCCTTCCCCTCT
Source organism: Gemmatimonadaceae bacterium (assembly GCA_013813715.1). Taxonomy (GTDB): domain Bacteria; phylum Gemmatimonadota; class Gemmatimonadetes; order Gemmatimonadales; family Gemmatimonadaceae; genus UBA4720. Next base: position 24,505 of record JACCRF010000128.1, on the reverse strand, counting down.
ACGCCGCCCGACGCAGTCTGACCGACTCGGTATCGACTGCCGGTTCCCTTCTGCGGCCGGCGATCAGGTTGTCGACCGACCACGCACCGGCGCCGGTGATGGCGAGCAGCAGCGTGGAGCCGAGCAACGACAACGGGAACTCGATCCCGCCCGGGTTGAAGAATCCGCCCTTCAAATGTACGAGCAGAATAGCGACAACCATGGTGGATGCGAGGCCGAGCGATACGAGCCGTGTCAGCAGGCCCGCGATGAGGGCCAATCCGCCGAGGAGCTCCAGGAGAGCGACGAACGGTCCCATGAGCTCGGGCATCGGAACTCCCATCTGTCCGAACGCGGCGGTGATTCCGGCGAAGCCGTAGACGAAAAGCTTCTGTCCGCCGTGCGCGATGAAGATCGCGCCGATTACGAGTCGCAGAATCGTGAGGCCGGTGTTGATCTGGCGGGATGTGGTTGCGGTGAAGAGTGACATGATCGTTCCTGTGTTGAAGTTGGTGTACGCCTGGTGTTACGATACTTGGTGTTACCACACTTATTAGGCTAAAAAAATCAGGCCGGACTACGGGCCCTTGCGAGCAGGTCGACCAGAGTCTTGAGCTGCCGGTCGCTGAGCTGGCCGAGTCGCCGCTGGTGCTCCTGCTCGACTTCATCGTCCAGGGCGTCGACAAGACGGAGCCCTTCCGTGGTCAGCTTCGTCGACACCAGCCGCCGGTCGGCCCCGTCGCGCGCGCGGACTACCAGCCCTGCCTCCTCCATCCGGTCGAGCAGCCGCGTGACATCGGGCATCCGCCTGAGGAGACGCCCCCGCACTTCGTTGCGACAGAGACCGTCAGCGCCCGCACCTCTCAGGATCCGGAGCACGTTGTACTGAGTCCCCGTAATACCGTATGGCTTCAGCAGCTGCTCAAACGAATCCTCCAGCACGACGCTCGTCCGGAGAATGCTGAGCTGCGCCTCGTGCTCGAGGCTCGAGAACGGTTTGCTCTGTCGGAGCTCATTGCGAAGGTTCGGTGCCATGGCATGAATTATAGATGTTGTCACACTGAATGTCAAGACACGGGATCCGGCCGACATAGACGACATTGGCGATCCTCCCCAATCCCATTGCGCCCCTGATCCATTCGATCCGTCTGATTGCTTTCTCTGCCGTCCATCAACCGCGTGAGAAGCGAGATCACACACCGCCAGGAGAGCCTTATTGCGGGCGCGGTCACCAGTCCGTAAAGTCCGCGCAACCTCCCAACACTCGATTCGATGTCACGCACTCGCCTCGCACTGGCACTACTTGGACTCGCGGCCGTCGCCGCCTGCGCCCGCAGCACCGTCAATCCGGCACCCGTAGTCGGCGCCGGACAGGCTGCCGTCGATGAGCTCCTGGCTACCGACCGCGCTTTCTCAGCTGCCAGTGCCCGCACCGACCTGATATCAGGGCTCAGCGCGATGTTCGCCGCCGACGTCACGATGCCAATTCCCGGCGGCCAGTTCGCGGAGGGTGCCGTGAAGGCAGCCGATGCCCTTCGCGAAGCGAATCCCGATAACGCACAATCACGTGTCACCTGGACCCCGGTTCGGGGCGGCGTATCGGCTGACGGATTGCACGGTTTCACTTTCGGCTACTCCAAGCTTTCGGCGCCCGATGGCACCAGCACGCCGGGGAAATATCTGGCATACTGGGTGAAGCAACCGGCGGGCTGGCGCGTCACCGCATACAGGCGCACCCGCCGTCCGACAGGCGATGTATCGCTCGCGCTCATGCCGGCCGCAGTTCCCGCCCAGATCGTTCCCGCATTCATGGATTCGGCGGCGATCGCGCGCTTTCGGGAGAGCCTCGACAGCGCCGAGCGTACGTTCTCTCACGATGCGCAGACTATCGGACTCGGCCCCGCATTCGTCCGCTATGGAAGGGCCGACGCCATCAACCTGGGGGGGACCAACGATACTTCGATTGTCGTTGGCGCTGCGGCGATCGGGCGCCTCGTCTCCGAGGGCGAACCCGCGACGGGAAGCTCGGTCGCCTGGTCACCGGACAGGGTCATCGTCGCCTCGAGCGGCGACCTCGGCGTCACGATCGGATTCATTCGCCCGAACGCGCCTCCAGCCGCGGGAACACCAGCTACGCGTTTCGCTTTCTTCACGATCTGGGACCGCGCAAGCGCCTCCGACCCCTGGCGTTACATCGCTGAATGACACGCTGATCCCGGTCGATGGACAATATCTGCCACACGCTGGTCGGCGCAGCGCTCGCGCAGACGGGACTCAAGAAACGAACCGGGCTCGGCGCGGCGACGCTCATGATCGGCGCGAACTTTCCCGACATCGACGCTATGGCGATTCTGATCGGCCGGGCGACCGAGTTTCGCCGCGGCTGGACCCACGGTGTGTTGGCGCTAGCGGTGCTGCCGTTCGCGCTGACCGCGCTCATGATTGCGTGGGACCGATACAAGAGGAACTCGAGCGAACCCGGCCGTCGGCCTGTGGTTCCGCGCGAGCTGCTTCTTCTCTCCGCATTAGCCATCCTCACGCATCCGACGCTCGACTGGATGAACTCATATGGTATGCGCTGGCTCATGCCATTCGACGGTCGCTGGTTTTATGGAGACTCTCTCTTCATCATCGACCCGTGGCTGCTCATCGTTCTTGGGCTCGGCGTGTGGCTATCGCGCCGCCGCGAGCGAGGCGATGCACCTCGCCCCTGGCGTCCGGCGCGTGTCGCGATTGGGGTCGCAGTCTTTTACATCGCGAGCATGGTCGGACTTCAAGGCGTAGCCGAGCGAGCCGCCCGGCACGAGCTTACGGGCAGCGCGAAGGCGAACGAAGGTCTTTTCGTGTTCGCGTCTCCCGCTGATCCGATTCGGTGGCGGGTGTACGGGGATGATGGAGATCGTTACTGGAGGGGAACGCTTTCGCTCACGCGGACGAGCACCGGTCGTCTCGCGTTCTCCAACGAGTCCATCGTGAAGAACGCAAACGATCCAGCCGCGATTGCTGCCTCGCGCACGGAGCGCGGACAGCGGTTCCTGAACTGGGCGAGGCTGCCATGGTACCGCATCGACAGACAACTCAACTCGACTCGAGTCGAGATCGTGGATGCGCGCTATGGGGCACGGGTGGAGGTAACGCTCGCGCCGGAACCGGAGGGACGCTCCGCCGTTCCCCCTTGAATGATTTGCAGCTCTCTTTCTCAGGATTCCATCCGTGTCATCCGTGTACGTCTGTGCCATCTGTGGTTCAGCTCCTGTCCTTACGCCTGATCCTCCGCCCCATGAACAACAGCGAACCCCACCCGGTAGTCCACGTCGAATACCCCGACTGGGTGGACTCCATCGTCGACTGGACTCGCACCTACGCGTCGGATGAGGACAGAATGCGCCTCGCGATCGCTGTGTCGCGCGCCAACGTAGAGAGCGGGACAGGAGGGCCGTTCGGGGCTGCGATCTTCGAGGCTCAATCCGGGCGGCTCGTCGCGGTTGGAATGAACAGCGTCGTCCGGCTGAGCAACTGCACGCTGCACGGTGAGATGATGGCGTTCATGATGGCGCAGCAGCGTGTCGGCTCGTTTACCCTGAACACGCCAGGCCTCCCCGCACACGATCTCTACACGTCGTGCGAGCCATGCGCGATGTGCCTGGGCGCCACGCTCTGGAGCGGCGTGCAGCGTCTCGTGTACGGAGCAGGCCGCGAAGACGCATCCTTGCTCGATTTCGAGGAAGGCCCCGTCTTTCCCGAGTCGTACCACTATCTCGAGGAGCGCGGCATAAAGATCGTGCGCAACGTCCTCCGCGATGAGGCTCGTGCCGTGCTCGAGCTCTATCGCGCTAACAGCGGTAGGATCTACAACGGCTGAGCTGCACTTGTGCGATGCTCGGCATGAAGCGGGGTTGATCCCCGTGCCGCGGTAGTCTTCCGGACGCATGCGGTTGGTGGCAACCTTCCCCGCATGAGTCCCCACCCACACCGCCTGAGCCTCGACGCCGAAATGGTCGCCGACGCCACGGCGGCGCTGCGCGAAGCGAATCTGGCGTTCGCAAGGACACATCCCGGCGAAGGACCCGGCCGTCAGCCGGTGCATACCGTTTACGGAGGCGCGCAACTCTTCGCGGCCGACTCCGTCCCCAAGCTCGGCGCGATCGCGCTGCGCGCGCTGGACCAGTACGCGGGTGATGCGGCGGCGCTTGGCGACGCGCTGAGCATCTCCGGCCATTCGGAGCTCGCGACGATAGAACAGCGCGTGCGGGACAAACTTGCCCGCGAGCCGATCGAAGACTTTCGCATCGACTTCGAGGACGGCTACGGCAACCGGCCTGACGACGAGGAAGACGGTCACGCAGCGGCAGTAGCGAGGGAGGTGACAACCGGGATGCGCGAGGGAACTCTGTCCCCGTTCATCGGAATGCGCATCAAGCCCCTTAATGAGGAACTTCGCGCGCGCAGCGTTCGCACACTCGATCTGGTCATCACTGCTCTTGTCGAAGCGGGCGGAATTCCTGAACACTGGATCGTGACGATTCCAAAGATCACCGTCATCGAGCAGGTGGAATACACCGTCAATGTGCTTCGCGCGCTCGAGCACGGACTTGGCCTCGACGACGGTACGCTGCGGTTCGAGATCATGGTCGAGACGCCCCAGATCGTTCTCGATGCGAGCGGCGGCTCGCTGCTGCCGCGGGTGATCGACGTATCCGACGGACGGCTTCGCGGCGCGCACTTCGGCACTTACGACTACACGGCGAGCTGCAACATCACCGCCGCGAATCAGCGGATGCAGCATCCCACCTGCGACTTCGCCAAGCATTTTATGCAAGCAGCGTTTGCAGGTACCGACGTATGGCTTTCAGATGGATCAACGACGGTCATGCCGGTTCCGATTCACCGAGTAGCGGCCGGGGGGACGCCGCTGAGCGACGTGCAGCACCGGGCGAACGCCGCCAGCGTGCATCACGCATGGCGCCTTCATTTCAACGACGTGCGCCATTCCCTGGCCGGCGGATTCTATCAGGGATGGGATCTCCACCCGGCGCAGCTGGTTACGCGGTATGCGGCGCTGTACAGCTTTTTCCTCGAGGGAATAGACGCCGCTGGTGTGCGACTCAGCAACTTCGTCGGTAAGGCCGCGCAGGCAACGCTCGTCGGAGACGTGTTCGATGACGCAGCGACTGGCCAGGGACTTCTCAATTTCTTCCTTCGCGGAATAAACTCAGGGGCGATCACGGAGGAAGAAGCGTTGAACATGACCGGACTCACGGCAGCCGAGTTCCGTGGTCGTTCGTTCGTCAGTATCCTTCGCGCGCGAGGCGCCGCGAAGGGCGAGGCAGCGCCACGCTGAGCCCGACTGCCGTCGACCTTTTCGACCTCGCAGCACGGTGGATACACGTGATCGCCGGGATCATGTGGGTCGGCAACTCCCTTCTGTTCAATTGGCTCGACCGGATCCTTGTGCCGGCGCAGGCACCGGGGCAAACATCGAAACCCACCGGCACGGTCTGGCTGTTGCACAGCGGCGGATTCTATTACGTCGAAAAGACGCTTCTGGCCGGCGAGCCGTTGCCGCGCCCGTTGCACTGGTTCAAGTGGCAGGCGTACACCACATGGCTCAGCGGCGCGGCTCTGCTGGTGGTCGTCTACTATCTGAGCGATCGCGCCGTGATGACCGACCCGGGGGCGTTTGAGCTCAGCCACGCGCAGGCGAATCTCGCCGGCATCGGCGCGATCATTGGTGGATGGGCGTTGTACGAGTCGATGCAGCGGGTCGTCGCTCCCCGCGCTCCGGCGGTTGCGGCGACTGTGTGGGTTACCGGGCTGGCCGCGATCGCCATCGCGCTCACGCAGATCCTCAGCGGACGCGCGGCGTTTCTCCACGTAGGCGCCATGCTGGGAACGATCATGGCCGGCAACGTCGCCATGACGATCGTCCCCTCGCAACGCGAGCTCGTCAGCTCAGTGGCCGAGGGGCGGGGCGCCGACGCGACCGTCTCGGCGCGGGCGAAGCGCGTCTCCATACACAACAACTACTTCGTGTTCCCCGTGATAGCGCTGATGGTGATCAGCCACTATCCGGTGTTTTACGCGAGTCCGAACAACTGGCTGGTGCTTTTCCTGATTGGAGCCTCAGGCGCGGGTGTGCGACACGCGATGAACCTGCGATTCACGAATCGGTGGTGGAAGCCGATGCTCGCGGGCACGATTGCGGCCGGCGCAATCGCGTTGTTTACGGCGATACGGCTCGGATCGAGCGCCGAACCGACACTCGGAGGTGATTCATCGGTGCCCGTCGTGTTCGCCGACGTGAGGCACGTCATCGACCGCCGATGCACCGCGTGCCATTCCGGTCAACCAAGCGATCTGACATTCGGCGCAGCTCCGGGCGGGGTGACATTCGACACGCCCGAACAGATCGTCGCGCGCGCTTCGCGAATCCATGAGCGCGCGGTCGTCACGCGCACGATGCCACCTGCGAATAAGACGAAAATGACCGACGCCGAGCGGGCGCTGCTTTCCCGATGGATTTCGCAGGGTCCGCCGCTCCGCCCACGGCAATAGTCGGCGATCAGGAAGGAATAACTCTTGTTCGCGCCCCGTCTGATTCACAGGAAGCGTTTCTCCCCACTCAATGGAGTGCTCACCGTCGCGGTCATCGTTCCCATGATTCTTGGAGCACTGTCGAGCTATCGGGCAGTGGTACAGGTGCGCAGCCTGCATCTCAGGGCGTCTGAAACCATTCTGCATGGTGGCTCGACGGTTGGCGTGAAAGTCGTAACGTCTGGACGAACTCCGGTAGACGTCGGGGTCGAGCTGGTCCAGGGCCTGCATTCCGATACACTCGCCACGCTGAAGATCCGGAGCAACAGCGAGCCGGTACTGGATCCGCGTTCGCGCACCGACTCGCTTTCAGTGACGCTCACGACAGCTATGATAGCGCGCTTTCAGAAAGGCCCCGCGGTGGTGCGGGTCACTGCCAATGGCCGGCGGCAATTTCTTCGACTGCCGCCGCCTGAAGTGCGAACGCTCTCCGTGGAGATCCCCTGAGATGCTCCATTCAATCCGATGCACGTCAATCGTCGCCGCCGCGGGTTCGCTCATCGCCTGCGGCGCTCCGGCCCTCCTTCCCGTCTCTGCCGGGATCGGGCCCAACCCTGCACTTCCACCGCCGAGCACGTCGCTCATCCCCGTAATCAATGTGGTGACGGCGAAAGGCTGGCCGGCCGGCGCCGCTCCGGTTGCCGCGGAAGGAACGACTGTCGTCGCTTTCGCGCGTGGCTTGAATCATCCGCGTTGGCTCCATGTTCTTCCGAACGGCGACGTATTGGTCGCCGAGACGAATGCACCCGCAAGGCCGGGGGCTCCCAAGGGAATCAAGGCGTGGTTCAGGAAGCAATTCCAGAAGAAAGCCGGCGGCGCGGTACCAAGCCCCAATCGCATTACGCTGCTACGTGACGCGGACGGCGATGGAATTGCAGAGACGCGGTCGGATTTCCTCGCCGGCCTCAACGCGCCGTTCGGAATGGCGCTCATTGGAAACAGCCTCTTTGTCGCAAACAGCGACGCTGTCCTCCGGTTTCCGTACGTGCCAGGACAAATGCGCGTAGCCGATCGCGGAGTGAGGCTCATCGCCCTGCCCGCGGGTGCGATCAACCAGCACTGGACGAGAAACGTCATTGCCGCGGCGGATGGGGCGAGGCTGTACGTCGCCGTTGGTTCCGCGAGCAATGTTGCCGAGCACGGAATCGAGGAGGAGGAAGGGCGAGCTGCGATCTGGGAAGTCAATGTTGCTACCGGCACTCAGCGGATCTTTGCGTCGGGATTGCGGAATCCTGTTGGGATGGCGTGGGAGCCCGAGACCGGTGCGTTGTGGACGTCAGTGAATGAGCGTGATGAGCTCGGTAGCGACCTTGTGCCCGACTACATGACGTCGGTGCGCGACGGCGGGTTCTACGGCTGGCCGTACAGTTATTTCGGGCAGCACGTGGACGCACGCGTGAAGCCGCCGCGGCCCGATCTCGTCGCCAAGGCGATCAAGCCGGACTATGCGCTCGGCCCGCACACCGCGTCGCTCGGTCTCGCATGGTCGGGGAGCACATCGCTGCCCGCACAGCTGAGACGCGGAATGTTCGTCGGGCAGCACGGTTCGTGGAACCGGGAGCCACGCAGCGGCTACAAGGTGATCTTCGTTCCGTTCGCGAACGGCATGCCGTCCGGCGATCCTGTCGGCGTACTGACCGGGTTCGTGAGGAGAAACGGCGACGCGATGGGGCGTCCCGTTGGCGTAGCGCTCGACAAACGCGGTGCACTGCTGGTTGCCGACGACGTCGGCAATGTCATCTGGCGCGTGACGGGGAGCGCGCCGGACCGATAGTAGCGGGTCCGTTCGACAGCAGACCAGAAAGAACGCAACCGAGAAATACACAGGTAAGAGAGGCCAGGAGTATAGATGCGAGTTTCGAGTTAGTTGCATCTGCGATCCCATCCTGGCGCATGATCCATGATATGCACGCGATCCAGGGGCGAGATACGAGTCGGGCACAAAGGCAAGCGCGACTCTGCCGCCGTGCCGTCTCTGGCTTCTCGCTGGAGGACAGGATCACAGTCATCCCTGGGCGAGGACGCGGCTTGACTGGGCGGGTTCCTCTCTAGCAACTCGTAACTATGCTTCGGGCATCTCAAACCTGTGCCGTTCTAGGTTGACCTTCACCGCAACCATGTAAGCATCCCGACTACCAGCCACCGGGTACCAAGTCCCCTATCCCGCCGGCGCGGGCCACGGATCCACGAACTCGAACGATATTACGTTTCCGATTCGCTCGAAGTCCCTGCGATTCTCCGTTACGAGAACAACGCCGGCCTCCCGGCATGCGACCGCCAGCATTACGTCGTTTGCAAAGCCCTTCGTGATGTGGCGCAGCTCGAGTCCTTCCCTGCGGACGAGCGTCGATAGTACCTGACCCGCGCGCTTCCAGGCGGCGTCCGACGGCGTTATGATCCTGCCGCGCCTTTGGAACGGCTCGAACAGCAGACGTTCCAGTCGATGAGACGCAGGGGATGTCCGGACTCCCGCGGCCAGCTCCTGCACCACCACAGCGCTCAGATATTCGAACGGCGCAAAGACTGTATGAAACACCTGCAAAGCGGCATTGGCTTTGGGGTCCCTGAATGCCGTGATGTAGACGTTCGTGTCGAGAGTGTACTTCCGCTCCCGCCGAGGCACGCTAGTGCGCGTCGAAGGGATTTACAGCGATGCCGAGGAGCGACCTCGTGCCGTCGACGAGCTCTTTGCGAAAAACGACCATGTCGAGCGCCGCCTCGATGGCCGCCGTGGCGGTATTGACTCCAAGAATTTGCCGGGCCGACTCGATCCTGCTTTCTGACAGCCGGAACGTCTTCGGCTTCTTCGCGTTCGCTGGGCGGTTAGTCGCCCTTCTGGCTGGCCCTGTCTTCTCTCTTCCACCAGGCACTCAGCCTCCTGTATGTACGTTTTTATAGAATGTATGTACAGAGCGCATTGCGCACCATGCCTTGCCCGGAACTGGCCTTCACGCTAATCCTTGTAAGTTCGGTCGGCCCCCCGGCCGGAAGCATCGCTCCATCCTCATTCACGCCCATGACCACATCCTCCCGCGAGGTAGCCTCTCACGGCGCGACACGCGTAGACGTTGCCGACCGCGCTCGCTCTGCGGCCGAATTCCTCGAGGCGATCGCCGCCGATCGCGCACTGCTTGCAGGTGTCCCCGAAGACGACCGGAACCGCCTCCTCCAAGCCGCCGGGCGAGTCTCACGACCCGACGCGATCGGACGGCGCCAGCTCCTCAAAATCACCAAGCGCCAGCGCAAGGCAGATCGTGTCCAGCGCGAGGAGAACGTGCTCGAGGCAACCGGCATTCGGAAGCTCCGCCGCGAGCCGGTCTTCATCACACCGAACGTCTTTCCGCCGGTCGGATTCGTGCCGCACGTCACCGACGATGACCGGACGTCTCCAGACGCCCTGGATCCCCAGAACTGCTACATCTGCAAGCAGAGTTACTCGCCGATCCACCACTTCTACGACCAGCTATGTCCGCGATGCGCGGATCTCAACTACGCCAAACGGACGGAGCTGGCCGATCTCAGCGGACGCGTCGCGCTGCTCACCGGCGGGCGTGTCAAGATCGGATATCAGGCCGGCATCAAGCTCCTCCGCTGCGGCGCGCAGCTCATCGTCACCACCCGTTTCCCGCGTGATTCGGCGGCCCGTTACGCGCAGGAGCCGGATTTCGCCGAGTGGGCGGATCGGCTGGAAATCTTCGGGCTCGATCTGCGCCACACGCCGAGTGTCGAGGCGTTCTGCCGCGAGCTTCTCGCTACCCGTGATCGACTGGACTTCATCGTAAACAACGCGTGTCAGACCGTACGGCGCCCGCCAGATTTTTACGAGCACATGATGGCGCGTGAAACAGCGTCGCTCGGGGCGATGCCCGAGCCCGCGCGCAAGTTGCTCGGAGTCTACGAGGGATTGCGTGGATACCACATGCTACCCGAAGGCGGTACGACGCCGGTAACGCTCGACACGGGGATCTCCGATGTGGCCGGGCTGACTCACGCGGCGCAACTGTCGCAGGTGCCGTTGCTGCCCGAAGAGCGGGCCGCGCAAACGGCCCTCTTCCCTCAGGGACGCCTCGATCAGGATCGTCAACAGGTCGACCTGCGTGGCCGCAACTCCTGGCGGCTTCTCATGGCCGAGGTGCCGAGCGTTGAGCTGCTCGAGGTTCACCTCGTGAATGCGGTAGCACCGTTCATCATCAACGCTCGCCTCAAGCCGCTCATGCTGCGGACTCCGGGGCGCGACAAGCACATCGTCAACGTCTCCGCGGTCGAGGGTCAGTTTTACAAGACGTTCAAGTCCACGCGGCATCCGCACACGAACATGGCGAAGGCCGCGCTCAACATGATGACTCGTACGTCAGCGGCAGACTATCAGGCCGACGGCATCCACATGAATAGCGTGGATACGGGCTGGGTCACGGACGAGGATCCCGTGGAGATCGCGACGCGCAAGACCGCGGAGCACCGCTTTCATCCACCGCTCGACATCGTGGATGGTGCGGCGCGCATTGTGGATCCTATCATCGCCGGCTTCAACAGCGGCGAGCACGTGTGGGGGAAGTTCCTCAAGGATTACGAGCCGACCAACTGGTAAAACTATCGTATATTGCAGAACTGCCTTACCGCAGAGAACGCGGGGATCACAGAGAGCTCAGGGGACACAGGGGACGCAGGGGACGCAACTACACGAAGGCTGTTGTTAAAGAGCAACGACGGGGATGTGCGATCAGGGCCCGCCACGCACGGGTAACCTGCCGGGCAAGACAAGTCGACAAGAAACCCAAAAAGTGGTGCGCCTTCCCTGTGTTCCCTGCAATCCTCTGCGTTCCCTGCGGTAAGGCTTTTGCCACCGCTCGGCTGCAGCCGCGGCTTCTTACCGATCCGTAAGGACGAACGCCCGCAGCGGCGCTCCGCCGGCGCTGTTGTCGGCGGCGACGATAGTTCGCCCCGTTCCGCCCGCAAGCGCAACTGGGGACAGGGTGATCGTCACATTCCCGGCGCGGTTCGCCGGAGCCGTACCGGCCGGAACCGCCCGGTACTGATACGTCCCCGGTGCAACGGTGAAGTAAGCCGACGCAGCCTGGTAGGCGAGACTCGTTGCCCGCGGGGCCGCCGTTGCGAGATCAGCGCCCACCGCCGTAAGAAATACGTCGAGCGGCCCGGCAGTCGGACTCATGTTGACTAAACGCAGTCGCGTCTCCGTCGCAGCGGCGGCAGTGTTGACATCCGTCAGCACGAACCCAGTGATTGCGCTGCCGCCTGCACCACCGATCGCGTAAACGCTGCGGTCCTCACCTTCCGCTACCGTGAAGTTGAGCGTCGCCACCGTTACCGTCGTATCCGCCGTCCGCTTGAGGATGAACGCACGATTTCCTGCCAGAACTGCCTTATATGGAGCGGTCGACGGCGCAGGGAGATTCGCCGGAGCACTCACCGCATAGTTTATGTCGACACCGAACACGAGCCCCTCGAGACTCGCATTGACGCGGCCACGAGTTGCATCGGTGATCACGTTCACCAGCCGCACGCGGCCCTGCGCGCCCGACGGAACGAGTGCATCCGGCGCCGTCGTCGTTCCACAGGCTGCCGCGACAACTGCGAGGCATCCAACCACCACCGCCCGCGTCCGATTCGACATGTGTGCCCTTCCGGTGATTGTCGATTGCATGATCATGATCTACTGGAGTGGGCAGCCAGATGGAAACGTGCCCGGCTCGGCCGGATCGGGGGGAACGTTGGGATTCGCGTTGCGGTCACCTATCGAGTACGGCAGCCAGCACCGCTGGCCGTCAACCGGAACGGCGGGAGCCGCAGTCGGTCCGCGGATCGCGTTGCGCCGGCGCGCGTCCTCCCACCTGAGACCGGTACCAAGCAGCTCGTACCGCCTTTGCACGTAGATCTCGGCGAGGAGCTGGCTCTGTGTGAGCTGCGCGCCAAGCGGCGGAAGACAGGCCTTCGGATCGTCGAGCCCGCGGCCGCCGGTGCAATCGGTACGAACAGAGTCGAGCACCGCCTGCGCCGCGGAGAGCTGGTTCTGATTCGCGAGCGCCTCGGCTTTTATCAGCAGCGCTTCGTCCGGAAAGTAGACGGGGAGCGGCGCCTGGGGGTTCGCATACCGGTTCCACGGATCGAGCAGCGCCCCGACGCGGCCTGAAAGTGTCGTCGATGGCACCACGAAATACGCGAACCGCTGATCCTGCGGCAGCATCGAGAGCCGGAACTGTCGCCGCGGCGCGATGCCGTTGGTGCCACCGGTGACATTCGCGTAGAAGTTGACCGTCGGCGAGGGGAACGTCAGCACCGAGAGCGCCGCGGAACCCGTCCGGCCAACAAGGTTCGCCGACGCCAATGCCGTCGCATCGTCGCTCGCGATCCGCGCATAACGCGCCCTGAAAAGCTGGATCACGTTTGGCAGATTCACGCCCGGCGTCAGGATGCTGTTGTTGAAGAACGTGCTCGGCGGCGTTGCGGCGATCCCGTTTGCCGCCGAGTCGAGGAGCTGCCGCACAACCGCCAGGGCCTCGGCACGACCAACATACGCCGGCGCTGTTTCGCCGAATGTTACGATCGGAATCCGCTGGTAGGACTGTAGCGCCTCGCCGAGCGCCTCGGCCTTTAGCGCGAATGCCAGTCCACGCAGGCCGCTGCGCGTCCCCGCTTCAATGCTACCCGAAAGTGCTTCAGCGCCGGTGAGTAGATCGTCTGCGGTACGCACCGTTCGGTAGATGGAGTTGAACACGATGTCGGCGATCGCCGTGCCAGGCGCGACTGACCCCTGCTCGGAATCGCTGATCGAGATGAGCGCCGCCGAGCCTGAAGCGAATTCGTCGGTCACCAGTCCCGCCATGTACGCGAAGTTACCGTACGAACTCGCGAATCGGCTCTGAAGTCCCGTCGCCAGCGCGATGACACCATCGGGACTGCTGGTAACCTGGCCCTCAGTCGGCGAATTGGGATTCTGAAGGTCGAGCTCGCATCCCGCGAGCGACGCCGCCGCCAAGAGCACCACGCACTGTCTGATTATTCGCATGATGACGGTCTCCGCGGGTCAGAACGTAAATCGCGCACTTACTGACCACACGCGCGGAATCGGGTAGCCGCCGAAGTCGAAGCCCCGGTCAGCAGCCGTCGTCTGAACGGATTCCCTCCCACCTGCGTTCGTTCCGAACAGGTTGATCTCCGGATCGAAGCCGCTGTAATCGGTCCACACATAGAGATTGCGACCCGAAACTGTCACATCCACGCCTTCCCTGAAGAGCCAGCGCACGGGCTCTGCGTCGAACTTGTAGCTCGCCGAAAGCTCGCGAAGCTTCACAAAGGTGCCGTCCTCGATCCAGTACTCGAAGATTCCCTGTGTCCGAGAGTTGAAGGTGGGCGGCAGCTTGCGGGAATCACCGTAGGGCAGAAGCTCGCGCTCATATTCCTTCGAGTTGCTCGCGATGCCGGCGTTCTGCGCGCGCGTGGAGAGATTCATGATGTCGTTCCCGAACACTCCATCGAGCAGCGCACGCACGCGCAGCTTCTTCCCGATCGTGAACTCGTTGAGTAACGAGCCCATCCAGTCGGGATTCGGATCGCCGATGACCTTATTGAGTGAATCGTTGCACGTTCCGTTGCTGATCGCGCGCCGCTGGGCCAGCGTTCCCATGTCGGCCGTCTGGTTGCTGCGCCGATACCGGCCGAGCGAGTCGAGCAGCAGCGCGCCCGTGACACAGTCGCGCGCAGCGTACGACCCGTAGAACACGCCCGCCGGCTCTCCGGCGCGAATGCGGTTCGGGTATCCGCCCGCTGACTGGAAATCCAGAATCGCCAGGCTCTCTACGAGATTCCGATTGCGAGTGTAGGTAGCCGTGGTTGACCAACCGAAGTTCGGCGCATCGAGGTTCGTTGTTTGAGCGAGCAGCTCGAACCCCTTGTTGGACATCGTGCCGATCGGGAAGAACTGGCGCAAAAAACCGGTGCTGGTAGGCAGCGGGCGGAAGAACAGCAGGTCGGACACCAACCGGTCGTAATAAGTCGCTTCGAGCCCTACCCGCCCGGCCAGGAGACCGAGCTCTGCCCCGACCTCCCATTCGCGAGCGCGCTCGTTGCGCAGTTCGGGATTGCCGAAGGTGGTGGCGTTGACGAAGCCTGGCCGCAGCGCGAAAGATTCCTGAGTGTACGTGACGAACTGGGAGTACGCGTTCACAATCCCGGGCTGGCTGCCCGCCCAGCCGATGGCCGAGCGCAGCCGCAGGTTGTTGAGGCGGCCAGGCTGATTGGCGATAACCACGTACGATCCCGAGAACTTCGGGAATACCTGCCAGCGCTCAGATGGCGCGAACGTGGACGACGCGTCGTAGCGAACCGCTCCCGTAAGAAAGAGCCGGTCGTTCCACGCCAGCTCCTGCTGTCCGTAGAAACCGAGCGTGCGAAGTTCGACGTCGGTCTGCGCCGCCCTCGGCGCCGAGCCCGCGCTCACCAGCTCTCCAACCGGCGCCAGGCCATTGGCCTCGGCGCTCGTCGTCTTCACTCGTTGCGCCGTGTGGTTGAATCCACCAGTAGTGCGCATCTCGATTGGCCCCATCGGCCGCCAGGTGTAACTCGCCACCCCGTCCTGGTTGATGACGCGCGTTCCCTGAAACACGGACAACGACCGTCCGGTGGCAAGCGGATCCGTACCGAGTACTGCATTACGGGGAACGAATTGTCCTTGTTCGAAGCTGGTGTTGTCGATCCCGAGCGTGTAGTCCAGCACGAGGCTGGTGAGTGGCGTCCAGGTCAGCTTCGTCGCGCCGATGAAACGGTCGATCGTCTGCGGGTTAGTGATGCGATCGATTGCCAGAAACGGGTTTGTTCCGAGCGTTGGCGGCAACGGGTAGACGCCGTTCACTGGCCGGAAGTCGATATGGGTCGGGGCGAAGAAAAGCGACCCCATGACGCCATAGTTGTTCTGCTCTCCGAAGGCCTGGAGCTCGTTGTGCGTCGTGACGTAGTTTGCCGTCACACTCCCGATGAGGCGCGAGGTGAGATGCTGTTGCAGGTTGACCCGCGCCCCGGCACGCTGCGATGAGGTTGACCGAAGAATGCCGTCCTCCTTCGCGAAGTTTCCACTCACGAAGTAGCGCGTCTGGTCGTTTCCACCTTCGACCGTCACGTTCTGTTCGCTGCCCATCGCGCGCCGGAAGATGTCGTCCTGATAGTTGAACCGGGGGCTCGGCAGACCGGCGGCGTCGAAGGGATAGAAGTTGAACGGCTGCTGCTCGCGCAGCTCATTCGTCGTGAGGCGGCTCGTATAGGTGAAATGCGGCTTGCCGGTGGTGCCGCGCCTGGTAAAGATCTGCACGACACCGTTGTTGGCCCGTGATCCGTAGAGCGCGGCGGCGGCAGCGCCTCGGATCACCTCGACGCGCTCGATGTCCGCCGGGTTGATGTCGGCAAGGCGGTTCTGGGGATTCGACCGGCCCCCGAGATCGGCGAGCTGCGCGGATCCGTTGTCAATGATCACGCCGTCGATGATATAAAGCGGATCGGAGCCGGATATAAACGAGTTGACGCCGCGGAGGCGCACCGACATTCCACCGCCCCCCGGACCGCCCGAGTTCTGCGTGATCTGCGCGCCGGGAATCTTTCCCTGCATCGCCTGATCGAGTGTCACCGCCTGGGCGCGGCCGATGAGAGTCGAATCAACTGACGCGATGCTCGTCCCGAGCTTGCGCTTCTCGGTCGCAGTCCCCGTCCCGGTGACGACTACTTCGCTCAGATTCACGGCGCTCACCCTCAACGCCACGGCGACCGTCGCGGTGGATCCACTGGCGACATTGATCGTCTGCGTTGCCGGCAGATAGCCGATGCGGCGCACTGTGATCGATCGGTCCCCGGCGGGCACGTCTGCCAGCATGAAATCTCCCGCGGCATTGGTGATCGCACCGATGCGGGTGCCGGTGACAACGATTTGGGCCTCAGCCAGGCCGCGGCCGGAGGCAGCGTCCGTCACCCGGCCCCTTACCACTCCGTCGGAAGTCTGACTCACCAGCAGCGCCGGGGTTGCGGTGAGAGCGAATGCGAGCGCGAGCGCGCAACGGTAAACGGAAGTAAGGGTCATGCGAAAATCTCCGATTCCGGGTTCTGGTCAATCGAGGGCGGCTGCCAGTCGATGACGAGGCGCGATACGATAGTGCGGCGCGCAGATGCTAGCAAGAACATTCGGCGATGAAGATCACCGACGCCGGCTTCCCCGATCTGGGGTTCACCGGCTCGCGAATCTCCACCATCCGCAGACCGCTGTCGGTGAAAAGGTCGAGCCAGGTGTTCATCGTCCTGAAGTACCACGGTGCCGGATCGGAGAAGGCTTCGTTGAAGCCCGCCCACGACCCCGGGCGCCACCCGTCCTCGTATGGCATGTCGCCGCTCGCGATCACCGGGTGCAGAGTCTGAACGATGAAGGAGCCACGCGGCTCGAGCATCGCGGGAACGCGCTGAACGATGCCATCCACCGATTCATTCCCAATGAGAGAGAAGTTGGCGATGGCGACATCCACCGTGACGTGGAACTCACCCGTGGCGATCATTTCATACGACGCGACGTGGAAATCGCCGGCGCCGGCGCGTTCCGCTTCCTCGATGAGCTCAGGCACTACATCTACGCCGATTCCCTGGACGCCATGCTCGGCGAGTGCGCGCACCAGCCATCCCTCGCCGCATCCGATGTCGAGCACGGTGCGCGGCGAGCGGCTCAACACGGCCTCCACGATGGCCGCGTTGGTGACGAGGTTGCGGCTCTCGATCTGCCGCCCGCGAACCGCGTCAGTCCATGGTGCCGCATTGGTCTGCCACGATTCTATGATTCTGTCGTCGCTCAGTGGATCGGTGCTCATCGCTCGACGAACACCGGCTGCACCCAGGCGACGCCTCCGTTCGAATCGGTGACCTTCGCTCTGACGTACGTCTCGCTGCCTGATAACCGGTATGTCGCCGGATTCTCGCCGGTACTCTTCAGCAGCCTGCCGCCCCTACCGACGAACTCCGTCGTGAACTTGAAATCCTCTCGGCGCCGAATGTGGATCTCCATCCGCTGCGGCGTTATGCGTAGCGAATCGAACTCGACCCCGGTGCTCGCGTAGAACCGACCCGCCTCCATTTGCTGAAGAATGTCGACCGCGTGGAGCCGCTGAGCGCGCACGGCCACCCACCCGCGCCCCGGATTCGACCTGTTGGGGGCAAACTCTCCCTGGAAATGATGCGCGTCGTCCACAGCGATGCCGTAGATCCTCTTCCCGCCGGTCAGCATGATATCCCATGCGGCTTCCATTCCTGGCGAGTCGCCGCCGCCGAGGTTGTTCACGAACGGGTGTCCGTTGTGAATTTCGATCAGCTTGTCGTTGCGCACTCTCGCGAGAACTTCGGGGCTCAGCGCCCACCCGAAGTTGGGGTGATTGATGTGCGGAACGCCGGCAACCTCGCGCACCGCATCAACATTCTTCTGCACTGTTCCGAGCAATGTAGTGTCGGTTCGCGGCTCGATCACGCGAGGAATGTTCAATCCGTTCACATGAACCGGCTTCGTCCCGAATCGAGTGGTGAGCTCTTCGCCGGGAATGAGGAGAAACGTTGAATCCACCAGGTGCGCGAGTTTCGCCGGATTGACCCACACGTTGTGGTCGGAGATCACGAGAAAATTGTAGCTGTGTTTCTTGTACCAGCTCGCCACCAACTCAGGCGGTGAGTCGCCGTCGCTTTCGAGTGTGTGGGTGTGAGTGTTCCCTTTGAGCCAGCGCCCCTGCTGAAAATCTGCAGCCTCGAAGCGCGGCGATTCGCCATTCTCCCCTTCGGTATCCGCCTCTGCGCCTCGCGTTATCGCCTTTGTCACCGCCTCGCGAAGTGGAGCAACGTCGGGGAAGAAACCCCGGTCGTTGGTGCCGAGGTTCTGCCGGTTCGTGAGTAGTACGATCGACAGCTTGTGCTTTGGAACGCCGGCGACCCAAGTGCCCGTGAATCCGCTGTGAGCGAATGTGCCCGCGAGCATACCCGGCGGAAACTGCCAGCCGAGGTAGTGCTGGAAGCGATCGCGGGTGAGAAACTGATCCACGGTAGCCGGCCGGATGTAGCTGCGTCCGCCGTACGCGCCGCGATTGTTAAGAAGGTCGAGGAGCACTCGCAGCTCGGCCGCAGTCGAGAACAGTCCCGCATGTCCCGCGACGCCTGCGTTTGCATAGGCGGCGTTGCCGTCGTCCACTTCGCCGATGAGCACGTGCTGGCGCCAGCCATTCCACGCCTTCGGATCGCCCCTGTAGCGGTAGCCGAAGGTGGAATCGTAAACCATGTGGCGCTCGTAGACGTTGCCCTGCTCGGTCGCGGCAAATTCAGTGAGGCCGCGCTTCCTCGGGGTGAACGTCGTCGCACGCAGGCCAAGTGGCATGTAGAGCTCCTGCTCGACGAAAACGTCCAGGGCGCGCCCACCGACGTGCTCGATGATGTAGCCGAGCAGCATGAAACCGAGATCGCTGTAGTGACGCCCTTCCCCGACGCCCCAACCGAGGGGCATGTCGCGAATCGCCACGTAGGTTTGCGCGCTGTTCGCGGCCTGGTAGTAGAGGGGCTGCCATTGCACGAGCCCTGACGAGTGTTGGAGCAGGTGGCGGACGGTGATGCTGTCGAGGCGCGGGCCGCGGAAGTCGGGAAGATAGCGATGCAGCGGTACGTCCAGGCTCAGTTGCCCGCGATCCACGAGGAGCATGGCGGCAAACGTGGTCGCCATCACCTTGGTTACGGACGCAAGGTCGAACAGCGTCGTCGTACGCATGCGACGAGGCGAAGCGAGCCGCTGCATCGAGTAGTCGTTGAGCTCGGCGTACCCATACGCGCGTTCGTGAATGACCTTTCCATCCTTTGCGATGAGGAGGACAGCGCCGGGTATCAGTGCGCCGAGCGCGGCCTTGACCATCGAGTCTGCGGAGGCGACGCCGCGCTTTAGGCCGGGGCCGGCCTTTTCTTGCGGCGGCACGCCCTGCGTGGCGCTGGTGCACACGAGGGCCGAGCCAATGACGATAGCTGACGCGATTGAGCCAATGTTTGCCATCACCTCGAAACTTAGAACGACAGAGATGCGAGAGGCCAGAAGCACAGCTCAGAGTTCCGAGGAGCCGCAATCGCTCACGCTTGGCCGGTTCGCACCCTCGAGCCTGGAAGCTATGCTTCTGGCCACTCGCATCTCTGTCGTTCTATGTTGATTTTTCTTTCCATACCATGGACACTCCTCTTTCGCGTCGAGAACTTCTCAGGAAAGCCGCCATCGCCGCGGCAACGATCGCGTTTCCCGCTCCTCTTGCCGCAGCGCTCCAGGACACCGATGAAACCCGCCTAGCCGACTGGACGGCAGCGCTCCGGCGCGAAACGCCGGGCCAGCGATCGCTTCCGCTCGGGCCGCGGGCTGCCCGAGTCGGAGAGCTCGCCATCGGTACTCCCTATCAGGCATTCACGCTCGAAGAGTACATTCGCGAGGGTGGCAATCCCACGCGTGCCGAGCCGCTCGCGCTATCGCTGACCAGGTTCGATTGCGTCACGCTTGTGGAGTCCTGCATCGCCGTTGCGCGCCTCGCGGACGACAGAGCCGCGCCGTCATGGAAGCGCTTCGGTCGCGAAATGGAACAGATGCGCTATCGAGGCGGGAACCGCCGCGGGTACACATCGCGACTGCACTATTTCAGCGAGTGGATCACCGATGGCGCTAAGCGCGGCTTGCTCCGTGACCTCGGCGCGCAGCTTGGCGGCATCCCCGACCCGCGCCCCCTTCGCTTTATGACGGAGCACCGGGCGAGCTACCCCGCGCTCGCCAACGATGTCGTGTTCCGCGAAATCGGAGCGATGGAGCGACGGCTCGACAGTCGCCCGCGACACGTCATACCAACGGCGCGAATTCCGGCTATCGCGAGCCGCATCGAGACCGGTGACGTGCTGGCGTTTGCAACGTCGATTCCGGGGCTCGACGTGAGCCACGCCGCCTTTGCGTACCGCGACGCGAGCGGTGTGCTACGAGTGCTGCACGCGCCACTGTCCGGCGGGATGGTCGAGATCACGCGCACAACGCTCGCCGAATACGTCGCCGCCATACGACGATCTACCGGCATCCTCGTGGCGCGTCCGCTGGCTGGTGGGGCTACACCGAGAGCATGAGAACCATCGCGGTCCCGACAAGCACGAGCGTCCAGCTTATCCCGAGTGTAAACCCGGGACGCGCGTTGGGTGGACGCTCCGACGGTGAAAGCGTGCGACAGAAACGCTGGAATTGCACCGCCCCTCCCGCTGTCGCCACCACGCCGAGGACGACCAGGGCAGCGCCCACAAAAGGCGACAGGCCGCGCCCGGGTGGCTCACCCGTCTGCGCAAGGATCAGGCGAAGAAAAAGACCGAACCGCGCGACGACAAAGCCAAAGGCCATGATCGCAATGCCGGTACGGAGCCAGGCCAGCATCGTCCGTTCAGCCGCGAAGTAAACCCTGGGATCGGAATGCGGTTCGGTCATTGCGGGCGGTGTTTAGCCGGCACGGAGCGCCCTGCCACTCCCGATAGCGCTGCGTTGCCCATCGCGAAGGGCAGCCACGCCGTTTACTACCACGGCGGCAATACCTGCAGGATACTGGAACGGCGCCTCGAACGTCGCCGTGTCGGCAATCCGCGCCGGGTCGAACGCCACGACGTCGGCCGCCAGGCCAACCACTAGCCGGCCGCGATCGTTGAGTCGCACTCGTGACGCCGGCAGCGACGTCATCTTCCTGATCGCCTCGGGAAGCGACAGGACCTTTCGCTCACGGACGTAGCGCGCTAGCACCCGGGGAAAACTTCCAGCGCTACGCGGATGGGGACTTCCGCGGCGCGTCGGGCCATCAATCGCGAACGCCACGCCATCGGTGCATACCATGCCAAGTGGATGTTTCAGGATGCGTTCGAGATTCTCCTCGCTCATCGCGAATCCCAGCATCCCGACGTCACCACGACTTTGTCTCAGAAGTCCGACGGCGAGCTCATAGGGGTCGGCTCCGCGGTCGCGGGCGTACGCGCCCAGTCGCTTGCCTTCCGCATTGCGGTCAGCGACCGCACGCACGCTGGAGACAAGCACGTTGTCCCATCCGCCTATGAGGTCCACCTTCGCCAGCGCCTCCTGTCTGATGCGCGGCCCGGTAGCGGTAGCGGCGAGACGTCCGAGGAAAGCATCTACTCCTCCGTCGCGGCTCCACACCGGAAAGAGGTTGGTAAGCCCCGTCGAGTACGCGGTGTACGGGTATCGGTCGAAGGCGACGTCGACACCCGCACTTCGCGACGCTTCGATGCGATTGAAGACTTGATCCAGCTTCGGCCAGTTCCGCGGCCCCTGAGTTTTCAGATGCGATATCTGGAGCGCGCAGCCAGCTCCGCGCGCGACGGCGAGCGATTCGTCGATCGCATCGAGGAGCCGGTCATCCTCGTTCCGCATGTGAGTGGCGTACGGAAGCCGGCGCGGCGCAAGTGGGCGGCACAAGGTGATGAGCTCGTCCCGCGACGCGAATGCTCCGGGAGTGTACTCGAGACCGGACGACGCGCCGCACGCTCCATCCGCGATTGCGCTCTCCACCATCGCCGTCATGCGCGCCAGCTCTGTCGCCGTCGCTGAGCGGCCCCTGTCACCGATCACTGCGCCGCGCACGGTGCCCAGCCCGATCATGGACGCAACGTTGACGGCCGGCTTCAACCGGTCGAGCGACAGGAACAGATCGGCGAACGACTTATCGTCTGCGCCGCTCGCCCGTGAGCTCCCATCCGCGCCGGCAACGATCGTAGTGATTCCCTGCCTGACTACCGACTCCGCCCGTGGATCTTCGCCGAGTGTGCCGTCGCCGTGGGAATGTATGTCGATGAAGCCCGGTGCCACCGCTAGCCCCCGAGCGTCTATCTCCTCCCGGCCGCGCGCGACACGCGATCCCACCGCCGCTATACGTCCATTCGCGACCGCGAGATCGACGATGCGACCCTCGGCGCCGGTGCCATCGAAGAGGGTGCCTCCGCGAATCACCAGATCGTAGTCGGCGCGCTGCGCGAGAACAGCGGGCCCACCGAACGACCCGAGAAGCGCGGCGGCGCCGGAAGTGACGAATGATCTGCGGGTTGTGGTCATCGGTTCAGCTGCGAATTCTCTCTTGCCCTTCCGTTGTTGACCCGTAGAGTAGGCCAGATGAAAGTATCACTGACGAAACGTGCGCTGCTCGTCCTTGTAGCGCTGGCGTGCTCCGCCCCGACGACGCCCGGGCCTCCAGAGAATAATCCCGCTCAGCCCCGATTCGCGATACCGGCTGGCCCGTACACGCCCGGCCAATCCTACCTCGGTCGCAACGGCTATATCGAGTACATCGCCGGAAACGCGCCAGTCATCTTCACCGCGCCCCACGGCGGATCACTAACACCTTCCGAGATCCCCGACCGAACTGCTGCGGCCTGCGGAGGCTCCGCCACCACCACCACCGATTTGAACACAGCGGAGCTGGTGACGGCAATGCAGCAGCGGTACTTCGCTCGCTTCGGCAGTTATCCGCACATTGTCATTAATCGCCTCGCACGAAAGAAACTCGACGCCAATCGCACGACCCTTGAGGCCGCATGTGGAGATGCCGAGGCCGAGATCGTTCTGACGGAGTGGCACGATTTCATCAACGCCGCGAAGAGTTCCGTTCTTCAGTCGCCCGGCAAGGGCTGGTACATGGACATGCACGGGCATGGCCATTCCGTTCAGCGGCTCGAGCTGGGATATCTGCTGACTGGCGCGCAGCTCGATCTCGCTGATACTACGCTCGACGCGAACGCGGCTTATGAGGACACCGCAAGTCTACGCACGATCTCCGAGCTCGATCCGATCTCTTTCTCGGCTTTGCTTCGCGGGGCAACGAGCCTCGGCACTCTCTATTGCTGACAACGGCTTCCCGTCACTGCCGAGTGCGACCGATCCCCGGCCATCCGGCGCCGCGTACTTCTCGGGGGGCGATAACACGCGCCGGCATGCCTGCGGTGCGGAAGCGACGCTGTTCGGTGGCGTTACCGGGGGGAATATCTGCGGCGTCCAGATCGAAGCGAACTACACTGGCGTTCGCGACAACGCGGCGAGCCGCGATTGGTTCGGGGACGCCACGGCCGCCGTGCTCGAGCAGTATCTCGCTGCGCACTGGGGAATCCAGTTGGGCGCGAGTCAGCCGACTGCCATCACGCTTTCAACTCGCGGATACAAGCTGAAGGGCGTCGCCCGCGCCGATCTCACATGGGCCGGTGCCAGCGGCGCGACAGCGGACGTTTATCGAAACAACGCGTTGATCGTCTCCACGCCGAACGACGGAAGCCACACCGATGTGATCGGGAAAGTGAATGGCACCTTCATCTACAAAGTGTGCAGCACGGGGACGACGACTTGCTCGGCAACTTCCCAGGTTGCCTTCTAGAAAGCATGCCGTTCCGCCCCTGATCCGTTCCAATCCGCTCAATCGTTTATATCAGGTTCCACGATACGTCGAATACCCGAATGGACTCAGCAGCAGCGGCACATGATAGTGCTCGTCCCCAGCTCCGATTCTGAAACTCACGATGATATCGGAGTAGAACGAATTGCGCCCGGCCCTCGAGAAATAATCGGCGACCGAGAATATCAGACGGTACTCCCCTGCGCTGAGGGGTGCGTCGCCGTCGGTTTTCCCGAGCCGCCCGTCGGCGTCCGTTTCCCCGGCCCGGATAGCGACGCCATCGCGCTCGAGCGTGACCAGAATTCCCTCGGCGGGACGGCCGAGCGCGGTGTCCAGAACATGTGTGCTCAAGGTGCTCACGCTTTCTCCTCCTGGGCCAGCAGTTTGTCGAGCCTGAGGCACGTGATCTTCCGCTGTTCCTCCGCGGCTATCGAGAGCTCGATGGCCGGATGGTTCGCCAGCCGCCCGCGCGCGATTTCGAGCAT
>JACCRF010000117.1 GCA_013813715.1 Gemmatimonadaceae bacterium | reverse complement strand
CCCCCGTGACTTGCATGTGTTAAGCACGCCGCCAGCGTTCATCCTGAGCCAGGATCAAACTCTCCAATAGTTAAGAGATTCGATTGCTCTCCGAACGCGGCTTTACCAGACGCATCATGCCTTCTGGCATCCACGTCCGGAATCACTTGTAATGTTTTCAGGTCTAACTCTCCCCGAAGTCCTGAACGACCGCGGATCATAGAGTTCGCCTCGCACATCACTTGATCTCAACTTCGATTTTCAAACAGCTCTGGGTGCCATTCTCAGGCAGCCTTCAATTATACCAGACCCACTCCAGTCAGTCAAGCGTTTCCGCAAGTTTCTTTCGCGAACCCGCCCCCGTTCCAAACACCCGCATCACAACGGAGATCGTACCGGGATGCTCATGTTACCCACTCCCCCAACTGACTTCAACCCCCTCCTCCAACACAGCTAAATTCCCCCCGTGTCCAAGCCACTGATCATCGGCATCGCAGGAGGATCGGGCAGCGGCAAGTCCACCGTCGCAGCCAACGTCACCAACGCGCTGACAAACCTCTCCGTCGCGTTTATCGACATGGACGCGTACTACCGCAACTTCAGCGAGCTCACGCTCGACCAGCGGCGACACCTCAACTGGGACCACCCCGACGCCTTCGACTTCGACCTGCTCGCCACCCACCTCGATCTGCTTGCCGCCCGCACGACGATCAACAAACCGGTCTACGATTTCGTCACTCACCTGCGATCGGACGAAACTGCTGCGGTCGAACCCTCGGACGTGATCGTCATCGACGGTATCCTGCTGTTCGTTGACGAGCGCGTGCGCGATCTCTGCGACGTCAAGGTATTCGTCGACGCGGACGCCGATGTCCGCCTCATCCGCCGGCTCCAGCGCGACATATCGAAGCGCGGCCGCTCGCTCGACGAGGTAATCGAGCAGTACATGTCAACCGTTCAGCCTATGCACCTTCAGTTCGTGGAGCCGAGCAAGCGCTACGCCGACATCATCGTCCCGCGGGGCGGGCATAATGCGGTTGCGATCGAGATGATCGCCGCCAAGATCCGCCAGCGGCTGGCTCAGCGGTGACTCAAACGCGAGCCCAGGGCGACGGGCGGAGAATTGTAGTAACTATTCGATTCCCGGGCGTACCGCGCGGTAGCCGTCGACCGCCATTCGCAACGCGAGGAGAGCCGACGCCCCGAGATCGAACTCCATCGCCATCTCCCCGAGATCGTCCGGGCTGTGCTCGCCTCTCCCGCGGGCCACGCTATCGCATGTTGCGTGGTGCCGGATGTACTCGCGGCTTGCGTGCCACAGCATATTGCCCTTGTGCCACCACGCGTCATCGGCGTGCGCGTCACCGTGTCCCTTCCCCGCCCCATAGCCGGCAACAGCCCGTGAGAGAATGTCATCCGAGAGGCAGGCCGCCTTGAACGCGGCTTTCTGTTCCGAGACGGGAGCTCCCCGCTCGACGAGCCCTGCATACCTCTTATGCTGGCGGCAGCACTCAGCGGCAGAGCGAAACAGAATGTCAGCCTGGCCGCCCAACCCATTATCGCGGGCGGACATCAGCGCTTGAAGCGAAACAACGAATTCACGAAGCTCGACGATTTGCGGTCCATCTCCTCGATCATCTCGAGCTCGCCCTTGTCCAGCCACATTCCGCCACAGGCGCCGCACTCGTCGATCTTCACCCCGTGATGCTCGCGCTCGCGGAGGTCGGCCCCGCACTTCGGGCATTTGTTGTAGTGACTCGTGCGTTCCTGCTTCAAGCGCTCCTCGTCAAGCCGGGCGCGCCTCTCCTTCATGAGCTCGGCGTCGCGGCGCGCGAAGTACTCGTCCTCATTCCGACTCGGCTTCTCTTCGATCGCCATATTCAGTCCTCAAATTTATGCTGCTCCAGTCGGCGTCACATTGCCGCCGGCGCGGTCTCGAATTATTGTCCGCCCGAAAGTTAATCGGAAAGGCGCCGCGAACCATTCGCATGGCTCGCCAGGGGTGAGGCACTTGCAGAAGGAGTTGCGCGTCTTGGGTGACATAATCTCGTCGTACGAGTTCCACCGCCGCATCGAGTCACCCGTGGCGTTCGTGCGGCGCGAGTGGGCCGCGCTGCTCCTGTTCGGCGGAGCGTTCTCGGTTCTGATGCTCGTCGGTGTGCTGGCCCTCGACCCCGCCTTTTTTTATCCGCGCTTCTCGACCGATCCCCTTCTCTACTATCTCAAGGGGTTGTCCTTCGCGCAGACAGGTCGCGCCGAGGCGGTAATCGCGGTCAATCTCCCTGCCCTCCACTATGTGTCGATGCCGGGCATTCTGCGATCGCCGGTATTTCTCGCGTTCGACGACTTCGATACCCGGTTGAGAGCAATCCAGGTAGGCAACATTTTTCTCGTTGCCGCCACGGCGACGATGTACGCATATATCCTGTCATGGGGAATTGCGCGCGCCTGGCACTGGGTCGCGGTCGGCTTCTCTTTCTCGTTCGTGCTCCTCAGTCCATGGTGGATAACGAACGTTCTGGCGCCGCTGGGCGACGCACCGTACGCGTTCTTCTCAGCGGCCGCGTGCATCATCGTCGCGCGGGTCCTCGCGTCCGACGCTCGCCTGCGCGACAACTGGCCGGTAGTGGTCCTCGGCGCATTCTGCTTTGCTGTCGCATTCCTGGTCCGTTTCACTGCACCGGCGTTGCTCGTCCTGGCGGGACTGCTCGCCGCGGGACGCGGAGTATTTCACGGCCTGTCACGCCGCAGGATGATTGTTGGCGCATCGTGTTCGACTGTGGTGCTGCTGACGATGATAGCCCTCAACTGGGAAGTGCTGTCTGATCGTTACCTCGGCGAGAGCCTCTACTTCCTGCGTGAGGCGGACAAGTCATCGATGGTGCTCAACCTCGTCGCGCTGGCGCTTCCCTCCCAGATCGTGCCGGTATTTCAGCTCGGTTTCGCGCAGCCGCCGATGGAGAGCATCTTCTATCTGGTTTTCGGCACAACGCCGCGCGATAGGGCATGGACGGCGATTGGAATCGCGATCGCGTGCGTCGTTTTTTTCGGTATGTGGCGAACGCGAGCTCGCCTTTTGCCCGAGATCGCTTACCTCATTTGCGTGCTGCCGGTGCTGACCCTCATCATTCCGAGCACGTCTCGCTATTTGATGGCCTACCAGCCGTTCATATGGATGTTCTTTCTCGCCGGGCTGTCATTCCTTCTAAGCCCTTTCAGATCGCGGCTGAGCGCCCGTCACATGCACGTCGCAAGCGCGATGGCCGTTTTCGCGGTCGTGGGAATGGGGGTCATGCGGGCGCGGCGAATCGCGGGAACCCAGTACAGGAATTCGGCCTCTGTATCGGTAATCGAGGCCCGGTCGTACGCTGCGGATGTCGCTTCGACCTTTCGTCAGCTGCGGCGATTTCTGGAAACGCTTCCACGGGAGCGGTCGCTGCTCATTGGCGCGCGCGGCACCACCGGGCGGTGGAAGGCGATCTCGGACATTGACTATTATTTCCCCGACAGCTCGCTCGCCGCGGCCGTTGTTCAAAAGGACGTATACCTCCTGGCGGAGTGCGGCACGCGGGAAGACTGCCTTGATGACGTCGCATGGGAGACCAGCGCGAAGCTTCCGCTCGGGGACTTCGGCGATTTCGCGTACGAGCGAGTCTTCGTACGGTCAACGAGGCACACAAGAGCGGCAGTGTATCGAGTACATTTGAAGGAATGATGTGCCCAAGCATACAGCCGCCAGTTTGACCTTGTCCGACTCCGCCAGCGGCGACAGACCGGTGACACGCCGTCTCGTGCCCGGAGACCGGGTAGTGATCTGCGGCGCGGGCCCGGCCGGCCTCACCGCCGCTTACCTGCTGGCGAAGCAGGGATACGCGGTAACTGTCCTCGAGGCCGACAATATCGTGGGCGGGATATCGCGCACGGCTCGGTACAAGGATTTCCGATTCGACATCGGAGGCCACCGCTTCTTCACGAAGATTCCGGCTGTCCAGGCGCTGTGGGAGGAGCTGCTCGGCGATGAGTTCATCGACGTTCCGCGACTGTCGCGAATCGTCTACAACGGCAAGTTCTTTTTCTATCCGCTCAAGGCGGCCAACGCGCTAAGCGGACTCGGGCTGCGGCAGGCGTTGATGATCGTGCTGAGCTATGTCCGTGCACGGATGTCTCCGCACCCAGTGGAGGAGAATCTTGAGCAGTGGGTAACCAACCGGTTCGGCGATCGCCTGTACCGGATATTCTTCAAGACCTACACGGAAAAGGTCTGGGGCCTTCCTTGTACCGAGATCAGAGCGGAGTGGGCGGCACAGCGAATTCAGGGCCTGTCGCTCGCGCGCGCGATACTGTCGGCGACGTCCCTCAACCGCCGCGCTCCGGCGATCAAGACGCTGATCGAGGAATTCAAGTATCCGCGGTTAGGACCGGGGCAGATGTGGGAGAAATGCGCTGAGCGGGTGGCAGAGCTGGGCGGACGCGTTCACCTGCACCATCGCGTGATCGGCCTTGAGACGGACGGTTCGCGCGTGATCGCGGCTCGGGTCGCGGGCCCCGAGTCCCGCGAGTCGAGGCTCGAGGCAGAGCACTTCATCACGACGATGCCGCTGCGTTCGCTGGTGCGCGCTCTCGGCCCCGGAAAACCTGCGGAGGCCGGCGCCGCCGCCGAGGGACTGGCCTACCGAGACTTCATTCTCGTTGCCCTCATTCTCGATCGCGATTCGCTCTTTCCGGACAACTGGATATATGTCCATACTCCGGGAGTGAAAGTCGGACGCATCCAGAACTTCAACAACTGGAGTGCGGCGATGGTGCCGCATGCCGGCAAGACGTGCATCGGTATGGAGTATTTCTGCTTCGAGGGCGACGGGCTGTGGGAGAGCAGAGATGAAGATCTCATTCGTCTCGCGTCTGAAGAGCTCGCGGAGCTCGGGCTCGCTCCTGGCGCCCGCGTCGAAGACGGCTCGGTGGTGAGGATGCCGAAGGCATATCCGATCTATGACTCGACGTACCGCGACAATCTCGACGTTATCCGCCGGTATCTCGACCCGATCGCGAATCTGCATACCGTCGGCCGCAACGGAATGCACAAGTACAACAATCAGGACCATTCGATGTACACCGCGATGCTCGCGGTAGAGAACATGAATGGGGCGAACCACGATCTCTGGGAGGTGAATACAGACCTCGAGTATCACGAGGAGCAGAGAGTGGAGGCGCCCGCTGCGGCGCGCACCACGGCGGCGGCCTAGATGAGCAAAACCGGGTTCGACGCCCGCCACGACGGAAACGCGGTTCCGCCGTCGGCCGACAGTCCCGACACGCTTTCGAGCAGTGCGGCGCTGCTCTTCGCACCAGTGGACAAGCGCGCCTTTGGCGCTGCGATCGGAACCGCAGTTGGGATCAGCTTCTTCGGAGCGACGTCGCTCGTCCTGCTTCTCTCGCCGGAGAACTCCCTTCCACTCGCTCTGATGGGCGAGTATTTCGCGGGATACTCGGTCACCTGGTCCGGCGCGGTGATCGGTCTCGGGTGGGGGTTCGCCGTCGGGTTTTGCGCCGGATGGTTCGTTGCGTTCACACGCAATCTCGTGCTCGCGGTTTCCCTGTTCATAATTCGTTCACGGGCCGAGCTCGGCGAGACGCGCGATTTTCTGGACCACATCTAACCGGCACCTGGAATGAGTCACGATCAGATCGACGCATCAGAGGATGATCTCAAGACGACGCTGCTCCGGCTGAACGCGCGGGCCTGGGGAATCGCGCTCGGGCTGCTCTTTGGTCTCGGTCTGTTTCTGGCGACGATCGTTCTCGTGATGCGCGGCGGCCCGCGGGTCGGGCCGCACCTGGGTCTTCTCGGAGTCTTTCTTCCCGGATACCAGGTGACGACTGCCGGCGCGTTCATCGGGTTCGTCTACGCGTTCGTCATCGGGTACGCTATCGGGCGGATCATTGGCTCGGTGTACAACGCACTCGCGCGAACTGAGAAATAGCGGCGCGCACTGACGCGGCCCGGCGAATGTCGCATTCTCAGCGCCGCTTCATCCGCCACCTGATGATCGCGGCCGCGGCCATCGCCATCTCCGCGGCCATATGGATGCTCCGGGGATCGCGCAGCGCAGTCGAGAACGCGAGCACCGCGACGGCTTATGCCGGCATTGCGTTCCTCGCATTATCCCTGGCACTCGGCCCGCGAAATCTGCTGCGATCCAGACCCAACCCCGTCAGCACCGATCTCAGGCGTGACATCGGAATCTGGGCCGGCAGCATGGGCGTGCTCCATACTATTCTCGGACTTCAGGTGCACATGGGCGGGAGCCTGCGCCGGTATTTTCTGCCTTCCGCCGCCGCAGAGGGGGAGGCATCGGCCGCAACGCTGGCTTTCGTCGCCGCCAATTACATGGGGCTCGTTGCGGCGCTGCTACTGGTCATCCTGCTGGCGATATCCAGCGACGTTGCGCTGCGCGCGCTTGGCGTGCCGGCGTGGAAACGAATCCAGCGGTCGAACTACTTCATAATCGCGCTCGTCGCGGTCCACGGCGTGTTTTATCAACTGCTCGAGAAGAGACGCCCTGAACTCGTCATGCTGTTCGGCGCAATGCTGGCGGCGGTACTCGTGTTTCAGGTGGCCGGCGTACGGCGCCGCCGCCAGATGGCTGGGAGTCGGGTGGCTACGCCCGCTTCCCCAGAATGAAGTACTGCGGAACCACGTTCCTGACCAGGAAACGGAAAGGCGCGTAGCTGCTCATGCGTTCCCAGCTCCGACGAAGCTGCTCGTTGCGGTCACCCAGTTCGCCCGCCTCGAACCACGGAAGCACCACACGACCCACGCCGCGGAACACAGCAGCGAGCTCGCCCCTCGAGAGAAGGCGCGCCTTGTATGGGGTGCGGCGAACGCGCCTGGCAACCGTCTCCATCCACGCCCGGGGGAGCAGCCCGAAACCCAGGAGCCGGACGTGTGGTTCGGGTAGAATGCTGTAGCGGTTGTTGGTCGTAAAGAAGAATGCGCCGCCCCGCCGCAGCACGCGTACGGTCTCGTCACGCATCATCCCCGGACTTCGCACGTGCTCGATCACGGCGTCGGCGACGACCGCATCGAAAGCGCCCGGGCGGAAAGGAAGCGCTTCCGCGTTGGCGCAGACCAGTGGAACGTCCACCGTATCCTCCTTCAGCCGCTGTTGTCCCATCACCAGCCAGCGGAGCGCAATGTCCACACCTACCACGCGATCGAACTCGCCGCTGGCCGCGATACTCATTCCGCCCGTGCCGCATCCGAGGTCGAGCAGATCGCCGCTTCCGATGCCCGGATACTCCGCACGAAGCTTTCGCAGAATGCCATCGCCGCGCATCACCGCCGCCGCCATCGCGGCGATGTATCTGGAATGCAGTTCAGGCGGACTCTCAGGAGTTAGCACGTAATAGGCGCGCACCATGTCCGCGAAGGATCGGCCGGGCGCAGCGAATGCCTCGATCTTGCGTATCTCGTCGTCGACGCTGATGTAGGGGTCGGGCTGGAGACGGAAATCCGGGATGCCGTACCGCACGGGATACGCGCGTGCGCAGACCTCACAGGCGTAACCCCCACCTCGCCCGGCAAGCTCGCCACGACAGGCGGGGCACACGAGGATTGCGTCGAGCCACGGGATCGTCATAACGAGACTGGCTTAACGACCGAGGAAAAGCATGTTGGCATCCAATATCGCAGGCATCCACCGCGTTGAGGAGCTTTCACGCAAGCGCTCCATCGCGGCGTAGAATCTCGATGATGTCATCGCGTGCAACGGCGACGGAAAGGCTCTCGCTCATGGGAATAGGCGACGCGCCGCCATTGCTCGCTGCAGCATGGAAACGCGCCACCAGCTCCCGCAGACCTGGAAACCCCGATTCGCCGCGCATGGCACGCCGCGCGAGATTCCCGGTCGCGGCGGAAAAGGTCGCTGCGGCATATGTGAACGGCCGTGTCGTCTTTCTCAGCCTCGACACGTCTCCTGCTTCGGCGAAAGCGAAGCCGTGAAAGAGATCGGCGTGGATCGTTCCACCCTCGCCTGCAATTCGCAGTGCATGACGCGTCGGGCGGGCAGTGGTCGAGAGCTGGATGGAAAACGCGATCCCGCGCGCTGAACCGATGACCTGGACCTCACCCGCTGCCGCGCGGTTCCCGAGCCAGCGTATTCCCGACAATCCCCCGGGCGTCAGCCGCTCGGCCAGCGAGAGCGGATGGGGCAGGATGCCGAATGCCAGTTCATCCCTTTCCTGGTCAGACCTGTTGTCGGCGCCGGCCGAGCAGACTACGGCCGCGAACTGACGCAACGGCGCGATGCGGCCGCAGAGCGCTGCTGCTCGCAACGCGCCAGGCTGAAAGATGAACTGATGCACGGGGCACAGGAGAACGCCCGCCGCCGCGGCCCGCGAATGCAGCTCAGTCACACTCCCGGCGGTCGCGGCGAGAGGCTTTTCGGCCAGCACATGACAGCCGAGCTCGAGGGCGGCGGATATGATCTCATCGCGACCGGCCAGCGGCGTGCACACGTGAACGACTTCGACCGAGGACATTGCTTCGCGCGGAGAACTGACGACGCGCGATCCAGCAAACCCGTCGGCGAGCTTGCGCGCACGGGCGATGTCCGCATCGGCGACGGCAATCACTTCTCCGCCGGCTCGCCGCACGGCATCGGCATGCCAACGCCCCATCAGCCCCGCGCCGATTATCGCCGCGCGCAACTGCGTCCCCCGCGAGCCGCCACTCGGTCACCCCCCCTTGCTGTCGGACGCCAGCGCGGGTTCGGCCGAATTGGTTCCGGACACAGGAATGCGGCGGCCGATCGCTGCCGCCTCGTAGCAGGCGTTAATCACCTCGAGCGCGTCGCGGCCGTCCTGCGCCGACGCGGGAGGTGCGCTGCCGCTCGCGAACGCAGCCAGCGAGCGCTCGAGCACGTTGCGGGTCGACACAACACGCGGTTCTTTCGGGTTGCGCGCGAGCAGCGTGCGCTTGTTACCCACTTCCCGCCACGCCAGGCCTGACACGCCGTAATCGACCCGCAGGTGCGGAACAGTGCTGCGATACAGGCCAGCGGTCACTCGCGCACGCCCGCCGAAGGATGCACGGTATGACGCGACGCGAGTATCGGCGCGGAGCTCGAAGTACTGGGTCTCGCCCTTGCACAGGCGGTGCTGGAGAATCTGAGCGAGACGCCCGCGCGAGAACTCGAGCGAAACGATCGCCACTGCGTCGGCACCGACATCCGCGCCTGGTTCCTGCGCCCCGCACGCCGACATCGTGGCCGATACGGCGTGGGGCTTTTCGCCGAACAGCGCTAGCAGATAGTCCACGAGATGGACGCCTCCCTCGTGAAGGGTCCGCCGCTGCATGCTGCCACGCCAGCCCTTTTCCATCCATGGCGCCATGTCCATGTGCTGCCAGAGCTGCGCGAACACGATTTGATCTCCCCTCGGCCCGCCAATCTCGTCGAGAACAGCGCGGAAAATGGGCATCTCCCGGAACTCGTGATTCAGCGCTATTCGGCGCCCCGCTGCGGCGGCAGCGGCCATCACTGTATCCGCCTCCTCGAGTGTCGACGTAAACGGCTTCTCGCAAATGACATGGCAGCCGGCAGCGATCGCCTGGAGGCAAATCCGCGCGTGGCTGTCCGGCGGCGTCGCGACGATCAGCATCTCCGGCCTCGCTTCAGCAAGCATTTTCTCGAGGTTGTCGAAGACGGGGACGCTCCACGCCTTAGCGGCGTTGGCACGGCGATCGAGATCGATGTCACAGGCTCCGACGAGCTCAATCCCGCGCATCTGCGCTAGAGCCGGCATGTGCATGTTGTATCCGGCCTCGCCGAGGCCCAGCACTGCGATTCGAACAGCGTTCAAGTCAACCTCGGAAGGTTGTACCCACGGGAGGCGAGAAGCATGGCTGTTGGTCTTGAGGAGAAAGGTCTGGTTCTGCGCCTCGAGGCTGGTGCGGCTCGAGTCATGCGGGGCGGCGGCACAGGGCAAAGATGGTTCTTCCCAGCGGCAGGTGCCACCCATCGCGGAGCGCGCGGCCCTCGAACGCCAGCCACCTCCGCTTCAAGCGGCCAACCAGACTGTGCGTCGACCGCGGCCCCGAGAGAATGCCGTGATACTCCGACGACTGGCTGCGACGCGCGCGCATTTCGCGCGGGATCTCGGCGAGCCCGAGAAGTGCGTTGACTCGACCCAGCGTCTCGACCCTGAACCCAGCCGATTCGAGCCGGTCACGCAGCAGATCAGGCGTGTACTTTCGAAAGTTGTACTGACGGTCGGCGGCGGCGCGAGGAAAGGCCTGTGCATTTGTCCGAACCAGGAGCACGCCACCCGGCTTGAGCGCACGACGCATCTCCGAAAGCGCCTGCGCGTCGCCTCCGTCGAGGGGAAGGTGCTGGAGCACGTCGAACGTAATGATGAGGTCTGTTGACGCATCGGCGTGCGGCAGTGCCATCGCCGACCCTTGCACAACGTGATGTCCGAGGTCGAGCGCGGCGGCCAATCCTTCACGCGCTACGTCGAGTCCGGCCGCAGACCAGTCCGGCCATTCCCCCTGGAACCACGAGATAGTCTGCCCTGAGCCGCAGCCAACGTCGACGAGCATTCCGCGTTCGGACAATCGAGCGTCGCGGAGCAGCGATCCCGCAATGTCCCGCATCGCGGCATTCCACCACGAATCCGCTTCGAGCACTCGCATGCGGGCGTAGTATTCCGCAGAGAAAATGCGCGGCGGCCGGGGGTCATCCGTCGTCACGACTGCGCTCCGTTTCGGCGGCTTTCGCGCGAGAGGCGCCTCTCCTGCGCCAGATCGTCATACCGCCGCCGCCGAGCGTGCCCCGGAAAACCGTTACGGCGACCCAGTCCTGGTCTATCCGTTGAGTCAGCTCCGGCGACGCGCTGTGAAGCACGCGGAACAGAGTCGTCACGAGCAGCCCCTTGTCGGCGGCCAGCGAACGCAGCGCGGAATCGTAGTCGGAGGCGTCGGTCACGAAATGGTATGCTCTGGTGTCGTTCACCCCTTCACGGGGAAGGTAGTACCTGAACCCGCCAACAGCGGGATACACGACGACCACGTCGTCACCGCTCCGTCGTTGCACCTCGACGTATCGAATTGCACTCCGGTATGGCTGCTTCGGGGCGGAGTAGTACCTCGGGAGCGCGAGCAGAGAAGCGGCGGAAAGTCCGGCTGCGACGCCGAACGTCAGCGCGCGCGCCCGGAACCGCGAAACCACGCCTCGACGCGCAAGGAGAAGTGCAGCCGCATCCACGGTTGCCAGGCAGGACAGAATCGCGAGCGGAAGTCCCGACAACAGAAGACGCGGAGCGATGCTCTGGCCGCGGATCAACAGAAACGCAACCGTCAGCGCAACAACGAGTGCGAGCGAGCTAGCAAGAGCCCAGTTCCGCCGAATCAGAATGATGAAGCCGCCGGCGGCCGCAGCGACGAAAGGCAGGACAACGATACCGACAGCGAAACCCGCCGACAGCCCTCGAATGAGCTCGGTCGCAAACTCACGGGAGAACAGAACGTAGCCGGACCCCTGCACGGCATAGATTGTGGGATAAATGGCGATGACGTCGGGAATCGACACCGCGTACACCTGGAACGCGAAGAACCCCGCCGCCGCGAACGCGATCCCGAGACGCATCGCCAGCGGTCTCAAAGAAATTCCGTCTCTCCATCGCGATGCCAGCGCAATAGCGCCGACGATGACATGAGCCCCCAGAGTAAAAGCGGTCGTCATGAGCACGGCGAATCCGAGCGTCATCGACAGGACGTAGGCCACCCATTTGCTCAGGCGATCACGCCGAAGGGCACTGGCAAGCAGCGCGGAAGAAACAAGCGTAAAGAAAAGGTGGCCGCTGTAGCCACGCGCGTTCTGCGAAAAGAAAATGTGGTGGTACGAAACCGCGAGCAGCAGCGCCGCCCCAAGACTCGCGGCGCGCGACATCGCCAGGCGCGCCGCCCAATACATCGCCGGAATCGTCGCCACACCGAATGCAACGGCCGGCAGCCTCACAGACCACTCCGATTCTCCGAACACAGCGACCGAGATTTTCAGGAGCAGCGAATTCAGCAGATGATTGCCGGGGCTCAGATACGCTGCATACACCTCGGCGAGTGGTCGCGCTGCGTAAGTGCCCACGGTGGCGATCTCATCCAGCCAGAGGTCGGATCCCAGCCTGTACACGCGAAATACGATGGCCACTGCAATTATGAACGCGAGAATGGCAACGGCGTGATTACTGGAGACATCGTCGTTCCCCTGGGGGCTGGAGGAAGGGGCCGCGCGAAGGGAGTGTCTCTCGGGAGCAGGCTTCCACCCGGTGACGGCAAGGGCGGCGAACACCAACGCTTGAACCAGGAAGGTCATTCGAAGCAGCATCATTCCGTCAAACGGCCGCGGGGGAAGGTTCGTGTTCCGTGGCAGCGCATCGTACCACCCCGACGGAAGCGCGGCGGCGAACATTACCAGCACCACCGACGCAACGAGAAACGCAATGCGCGCCGCGCGGGCGGTGCGTTCCGGCTCAGCCGATGTGGCTGGTGTCCGAGCGTCGATCATCGATCGGTGCCCGTGGAGTCAGGCGTGAACGCCACGATCGCGGAACGCCGACTGTTACC
Source organism: Gemmatimonadaceae bacterium (assembly GCA_013813715.1). Classification (GTDB taxonomy): domain Bacteria; phylum Gemmatimonadota; class Gemmatimonadetes; order Gemmatimonadales; family Gemmatimonadaceae; genus UBA4720. The sequence continues at coordinate 25,751 of JACCRF010000117.1, read as the reverse complement.
CTCTCGCCGACGGCCTGAGAATTCGTTGCCGGCAGCCGGGATATCTACTGTACGAACGTGGATATGCTGCGTGCCGGGAGCTCGACGGTATACGCGTCGCCGGAAAGATCGATTCGCCCGATGCCCAACATGTTCTCCGTCGCGGATGTCCTGACCAGCGATACTGACCGCGGCGCGGCGACGCCGGCGATCGTGACCCGGGCGCGCGTGACACTGTCGCGCTCGTTGATCACGACAATCGTGACACGCCCGTCGCGGAGAAACGCAGAGGCCATTACCGATCGGTCGGAGGAGACGGCGCCGATGCGGCGCGCACCGGGCCTGACGTACTTCGAGTACTGCCCCATCGCGAAGAACGGCGGTAGTGGGGCATAGCCCTGATATTGCGTCCCGCTGTGATCGACGCGGAGGAGCTGGTTCTTGTCGTAGAAGCCGAAGAAGCCCCACATATAGTCCACGGCAGAGACATTGTGCTCGGCGATGAGCCGGTGCATGATGATGGCCCACTCCAGGAAATCCCCGGCGACGGCGAACTCGCTCATCCAGAGCGGTAGGCCGAACTGTTCAGCGAGCGGCCTCATCTGGGCCGCCGCGTCCACGGGGTGGTCGTAGAGGTGAAAGGCCAGCGCAGCGATGTACTGACGGGCTTCGGGATCTTCCAGCGTCGGCCTGGCCGACACGACCGCATGGTAGGGGTGCACGTCATCCGGGATGACGAGCTTTGTCGCGAATCCCTCGGCCCGGAGGCGCGGTCCGAGCAGCTTCACCACGTCGCGAATGAACTCACCCGAAACGTTAACGCGAGGGTGGTTCGGTTCGTTGACTATCGAATGGAACGGTGGCTCGACGCCCTTCGCGCGCCAATACCGGAGGACGGTCATTGTCCACTCGACGTACTCTTCCACGCTCGCCTCACCCATCCACGTCTCCAGCGCTCCGGGAGAGAGCCACCACGTGCTGACCCCCATCGCGCGAGCACGCTTGAGCAAGTCAATGTGCCCGTCGCTGAAAACCCATTCAAATCGAAATCGGGAGACGTCGGTGACTGCCGGGTCGTCATTATCGTTGACAGGTTCAACCCCGGGTGACTGTACCGCCGCGCGGATACGAGTCAGCCCGATGTCTTCGTAAAGCCGGCGGAGGATCTCGTCCTGGGAAGCGGCGCCGATGTCGAGCCCGTTGCCCATGCCGCCGCTCGCCCCGATGAGGTGCGGGTCGTTGAAGAGTCGCACGGTCGTCCCGAAGCCCTCCATCGTCTGGTTGAGCGCTCGCGAGTCCACGGCAATCGCAACATCGAACGACGACGGCTGAGGGAGCGGCGGCAGGACTGGGCCGGTAAGCGTGGAGTCGGGCGCAACCGGCACGGTCGGGTCACGATCGGGGCTCGCGCAGCCAAGAGAGACAACGACGGAAATGGCGATGGCGACGCCTCCTCCCCGACGCTTTCGCAGCTCCGCGTCAACCCGGCGATGGGGGCCGGCTCGCGATGCTGTCTCGGTGGGTGGGTCGGAGCGACTCATTTGCGTCTGCGTGTGCCTCATGCGTTGCGGCGGCGAACCATCTGACTCAGCAGCGAGCAAGCAAGAGCTGAGCCCGGCCATTGACCATCAAGTCGGCAGCCGCGAGGTTTACACCTGCGGCCGGCCGGTTCCATCATTTCCTGCGCGTTAAAGACGACTGCCGGACGCGCCCGCGTAACACCGGCACGCCGCGAGCACCCCGTGCCATGAAAATACCCTATTTATACTCGATTGGTGAATCCAGTTTCGTCGGCAGATTCGGTGAGGCAGCAAATTGGTGTCGGAGGGTTTCGCACATCGGAACGCGCCAAGCAACTCGTGATGGAGGTTCTCGACAGCAATCGCATCACGGCGGGACCGATGATGAGCCGTTTTGAATCGGAAGTCGCGTCGCTTCACGATTGCCGCTTTGGCCTGATGTCAAACAGCGGTACGAGCGCGCTCCAGATCGCGCTCGCCGCCCTTAAGGAGACACACGACTGGGCCGATGGTGACGAAGTGCTGGTTCCCGCAGTCACGTTTGTCGCGACTTCCAACGTGGTGCTGTATAACAATCTGGTTCCCGTCTTCGTGGACGTCGAGCCTGACTTCTACGACATCGACCCGGCCTCGATCGAGCGCCGGATCACGCCAAGAACGCGGGCGATCATGCCGGTGCACGTAGGGGGTCTACCCTGCGACATGGACCCGATTCTCGACATTGCCCGGCGGCACGGCCTTCAAATTGTCGAAGACTCCGCCGAGACGATGTTCGCCCGCTACAAGCGACGTACTGTAGGTTCGTTCGGTAACGTCGGATGCTTCTCGACATATGCTGCGCACATCATCACGACGGGAGTCGGCGGCGTTTCGACGACGAACGATCCCGAGCTGCTGGTGTTGATGAAGAGCATCATGAACCATGGCCGCGATTCGATCTACATCCGTATCGATGATGACGCCGGGCGCACCGGCGACGAGCTTTTCGAAGTCGCCAATCGCCGTTTCTCGTTCGTGAGACTTGGTCACAGCTTCAGATGTACGGAGATGGAAGCCGCGCTCGGCATCGCGCAACTGGAGGAGCGCGATGAGCACTGGGCACGCCGGCGGAGGATCGCGGGCCGCTACCGGGATGCCCTTGGCTCTCTCGAAGGCCGCCTGCAGCTGCCCGAAGTGCGGCCGGAATCGGATCACGCCTTCATGTTTTATCCGCTCGTACTTTCCGATCCCGCCGATTCGCGACCGGCGCTCATCCAATTCCTGGAAGAGCGCGGCATCGAGACCCGGTATCTCCTGCCGCTGATCAATCAGCCCGTCTATCGACGGATGTTCGGCAACCTCGACGCGGAGTATCCGGTTGCCGCGCGTCTCAACGAGAAGGCGTTCTACATCGGGTGTCATCCGGAGATGACCGACGGCGACGCCGACTATGTGATTGAATGCTTGCAAACGTACTTCGCTGACCGCACATGACCGCTCCGCACGCAACAGCGTCGTCGAAAAAGAAACCGCTCGCAGCGAGGCGCGACCGGGAGACGGCGCGACCTGTCAGGTGCCAGATCTGCCGGAGCATCACAGTTCCCGGTCTTGACGTCGGGCCGCAACCGGTCGGCGACCTCGTTCTTTCTGCGGCGCAGCTCAATCAGCCGGAGACGTTCTACCCGATGCAATTGCACCACTGCCCTACCTGCGGCCTCACCCAGCTCGGCTACATCGTCAATCCGCGAATCGTCTACAAGAACTTTCCCTTCGTGAGCGGCACGACACAGACGGCAACGCAGCATCTGCAATCGCTACCGCCGCAGCTCGTCAAGATGGCTGGCCTTACTGCCAGGTCATTCGCGGTCGACATCGGCTCAAATGACGGAACGCTTCTCAAGGCGTATCTGCCTCACGGCGTCAAGTTCCTTGGCGTCGATCCATCGGGCGACCCGGTGCGGATTGCCCGCGAACAGGGCATTCCAACAATGCACGCGTTCTTCGATGACGACGCTGTCACGGAGATAAAGGCCGAGCACGGACAGGCGAACGCGATCAGCGCGTGCGGCGTGTTCGGACACATCGCCGATCTTTCCGGGCTGATGCAGGCGGTGAAGCGGCTGCTCGCGCCCCGCGGAGTGTTTGCCACCGACTCCCAATACTGGCTCGACACCATGGCGCGCCGTCACTACGACAACATGTTCCACCAGCACCTCCGATACTACTCGATGAAGCCGCTGATCCACCTGTTCGAGCAGTACGACATGGAACTTTTCGACGTCGAGCGCTCGGAGGTGTACGGTGGTTCCATCCGCGTTTTCGCCGGACACGCCGGTGAGCACGCGATCTCTCCGCGCATAGGTAAGCTGCTGGCGGTCGAAGACGAGGCGGCCCTGTACGATAGCGCGACGAACGAGAAGTTCGCCGCCGACGTCGCGAAGCGTCGACAGGAGCTGTTCGACGCCGTGCACGGGCACGTGCGCGCGGGCAGAAAAGTGATCGGCATTGGAGCGCCGGCGAAGGCGGCCACCGTCTGCAACTTCTGTCGGCTGGGTCCCGAGATGATCGACTACATTGCCGAGGTGAATCCGCTACGGATCGGCAGGTATCTGCCTGGCGTCCACATTCCCATCGTGGACGAGGAGCGGCTGTTCAGCGATCCCCGGCGGGCCGACGCGGCTGTGCTCTTCGCATGGAACTATCACGATGAGATCGTCCCGCGACTCAGGCAGCGAGGATTCGCCGGCGAGATAATTCTTCCGTGACTTCGGGTGGTTCCGGATCCCGCGCGACTCGTTCGAGAACAATCCTGTTCGGCGGAAGCGGCTTCCTCGGGCCGTACATACTTGCGAACAATCCGGACATGATATCGGTGGGGCGTACGCGCCCCACTACGACGAACCGGCACATCCCGATCGAGACGCTGGCCAATCTCGACGTTCTGCGGGATGTGGAATTCGACACGGTGATCTACATCATCGGCAATACCGACCACTACAACCTCGAGAAACAAACGCTTGACCGGAACGAACCGACGGCGTTCGACTACCATGTGATTCCGCTGGTGCAGGTCATGGAGCAGCTCAAGAGCTACCCGATCAAGAAGCTCATTCACTTTTCGACCATCCTTCTCTACGACCAGAAGCGGCTGACGCTCCCGGTTGACGAGCACGCGCCCATCGATCCGTACCGGACGCGATACGTCCTGAGCAAGCATATGGCCGAGGAGGCCTGCCGGTTTTACTCGGCGTGGGTGCCGATTATCAACGTGCGTCTCTCCAACATCTACGGGCCGACTCGGCTCGAGCGGTACGACCTGATCCACGTTCTCATCAAGCAGCTGCTGGCGGAGAAAGCGGGGACGGTGTGGACAACGAAACCGCGGCGCGATTTCATATATGTGGAAGACGCTGCGCACGCTATCGTGAAGCTGCTCGACACCGATTACACCGGCACCCTCAACCTCGGGACTGGCACGATAACACCGGTCTCGGAGATAGTGGAGCTGCTTCGCGAACTCAGCCGATGCCCGATACATGACGAACGCCGGGAGGTCACGGGACCGATGGAGTTTCGGTGCGACATGCGGACCGTGAATTCGCTGATCGACTGGACGCCGCAGTACTCCACCGAGCAGGGCGTTCGGCGAACGTACGAGCTGATGGCGCAATGGGCGACGCAGTAACTCTGGGTGTGAGCGGCTGGCGACTTCACGGCCAGCGCACGGGAGTGGGTCGGTACATTCTGAACCTGATTCAGCACTGGACGAGCGAGGTCGTCGCCGGCCAGTTCGACCGGATGACGGTCTACTCTCCGAGCGATTTTGTCGGCGAGACCATCAATTTTCCCACTGGCATCGCGCACCGGGTGCTAGGGCCGCTGATGCCGATGATAGCATGGGAGAATCTGCGACTGGGGCCAGCGGCACGGGAATCGGTCATGCTATATCCCTCGTTTTCCCGGCCACTCTTGACGCACGGTGCCTCGGTCGTAGTCACACACGATGCAACGATGCGGCTCCATCCTGAGCTCTTCACGAAGCGCGACAAGCTCATCTACGACCCGCTTTACGGATGGAGCTCGAGGGCCTCCACTCTCGTGATCACCACCACCAACGCCGCGAAGGCGGACATAGTCCGCGAATGGAACGTGGATCCGGAAAAGATTCGGGTCACTCACCTCGCATCCGCCGAGTGCTTCCGTCCCCTGCCCGATTCGGTCGACCGGAATACGATGCGGGCGCGCCTCACGGGTGCGCAGGATCCGTATTTTTTCTTCGTAGGAAAGCTCTCCGGCCGCCGCAACATTCCGCGCCTGCTGGAAGCGTTCGCGCAATTCCGCGCAACCTCGACGTACCCCCACCGACTAGTTGTCGTGGGGCCGCAATACGCCATCGCGGCCCTCGAGAAGATGGCGGATGAGCTGAATGTCCGCGCGTCGCTCATAACCAGGACATTCGTCGGAGATGAAGAGCTGAACGACCTGTACAATTGTGCCGACGCGTTCATCATGCCGTCGACATACGAGACCGTGTCCTTTCCCATCATGGAGGCGCAGGCGGCTGGAACGCCCGTCATCTGCATCGATACTCCGGGCTCACGCGAAATAACTGGCGGTGAAGCGCTGCTGATCGCGCGGCTCGACGTGAAGGAGCTCGTCGAGGCGATGATCCGGCTCGCATCCGATGGCGGTCTGCGCGCCGATCTGGCCGCGCGCGGTCTCCGGAACTCGCGCAACTTCTCGTGGCAGCGGTGCGCACGGATGACGCTCGATGTCTGCGCCGAAGCTGCCCGGATGAAGGGGCGACCTGCCGCATGACGACACCATCGACGTCCGCGATCCGACGTGCGCTGGTGACCGGCGGAGCCGGATTCATCGGATCGCATGTTGTCGAAGCGCTTGTCGCGCGCCGCGTGGAAGTCACGGTAGCCGACAACTTGTCGACCGGCCACATGGAGAATCTCGACGCCGTCGCCGGCCAGATACTGTACGAGACTCTGGACATCGCGAGGGACGACATCGATCCGCTGCTGGGGTCGGGCGCGTTCGATACCATCATTCACGCTGCCGGCAACGCGCACATACCATCGTCGATCGACGACCCGGGGCGGGATCTCGAGGACAACATCGTTTCGACTCACAACCTTCTGGCAGCTGTTCGTCGCGTCTCGCCGCACTCCCGCGTCGTCAATATCTCGAGCGCCACGGTGTACGGCGAGGGCTCGGGAGTGCCGATCAACGAAGACGAGCCTACGCGCCCGGTATCACCATACGGCGTGAGCAAGCTTGCCGCGGAGCTCTATGTTGCTCTCTATGCCCGGCTGTTCGGGCTGCGAACCTGCACCGTGCGACTGTTTTCCGTATTCGGCCCACGGTTGAGGAAGCAGGTGATCTGGGATTTCATGAACAAGCTCGCCGCCAACCCGCACGAGCTCGTGATCCTCGGCGACGGAGGCGAACGCCGCGATCTGAACCACGTCCGGAATGTGGTCCACGCAATATTGCTTGTCGCCGAGCGCTCGCCGCTGACAGGGGATGTTTTCAACGTCGCGGCACGTGAATCAGTGTCGATCGATGAGGCAGCTCGCAGTCTGTCGGCGGCGATGGGCATCGCGCCGATCTTTCGTCACACGGGCGAACAGCAAGCCGGCAATGCCCGCAGCTGGCAAGCCGATATCAGCCGGATCGAAGCGCTCGGCTACAGGCCCGAGATGGGTTACCAGGACGGCCTCGCCGACACTGTGGCCTGGTTTCGGCGCCTGCAGTCGCATCAGCGACCCGGCGGGTTGACAACAGGCATGACCGGTTGATGCGGGTGTTATGAGCGCTACGGGGCTGACACTCGGCGTGAGCGGCTGGCGGCTGCAGAACGAACGAACCGGCATCGGGCGCTATCTGCTTAGCATCGTTGAGCGGTTCTCGCCCGAGCTTGCCGCGCAGCGGTTCGCCGACATCAACGTGTACAGCCCGCAGCCGCTCGCGGCATCTCGCGTCCACCTCCCGCCGCACGTCAACAACAAGGTGCTTCGCTCCCGCCTGCCGATGGTGCCCTGGGAGAATCTCCGGCTCGGTCCGTCAGCAACGGACGACGTGGTTCTCTACCCGTCCTTCTCCCGGCCGTTCTTTGCCCGCCGTGCCACAGTAGTCACGACGCACGACGCGACGATGCGGATCGTGCCCGAGATGTTCACGCGCCGTGATCGTATCGTATACGACCGCCTGTACGGCTGGAGCGCCCGCGCTGCGACGCTCGTGCTCACCACTTCCGAAGCAGCGAAGCGGGACATCGTGCGCGAATGGGACGTTGACCCCGCGAAGATCCGCGTCACACCCCTAGCCGCTGCGGAATGCTTTCATCCGCTGCCGGCCGACGACGACCGCGGCAGGCTTCGCCATGAGATGTTCGGCGACGACGCCCCCTTTTTCATGTTCGTCGGCAAGATCTCCGGCCGACGCAACGTTCCCGAGCTCTTGCGCGCATTCGCCAGGTTCAAGCTGGGAGGTCATCCGCACAAGCTGGTCGTGGTCGGGCCCACTTATGCGGTGGAGGCGGTGAAGGTCCTCGCGGTCGCCGGAGGTGTCGCGAGCGACATCGTCACGCGTTCGTTCGTGTCGGATGACGTGCTCAACCGCATCTACAATTGTGCGGATGCGTTCATCATGCCATCAGTCTATGAGAATGGGTCGCTGCCGGTGTTCGAGGCACAGGCGACTGGCACCCCCGTCATATCTGTTGCGACGGAAGGCACCGACGAGATCACCGGCGGCGAGGCGCTGTTGATTCCGCGTCTCGAGGTGGGCGCGCTGGTCGAGGCGATGACGCGAATCGCGACCGATGAGTCCCTGCGTCGCGATCTCTCGCGTCGCGGTCTGCAGAACTCCCGCCGCTACTCGTGGGTGCGTTGCGCCGCGGAGACGCTTGCCGTGTGCGGCGAAGCTGCAGCGATGAGCCACGGCTGAGCATCGGACTGCCGCTCGCGCCCCATGAGTCTACTCCGCATGCGCCGCCGAGATGGAAAGCATAGGGTCGCCAACGTTCGGTCGCGGAACCAGCTTGATCCACGAGAGTGGGAAAACCGCCGCGAAGTCCTCCCGCGTGTGGTACTCAACGTAGGGCACGCCGCTGACGGTAGCTTCCGTTCGGTAGGTTGTAAAAAACCGGGTACTCGGTGACATGGCGGCCTTGATATGCCGAAGTGCGGCCCGGAAGCGGTCTCCGTGAATGTGCTCGTCGACGTGAATCATGAGTATCACATCCCAGGTGCCCGGCAGGGGTACTTCGGCCGCATCGGCGACGGAGAAATCGTAACCCGGAAATCGCGGCTGCAGCCACTGCACGGCGGCCTCGGCGATCTCAATGCCCAGATACCGCTCACAACCCAGATCACGCACGAGCCGAGTCCAGTATCCGATCCCCGCACCAATCTCGCATACCGAGAGACGGCGAAGATCCAGCTGGTCGGCGCGAAATTCCGCGACGAGATCCTGGGATAGCTTGTCGTACCAGGCCTCGTTCCCGTCTTCATCGAACGCGCGCCGGCCGACGGTCCAAAAGTCGTGCCCCTGCGCGTGGCGTCGCTCCCAGAATTCGCGTGGCCGGTACCGCGGCTTGAGTAACAGCTCTTTCGCCAGATCGGCGTACCAGTAGAGCTTGTGGACAAGTGCTCTCCCTGTTCCCCCTGCGCCACTCTTGAAAATCTGTCTCAAAGGCTCACGCTCTCGCTTCCGTTTTTCCGGGCCGTTGACCTGTGATTTACTCCCAGGTCCGCAAAAACTATCGCTCACGGTGACGGTCGCGCAACGCGGCCGGAAGCCCGAGCTGCCCAGCCGCATCCTCGGCGCTCTGATCGCTTTCCATGACCCGATTCACCGACCGTCGAAAGTGAAAAGGACCGCCATCGCGACGCGAATTTTAGTTTGCAGATCTCCCCCGCTGAACGCGGAAAGCGTGATTCCCGCGCGGAGTTCGCTCCGGTAAATTGGCACAACATGGATTGTATGTGACGGTTCCAGGGACACGTACGCTGAGCCCCCTCGGCAATTTCGCGGCGCTCGGGGCGAGTGAAGTCGCGGCGCGATTTATCGGCTTCTATGCGACCGCACTGCTGGCTCGAAAGCTCGGCGTGGATGCGTTCGGCGTTCTGGGATTCGCGACCGCCCTGATGTCGTACTTCGGCATCGCGCTTACAGTCGGGTTCGGAGACATCGGCGCACGCGAGGTGGCCCGCGATCCGTCGGCGGCCAGGCGTCTTGCCGCCGACGCCACCGGAATCAGGCTCCTCATTGCGGTGGCAGGGATCGCCTCTATCGCCTTCATTTCGTTCGCGGTCATCTCCTCCGCGATCCACAGGACCGTCCTGCTCGTCGGCATGATGGTGCTCGTATCGCTTGCTCTCGATACGAGCTGGGTCTATCGCGGGCTCTCGCGAAACAGAACTGCTGGCCTCGCGTTGCTGCTGGCGCAGTCTGCATACCTCGCCGGGGTCATCGTACTCGTCAGCTCGCCGAAAGACGTGGTGCGCGTGCCGCTAATTCAGTTCGCGGGAGACATGCTCGCCGCGTTCATGCTTCTGGGACTCTTGTTCGGTCGGACGATCCCGCGGCCCAGTCTCATCGGCGGAATGGCGTTGCTCCGCCAATCTGGCTTCATCACCGTGTCGCGCCTGCTGCGAGCCCTCATCGTGACGTTTGACATTCTGCTGCTAGCGCTGCTCGCGAGTAACAGCGACGTCGGATTGTACACGGCAGCATACCGCGTCTGTCTGCTCGTAACCACCATCGCGATGGCGACCCATGTCGTGTTTCTGCCAGGCTTGGTGGAGTCGGCGGCCGCCGGTCCGGAGCGCGTGACGACAGTGATGAGCCGTTCCCTTTCTCTCACCAGCGCCGTCATCATTCCTCTCGTGGTCGGAGGAATCGTGCTTGCCGAGCCACTACTGGCCTTTCTTTTCGGCGCAGAGTATGGAGCGGCGGCGGTTGCCTTCCAACTGCTTCTCGCGAGCATTGGCGTACTGGCCATTCACGGCATCGCGCACAACGTCTTCGTCGCGATGCACCAGACTGGCAGAGAAGCGGTGATCTTCGGCGCCGCGGCCATCGTAAACATCGGCCTGAACGTAATTCTTATTCCCCGCTACGGACTGATCGGGGCAGCGTTCGCGACACTCGCCGCCGAAACATTCATTCTGATCGCGAACGCCGTGGTTCTGATCAGGTCAGGGCTGAAGCCGGCTTTGTCGAGAATGGTACTTCCCCTGGCTGCGTCGGCGGTCATGGGCGTAGCCCTGTTCCCGCTTGCGGGCCGACTCCCTGTTTGGGCGCTCGTTCCACTGGGTGGACTCGTGTACCTGGTGGTGTTTGGCGCGACGGGTGGAATACGGAGAGAGCTAGAGGAATCCCGCATCGGCATGCTCGCCCGGCGGCCCTGAGGGGAAAAAATTGAAGGCCGGCCCGTGCGCACGGTAGCGGCGGATGTCACGAGGAGCGCGCGCGCGAGCGCGCCGACAGGAGATGCGCCAGGTAACCGGCGCCGGCGGATGCGAGGCTGATCGAGTTGTACAGAACCAGCATCGGGATGCCTCTCAGAGCGAAGGCCCAGCCGCGCCGGTTGGCGAACCAGACCAGAAGGTCAGCATTTACGGCGCTGAGGCAGAGGAGCGACGCGGCCGATGCGGCCAGCCAGCGGGGGTCGTCGAGAGCCGCCATCACCGCGAAAAGCCAGGCGAGCGCGGTAACTATTACACTCGCCTTCGCCGAGGCACCGAGGCTCGCTCCCCTTCCGCTCACCAGCTCGCCCCTCTCGAGCAGCAGGCGTGTCCACGGAACGCCGCGGCTGAAGAAGTCGGCGCGCAGCATTCTTCCAAAAGTCCATTTTTTGTGATGGGTTCCGAGAACAGCCGGGTCGAGGAAGAGCTTTCCGCCCCGATCGCGAAGGCGGTAGCCGAGCTCCACGTCCTCTATCTGGGCGGCGGAGTATCGTTCTTCGTCGAATGCGCCCGCACCGGCGAAGGCATCGCGACGCACCGCACCGCATCCCGCCCAGAAGCTCTGTGCGTCGCCGGCGTTCCGCTGGTGGACGTAGTGATGGAGCAGATTCCGGTATTGGGAGACGAATGACGGGTGCGACGGTCGGTCGTCGTACGATCCGAAGACTGCTGCAATTGACGGGTCGCGGGCAAGGCGGACCTGCAATAGCCTCAGCGCATCCGGATGCACAGAGACGTCGGAGTCTACGAAAACCAGCACGCTCCCCAGTGCGGCATCGACTCCGCGATTCCGGGCGTAAGCGGGTCCACGAGCGCCTCCGTCCAGAGCAACAAGACGGTCCGCGAACCGGGAAGCGAGCTCGACACTTCGGTCGGTGCTCGAATCGTCTACGACAATCAGCTCCCACTCACGTGGCGGAATATCGCTCGCACGGAGCGCCGTAAGGCATTCAAGCAGCTCCGGTCCACCGTCATGAACCGGGACGATCACCGATAGCTGTGGAGGTTCACCCATCTCGGCCGCGCACGGCACGGCGTATCGAACCCCGCACCGTTCTCGCCCGGCGCCGGAGCCGGAGATATCGCTCGAATGCCGCGCTGCCCCACGACTCGAGCCGTCCCGCGCCGCGAAAGTAGTACATGTCGAAGCGAGGCAACATGTAGATGTCCGTGTCGGCGGAGAGCGGCTCGAGCTCGGTGGTGCAGGCCAGCTCGTAGAAGGATGAGACCACCGTCGCGGCCTCGGCACCCGACGATCCGTAGGGATAGCAGAACGCCCGCGGCGTGGCCCCGGTCTCGCGCCGTATGATCTCGCCACATCCACCCACTTCGTCTTCAAGCTGCGCGCGCGACAAGCCGGTGAGCCGCACGTGAGTGCGACTGTGGGCGCCGATGCTGAAGCCTCGTTCATGGAGCCCTGCGACTTGTGGCCAGTCGAGGAGCGGAAGCACCGGAACATCGTCGCTGTGCATGCCGCCCCAGGTGTTGGCGCCGCCGACGAAATCGCTGACGACGAAGACCGTTGCCGGGAGGGACGCGTCCTCGAGAAGCGGCGCAGCCACCGTCGCGAAGTTCGCGAAACCGTCATCGAAGGTGAGCGATACAGCATCAACTTCGTCGGAGATTCGCACCAGCTCCTCGAGCGGAACGACACGCACGCGGCCACCCGAGAGCCAGGCGACGTGACCGCGGAAGACCGCCTCGCTGACGGATATGAGGGAGTCGCTTGAATCGACCGAATGGTAGGTGAGGATTGCGCGCACGGAGTTCGCAGCCGCCGTTGGGAGATCGAATCGAGACGCGCCAGTTCCGGAATTCGGGGAGCGACCCGCCCATCTTGGTGGAGTTCGCGGACAAAGTTAACTTCCGCGGCCTGCGATGACACATGCTCTCTTTGAATCGCCGATGTTGACCCTGGCCCCGTCTTCGGCGGACGATTCGGTCAGTGTAGCCGTGGTCGCGATCTGCAGCCTGCCTCAGCTCGAACGATGCCTCGATTCACTCGTCTCACAACGTGAAGCTCCGGATTTCGAAGTCATTGTCGCAGCTGACACTGCACTCGGCGATCTGTCGCAGCTCAGGGCCCAGTTTCCTTCGATCACACTCCTGTCGCGAGAGGGGTGTCGCACGCCGATCGAGCTGGCGGCGATGGCGATTCAGTCCTGCAGCGGCGCTCGAATTCTGCTCACTGAGGACAGCTGCGTCGCCCATCACTTGTGGGTGGCGACGCTGGCCGCGACGGCGTGGCAGGGACGAGGCGCTGTGGGTGGCCTCGTCGAGCCGCGTGAGGATGCATCGCCCGCCGCATGGGCATTCTGCTATGTGGATTTTTTTCGCTATATGCGACCCGCCAGCGAGGGAATCACGCCGTCATTGAGCGTGTGCAACGTCGCCTACCACCGGTCGCACCTGACGGCGATAGCCCACCTCTGGCAGACGAGCTTTCTCGAGACCGAAGTCCATGCGAAGCTCCGGGATCGGTTCGGCCCGCTTTGGCTCTCACCCGAATCGGAGGTCAGGGTCCGCAGGAACGTTCGCTTTGGGGATGCTTTGTACGAGCGGTATGCCTTCGGTCGGCTTTTCGGCGCTACCCGCATGCGAAACATGTCCATAGGTCGCCGACTTTCCTACGTGCTGCTGGCACCCGCTCTGCCTGCGCTCCTCTTCAGGCGGCTCGCCGCGAAGGCGGTCGCCAGTCCGGAAACCGCGGCGCTGTTCCGTCGCGCATTGCCCGCTCTTGTCGCCCTGGTGTTCGCGTGGTCGTGGGGCGAATGGCTCGGCTATCTGACAGGCCGGCGCCCCAGACGCATCACGACCGCGCCGGAAGTGGGGGAATCGACGGAGTGAATTGGTCTTCGGCATCCCCCATCGACATGCGTCCCCGGCGATCAGCGATCACGTCGGCGACGATCTCCTCGAGCGTCGTCATCGGCCGAAAGGCGATGTATCGCTCGAGCTTCGACGTATCCGGAACTCGGCGCAGCATGTCCTCGAAGCCGTCAGCGTAGGCTTCATCGTAGGGCACGAGCTTGATCGGAGAGCGGCTCGACACCGTGTCGCGCACGAGCTCGGCAAGCCCCCGCATCGAGATTTCGCGGTCGGAGCCGATGTTGAAAACCTCTCCAACCGCTCGCGGGGTCGCGATCAGCCGGACGACGGCTTCGACGACGTCTCTCACGTGGCAGAAGCAACGGGATTGATCTCCGGTGCCGAAGACCGTAATCGGATCGCCGTCGAGTGCTTGCTGGGTGAAGTTAGGAAGCACCATCCCGTAGCGACCGGTCTGCCGCGGACCGACTGTATTGAAGAAGCGTGCGATAATCGTGGGAACGCCGTGTTCCCGGTAATAGGCCAGGCCGAGCCATTCGTCCATCGCCTTCGAGCAGGCGTACGCCCACCGGGAGTTTCTGGTCGGGCCCAGGGTGAGGTCATCGTCTTCACGGAACGGCGGCGACGAGCCCTTGCCATAGACTTCCGAAGTCGAGGCAATCAGAACGAGTTTGGTGTCGCCCGCCTTCCGAGCCTTGGCGGCGGCGTCGAGCACGACCGCAGTCGCGAACAGATTGTTCTCGATCGCGTAGACGGGCCTCTCGAGAATCAGGCGTACGCCGACGGCAGCGGCGAGATGGATGACGGTGTCGCATCGCTCGACTAGCGTCTCGACGACGCTGGCGTCGGCGGCCGATCCGATGACGAGCGCGAACCCCGGGTGCGCTTCGAGGTGCGCGACATTCTCGGCGGATCCACTCGATAGATCGTCGAGTGCCACAACCTCGTCTCCACGCTCCACAAGTCGTTCGGCCAGATGTGACCCGATGAATCCCGCTCCCCCGGTGATCAGTACCTTCATCGCCTGACGCTCTCAACCATTTCGAGATAGCGAGGCACCACCGCGCTTTCCGACCACCGGGTGGCGTAGCCGTTATAGCCGTTCGCGGCGAGCGTCTCGCGATAGGCGGGGTCTGACTGAAGGCGGCGCATTGATAAGAGGAGATCGGCTTGGGTGTCGAAGACTTCGCCGCCACCGGAGGCGGAAACGATTTCGGGAAATGGGCCGAGATTGCGGGCGATAACGGGGGTTCGCTGCTTGAATGATTCGATCAAGATGATTCCAAAGGTTTCATAGCACACCGAGGGCACGATGGTCGCGATCGCGTGCTGGTAATACTCTGTCAGACTGTCGAGCGCCACTCTGCCGAGAAACTTCACGCCCTTCGCGCCCACGGCCAAGGCTTTCAGCGTATCCGCGTAGTTTCCGTCACCAGCGATCAGCAGGTCGGCATCGGGGTAGTCGCGAAAGACGGGGATAACGCTGTCGAGGCCTTTGATTTTCTCGAGCCGTCCCACGAACAAGAAATAGGGCCGGGCATGCGGAGGGGGTTCCGGCACTGAATCGGTGGCGGGGTCTGGATCGGGGTCGGCCAGGAAGTACGGAAGCACTTCCATTTCATGCGGAAATCCGAATTCGTAATGCTTCTGTCTGCTGAACTCGCTCATCGCGATGAAGAGATCCACATTCTTCAGCTGCTCGACCAGGTGCCCGGTGTGCCTCCATAGCTGAGGGGGCCGGTGGTAACGAATCTGGCAACGCGTGCACTGCCTCGCATCGCACAGCTCGCGGTTGTGACGCCAGAGCACGTGTGTGGGACACACGAGCCAATGCTCGTGCGCCATAAACACCTTCGCCGCGGCCGCCCCGTAACTGAACAGCCCCGGTCCGCCGACGAGGGATGAGTTGTGATAGTTGATGACATCGAACTTGCCATTGTCGAGGAGGTCCGTCAGCGTGCGACGGTGGACTGTGGGACGCCCGGTCTGCTGAGCCAGCAATACCGCGATTGGTCCGAGCCGGCTCTCGAGTGAAATGACCTCGACCCCGTCATCTCTTCGGGGAGCTTGAGGCATCGGCCCGTCGTGGAGCGTCGTGTACGCATCCATGTCGTGCACCACGGTGACTTCGTGGCCGCGCCTGACGAGCGCACGGGCGAGCCGCTGCACACCGACGGCGTCTCCCCCGAAGCTGTACGGGGGATAGAATGTCGTTGGAAAACAGAAGCGCAGCGGACTCATCGCGCCGCCTCGCGGATCGCGGCCAGCGCGCTCTTCGCGCTGTCCGGCCACGTGAGCGCTGCCGCTCGAACCCGTGCCTGCCGGCCCATCGCGGACCGAGTTGTCTCATCGAGCAGCATCAGCCGCATTGCTGCGAGAAGCCCGGGCTCATCACCCGGCCTTACGAAAATGCCTCCACCGTCGAGCAGCCTGGGGAGCGGGCTCTCGCTGGTCGCGATTACCGGAGTACCGGTGGCGGCCGCCTCCACCGCTGGCAATCCAAAGCCTTCCGATTCCGATGGAAGAACGAGCGCAATCGCGCCGGCCTGGAGATGCCTGAGTTTCTCGTCATCCACGTAGCCGGTCCATCTTACGAGCGTCTCGGTGCCTGAGTCGCGAATCATCCGGCGAATTGACTCCTGCTCGTGATGAAAGACATCACCGCTGACGGTGCCGACGAGAAGCAGGAGCGGCGGGTGATCAGCGAATTCGCGTGCGAGCGCCGCGTGCGCTCGGATGAGGGCGGGCAGATTCTTGTGCGGGTTGAAGCCCCCCACGTAGATAAACCATCGGTCGCCATCGGCAAGGCCGTGACGCCGCGCCTCTTCCGCGATGGCGGCGTCATCGCGTTTCCCGGTGTACGCGGCCGCCGGCGCCTCGACGGCCACCGCGATGCGCGAGCGCGGAACGTTATGGGCGCGCGCCACCTCGTTCGCGGCGTATTCCGAAACGGTAAGGATTCTTTTTGCCTGTCGAGTCGCGAGGCGCGTCTTCAGCCGCCACAGCGCTCGTGCGCGAGGCAGCGGAAGAGTGAGCGCGGGAAATCGCTCGGGGATCGCGTCGTGAATCGTCACTACCGTGGGAAGCGTCGGAGAAACGGGAAACCATGTATAGACTGACGGGAAGAAGAAGACGTCGAGTTGTTCACGCCAGACCGCCCGGCTCATCCGGAGGACATCCATGATCGACCGGCTGCCGTCAGCCGACGCGGCTTCGGTCGGCGATTCACGAAGGGCTACATTCACGATACGGACATTTGCCGACCGAAGGTCGAACGTGCTGGCGGATAGTGGATCCAGAAAGCAGACGAATTCGTCATCCGGTGCGATCGTGGCCATCGACGAGATGATTTCGCGGGCGAACCGACCGTAGCCCCGCCGGTTCGCCCAGCACGAAGCATCAACGCCGATCCGCATGCCTTGCCCTCCACGCACCGGCCGCTTCACCGGTCGCCCAGCACGCGGCCAGCCACAGAATCGCCGGAGTGGAGAGAACAAACCGGGCCTTGGGCGCGCCGTCCCTGTAGACGCGATTCGCTATCCGCGCGAGCATTACGATCGGGACGACCGGCGCCGCCGCGCAGACTCTGATCACGCTCTCGCCTCCCTTGGTCGCGCGCCAGGCACCGAAGCGGCGACCGTGCTCGAAACGGTGACGCGAAATCACGCGCAATGGGAACGATCTGCCGAATCGCGCGGCAGCCGCAGTCACGAATGAAAGGTGTTCGCCGTCATGAAAGAGAGCCTCGTGGAACTCCTTCTCCCAGAATCCTCCGGCGAACGAGGGCGCGTGCCGTTCGAGCACGTCCCGGCGGTACATGGCGTTGTCACCGGCGATGTCGCGGATGGGCGGCGCGGGCGGGCGACGCGGCGGCATGAACGCGGAATACCGAAGAAAATAGATCGCGGCGTCGAGCAGCGACGCGTCGTCGGCGAGCGCAATCGGACCCCCCGCCCCCGCGGCACCGCTGTCGAGCGCATTGCCGAGGGATCGAGTCCAGCCCGGGGCAACAACGCAGTGGCCGGTTGTGAGCGCAACGTACTGGCCACGCGCCGCCGATATTCCGGCCGCCCAGAGTACGGGTGTGAGAGTGTCAACCGGCATCGCGATGACTCGGGCGGCCGGAAACTCGCGGCGCGCGATTGACGCGGTATCGTCTGCCGACGCGTCCACCAGAATCACCTCGATGGACTCCCTCGGCGCGCCGGCGAAGATCGAAGCAAGGCACCTGGAGATCGAGCGCGCAGATTCCACCGAGCCCACCACGACCGAGGTCACCGGAATGACGGCGTCGCGGGATTCGGAATCGGGCCCGCCGGAGGTCGACCCATCGGCGCCGTCAACTAAGCCCATCACCGAGAGCATGAGTTCATGTCCGGGCAATCTGGAGAGCGCAACGGCCGGGATTCAACGGCGTGGCGACCGGGTCGGGAGCGATGCGAAAACGGCGCACTGTACGAGGTGCGCCGCGTTCCGCGAGTTGACGTTTGTGCAAGAATGCGCCGTGTAGGAATCGAACCTACAACCTAATGATTAAGAGTCATTTGCTCTGCCAATTGAGCTAACGGCGCGGATGGTACAACGCAGGCTGGCGCGCCAGGAGGGAATCGAACCCCCGACCCACAGCTTAGAAGGCTGTTGCTCTATCCAACTGAGCTACTGGCGCAGGTAATCTCGCAAGTTAAGCGGTCTCAAGCTTCGCTTCAATTGCTTCAATTGCTCCGGTCCAATCGGGGCGCCCGGATTCGAACCGGGTTGTTCCTGCTTCCAGCGCAGGCGCCTCAACTACGAACACGATAATCCGAGCCGTTGCGAAGGGCAATCCAATGCTTAAGGCGCTGCCTAACTTGAGTCTCTTCAGCAGAAGCCGCAGTTCAGCGAATCCGACCGATCACCCTTTTGCCGAACCCAGCGATACCGCCCGCTGATAGGCGGCCCAGACGGCCTTGGAGAGCACTGTCCGCAGTCCGCCCTTCTCCATCTGGTAGATCGCTTCCGCCGACGTTCCGCCCGGGGACGTGACCATGTTGCGCAGCTCCGCCGGATGCTTCTGCGATTCGCGGGCGAACAGCACCGACCCCAGCATCGTCTGGATGACGAGCTCCTGAGCCATGTGACGGGAAAACCCCATGTGCACGCCGGCGTCCACAAGCGCTTCCATCACGAGGAAGATGTACGTCGGTCCCGTCGCACTGAGGGCCGTCGCCATGTCGATCAGCTTCTCCTCTTCCACCGGCATCTCGCGACCCAGGGCGCCGAGGAGCGCGCTAACCTGCATGCGCTGCGCCTCGGTCACCTCGGGCGTCGCCGTCCAGACGGTGATTCCCTCTCCTATCTGCGCCGGTGTGTTCGGCATCGCCCTGACGATCGACGGGTGAAGCAGGCCCCTCGCTAGCGTGTCGGTACGCGCGCCAGCGACGATCGAGAGCAGGAGCTGGTCCTGCTGCAACGCACCCTTCAGCTCGCCCAGCACCGTGGCCAGGCGCTGCGGCTTGACGGTGAGCATCACCAGCGAGTGGGCGTGGCCGTTCGCCGACGAGCCCTCGGGCGAAGAATCGAATACCGCCGCTTCGCGATTGTCTTCGACCATGTCGATGCCATAATTCGCCTCGAGCTCATCACGGCGCGCTTGAGTTGGATGGCTGCCGACAATCTGTCCGGGCGTCACCAGCCGTCGCTTCAGCAAGCCGGCAATGATTGCCTCGGCCATCACCCCGCAGCCGATGAAAGCGAGCCTGACCGCGCCGAGTGGATCAGCGCCGCTTACGGATGATCGCGGTGACTCGCGCTCAGTGGTCGTCATGATCGAAGCATTCCTCTGCAGGCTGCCGGTTGCTGCCGTTGGGAGTTGGCCGTTGGCGGTTCCGACCTCGGCGAGCAATATTGGCCAGGCGATCTCGCAGAAGATACGGGATACGGTACTTCCCCAACAGCATCGCATGAGTGACAAACGCGTTGTTCTGAAATTCGGCAGCGGCATCCTCACGCGTAAGGAAAGCGCGGAGATGGACGAGGATCAGTTATGCAGACTCGTCCAGGCCGTCGCCGAGCTCAAGCGTCGCGGTCACAAGGTCGTGGTGGTGACCAGCGGTGCGGTTGCTTCCGGCTTGAAGCCAATGCACTTCGACAAGCGCCCCACTGACATCGTGAGCCTGCAGGCCTGCGCCGCGGTGGGCCAGTCGTACCTGATGCATGCCTACCAGAGCTACCTCAGAGGGCATGGGCTGCACGTGGCGCAGCTGCTTCTCACCTATGCAGACCTGGAAAGTGAAGATCGGGTGGGCAGAGTGAAGGCAACCATGCTGCGTCTGCTGGAGCAGCGCAACGTCGTTCCCATCATAAACGAGAACGATTCGGTGGCAGTCGAAGAGCTGCGCCTCGGCGACAACGACACACTTTCGGCCCGCGTCGCCGTTCTCTGGGGAGCGGACATGCTCATTCTTCTCACCGGCGTTCCCGGTCTCATGGACCTGAAATCAGACGGCGAAGCAGAGGTGATTCCGCTGGTGACCGATGTGGATTCGGTACTGCATCTCGCGCGGGACGGCACGGGGAGCGTTTCAGTCGGGGGGATGCCGTCCAAGTTGCGGGCAGTTCGCGAAGCTGTTCATGGCGGTGTCCCGTGCATTATCGCTTCCGGAATGCAGCCTGAGCAAATCGTGGAGCTGGTGGAAGGTCGAGGCACGGGCACAAGGTTCCCAGTAAAGATGGCGGAGTAGCGCATGTCCTCGCCCGACATCGAATCCCGGATTCTCGAGATGGGTGCCCGCGCACGCGCCGCGACGCGGAGGCTGGTGCAGTTGGACTCGGAGCAGAAGAATGTCATTCTTCGCGCGATGGCGGCCGAGGTGCGCGCCCGGCGCAGCGAGATCCTCGCGGCGAATGAGAGTGATCTGCAACAACAGCAGAATCGCGGTCTGAGCTCGGCGATGACCGACCGGTTGAGGCTCGGCCCGGAGCGCCTCGAGGCAATTGCTACGGCAATCGAGGATGTCGCGGCGCTACCCGATCCGGTGGGCGAAGTGATCGCCGAATGGACGCGCCCCAACGGGCTGCACATGCGGAAGGTGCGAGTGCCGATCGGGGTTATCGGAATGATCTACGAATCCCGCCCCAACGTGACCAGCGATGCCGCGGCGCTGTGCTTCAAGACGGGCAATGCGACAATTCTACGCGGCGGGTCTGAGGCCCTCGCCTCCAACACGGCGATTGCTGCGGCGTTGCAGCAGGGTGGTGAGCCTGCCGGGCTGCCACCTGACAGTATTCAGCTCGTCCCTTTCACCGATCGCGAGGGGATCGATCACCTCGCGCGAATGGATCAGTATCTCGATCTGATAATTCCGCGCGGCGGTAAGGCGCTGATCGAGCGGGTCGTGGCGGCGGCCCGCATGCCCGTGCTCAAGCACTATCAGGGCGTCTGTCATGTCTACGTGCATGAGGATGCGGACTTCGACATGGCAGCGCGGATTCTCATCGACGGCAAGTGCCGGAAGCCCGGCGTCTGCAATGCCGTCGAGACCCTGCTCGTAGACAGCGCCATTGCGACGGCTTTCTACCAGGAGATGGCCGGGCTGCTCGAACCGCATCGCGTCGAGGTCAGGGGAGACGAGACCGTTCGCGAGCATTGGCCGGGTGCCGTTGCGGCGACCGAAGAGGACTGGGCGACGGAGTACCTGGATCTGATTCTTTCCGTGAAGACTGTGGCTGGCCCGGACGCAGCCATCGCGCACATCAACGGTTACGGTTCGCATCATACCGACACCGTCGTTACGGGAAGCAAGGAAGTCGCGGACGCCTTTTTCCACGAGGTGGACTCGGCGGTGGTTCTCTGGAACGCTAGCACCCGCTTCAATGACGGTGGCGAGTTCGGATTCGGCGCGGAGATTGGAATCAGCACGGACAAGCTCCATGCCCGGGGGCCGATGGGCCTGGCGGAGCTGTGCAGCTACAAGTACCTCGTCACTGGCGAGGGGCAGGTAAAGGCGTAAGAAAGCGGGCCCCCATCAGATCGGGCGACTACTTTGTTCGGGACGCATTCATGATGGTGATCGAGAAGGGGCCGCCGCTGGGGAACTGAACCCGAGCGCGCCGTTCAGCCACCGCACCAGCGGCAGCAGGGCGGTGAATTCTTTCTCGAGCAGTGATGGCAGATCCGCCGCGGTGACCTGAGCGTCGGTAAGCCGGCGCCCAGCGGTGAACGATGTGTACCGCAGCCACTGCGCTCCAGGCTGGTCATCGGCGTACCCACGTGGCATTCGCTTGAGCACGTTCTCGCCATCCAAACCGCCGAATCGTCGCGTTAGCCCGCGCGCGACCTGATCGAAGCGCGCTGGATTCTCAACGATCGCATCGCGGAGCTTGTTGAGCTGTGGCCGCGGCGGCATCCAGAGTCCGCCGCCCACCATTGACCGTCCGGGCTCGAGGTGGAAATAGAATCCCGCGCTGCCTTCCTGTGCTTCACCGCCCACTCGGCCCGTGGCGCTGCGATGGTGGAACCAGCACGCGGCGTGAGTCTTGTACGGCGACTTGTCCTTGGAGAAGCGGACGTCGCGATGAATGCGGAACATGGAGCGCTGCGGGTCGCCGCCGATCTCGGGCGCGAAGCGACGCAGGCGACGGTCAAGGTCTTCGATTAGCTCGCGCATCGGCTCGCGGACGTCGCTCTCGTACTCATCCCGATGCGCCTCGAACCAGGGCTTCGCGTTGTTCTTCTTGAGCCCTCGCAGGAACTGCAACGCCCGTTTGGAGAATGCCAAAGTCTACCCTCGTCGAGACGCATACGAGCTCGTTGTCGTAAAGAATCGCTGGCGCTTCGTCGTAGGACAAGTGGGCGCGGGTCCCCATCCGTGTCATTAAACTGATGACTACGTAACCGGTGGCCGAATTATCCATTGGCTACGTAACGGTACGTATGGGAGCGCCACCGGGACGAGGCTAATCTCCAATCGCACCACCTAAGAGGAGATTGCAATGAGCCCCATTCGTTCGATGCTCGCCGCCCTGATTTTCGCTCCCGCCGCGCTCGTCGCGCAGGACGCGCCGCAGATCGCGGCCGCGCGCCCGTCGATCACCGTCGCCGCTTTCGAGTACGGCACCGTTGCCGCTCAGATCGCCAGTGACAGAGGCACGCGCAAACGTCTCGAGAAGATGGGAATTCGCGACGGCGCCAACTTCGCCGAGGCACTTGGCCTTGGCGCGACCGACTTGATCGTCGAAGGACTGGTGAAGAGCGGCGCGTTCCGCGTCCTCGAGCGGAGGGAGCTCGACGCGATCCGCCAGGAGCAGTCGATCACTCCGGACTCCATCACAAGCGCTTCGCCGACACGGATCGCGCGCGCCCGCTACATCGTCTCCGGATCTCTCACACGCCTTGGCTTCGAGGAAAAGCATCTCGGGGGTATGGCCGGACGACTTGCTTCGGCCGCGTTTCTCTACGGGCTCGGCGGGAAGAAGAACACCACCCAGGTCAATCTCACCGCGCGGGTCATCGACGCCGAGACAGGCGAGATCGTCGCGAGTTTCACCGGCGAAGGGATCTCCACCAAAGGGTGGGGCATTACCGTGTTCGGCATGGGTGGCTGGGGACTGGGCGGGGCGAAGATCGGTACCGAGAACATCCGCGAATCAGCGATCGGCGAAGCCACGGCCAAGGCTGCGGCGAGCGTCGCCGAGCGAATCGGACAGCTGAGAGCGACGCTGGCGGCCGACGCGTAGGCGCCCGCCCCGCAGTCCGGACTCGATGCTACCCACACATGATGTCGCACAGCCGGAAGACGTTTTCGTGGGCGCAGCCGATGGCTCGTCGGTAATCAGATAAACATCCCGGTCGCACGGGATCGCTTGCTCCGGGGGCGTCGTCGCTCCAGTCACTTGCCTAAGAAGTCCTGGTGTTGATACCGATCGTTTCTTGACCCCGAACTAAGGAGAAATACCTAGTCCGGCAGGAGCATCCGTCCCGCTTTTGCAGGCCGAATACGGCGATCCACCAATTTTCGCGCCAGCTCGGTGTACCGACAAT
Source organism: Gemmatimonadaceae bacterium (assembly GCA_013813715.1). Taxonomy (GTDB): domain Bacteria; phylum Gemmatimonadota; class Gemmatimonadetes; order Gemmatimonadales; family Gemmatimonadaceae; genus UBA4720. The sequence continues at coordinate 1,941 of JACCRF010000117.1, read as the reverse complement.
CCCTCCGTGGTGCGCGTCGAGCGCGGTGACCGGCGGCTCCGTTGCGCCAAGAAGCCGTACCGAGTGCGGACCATCAACGCCCGCGGCCGAATCGGAGGGGGGTCCTCCACGGCGCGCAGCCAACTCGAGTCGAGGAAGATATGCACCCGCGAACCAGCCGATGGTACATCGCAGTTTCCGCGTTGTTGGCTCTTGCCGCATGCTCCGATCAGCCAACCTCACCATCGTCCGCGATCCCGAGAGCGCCAGCCGGCCCTGCGGCATCGGTCGTTGGCAGCGGAGTACCTACAGGCAAGACTGTCGTGGTTTTCAGGGACACGGCGTCGATTCCCGCAGCCGGTCTCGCACTGCTCAGTTCGCTCGGCGGCACTGTCTCGACCAGCTGGGACAATGTCGGCGTTGCCTTTGTCACCGGACTTTCGGTTACCGCGCTGAACACTCTCATCACTAGTGACCTGGTCGCGGCCGCCGGCAATGACCGGATTCTGACATGGCTGCCGAAGACAAAGGTGCTGGCAGTTGCGGGCGATGCTCTCGCGCTTCCACAGAATGACCCTGCCCAAGCGCGTTACTTCGCCGACGGCACTCAGTGGAACATGCGCATCATCGGCGCCGACAAGGCCTGGGCCGCAGGCAAACAGGGACTGCCATCAACGCGCGTCGCCATTGTCGACACCGGCATCGATTACGATCACCGCGAGATTCGAACCCTCGTCGACCACACCGCGTCAGCATCGTTCTCCTCCTTGATCGTCGGAGAAGCCGGGGTCGAAGCCGCCATCCCGGTCGAGCCTCAGGTGCCCGGCGACAAACCCTACATGGATAACCACTTCCATGGTACTCACGTCGCTTCCACTGTTGCGAGCAACAACATCAGCGTAGCCAGCATCGCGCCCGACGTGACCCTCATCGCGGTCAAGGTCTTGAACTTCCAGGGCAGCGGGACGTTCGAGGGCGTGGCGAGCGGAATCCGTCACGCCGCGGGTCCAGCCAACGCGGATGTCATCAACATGAGTCTGGGCGCCAATGTGGATCCGAACGAGGAGGGAGTACCTGCGCTCCTCGAGCTGATGGCACGGGTCATCAAGGACGCGGAGAAGCAGGGCGCGATCGTTATTTCCGCAGCTGGTAACGACGCCCTCAACCTCGACGAGGGAGTGATCGTCTCGACGCCGTGCGAGCAGAGCACCATGTGCGTTTCAGCGACGGGACCGCTGCTTCAGCAGAACTTCGATCAGCCGGCGACCTACACCAACTACGGGATAACGGCGATCGAAGTGGCCGCGCCCGGAGGGAATGCGACTGACGAGGAAGGCGGCTACGTGAATCAGGACTTGATAATCGGAGCGTGCTCGCGCCGCACGTCCGAGCCCGGGCTCGCCGTTTGCCGCGGCAACGTTGATGGCGGAGTGTACTTCTACGCTTACGCGGCGGGCACCAGCATGGCGTCTCCGCACGTAGCTGGTGTCGCGGCGATGATCAAGTCGTACAACCCGCTGTTGTCGGTCAATGGGCTCCGAACGAAGATCCAGTCGACCGCTGACGATATCGGTGTCAAGGGCCGTGACATCTACAGCAACTACGGCCGTATCAACCTCGCCACCGCCCTCGGGCTGAAATAAACAAAAACATTGCGATGCAGGCAGAAATTGACTTCTGCCTGCATCGCATCCCCCGAATCATCGAGGAGCCCTGCCATGACCCGACAACTCCGACTCCTGCTCGCGGCCGCAGCACTGACCGCATGTAACGACGCCTCACAACCCGTCGGTCCGTCTCCAACACTGACACCCACTTCCACGGTTGTTGACTCCGACGGCTCGATTCCCGGCCACTACATCGTAGTCGCCGACTGGAGCGCCGATGCACTCGCGATCGCCGCCGAGTATGGTATCCAGCCGCGACACGTATACACTGACTTGCTCAACGGATTTTCCGCCG
>JACCRF010000094.1 GCA_013813715.1 Gemmatimonadaceae bacterium | reverse complement strand
GCCAACTGAGGGAGGAAGCCCGTCGTAATCACGAGCAGAATCAGGAGCCGCAGAACTCGCGTCATATCAGCAATATATGGTATGGCCGACCGGTTATAGCGAATGCGACCCGCGAATGTTCCCGGCTGAGTCGATGCCGCACACCGGAGAACCGACTCTCCAGTTACGATCCGGCAACGGGCGGGGACTGGCGGCAGGATCGGGAAGCGGGTCTGCGCGATCAGCATCGGGTTGGCGAAGCTGCGCATCTCTCTTGTGCCGTAGGCTCTCTGACTCCACGGGTCGGCCGCGCACGCCCCTCGACCGACTCGATGGCTTCGCGAACATATCTGCCGAGCGGCTCCGGCGGGTCGGTTGCAAGCAATCTCCGAAGCGCGGGCGCTGCTGGCCGTCCAGGAAGTCCGATCGAGCTCAGACCGAACACCGCTCCGGTCACTACCAGTACGGACTCGTCCGAAAGAGCGCGAATGAGAGGGCGACAGCATTCCCAGCGAAGCGACGGCCATAGCCCGAACCTGTGCGTCGGGATCCTCGAGGGCCTCCACAAGAGATGGAATCAGCGACCTCGCTCGCTTCGCGCCCATAGTCCCGATAATCAGCGCCATCGAGGCACGGACGTCGGCGTGCGCCGAGTCATGAAGCGCCTCGTGCAACCCCGCGACTGCAGCGAGGGGATCGACACCTTCCGCGGTCAATGCTTGAGCGGCCGAGAGTCGCACCGGCGTCAACGATGCTCCCGCACTGGCCGCCGCGACGGTTGGGGTGGCGATGGGTGCGGCGGGAACCGACTTGGCGCTCGAGACGGCGGACGTCGCTCTGATGGGTGATGATCTGACCAAACTGGCCTTGGCGGTTCGCATCTCGCGCAAGACGTTGGCGATCATCTGTCAGAACATCGCGCTATCGCTGCTGATAAAGGTGGTATTTCTGATCCTGGCGGTCGGCGGTTGGGCCACCCTTTGGATGGCCGTTGCGGCGGACATGGGCGGATCCCTGCTGGTTGTGGGGAACGGATTGCGGGCGCGCCAGATCGACAGCTAAGACGTTCGAATCATTCCATCAGCGTCAGCTCGCCTCTCTCGAGCAGGCGGTCCAGCGACCGAACCAGGCTGTCTCGCGGCACGACCCCCTGGAAGTCCGTAACTATGGAACCATTCTTCAACAGGAAAAAGAAATGCGGCGTCGACTTGAAGCCGAGTCGCTGTCTTGCCGCAGTGGTTTGCGGATCGCTCGTGTCAAGAAACACAAAGTCGACCCTGTTCTCGTATTGCTGCTCGAGCCCGTGCACGACGGGCGCCATGGCCTGGCAACCGATTCAACTGGGGTGGAAGAACTCCACGAGTTGCGGTCGGCCGCTCGCCGACAGGCGAGAGACGTCGCTCGCGACGTAGCTTCCACTCGAGTGAGGCCCGCTTTGCGACCCGGCTGAGGCCTCGCTGTGGGACTGAGCAAACCAAACGGCCGCCGCGCCCATAAAAGCGCTGACTACCGCGACACTGAGAAGTTTCTTCACGTTACGATTGGATGCGTGGTCGAGTACTGGCCAAGGGAGTGCAGCGCGCTGGCGTGGTGGCGTTGACATGGTCCTTCAGTAAGGGATGCGGTCCCGATGCGCATTGCACAATCGGCCCTGCTTTTCCGTTCGCCGAGAAAAGTACCAGCGCACTGGCTCGAATTTACCTGGGTGGGTAGATTCGTGACGTGATGCTCTCAATGCGTTCTCCGCTGTTCCGCGCCGTTGTTCTGGCAGCTCTCGCGATTGCATCGCCGGGGGCGGAATTCAGTCACGGCATTGCGCATCACGACGACGCCCATTCGGCTGCTGCCGGGCACTCGGCAGCGACCGCCACGGCCGTCGCTCCTCAGGATCATGCGCCGCAACACGAGCATGACCGCGTGGGTGAGGCGATCCGAGTCCGCGGCGACTTTCCGAGCTTCGCGAGTCTCCCGGCGGCTCACCAGCATGTCGGCACGCCGACGCCGATCGCAAGACGATCTCTTCCCATCTCCGAACGGTCGCTGGTTGTTGGCCGGTCGAGTGGCCCTCCTCCCAAGCTTCGCGCACCTCCAGTCGACTGACTCCGCAGCCGGTGCCCCCGGCACCGGCCGGCCGTGTCGTGCCAACGACGAGAAATACGCGCGGTAGATTGGCCGCTCGATAACTCGCCCAGCGGACGCGACCAGCAACTCAGCAATGTCGCCCGGTTCCGGAGCGCTGCGACCGCATCGCTCTGACCGGTCCTAAGAAAATCCAAACTTGCAAAAATCCGATATCGCACGAAACGCGATCATCGCACTCGTCTCATCTGCGCTGGCGACAGCACAGGCGCAGGTACCTGCGACGCTTTCACTCGAGCAAGCCAGGGCCTTGGCCCGATCGGCCAGTCCGGAGCTCTCGGCTGCCCGTGAAGCGGTGGCGGCTGCTCGCGGGCGCGAGCTTCAGGCCGGCGCTTTTCCGAATCCCGCTCTCGCCTATTCGACTGAGCGAACATCGGGAGGAGGCGGCACCAACCGGCAGCAGATAGTCGGGTTCGAACAGCCGCTCGAGCTTGCCGGGCAGCGCGGCGCTCGTCGAGAAGCGGCGGAGCTACGCAGACGCGCCGCACAAGCCAGGCTCGAATCAGCCCAAGCCATGCTCGACTTTGAGGTGGCGAGAGCATACGCACTGGCAGTCGCCGCCGAACGCCGTGCCGCACTGTCGAGACAGGCAGCCTCTGCTTTTGCCGAGGCGGGGCGGGTAAGTCAGCAACGACTTGCGGCAGGCGACGTGTCGGTGTACGCAGATCGAAGACTACGGCTTGAAGCTGCCCGATATGCCGCACTCGAGTCGGAGTCAGTGCTGGCGCGCCGGTCTGCTCGCGTCGCTCTCTCGGCTCTGGTGGCAGCCAGCACCGACTCGATTTCAGCGATGTCCGCCGTCCTTTCGGATTCGCTGCCCTTCCTGGTGCCGCCGATGAGTCTGGCCATTCTCCGCACAGTCGCTCTGCGCGCGCGATCCGATTACAAAGAGGTCTCTCTTGAGGCGGAGGCAAGCGCCGCGGAGGCGCGGGTTGTATCACGCGATCGGATTCCCACGCCGATTATTTCCGCAGGCTACAAACAAGAGGACGCCGCCGGGATTGTGGAATCACTCAACGGTTTCGCGGCCGGTTTCTCGATTCCCTTGCCAATCTGGGATCGAAAGAAAGGGGCCGTCGCCGCAGCCGACGCCGAGGGCCGGCGAGCAGCCGCCGAGCGGGAAATCGTGCGTCGTCGCGTCGTTCAACAGGTCGCCGAGGCGCATGACGCACTGCTGGCTGTCGAGCAACAGCGAGCCATCCTTGCACCGCAGCTCGGCGCCCAGTCAGCCGCTGCCCTTCGCTCGGCACAGGTCGCCTACGCTGAAGGCGAGGTCACGCTTCTGGAATTCCTCGATGCTGTTCGGGCCTATCACGAGGCCGAGTCGGCTTACGCTGCATTGATCGGCGAGTCTGTGATTCGGCGGGCGGGTCTCGAGCGGGTTATAGGGTCGCCGTTGAGTGCCATTCCTTCCTTGCCTGTTGCGCAATCGCCCGGCATGCCGCGCACAAACGATATCCGACCGGAGATTGACCGATGATTATGGGACCACACCTGGCGCTCAGTCGTTCCGGGCCATTGATGGTTTGTTTCGCTGCCGCTTCTCTTTCGCTGGGTTGCGAGAAGTCAGATGAAGGCACCGCCGCCGCCGAACGGGCCGGCGGAGCCATCACCCTCTGGACGGATTCGACCGAGCTCTTCATGGAGCACCCGGCGCTGATCGTTGGCGCGCCGGACAAATTCGCCATTCACCTCACGGATGTTACGGACTTCGCTCCACTTCGTTCGGGAAGGATCACGCTGCGATTCATACCGCGCGGCGGCGGAGAACCGGTCGTCGTGACACAGGAAACTCCGCGTGCTCCGGGAATCTACGGGCCATCGCCGGAGTTCAAACGGGCCGGTATCTATGACCTCGCGCTCATGGTCGAAAGTCCACAGGCACGCGATAGTCTGTTCATTTCCGGTTTGCGCGTGTATGCGACAGCCGCAGAAGCTCCGAAGGAAGAGGAAGGCCAAGGAGAGGCCGGCATCAGCTTTCTCAAGGAACAGCAGTGGAAGACGCCGGAGTTCCGAACGGCATTTGCAACGTCCGGCGAGCTCTTCGCGTCGTTCGAGGCTACTGGTGTCATCGAAGCAGCCGCTGGCCGGCAGGCGGAAGTCACGGCACCCATCGCCGGTCTCGTTGACGCGAGCTCTGTCGCCCGGTCGCCCGCACCGGGGCAGAAAGTTCAGCGCGGCGACGTTCTCGGCTACATAATCCCATCCCTTGGCGAAGGTGGCAGCGCTTACGCGGAAGCGAGGGCGAATCTTCGTGAGGCACAGAATGAGTACGCGCGGGCGAAGCGTCTCGTGGATGCTGATGCTGCTCCGCGTCGTCGTTTGAACGAGGCCGAGAATCGCCTTCAAGCCGCTCGCGAAACGCTTGCCGGATTACCCGAACGCAGCGCGGGGTCGGGCGGACGTCTTCCAATTCGATCTCCGATCTCCGGAGAAGTCGCATCTCGTTCCATTGTACCTGGCAGCCGCCTCGACGCGGGCGCGCCTCTCTTCTCAATCGTCGATCCGTCGATCGTCTGGTTGCGTGTGAACGTCCCCGCGGCGCAGTCATCTATGATTGGCCCGCGATCGGGCGTCGGATTTCGCGTCGAGGGAAGCGAGCGCCGATACGAAAGCGCGGCAGTGCTTTCAATGGGGAGCGTGATCGATCCGGCGTCCCGCACGCTGCCGGTCATCTACCAGGTTCCAAACGCGGACGGGTCGATCAAGGTCGGCGCGAACGCGAGGGCACAAATCCAGTCGGGGAATCGGATCAGTGGGGTTCTGATCCCGGCTTCGGCTGTTCTCGATGAGGATGGACGCCCGATCGCCTACGTCCAGCCGGAAGGCGAGACGTTCGAGAAGCGGCAACTCAGGGTCGGCGGCCAGCAAGGCGATCGCATCCTTGTGCTCGACGGAATCAAACCTGGAGAGCGCGTTGTAACCGGGGCCGCTTATCAGGTACGCCTCGCGTCGCTCTCGACAAGCGTTCCGGCTGAAGGTCACGCGCACTGATGCTCGACAAACTCATTGCATGGTCGCTGAGGAACCGCGTGCTGGTTCTCGCGGCCGCGACGCTGATGCTGGTGGCCGGTGCGTGGACGGCGTGGCGAATGCCGGTCGACGTCTTCCCCGATCTGACGGCGCCGACGGTGACCGTGATAGCGGAAGCGCACGGAATGGCTCCGGAAGAGGTGGAGGCGCTGGTGTCGTTCCCCATCGAGACGGCAGTCAACGGCGCCACCGGAGTGCGACGCGTGAGGTCATCCACAGCTCAGGGAATATCAGTGGTCTGGGTCGAGTTCGACTGGGGAATCGATATTTTTCGCGCGCGGCAGATTGTCTCGGAAAAACTGCAAACCGTCGCGAGCTCTCTTCCCGATGGAGTCGAACCGCCGCTCCTCGCGCCGGTCTCGAGCGTGATGGGCGAGATAATGATGATCGGCCTGACCGGGCCGCAGTCGCCACAGGATCTTCGCACGGTCGCCGACTGGACTATCCGTCGGCGCCTGCTGGCAGTGCCTGGAGTCGCCCAGGTCATTCCGATCGGTGGAGACGTAAAGCAGTACCAGGTACTCCCCGAGCCATCGCGAATGTTCTCGGCGGGAGTCACCCTCGAAGAAGTCGTGCGCGCGGCCGGCGGGTCGAATGCGAACGCCGCCGGGGGCGTGTTCATGGCGCAGGGTCAGGAATACGTAATTCGCGGCATTGGCCGGGTTCAGAACGCGGACGACATTGCGAAGACGGTCGTTGCCGTGCGAGGCGGCATTCCGGTCGTGCTGGGTCAGGTGGCCGACGTGCGCGTTGGGGCGGGCGCGAAGTACGGCGATGGCTCCGTCAACGCCAATCCAGCAGTGGTTCTCGCGGTACAGAAGCAGCCGGGCGCCAATACTCTCGAGCTGACGAAACGCATCGAGGCCGAGCTCGCGGACATGCAGCGCACGATTCCGAAGGGAATGCAGATAAACGCGAAGCTGTTTCGCCAAGCGGGTTTCATTTCGGTCGCCATTGAAAATGTCCTCCACGCGCTCAGGGACGGCGCGATCTTCGTTGTCATCGTCCTGTTCCTGTTTCTCTGGAATGTGCGCGCAACTGCGATTTCGGTGGTCGCGATCCCGCTGTCCCTCGTCGTCGCGATCTTCGCGATGAAGATGCTTGGCATCACGATCAATACGATGACGCTTGGCGGAATGGCGATCGCGATCGGCGCCCTGGTCGACGACGCGATCATCTATGTCGAGAACGCATTTAGAAGGCTCAAGGAAAATCATCATCTGCCACCGGCCGATCGGCGACCCTCACTGACAGTCGTTTACGAGGCGTCAAAGGAGATCCGGGCATCCATCGTCAACGCGACGTTGATCATCATCGTCGTGTTCGTCCCGTTATTCTTCCTCGGTGGCGTGGAAGGGCGCCTCCTGCGGCCGCTCGGTTTCGCTTACGTTGTTTCCATTCTCGCATCGCTCGCGGTGGCTGTCACCGTGACGCCCGTGCTCTGCGCGTATCTGCTTCCAAGTGCGAGGGCCGTGCAGGAGGAAAGCGAGAGCCGAGTCGTGACATGGCTCAAAGCGCGCTACGCCCGCGTTCTCGAGACGGTTCTGGCGCATCCGAAGCGCGTGCTTTGGAGCGCGACCGGGGCGCTGGCCGTGACGCTGGCCGCACTCCCATTCCTCGGCTCGGCGTTCCTGCCGGAATTCAACGAGGGCGCCCTCACTGTGTCAGTGGTAACTGTTCCGGGCACGTCGCTCGACGAGGCGAATGCGATAGGGCGTCGCGTCGAGCAGATACTGCTGGCGAACCGTGCTGTCGAGAATACAGACAGGCGCCAGGGCAGGGCCGAGCTGGACGAGCACGCGCAGGGCGTCAATGCGGCGGAGATCGACGTAACGCTGAGAGAGGGCGTCAACAAGGAAGAGCTGTTTGAGGAGCTGCGAAAGGAATTTGCCCCGATTCCCGGCACGAATGTCACGATCGGCCAGCCCATCGGCCATCGCATCGATCACATGCTTTCCGGCACCCGCGCCAACATTGCCGTCAAGATATTCGGCGCTGATCTGTCGCGGCTGCGAACCGTTGGCGGTGAGGTGCGCGACGTGATGCAGGGAGTGGAAGGCGTAGCCGACCTCCAGCTCGAGCAACAGACAGATGTGCCGCAGCTCCGGATTCGCGCCGACCGCGGCGCCTTGGCGCAGTATGGGATGAGCGTCGGTAATCTCGCCGAGGCTATCGATGTGGCGTTCAATGGCGAAGTCGTCTCGCAGGTGCTGGAAGAAGGGAAAACCTTCGACCTGGTCGTGCGGTTTCCGGAGGAGCTGCGATCGAGTACCAGCGCGATCTCGGCGGTGATGTTCGACACCCCCACCGGGCAGCGCGTGCCGTTGTCTCAGTTGGCGACAATCACCGTTGACCGCGGACCGAACGCGATCTCCCGCGAGAACGTGCAGAGGAAGATTGTCGTTCAGTCCAACGTTGCCGGCCGCGATCTGGGAAGCGTCGTTGCCGATATCCGTTCGGCGGTCAGCGAGAAGGTAACGTTGCCGCCGGGCTACCACGTCGAGTACGGGGGGCAGTTCGAGGCGCAGGAGGAGTCGACGCGCACGCTGGGCGCGCTGTCTCTGCTTTCGATCGCCGCGATTTTCCTCATCCTCTACGCCGAGTTCCGCTCGGGCAGGACGGCAGCGCTCGTAATGGCCAACCTGCCGCTCGCGTTGATCGGAGGTGTTGGGGCCGTGTTTCTTACGGGGAGAGTGGTGAGCATCGCTTCGCTCGTGGGATTCGTGACGCTTTTTGGAATCGCGACACGAAATGGCATTCTCCTCGTATCCCACTACCGGCAACTCCTCGCAGAAGGCGCGTCATTCCGCGACGCGGTTGTGAGAGGGTCGCTGGAGCGCCTCTCGCCGATTATGATGACCGCATTGACCGCGGGGCTCGCGCTCATTCCCCTCGCGATCGGGGGCGGAAAGCCGGGCAACGAGCTCCAGACTCCGATGGCGATCGTGATCCTGGGTGGACTGCTGTCGAGTGTCGTGCTGAACATGGTGGTTCTGCCAGCGCTCTTCTGGCAGTTCGAGTCGAAGGCGCTTGTGCCTGCTCAGACGGTGACAGACCCATGAGCGGGAAAGGCCATGGGCATACGCACGGGTTGGTTGATCCGTCCATCAGCACCAATGAGCGCGGTCTCTGGGCGACCAAGTGGAGCTTCGTTGCATTGTTCATCACCGCCGGGTTCCAGCTCGTGGTCGCGCTCCTGTCGAACAGCGTCGCCCTTCTTGCTGACACGATCCACAACCTTGGAGATGCGGCGACAGCGATACCGCTGGGCATCGCATTCATGTTCGGTAAGCGTCCCGCTACCCGGCGATACACCTACGGTTTCGGCAAAGTTGAAGATCTGGCGGGACTAGCGATTGTCCTCACGATTCTGATCAGCGCCGGCATCGCGTGCTATCAGGCGATAGATCGTCTTCTTCACCCACAGCCAGTTACCTATCTCGGCGCGATTATCGCGGCATCCATCGTGGGTTTTATCGGGAACGAGCTGGTTGCGGTATTTCGGATCCGGGTGGGACGGGAGATCGGAAGCGCCGCGCTCATCGCCGACGGCCATCATGCGCGAACTGACGGCTGGACGAGCCTGGCCGTGCTCTTCGGTGCCGTGGGAGTCTACTTTGGCTACCCGAAGGCCGATCCTCTGATTGGGCTTCTGATCACCGTGGCGATTCTCGTAATCGTTTGGCAGTCGGCCAAATCAATCTTCAGCAGGATGCTGGACGGGGTGGATGCTGGCGTGATCGACGGGATCGAACACGCCGCGAGCCACGTTGCAGGTGTCGTTCGCACAACCGACGTTCGTGCTCGCTGGATCGGGCACCGGATGCGTGCGGAAGTGAGCGTCGCGGTCGATCCGACGCTCAGCGTGGCGGAGGGACACGACATCGCCAGGCGAGTCGAGGCGGAGTTGCGTGAGAATCTGGAATTCCTGTCGGCTGCGGTCGTGCATGTCGATCCGGCGACGGAAGCAGGCGAAGAGTTTCATCACGCGATGAATAACAAGCTTGTGCACCCGCGTCCCGAGGTATCACACACTCATGCCCGGGAATAGCGGGAGCACGCGGTGCTTCGTCGTCATGCGGTTCAGTGTGGGACGCGCGGCCCGAGTGGGGCATAGCCCCACGTGCTATTTGATCGCGCCCGGTAAGGCTACAGCGCTCACGCCTACACCATAGCGAGCAATGCGAAAGAGTGAACCCGGGGATTCGTCATATATTCCCGCGGAACGCACCTGGACGGTAACGTTGATCGGATTCGGGGTTCCAAATGAACGTAGGTAGGCTCTCTGCGCTCCGCCTTGCAGCGGTAGTCCTCTATGCCTGTGCCTGTACGTCTGACTCGAGCAGAAACGCAGGTCGCCCCTTCGTCGCTGCGATCACCACCGATCCCGGCCACCTCAACACCGCTATCACGACCAATGGCAGCGTTCACAATGCCGCGGGACTCCTCTACAACGGCCTCGTTGCTCTCGACGACCAGTTGAAGCCCCTGCCGGAGCTGGCCGAGCGCTGGGAGGTGGAAGACGGCGGCTCACTCTACCGATTCCATCTCAGGCGCGATGTGCGCTGGCACGATGGCCGGAGTTTCACGTCCGCCGACGTGAAGTTCACGTTCGAAGAGCTGCTGTTGAAGTTTCATTCCCGGACTCGAGCCTCGCTTAGCTCGAAGTTGCTCCGCGTCGATGTTCCCGACGACTACACCGTCGAGTTTCGCTTTCGCCGTCCGTACGCGTCCCTTCTCCAGCAGCTCGACGTCGAAGAAGCGCCCATCATGCCGAGGCATCTGTTCGCGGGCAGCGACCCGTTGCGCAATCCGGCGAATACCGCGCCCATCGGGACCGGCCCATTCCGCTTCGTCTTATACCGCTCCGGCAGCGAGATTCGCTATGCCGCCAACCGGGATTATTTTCGCGGCGCACCGCGAATCAAGGAGATCGTGCTCCGCATAATCCCTGACCCGGGCACGCAGGTCATAGCGCTCGAAGCCGGGGAGGTGGACTGGCTGTTCGGCGTACCTGGTCCTGAGCGCCCGCGCCTGCGCCGAGATCCGCGGTTCCGGTTGATGCAGACTCCCGGCTACTCCGGAGGTAGCAACTGCGTCACAACAATCGGGTTCAACCTCGACCGGCCGATGTTCCACGATGTTCGTTTCCGGCGGGCCGTAGCTCACGCCATTGACCGTCGTCAGTTCCTCGATCGCGTGCTGTTTGGTGAAGGGCGCGTAGCCGATGCGCCCATTTCATCCGGAATTGAATTTGCGCATGCACGCGACCTGCGTATCGCCGACTTCGATACAGCGCAGTCTGGCCGGTTGTTCGACGCCGCCGGCTGGCGGAGAACCGGAACCGGCGTGCGCTCGGCACGTGGCATCCCCGGCGTGGCTGACGGCACGCCTCTGGCTGCAGGGTTCAGCGTCATGCCGGCCCAGTCCAGCTACGGCGACCTGCTGCGCGCCCAGCTCCGCGCCGTTGGTTTCGATGTTCGCGTCGAAGCGCTGGAGCCAGCGGTATTCAGCCAGACGGTATTCACCGCACGCGATTTCGACATGGCGATTATTGCGTACTGCAACGGAACCGATCCGGAAATCGGAGTGCGCCGGCAGTACATGTCCTCCAGCATCGGCCCAGTCCCGTTCTCCAACACCGCCGCCTATCGCAATCGTGTCGTTGACAGTCTCTTCGACAGCGCGGCTTCGGCTTTGGACATCGCCGCGCGAGGGCGGCTGTATCGGGAGATTCAGGAGATAGCAGTCCGCGACCAGCCGTATGTGTGGCTGGTGGAAACATTGAACACTCGTGCCTATAACGCCCGCTGCCGGGGCTTCGGGATTTCGCCGCACTTCGCGGCTACCGCGAGCTGCACGCAGTGAGCGGAAGGTTCGTACTTCGACGATTGCTTCAGCTCGTGCCGACAGTGATCGGCATTGTGTTGATAGCGTTTCTGCTGATTCATGTGGCGCCCGGCGATCCAGTAGTCGCGCTGGCAGGCGAGCACGGGGATGCAGAGTACTATGCCTACATGCGGCAGCGCTTCGGCCTCGATCGGCCACTGCTGCAGCAACTGGCGACATACTTCGCACGGGTTGCCACGGGTGATCTCGGAGTCTCTTACGTGCATGGGCGCAGCACAGTGGCTGTGATAATGGAGCGTGTCCCCGCAACCCTGCTGCTCACGGGAACGGCCCTGTGCCTGGCAGTGCTGGTTTCAGTGCCGCTTGGTGCAATAGCAGCACGCCGGCCGGGAAGCGGCAGGGATCTGGGCATCAGCTCAGGCGCGCTCGTGCTGTATTCGGCTCCGGTGTTCTGGGTCGGGCAGCTTGCGATTCTCGCAGTCGCGCTCGGGCTCGGCGTTTTCCCCGTTCAGGGCATGACATCCGCGGGCAGCACGGCAACGGGCCTGGCCCGCGCACTCGACGTTATGCGACACCTTGCTCTGCCCGCGCTCGTACTCGCATCGCAGGAGCTGGCGGTGCTCGTGCGGCTGACGCGCGGCGGGTTGATCGACGAGCTGGGGCGCGACCACGTGCGGACGGCGCGAGCCAAGGGCGTCGGAGAACGAAGCGTCATCGCCCGTCACGCGATGCCGCGCGCTCTGATGCCCGCCATAACGGTCATTGGCGCCAGGGCGGGCCATCTCATCGCCGGCGCAGCGGTAGTCGAAATCGTTTTCGGGTGGCCGGGAATCGGGCGGTTGCTCGTGACGTCATTGCAGACGCGTGACACGCCGGTGCTGCTCGGCTTGTTCACGATGATCTCATTTGCCGTGGTTCTCGCCAACCTCCTGACCGACCTTGTGCATGCCGCCATCGACCCGCGGATCCGACTCGGCTGA
>JACCRF010000079.1 GCA_013813715.1 Gemmatimonadaceae bacterium | reverse complement strand
GGCGCTTTCCCCGATCCACTGGCATCGGCGCGAATCGCATCGGAGTGGAAGACCCGGCGTTTCCGATGATCGAAGGCGCGGCCGGCGCTGGAGCGTCGCCAGCCCGATTCCGCGGAACGACTCTCGTCGACTGGCTGCGGGCGGGAAACGCGCGCTCGCGCGCGCTATCGGTGTCGCGAAAGGACCGCGGCGCCATCCTTCCCGTGGGACTGTCCAAGCAGGAGGTGTACTGGTACTCGCGTGACGGACGGTTCGTTACGAGCAGCTACTACGCAGCAGCCCTTCCGGCGTGGGTGCGCGCATTCAACGCAAAAAAGATCCCCCAGAGTTACGCGGGAAAGGTCTGGCTGCCGCTTCTCCCGGATGCCGCTTACCGCGAACCGGATAGCGTCGAAATTGAATCGGAGGGACTGGAGTACGCCTTCCCCCATCCGGTGCCGGACGATTCGACCCGCGCGGCGGGCTGGATAATCGCGATGCCGTGGATGGACGACATCGTTCTTTCCTTCGGGCTCGCGGGCGTCGAGGCGCTCGGGCTCGGCAAAGGACCACACGCCGATGTGCTCTCGATGTCGCTGTCGTCTACCGACGCGATGGGCCACAGGTTCGGGCCCGACTCGAAGGAGATGCACGACCAGGTTCTTCAGGTCGACCGGGCGCTCGGAGTCTTCCTCGACTCGTTATATCGGCTGCGCGATCCATCGCGCGTCGCTCTGGTGCTCACTGCCGATCACGGAGTGGCCAGCGTTCCCGAGCTCGCGGACAGCATCAAGCCGCCTCCGGTCCGGGCGTCGCTGTACCCGCTGCTCGACACGGTTCGAGCGCGCCTCGTGGCTAGGAAGGTGAATCCCGGAGCGATCGACGTCGACCAGCAAATCGTTCTCATCGACCGGGCGGAGTTCCAGCGCGCAAAGGTAAACGCGGATTCGGTGCTCGATGCCTTTGCCGAGTCGGCGCGGCGGCTTCCCGGAATCCAGCGCGTAGATCGTTTTGCGGATCTGATCAAGGCTGATACGATCGCCGATCCGGTGGCCCGGCGATGGCTGCATCACTTCTCGGCGCAGGACGCGATCGAGCTGGTCGTCACCCTCAAGCCCGGAAGCACGTGGGGCGGGAACGTTGCGTCTCACGTCTCGCCTTACGATTACGATACCCACGTGCCGATGATCTTCTACGGGCCCGCGTTCAAGCCTGGACGCTACCCGGGGTTCGTGCGCACGGTCGATCTAGCGGCGACTCTTGCGGCGGTCATGCGTGTGCGGCCATCCGAGCGGATAGATGGAGTGGTGCTGCAGCAGGCTTTGAAATGAACCCGGTACCGGGTCAGTTCACGCCGCTCGCCGTCTCGCCGCGACCGCCGGGGGTGGCGCCTTCACGTTCCACTGCTTGTACATCCACAGTGCTCCGAAAGCGGCGAAACCGAGCGCGATGAGCTGCGCAGTGGTGAGGCCGGCGACAAAAAACCTGTCGTCCTTTGCTCGAAAGAATTCCACGATGAACCGCTCCACACCGGAAAGCAGGCAGTAGAACCCGAACAGCCACCCTTCCGCGTGACTGTGGTTGCGGAATCGCCAGAGAATCAGGAACATCATAAAACCCATCGCCGTCTCGTAGATCTGCGTCGGATGCACCGCGACGACCTGCGACGGCGGAGTCCCCGCGGGAAACTGGACGCCGAACTGGCCGGTCATGTTCGCGACCGTGGACGGAGGAGCGCCCTCAGGGAAAGCCGTCGCCCAGGGACCGTTGAATGGCCGGCCGTAATCGTCGCCGACAGCCCAGCAGCCCGTTCGTCCCACCGAATACGCACCGGCTAGCGCGATCGCGGCCGAGTCGCTCATCCGCCTAATGCTCAGCTTCTTGTATTTCACCACTGCGCTGACGGCGATGATCCCGCCGATGAGCCCGCCCCAGAACACGAATCCTGCCCGACTCACGAGCGATCCGGGGTCGCCCACCAATACTGCATAGTAGAGTTTTGCGCCAAGGAGCCCGCCGACGACGGCGGCGAATGTCATGTCGCTCACCGGTGCCGGATCGAGACCGCGGCGCTCGAGATCGTGCTGCATGATGATCTGGCCGATCACGAAACAGCCGAGTATCGCCAGGCCGAATCCGGTGAACTGCAGCGGGCCGAGCTCGTAGGCAACCGGATGGTGGACGATCTGGGCGAAGATGTGTGGCATCAGTGCTCGGTGATTGTCAGGCCGCGACCAGGCCCGGTATCGGCTGGCTCGCGTAAGCATTGAGGTCGAGCCCGGCGCGCTCGCCGCGCTCGAAATGGAACAGTCCCGCGCGCGCGATCATCGCGGCGTTGTCCGTCGCGAGGCGCGGCGACGGCGCAAATACAGTAGCACCAATTTCCCGCACCCGCTCGCGCATCGCCACCACGAGGGCGGAGTTGCATGCGACGCCGCCACCGAGCACGATCCTTGTCCGTCCGTAGGCGACCGCCGCGCGAAACGTCTTCTCTACGAGCGAATCCACGAGCGCGTCCTGGAATCCCCGTGCGATCGCGGCGCGATCCGCATCGATGTCAGCGCTGCTCTTCACAGCATTCAGCACAGCGGTCTTGAGTCCGCTGAACGAGAACGCGTAATAGTTGGCGTCGGCCGGCGTGTCCTTTCTCCGAACCATGGGGCGGCTGAACCTGAATCGTGAAGGATCAGCGCCCAGTGCGAGCGCCTCGATGTGCCGCCCTCCCGGATACGGAAGGCCCAGCAGCTTCGCAACCTTGTCGAAGGCTTCGCCGGCTGCGTCGTCGCGTGTCGCGCCGAGCAGCCGGTAGCGTCCCCAGGCCTCGACGTCGACGAGAAGCGTGTGCCCTCCCGAGACGAGCAGTCCCGTGAACGGAGGAACCGCATCGCGGCTTTCGAGCGCGGTGGCGAAGAGATGCCCCTCCATGTGATGCACGCCGACGACGGGAATTCCCCGCGCGAACGCGAGCGATTTCGCGTAGCATACGCCGACGAGCAGCGCTCCGATCAGGCCCGGCGCGCACGTCACGCCGATGGCGTCGACGTCGTCGAGTGGTGTCGCGGCGTCGTCGAGCGCCTTAGACACGACGGGGACGATGCTCGTCAGGTGGGCGCGCGACGCAATCTCGGGCACGACGCCGCCGAACACGCGATGGACGTCCTGCGACAGTATCACGAGCGAGCGGACATCCACTTCATCGCCGCTGCCATCGAGCACCGCCGCCGACGTCTCGTCACACGAAGTCTCGATGCCGAGTATCCGTGTCAAACGATCACTCCGCGCTTTCGGCGAGCAGGCGTTCGATGAGGGCACGGTTCTGCGCGGAGTTCCAGTCTGTCGCCCCGAGCAGCTTCTTCCGGATAATCCCGTCGCGGCCGACGATGACGGTCTCAGGATAGCCCGTGGTCTGGTACTTCCTGCTGATGTCGCTCTTCGGGTCGTGCAGCACCTCGAACGTCAGCGCGTACTGCTTCAGGAATTCGCGGATCGCCGGCTCCATCCCGGGATCGTCAACGCTCACGGCGATGATCTTCAAACCCCTGTCCCCGTACGCTTCATGCAGCCGTTGAATGCTCGGCATCTCCACCCGGCATGGGGCGCACCATGTTGCCCAGATATTGACCATTACCACATTACCGCGGTAATCCTCGAGGGATTTCTCACGCGGTACCGAGTCCAGCGTCACCGCGGAGAACGCGGGTGCCTCGACACCGAGGCCCACCGGGACGAGCTCGTCACCCAGCACGAGCCTTCCGGCAACGAGGAGCGCGACGACCGCGCCAAGTGTGGCGAGGACGACCGCGAGCTGCTTGCGTGCTGTCATACAGTCTCCAGGCAGATCTGGCGCAGTGCGGCGATCTCGGCGCGCAGATCGCCCGCCGCAAAGATTGCGTTGCCTGCGACGAACGTGTCGGCGCCGGCGCGCCAGAGTTTTTCGATCGTGTCGCGCGCGACTCCGCCGTCGACTTCGAGCGCCGCTCTCGAGCCGAGCTCGTCGAGCAGCCGCCGCGCCCTCCCGACTTTATCCACGGACGCGGGAATGAACGACTGCCCGCCAAATCCGGGATTAACCGTCATCACGAGCAGGAGATCGAGGTCGCTCGTGACTTCGCGGACTGACGCGAGCGACGTCGCGGGATTCACCGCCGCGCCCGCGAGGCAACCGAGCTCGCGAATCCGCCCGAGTTGCCGCTGAAGGTGCGGCGATGCCTCGGTGTGGATCGTCAGACCAGTCGCTCCCGCTCCGGCGAAGCTGTCGAAATACCGCTCTGGCTCGTCTACCATCATATGCACGTCAAGCGGAAGCGAGGTCAGTCGCCGTACCGTCTGTATCATTTTCTCGCCGAAAGTGATGTTGGGAACGAAGCGGCCGTCCATCACGTCGAGGTGAATGACGTCGGCTCCGCCTGAGACGCACATCGCGATCTCCTCCGCCAGCCGGCCGAAGTCGGCGCTGAGAATGGAGGGTGCTATGCGCACTTTCATTGGGCGTCGCCGGTTTGCATCGAACTGCGGGCTACCGGCGCCCGGCTCGGTGGGGCGCTGCCGGCGGCCGGCTCAGACGCAGGGACGACGACGCTTTCGTCTGGTGTCATTGAACTGATCGCGGCCGAAGTGAATCGACCGGCATTGTGTCGAGGGGTGGGAGCGTCGGTGGGGGAGGGAAACGCGAAATGCGAAGGCTCACGCGCCCGCCCGCCGAAACAGTCCCGCCGGCGGCGGGTGCCTGGCCAAGCACTGTATTCTCAGGTTGAACCGAGCTAGTGTCAGGGCTTGTCGCGCCGACCTGAAGCCCGAGCTGCTCGAGCGTCGAGCGCGCGTCGGCGAGAGTGCGGCCCGTAAGGTCGGGAACCTGCACCGTCGCCGGAC
>JACCRF010000065.1 GCA_013813715.1 Gemmatimonadaceae bacterium | reverse complement strand
CCTCATTTACCGGGGACACCGCGTCATCCACTGGTGCCCTCGCTGCCTGACTTCGCTGAGCGACGAGGAGGCGGAGCACGCGGACGAGACGGGGCACCTGTACCACATCCGGTATCCCCTGACGGACGGAGGCGGCGAGGGCATCTCGATTGCAACCACGCGGCCGGAGACCATGCTCGCTGATGTTGCGGTGGCGGTTCATCCCGAGGACGAGCGATATCGCGAGTTGATCGGACGGACGGTCACGCTGCCGATCGCGAACATTCCGATTCCGATCATCGCCGACGCCGAGGGAGTGAATCCCGATTTCGGCACGGGAGCGGTGAAGATCACGCCCGCGCACGACGCAAACGATTTCGCGATCGGGACGCGGCATTCGCTGCCGATGCCCGTTGTGCTTTCTCCCGAGGGCACAATGGCGAACGGCAGCGAGGCAGGCTCGCGGGTGCCGGATTCGCTGCTCGGCGTGGATCGCTTGGAGGCGCGAAGGCGCATCGTCGAGGTGCTGCGCGAGTCCGGCGCGCTCCTCAAGGTCGAGCCGCATTCGCATGCGGTGCGGCACTGCTATCGGTGCGATACAGTCGTTGAGCCCCGGCTGTCGGATCAGTGGTTCGTGAAGATGAAACCGCTGGCCGCGCCCGCGCTCGAAGGAGTGCGAACGAGGCGGATAAGGATCCTCCCGGAGAAATGGGAGGCTGTCTACGTCAACTGGCTCGAGAACATTCGCGACTGGAACATCTCACGCCAACTGTG
Source organism: Gemmatimonadaceae bacterium (assembly GCA_013813715.1). Classification (GTDB taxonomy): domain Bacteria; phylum Gemmatimonadota; class Gemmatimonadetes; order Gemmatimonadales; family Gemmatimonadaceae; genus UBA4720. Next base: position 3,505 of record JACCRF010000065.1, on the reverse strand, counting down.
GTGGGGACATCGCATTCCAGTGTGGTACTGCGATTCCTGCGGAACGACGACGGCAAGCCGTGACGACATCGCGACTTGTCCCGACTGCGGCTCGCCGGCGCGGCAGGACGAGGACGTACTCGACACGTGGTTCTCGTCCTGGCTGTGGCCGTTCTCTACGCTTGGATGGCCTGACCGCGATGCGCCGGCGCTGAAGGCGTTCTATCCGACCGATGATCTCGTCACCGCACCTGAGATCCTCTTTTTCTGGGTGGCCCGCATGATCATGGCCGGGTACGAGTTCATGGGCGAGGCTCCGTTTCACACGGTGTACCTGCATGGAACCGTGCGCGACACTCAGCACCTGAAGATGTCCAAGTCACTAGGCAATGGAATCGACCCGCTTGACGTCGTGCAACTCTTTGGGGCGGACGCCCTGCGGTATACGGTCGTGTCGGGACTCGGCGTCGGCGCCGATTTGATCCTCGACCCGAAAGACCTCGAGAAGTCGTTCGCGCCCGGTCGTAACTTCGCGACGAAGCTCTGGAATATCGGTCGCTTCCTGCTGAGCAACGTCGGCGGTGAACCGGTCGAGGCTCTCGACGCGATTGCTCCGGCGAATCTAAGGCGTTCGGACCGGTGGATTCTCGGCCGGCTCAACACTGCGATCGAGGAATGCGATGCGGCTCTGGGGCCGTCACGCCCAGCTGATGGCGTGTGGGGCGCCGCACAACTGCGGGCAGGCCTGCGGCTCAGCGAGTACGCCGAGTCGGCGAGACGGTTCGTCTGGAACGAGTTGGCCGACTGGTACCTCGAGTCAACCAAGGTACGACTCGCCGCCGGCGGCGCCGACCGCGAGGTCGCTCGCGCAGTACTCGTGCATGTTTTCGACTCTTCGCTGCGGCTGCTGCATCCGATCGTGCCATTCATCACGGAGCTGATATGGCGACGGTTGCCCGTCGCGACTGAAAAGCGGGGCCAGTTCCTCGCGACCGCGCGGTGGCCTGAAGCGGATGTCGAATTCTCGGACGATGTCGGGTTCGAGCTGGTTCGCGAAGCGATCAACGGCATTCGTCAACTCAGGTCCGACTACGCGATCCCCCCGGGCGACAGAATCGAGGCGCTGGTGGTCACCGAGGACGCGGGCTCGAACGCGAACCGGGACGCGGCGATTTTTTCCGATGAAGCGCCCCTCATCGCGCATCTCGCTCGCGGCATTGTGCGCGTGACACTGCCCGTAGATGCCGCAAGCATCGAACACGGAGCACGGGTTCTGCTCTCGAGCGGTTCGCGGGTGATCGTTCCGCTCGAGGGTGTGATCGACATCGAGAAGGAATGCAGGAAGGCAACGGGCGAGCTCGAGCGGCTCGACACGCAACTGGCATCGCTAATCGCGCGACTCGACAACCCGGGCTTCACGGACCGCGCGCCCGCGCACGTTGTGGACGCCGAGCGATCGAAGAAAGACGAATGGACGACAAGACGTGCGCAACTGGCGGCGAAGGTACAATGGCTCTGCGGAGGCTGAACGCCTTGGCGGTACCCGCCGTGCTAATCACCGCCATGCTGGCCGCGCCGGTCCTGCTCGACGCGTGCGCGTCGCCTGGCGTTCCGCCGGGCGGACCAGTGGATACAGCGGCACCGCAGGTAGTTAGAATCGTCCCCGACAGCGGCCGGGCGGGCACGACGCCGCGCGACGTGATCTTCCGCTTCGATGAGGTCGTCAGCGAGCGGCCGTCCGGCGCGCCCACGCTCGAATCACTCTTTCTCATATCGCCGCGGGACGGCACGCCGCGCGTGGACTGGGGACGGGAGGAAATCGCGGTGCGGCCGCGCCGGGGATGGCGGCCCAACACCACGTATACTGTCGCCCTTCTGCCGGGCCTTTCCGACCTGCGCGGCAATACGCGCAACACTGGGGCGTCAACGATTTTCTCAACCGGAGGCGCAATTGCGACTTCGCGCGTCGCGGGTGTGCTGTTCGACTGGGTCGACGGTAACCTCGTACGGCGCGGCTACGTCGAAGCGGCGACACCCCCCGATACGACGATCGTCTACGTTACCACCACCGACTCCACGGGAAGTTTCGTATTCGCGAATCTACCCCCTGGCCCTTATCGGATTCGAGGCTGGTCGGACGACAACGGCAACCGTGGGCTCGACACACGAGAAGCGTGGGACTCGGTCGCGGTCACTCTCGCGGACTCGGCGCGTGTCGAGCTTCTCGCATTCGTTCACGACTCGATCGGAACGCGGCTGTCCACAGTGAGCCTCAGGGATTCGGTTACACTGCTCCTGACATTCGACGGTCCGCTGGCGGTGACGCCCGCGGTCACGCCGGCCAACGTCCGCGTGCGTGCGGCCGACTCTACTGACGTGGCTGTTTCCAATATCGTTCCGCCTCCTGCCGACACGACGCAGGCAGAAACCAGGCGGCGCCCTTCGCGGCCGAGTCCGGCAAGGACGATCACCGTGCGAGTCGCGACGCCGCTCGTCCCGGGGCGCGAATACCGCGTGCGCGTTACCGACGTGCGCAACCTCATTGGGGTCGCGCGCTCGAGTGAGCGGGTGCTTTCCGTTCCCGCTCCTGCGCCTGTTTCTACGCCCGCCGCACGGCCCTCGACACCGCTAACCCCACCTCCGCCACCCCCACCGCCAGCACCGCGGCAACCGTTGCCGCTGCCGCCACCACCGCCACCGCCGGCGCCGGCGCCCGACCGAAGGTGACCGACCCGCGAAGGATTCTTCCGAGCGTGGGCAGCCTTCTCGAGACCGGCAACGTCCGATCGCTCCTCGAGACTCATCCGCGCGGCGTCGTGGTGGATGCCGTCCGCGGCGCGATTGACGACGCAAGGGCGGTGTCCGGTAGTTCCGCCGACCTGGACTGGGGCGCCATGATCACCGAGCGGGTCGCGATCGCTACGCTACCCTCCCTGCGTCCGGTGTTCAACGCCACCGGCGTCGTGCTCCACACGAACCTCGGCAGGGCACCACTCGCGACCGCGGCGATCGACGCGGTGCGCGAAGCCGCGGCAGGGTTCACCAACCTCGAGTACGACCTCGCCGAAGGAAAGCGAGGCTCGCGATACATCCACTGTGTTGAGCTGCTGCGCGAGCTGACGGGCGCGGAGGACGCGATTGTCGTCAATAATTGCGCGGCCGCTCTTGTCCTTACCCTCGGAGCGACGGCGTCGGGCCGCGAAGTAATCGTGTCGCGCGGTGAGCTGGTCGAAATAGGGGGCAGCTTCCGTGTTCCGGACATCATGCAGCGAAGCGGCGCAACACTCGTAGAAATCGGAACCACGAATCGCACCCATCTCGACGATTACCGGGCTGCAATCACACCCCGCACGGGTGCCATCGCGAAGGTTCACCGGAGCAACTTCGCGCTATCCGGCTTCGTCACCGACGTCACCGTTCGCGAGCTGGTTCCCATGGCATCGGAGCACGGCATCCCGATCGTGCACGACCTTGGCAGCGGACTCCTGATCGGGCTCGAAGAATTTGGTTTTACAGGCGAACCGAC
>JACCRF010000056.1 GCA_013813715.1 Gemmatimonadaceae bacterium | reverse complement strand
GCCCGTTAGATTGGTTGCATGGCAGCCCAATCCTCTTTCGACGTGACAACCGGCGTCGACCTCCAGGAGGTCGACAACGCGGTCAATCAAGCCCAGAAGGAGATCGCGCAGCGTTACGACTTCAAGGGAACCGTCGCGGAGATTGACTTCAAGCGAGCTGACGGCACCATCGACCTCACCGCCGAAAGTGAGTACCGGATGGACGCCCTCTTCGACGTGCTTCAGTCTAAGCTCATCAAGCGTGGAGTTCCGGTGAAGAATCTCGACATCGGAGACATGAAGCCGGCGGGCGGCGACAAGGTCACGCGCACCGTCAAGCTCAAGATGTCGCTCGACGGCGATACGGCGAAGAAAGTCTCCGCGGCGATCAAGGACGCGAAGTTGAAGAAGGTGCAGGCAGCGATTCAGGGCGACCAGGTGCGGGTCACGTCGCCCTCGAAGGACGAGCTCCAGGCGGCGATGGCGTTGTTGCGGTCGCAGGACTTCGGCGTCGAGCTGAAATTCGGCAACTATCGGTGACGCGCCCAGTGACCGTTGCGCTTCCTGCAGCGCGACCGGCACCCACGCCACCATCGGCATGAAGGTCGGGTTCGTCACGCTCGGCTGCGACAAGAATACCGTTGATACCGAACGATACCTCGCCGAGCTGACCGATTGCGGTGGCGAGTACACGGCGACGCTCGGCGATGCGGACGTAATCATCGTGAATACCTGCGGCTTCATCGACGCGGCAAAGAAGGAATCGATCGACGCGATGATCGACGCGGCGCGGTACAAGTCGGAGGGCTCGTGCCAGGCGGTGGTCGGAGTCGGCTGCATGGTTGAGCGGCACAAGGAGGAGCTCATCAATGCGCTTCCCGAAGTCGACCTCTTCCTCGGCGCATCCGAGAGCGGACGTCTCGCGCAGGAGCTCGCGAAGCTCGGCATCGTCGTCGGCGATCCGGTCACCCTTCACCCCGGGGTCAGGGTCTACACCGGGGACCTCCCGCACGTCCGCTATCTCAAGATCAGCGAGGGTTGCGATCACGGCTGCGCGTTCTGCGCGATACCGCTGATGCGCGGCCGGCACCGTTCGTTCTCGCTGGGCGAGCTGGTCAACGAAGCCCAGCTCCTCGAGCTGCACGGTACACGCGAAGTAAATCTTGTCGCGCAGGACCTTGCTCACTACGGGCGCGACCGCCGCGATGGCGTTCGCCTGCCAGAGCTGCTCGAGTCGCTCGTGGCGGAGACGTCGATTCCGTGGATCCGCATGCTGTATCTGTATTCGCAGGGCATCACTCCACGGCTGCTCGAGGTCGTCGCACGGGAGAATCGCATTCTTCCTTACCTCGACATGCCGATGCAGCACGCGGCCGATGATGTTCTCGCCCGCATGCGCCGCCCGGAGAGAAAGCGTACGATTCGCGAAAGAGTCGTGCGCTTCCGCGATGCGGTTCCCGGAGTCGCTATCCGGACGACGTGCATCGTCGGGTTTCCCGGCGAAACCGAGTCTGACTTTGAGGAGTTGCTGGAATTTCTCGAGGAGATCACCTTCGATCGCGTCGGTGCGTTCACTTATTCGCCGCAGGAGGGAACCGTGGCGGCCGCAATGGTTGACGATGTGCCGGACGCAATCAAGCGCGAGCGGCTCGAGCGGCTCACGGAACTTCAACGGTCGATCACTGCCGAGCGCTATGACGCGCGCCTCGGCACCACCTCTCAGGTCATCGTTGACCGCCTTGCCGGGAACGGCGGTGCGCTCGCGCGGCTTCCGTGGCAGGCGGACGACATCGACGGAATCACATTCATCGGCGAGCCACTCACACCTGGCTCGATTGCGGCTGTGAAAGTGGAAGAGGTCGTCGACGACTACGATTTCAGAGCGTCGGTGATTCGTGTCGAGGCGCGGACGGCATTGGTACGCAATAGGACTCGCGTCCTGCCGCTGGTCGCGCAAACCGCCGGCAGCTACGGCCGGTGATCCCACCCGGGCTTCCTTCACGGATAAGGGGGATCGCTGACGAATCGGGAGCGCTGCTCGTCTTCGATGAGGCGACAACAGGATTCCGAATCGCGCCCGGCGGTGCGCCGGAGCGATTCGGAGTGACTTCCGTCAAGACCACATTCGGCAAGCTCAGCGGAGGACTTCCTGAGGCGGCATGCTTCTTTCACGATGAGCCGGTTCACCATTTCGCGATAGCGATGGGGAGTGTCTTCGGGATGTTCAAGAGAGCCTTCCTTGCTGCGCCCGAGCGCGGCGGGTATTTGGCACCTTCCATGAGCGAGGCATCGTTCAAGCCCGGCGCGTACGGCAATGCTGAAGTCCCGGAAGCCTCGAGCCGCATCGAGCATGCGTTGGAGGCCTCACGTGCGTAGAACACTCGCGATCGCATTGGTTGGGGCCGCCGCCTGCGCGTCCGCGCTTCCGCGGGGCGAGCCCGAACCGGCCGCCGAGAGCGGCATTGACCAGGGAGATCAACCTGTGCGGATTGCGCTCGCGACCGCCTCGCGTTCCGCGCGCGTGGGGGGAACCGGGTCGTGGCGCATCTACAGTCGCAACAGCTCCAACCTTGTGGCAAGCGGCCGGCCCGACGACACGATGACGATCGAGGTGCGCGGCCGGAAGATGGTCGCGATCCGATCAAACGGGTCCGTCACATCGAGACATTCCGGTCCGTTCATTGTGCGTTCGGCAACGCCCGGATCGTTCGTGAAGCACGGCGGCAAGCGATACCGGGGCGAGTTGTTGATTACGACGACCGACAGCGGGATGCTGGTCGTGAACCGGCTCGGGGTCGAGTCGTATCTTCGAGGTGTTGTCCCGCTGGAAATCGGCAACCGCCAGACGGGCGAGGAAGCTGCCGTCGAAGCGCAGGCGGTGGCCGCTCGCAGCTACTCGTACATCCGCATGACAAGCCGCGAGACGCGGCCGTTCGACATGTACTCGTCGGTGCAGGACCAGGTTTACGGCGGTGTCGACGCGGAGAAGCCAATGCCCGATGCCGCAGTGCTGGCGACGAAGGACATGGTACTCCGCTACGCCGGCAGAATCGTCAATACGCCCTACTCATCGACCTGCGGGGGAAGCACGGCGGGGGTGGAGGAGGTGTGGTGGCGAGAGCCCGATCAGCCGCACCTGAGACCGGTGAGCGACAGGATCTCGGGATCGGACCGTTTCTATTGCGATGCGTCGCCGCGTTTCCGCTGGACCTCCACTTTCGACCAGAACGAATTGCGGGCGACGCTCGAGAAGTATCTGGAGCAGGTCTCCGGTGCGCGGGAAATGACCGTTGCGCCGGCGGGGGGGCAGCGGGTGTCGCTTGGACGCATATCGGGTATCCGCGTCGAGGGTCGCACCGCGTCGGACCGGGCGGCGACGCTGACTATTCAGACCGGCCGAGGCAACTCTGTGGTGCGCGGCAACGACATCCGCTTTCTTCTTCGCACGCCAACCGGCACGATACTCAACAGCACGTATTTCACGGCCCAGACCGAGTCCGACAGCGCCGGCGAGATTTCTCGGCTGACACTCACCGGCGGGGGTTACGGCCATGGAATTGGAATGTGCCAGTGGGGCGCGATCGGACGCGCCCGAGCGGGCCAGGACTATCGCACGATTCTGACGACCTACTATCCAGGAACGACGGTGGGCAGCATTTGAACGGGCCGAGCGAATGCGGCCGACGAGAGGAGCGATTCGGTGAGCGCTGACATCCGGCTTGGTCTTGTGGGCGCCGGTGCGATCGCCCAGCTCGCTCACCTGCCCGTTCTCTCGCGGATTCGCGGCGCGCAGCTCGTTGCGATCTGCGACAACGATGGCCCCAAGGCAGGCGCCCTCGCCCAGCGGCTGGGTGTTCCCGACGTGTTTACAGACATCGACGAGCTGCTGGATTTCGACGAGCTCGACGCGGTCGTCATCGCCACTCCGAATCACCTGCATGAACCGCATGCTCTTCGCGCGCTCAAGTCGCGCGTTCACGTTTTGTGCGAGCGCCCCCTCTCGCTGACGACGGCCGGCGTGCAGCGAATACTTGCCGCGGCGGTCAAGGTGGACCGCAAGGTGGTTGTCGGAAACAACCATCGATTCCGAAGCGATGTTCAGCAATTGAGCAGGTTTCTCGGGGGCGGCGAGCTCGGGAAGCTGGTCGGGATGCGGGCGGGGCAGTACCAGTTCCGCACTGGACAGCAGGGATGGAGGTACAGAAAGGCGGAAGCAGGTGGAGGCGCGTTCTTAGAATATGGATACCCGTTGCTCGATCTCTGCTTGTGGCTGGCCGACTTTCCCGATCCGGTTCGTGTCAACGCCCAGATGACCACGGCGCGCGCGGGTGGCGTGGAAGACACAATGCTCGTGCACCTCGAGTGCGCAACCGGAATTGGATTCAGCATTGATGTCTCGTGGGCGTATGTCGGCCAGGAGGAAAGGTGGTGGTTCGAGGTCCTGTCGACGCGCGGCAGCGCGCGGCTGTCGCCGCTGCGCGTCGTGAAGGAGCTCAACGGACGGCCGACCAACGTCTCACCGACGGGCGCGGCGGCGCGCGAGAGCGTTTTCCTTCAGTCGTATCGCGCCGAGCTGGCGCACTTCGTCGCCGTGCTCAAGGAAGAGACCCCGTACGACCCTCCGGCGGATCAACTGAAGGTGATGCGTGTGATGGAGGCGATCTACCGGTCTGCTGAAGAGGGGCGCGAGATACGGTTGTGATTGGCGGCGAGGAAAGGCTCCCGTGCACTGCGGAACCGAGAACCACCTGGCTGCCTGCCGCCGCCTCGGTAGTGCGCCGCCGGCTGCGGGCTTAAGCGGAACTGCAACTGATACCTCACTCGCCGGGGTTTGCAGGCTGCATTGGATTCCAAGAGGCGATTACCCGTCGTTGTAATCAGGCCGGTAGCCGGCAGCGCCTTCTGTGGCCGGCAGCCGGTAGCAGGGTAGTTCTATGTTCCGTCCTCGTTGCAGCTGCGTTGGTGAATCCACCGCAGGCAGATGCGCAAACACAGGCACCCACGACAGTCGCCGTTTCTGGTGCTGCCGGGCCCGGCTCGGAACTCACCGTGTACCTCGTCACGATGGGTCCCGGCAGCCAGGTGTGGGAGCTGTTCGGCCATAACGCGATATGGATTCACGATGCAGTTGCGGGAACTGACATCGCCTACCACTGGGGGCTGTTCGACTTCGCCGACGAGGATTTCATCCCGAACTTCCTCAAGGGCCGGATGCTCTACTCGATGGGCGCGTTCGATCTCGCGGCCACGATCGCAGAGTACCGGCGGACGAACCGGACGGTGTGGGCGCAGGAGCTCGCGATGACCGCTGCAGAGAAGCATCGCCTCGCGAGGTTCGTTGCGTGGAATCTTCTGCCTGAGAACCGGGAATACTTGTACGACTATTATCGCGACAACTGTTCGACGCGGATTCGCGACGCTCTGGACAATGCTCTTGGCGGATCGATCAGGCGCACTTTCAGCGGCCCGGCCCGCGAGACGCCCCCCAATCCCTCTTCGTACAGGTTTCACACTGCACGACTGACACAGGACGACTGGCCGATTTACACCGGTACGATGCTCGGGCTTGGGCAGCCGGTCGATCGTCAGACGTCGCCGTGGGAGGAGATGTTCCTGCCCGTACAGATGATGATCCACCTTCGCGGAATGAAAGTGGAGCCGGGAGGCACCCCCGGGCGATCGCAGGCGCTGGTGATGAACGAGCGCGTCCTTTTCCAGGCGACGAGGCCCGGCGAGCCGTTGACCGTCACCCGCGGAAACGGGGGTTATCTGGCGATCGCGGCTTCGGTTCTCGCGCTGGGAGGAATTCTTCTGGCACTGGGGCATTCGCGCCGGTCGCTGATTCCGGCGCTCGCGCTTGCGACCGTGTGGAGCGTCGTCGTGGGGATATTGGGGTCTGGTCTGGCGGGACTCTGGGTTCTCACCAACCATATCTACAGCTATCGCAACGAGAATCTGTTTCAGGCCAATCCGCTGTCGCTGGTGCTGGCAGTCGTACTGATTCGTCTCATCTGGACTCTCCGCTCGCGTTCGGCGGATGCAGAAGCCATTGCGGCAGGAAACATTGCGGCGCTCCTTGCCGGTGTGGTCGCGTTGATCTCATTGGCTGGCTTCGTGATGCAGGTGGCTCCCGGGCTCGACCAGGTCAACGGCGGTATCATCGCGCTCATGCTGCCCGTGCACGTCGGAATCGCGTCGTTCCTGTTTCGGTATTTCCGGAAACAACAACAACCGCTGCCACAGAGGCACGGAGACACGGAGAACGGCAAAAAAATGGGGAACTACGCGTGAAGACCATGAAGATGAAGTTCCCTAAAATCAGTTTTTGTTCTCTGTGCCTCCGTGTCTCTGTGGCAGCGGTTGTAGTTACTCAGGTGGCGGCGGCATGAAGGGCTCTATCGTGATCTCCCTCTCCATTCGACTCGTGGCGGCGTGCATCACCGCCCTCTCTCTACAGGGGTGCGCCACGGCGATGATTCCCGCAAATGACGTCACGCTCGCCATCGTGAACGCCCGAGTCTGGACCGGCAACCCGCGGCAACCGTGGGCGACCGCAGTAGCGGTGAGCGGCGACCGCATCGCACTCGTCGGTTCGAGCGCGGAGATCTCGAAGCTGGTGAAGAATCGCCCTGCCGTGAGAATTATCGATGCCGCCGGCGGAATGGTCACGCCGGGATTCATCGATTCGCACGTGCATTTCATAGACGGAGGATTTCGGCTGGCATCGGTGCAGCTCCGTGAGGCGAAGACGCCGGCGGAGTTTGTCGCGCGAATCAAGGCATACGCCGCGACTGTTCCCGCAGGCACGTGGATCACCGGCGGGGACTGGGATCACCAGCAGTGGGGCGGGGAGCTTCCGCGGCGCGACTGGATCGATTCGGTGACGCCGAACAATCCGGTCTGGGTATCCCGGCTCGACGGCCACATGGCTCTCGCGAACTCACAGGCGCTCGCGGCGGCGAAGGTGACCCGCTCTACGAAGGATGTGGAGGGCGGCACCATTGTGCGCGATGCCGGCGGTGAGCCAACAGGGGTGCTCAAGGACAACGCGCAGAGCTACGTCAACGCGGTCGAGCCACCGCCGTCGCCAGCGATGAACGACAGAGCACTCGATGCTGCGATGAAATACGTTGCCGCGCGGGGCGTGACTTCGGTGCACAACATGGGCTCGTTCGGCGATCTGGCGACTTTCGAGCGCGCCCAGAAGGACGGCCGCCTCATCGCGCGCATATATGCAGTCACGCCGATCGCGCAGTGGGAGAGGTTGCGCGACACCGTCGCGAACCGGGGCCGGGGCGATGAGTGGATCAGGATCGGGGGTCTCAAAGGATTCGTCGACGGCTCGCTCGGCTCGCACACCGCGGCGATGCTGGCTCCCTTCACCGATACGCCGGCCGACTCCGGGTTTTTCGTGGAGACCGCCGATAATCTGTATCGGTGGACATCGGAGGCCGATCAGGTGGGCCTCCAGGTGGTGGTGCACGCGATAGGCGACCGGGCGATACGAACACAGCTCGACATCTTCGAAAGGGTTGCGCGAGAAAATGGCCCGCGAGATCGCCGGTTCAGAATCGAGCATGCGCAGCATCCGGATGCCGCGGACATCCCCCGCTTCGGCGCGCTGGGAGTCATCCCGAGCATGCAGCCCTATCACGCCATCGATGACGGGAGATGGGCGGAAAAAGTCATCGGGCCCGAGAGGGCCAGGCACACGTACGCCTTTCGGTCTCTCCTGGACACGGGAGCGCGTCTGGTGCTCGGCAGCGACTGGTTCGTGGCGCCGCCGGCTCCGCTGGAGGGAATATTCGCGGCGGTAACGCGACGGACCCTCGATGGCCGCAATCCTGCGGGATGGGTTCCCGAGCAGAAGATCACGGTCGAGGAAGCGCTCCGCGGCTACACTATCAACGCCGCCTTCGCTTCGTTCGACGACGACATCAAGGGCTCGATCGAGCGCGGGAAGCTGGCCGATCTCGTTCTCATCGATCGCGATCTGACGCGGATGGCGCCCGAAACCATCGCCGGGGCGACGATCAGGATGACAATCGTCGGCGGACGCGTGGTTTACGAGCCCGGAATGAGGTAAAGGGACTGGCAACTACGCGCCAGACCCGGGTAGACTTAGAAAGCAAAAACTCACAGGGAAAGGGGAAACCCATGAAACATCGTCGTCTCTTCGCGACTCTAATCGCCGGAGCAGCGCTCGCGGGAAGCGCGCCTTACGCCCAGTCGCAGCCGGGCGCCGCGGCATCGCGTGACATCCTCCCGTTCAAGGCAACCGAACGCGTCCTCCCGAACGGACTCAAGGTTATCATCGTTCCGACCGGATTTCCCAACATCGTGTCGCTGCAGATACCGGTGCAAACCGGATCACGCAACGAGATCGAGCCGGGCAAATCAGGATTCGCGCACTTCTTCGAGCACGTCATGTTCCGCGGGACGAAGACGGCGACTCAGGAGGACATGAGCCGCATTCTCACCAGGGCCGGCGCCCGCGAGAACGCCTACACCACCGACGATTTCACGAACTACTACATCACGTTCGCGAAGGAAGATCTGGAGGGGATGCTCAAGCTCCAGGCCGATCGGTTCCAGAACCTCACGTATACCGAGCCCGCGTTTAAGACGGAGGCGCGCGCCGTACTTGGCGAATACAACAAAAACTCGGCAAACCCCGGATCGAAGCTGTACGAGGTGATGCGAGACAGTGCGTTCACGGCGCACACGTATAAGCACACCACGATGGGCTTCATCAAGGACATCGAGGACATGCCGAACCAGTTCGAGTATTCGAAGGTCTTCTTCGACCGCTGGTACCGGCCCGAGAACACGACGATCATCGTCGCCGGCGACGTTACTGCCGACGAGGTGATGCCTCTCGTGCAGAAGCACTGGGGTGACTGGAAGCGCGGCACATACAAGGCGACGATCCCCGCCGAGCCGGCGCCAAAGGGCCCGAAATACGCTCATGTGGAATGGCCAACGGCGACGCTTCCGTACCTTGCCGTTGCCTTCCGCAATCCGGCGTTCTCGGAGACAAAGAACGACAATGCAGCGCTCGATTTCGTGGGCAACCTTTACTTCGGTCCCACGTCGGAGCTGTTCAAGAAACTCGTGCAGCGCGAGCAGAAGGTGGATGGGCTCAACGCGTCGAACACGAGCAACGCCGACCCCGAGCTCTTCACGATTTTTGCCAGAGTGAAGAAGCCGGAAGACGTCGTTTACGTGCGTGACGAGATTCTGAAAGCGGTAGCGGCCGCGCGGACGACGCCCGTCTCGGCGTCGCAGCTCGCCGAAGCGAAGGCGAACGTGCGCTACTCATTCGTCCGCTCGCTCGACAACACCGACCGCATCGCGTCGACGCTCGCGCGCTTCGTTCGCTACAACCGGTCTTACGCTACCATCAATCGCGCCTATGCGCTCTACGAGACGCTCACGCCGGCCGATCTTCAGCGTGTCGCGAAGACATACCTGACGGACAACGGCCTGATTGTGACGACCTTGGCCAACGGTGCGCTTCCCGTCGCCATTCGTACGCTGCCGAGCATCGTCGCACTCGAAACGGCTGCGCCAGCACCGGCGGTTGCCGCCGGGAACGGCGGACCCGCAGCGAATGGCGATCCGAAGGTTCGTTACGCTGCTTTAATATCGGCGAGCAGCAATGCGGCGGCCGCTGTACCGGCAGCGAGCGTGATCGTGCAGAAGTCCCCACTGCCCCAGCTCCGGATGAAGCTCCTGTTCAATACTGGATCGGCCGGTGATCCAGCAGGCAAGGAAGGCCTCGCCGCGCTGTCGGCGGCGATGATAACAAGCGCGGGCTCGAAGGCCATGACCCTCGAACAGATCAGCAAGGCGCTGTACCCGATTGCCGGCAGTTTCGGCAATCAGGTGGACAAGGAGATGACGACGTTCACCGGGTCGATTCACCGCGACAACTGGCCGACTTTCCTGGGTATCGCGCTCCCGCAGCTTCTCGAGCCCGGATTTCGGGAAGAGGATTTCAAGCGGGTGAAGGACGCATATACCAACGCTCTCAAGCAGGATCTCCGCTCGAACAACGAAGAGGAGCTCGGCCGTGAGCGCCTTCAGACGAACATCTTCAAGGGGACCGGATACGCGCATCCGGTGCTCGGCAGCGTCGCTGGCTTGCAGTCGATTACGCTCGACGACGTGCGGAACTTCGTGAAGACCCACTACACGCGTGGCAACCTCGTCCTCGGCATCAACGGTGACATCTCCGATGAAATGGTGACGAATCTGCGTGCGGCGCTCGGTGCTCTTCCTGCCGGCACGCCAGCGCCTGTGTCGCGCCCGGCACTTGCCGGTGTTCGCCCGAAGGGAATGGAAGTCGAGATCATCGAGAAGGACACGCGCGCGACGGCAATCTCGTTCGGCCTGCCGATCGAGGTCACCCGCACGCATCCCGACTTCGCGGCGCTGAATGTTGCGCGCGCATGGCTGGGCGAGCACCGCATGTCCACCGGCAGGCTTTATGACCGCATTCGCGGCATTCGAGGAATGAACTACGGCGACTACGCCTATATCGAGGCGTTTCCGCGAGGCATGTTCCAGTTCTTCCCGGATGCGAACATCGCGCGGCGGGCGCAGATCTTCGAGGTGTGGATCCGCCCCGTGGAGCCGAAAAACGCCCACATGGCGCTCCGCATCGCGACGCATGAGCTCGACAACCTGATCGACAAAGGAATGTCGGAGGAAGATTTTCAGGCGGCCAGGCAGTACCTGATGAAGAACGTCTACGTCATGACGGCGACGCAGGACCAGCAGCTCGGCTACGCCCTCGATTCGCGCTGGTATGGAATGGGCGACTTCACGACGCACATGCGCGCGGCGCTGCAGAAGCTCACGAGAGACGATGTCAATCGCGCGCTGAAGCAGCATGTATCGGCGGACGATCTGTCGGTGGTGATCATCACGAAGGACGCGAAGCAACTTCGGGATGCGCTTATCGCGGACGCGCTGTCACCCATCACATACGACGGAGAGAAGCCGCAATCGCTGCTCGACGAGGATAAGATCATCGGCGCGCGAAAGCTGTCGCTGACCGCTGACAGGATTCGCATCACGGCGGTCGAGGAGGTATTCGCCAGGTAGGGCAGGGAAGTATCGCTGCAGGGCTGACAGGCCAACCTCATCGGCCTAGCGCTCGACGAGACCGGATAGGGCTATTCGGTACTCCTTCGCGGCGGCGTCGTAGCCAACGGTGTACGACGTCGGCTGATAACCGCGCACCGAGTACTGCGCGGGAAGCTTGAGGGGGGTCACGACCGCTGCCGGTTTCGTCTCCAGGAAGGCCTTCGTCACCATCGGCTCATTCAACACGAAGGCGCCGTCGTACGACCCGTAGAAGAACGTGTGGGTGAACGGCTGGCCGTTTCGCTCCGGCGCCGCCGGGTCAGTCCAGTGCATGCCCATTTCCACAATGACCGGTCCGGGAACGTACCCAGCGGGGATAAACTCGGCCGCGGGCTGCCGAACCATTTTGGCGGCGAGCTGTGCGTCTCCGAGGACCATCGCTTTCCGCTCCGCCTCGGTGATCATGTAAGCGTGCACGTCGAAGTGGGGAAGGGTATAGGGACTCCCGGGCGCCCCGGTGCGGTCGAGGATGACGTAGGCGCGGGCGCTTCCACCCGCAAGGACGCTTGTGGGGCCGAAGAAGGTGCCGCTCTTGTCGTCGGGCCCGGGGATGTCTGAGCAGCTGAACAGTGCTCCGCCGGCGGCTATGGTCAACGCGGCGATGAGGAAGCGCCGAAAAGTGGCGGGTTGGGTGCGAATCATGGGTATGTCTCCGTGTCGTGAGGTCGCGCCGAGGCATCGGCGGCCGGAGCCGTCTCCGGCGATGCACTATTACACGGACAGTTGCTGCGGAATTGCTTACGCGACTGTCTGGCCGACGACGGGTACCTGCGTCAAACGTCGTTTGACTTTGTTCGCCAGCGCTAATAACTATCCAATGGCCCACGCTCAACAAGTCGGATGTTCTCGATGGAACCATGGCGCGCCAAGCTCGACGAACGCGACTCAGTGGCCGCATGGGACCTCTTCATCGAGCACTACCGAAGGCTGATCTTCGCAACGATCAAGCAGCTCGTGCGTGACCACGACGATATTCTCGACGTGTTCGCGAGGGTCTGCGAAGCGCTACGCGTGGACGACCTCGCGTATCGATTGCGGGGCGGCCGGAAAGCAAAAAGACCCACCTCATCGGTGGGTCTTTTTTCCTCCCGCGCAGCTTTCTCAGCCCTTGGGCTCTGACGTCCCGCGCCCTCGGCTCCCGCTGCTTGCTGGCCGCTGAGAGCCGCTGGCGGCCATCGAACGCTCCGCCGTCCCGCCGTCGGTCGACGGTGACTGCGATCCGCCGCTTGCCGACGTTTGCCGCTCACCGCCCCTCACAGTTTTTTGCTGGCCGGTGCGGCTGCCTCCGATCTCGATCCTCCGCGGCTGCGGAAGGGCTGTCCGCGGAATGTGGATCGAGAGAATCCCGTTCTCACAGGTCGCCTCGATTCGCGAGTCGTCCAATCCCGCTGGAAGCTGGAACGACCGCGAGAACGCGCCGTACGATCGCTCGACGACGTGATACCTGCTCTTCTCATCGCCTTCCTTGCGCTCGGCGCGCTTCTCGCCGCGGATGGTGAGCGTGCCGTTCTCTGCCGTTACCTCGACTTCCTCCGGGCTGATGCCGGGGAGCTCGATATCGAGTCGCAGCTCGTTTCCGATCTCGCGGACGTCCACGGCGGGACTCCAGTTCGATGTGCCATCTCCACGCCCGAACGTATCTTCGAACAGGCGGTCGATTTCCCGGCGGAGCCCGAACACCGGGACGGAACTGCTGCTGCCATACATCATCCTTCCTCCTTCTTGATGGTTGCTGGATTGATTCAGCTACAAGCCACTTCCCGAGGAGAAAAACGGCAACCATCGTTCTAGCGGATCTCTGCCGAGCTGGCAATCCGGACTGTCATCGCGGCGAGCTGGCGCCGCCATCTTGACAGAGCGACGCCAAGACTCGAGAAGGTCTCCGAAACGGGTCGATGCGACGGCTGCGGCGGCTGCAAAGGGCGCCTGCCGACACCGAGTGCCTGTGCAAGGTGTCGATGGTGGCGAATGTCAATGGCGTCAACTTGTAGATCGCGCCAAAAGGGGTGATATTTCCTAGCTGCACCAAAAGTCCAACGAGACGACCAGATGAAAACCGACATCCATCCCGTGTACGCGACGGCGACCGTAAAGTGCGCCTGCGGCAACACGTATCAGACCCGCTCCACCATCGCGGACATTCACACCGACATCTGCGCGCAGTGTCACCCGTTCTTCACCGGCAAGCAGAAGCTCGTCGACACCGCGGGCCGCGTCGAGCGATTCCGCCAGAAGTACGCCACCAAGCCTCCGCGCGACGCCGCCCCGGCGACGCCTGAGAGCTGAGCCTTCGCGATCGCCTTGCCGACGCGCTCCAACGCGCCGGCGAGGTCGAGCAGCAGCTTTCCGACCCGAGGACGGTTAAGGACGCCCAGCGCATGACAGCGCTGGGGCGCGAGCATCGCCACCTCGGGCACCTCGTCGAGCTGGCGGCCCAATTACGAAAATTCGAGAGCGAGCTCGCTGACGTGCGCGAGCTCGTTCTGGCGGATGACCCCGAGATGGCCGCCGAAGCTCACGCCGAGAAAGCGCGCCTCGAGACTTCCATCGCTGCGGTAGAAGAAGAGATCAAGCCGGCGCTCATTCCGCACGATCCGCTCGACGACCGCCCGGCGATCGTAGAGATCCGCGCGGGCACGGGCGGCGACGAAGCCGCTATCTTCGCTGCCGATCTCTACCGCATGTACACGCGCTTCGCCGAAGCCCGAGGCTGGCGGATCGAAACCATCGCGCATTCAGAAGCCACGCTGGGCGGAGTTAAGGAAGCGATATTCAAGGTCAAGGGCGACGGCGTGTTTGGTACCATGCGGTGGGAGTCGGGCGTCCATCGGGTACAGCGCGTGCCGGTCACCGAAAACCAGGGCCGGATTCATACATCCGCGGCGACGGTTGCGGTGCTGCCGGAAGCCGAGGAGATAGACATGAAGATCGAGGACAAGGATCTTCGCATCGACGTCTTCAGATCCTCGGGTCCGGGCGGGCAGAGCGTGAACACCACTGATTCCGCGGTGCGCATTACTCACATACCTTCCGGGATCGTCGTCAGCCAGCAGGACCAGAAGTCTCAGCTTCAAAACAAGATGAAAGGCATGGAGGTCCTCCGCGCCCGTCTGCTGGATGCGAAAATCGCCGCGCAGGAAGCGGAGCGCGCGAGGATGCGAAAGACCCAGGTCGGAACGGGTGACCGGTCGGCCAAAGTCCGCACCTACAATTTTCCGCAGAACCGCGTTACCGACCACCGCATCGGTTTCACGATGCACGAGCTCTCGAATATCATGGACGGAGAAATAGAGCCGCTGGTCGATGCGCTCAAAAGTGCAGACCGCGAGGATCGGCTGGGTGAATAGGCCGGAGCTGCAATCGCAGCCAATCCAGTCCGGTGACGCGTCAATCCTCGCCGTCGTCGAGGAGCTCACAGTGTCGCTTCGCCCAGCCGGAATCACCGATCCGCGGCGTGTAGCAATCGACGTAGTCGCGGCGCTGCTCGGGGTGCCGCGCACATGGCCGATGCTGAATCGCGACGTAACGGTGGATACCGCGATTGTCACGTCGGCGCGGTCGGCGGTCCGGATGCTCGGCGCCGGCGCTCCGTTCGCGTACGCGGTGGGCTCGGTGTGCTTTCGGCATCTCAATCTCTTTGTCGATCAGCGCGTACTGATACCGCGGCCGGAGACGGAGGTCCTTGTTGGTGAGGTTCTGGAACGGATGGAAGCCATGCGCCCGGGCTCCGCTAGCTGGGGCACTGCCCTGGATGTAGGGACGGGTTCCGGAGCGATCGCCCTGTCGCTCGCGAGCGAAGGCCGATTCGACCGGGTGATCGCTACCGATGCATCCCTCGACGCACTCGATGTAGCCCGAATCAACGCTTCGCGCTCGGCGGCAATGCTCAACGCCGAAGTCGAGTTCAGGCACGGCTCACTGCTTTCGCCCGTTCGGGATGTGAAGGTCACAGCGCTCGTCTCCAATCCACCGTACATCGCTTACTCTGAGGCGGAGACACTGCCGGCAAGCGTTCGCGACTGGGAACCGCCGATTGCGGTCCTCAGTGCGCAGAACGGAATAGCGGCAACGGCCGCGATCCTGCGTGGCGGAGTGCGGGTTCTCGAGAGCGGCGGTGTCATCGGGCTCGAGGTGGACGAGCGCCGCGCGTCGCTGGTTGCCGAGCTCATGATGGGACATCCCGGTTATACAGGGGTTGGGGTCGGATTGGACCTTACGGGGCGTGAGCGATTTGTTTTCGCATCACGCCGCTGACCAATAACGAAGGCATACCGGAGAACCGATGCTGGAAGACAAGGCCCGCGAGCTCGGGCGACTGATCGGGCAGAGTCCCGAGTACAAGGCAGTCAAGCGATCGAGCGAAGCGCTCAACGGAAACAGGGAAGCGGTCACGGTGCTGCAGCAGATGGACAAGATTCGCAGCGAGGCGCAGCAGCTCATCCAGCGCGGCGAGAATCCGACGGCGGAGATGGAACAGCAGCTCGATGACCTGCTCTCGAAGGTGCAGACGAACCCGGTATATCAGCAGGCGATCTCCGCGCAGGAGAACTTCGACAAGGTGATGTTCCAGATCAACAACTGGATCATGGACGGGATGAAGAAAGGCGCGACGAGCTCGATCATCACTCTTTCCTGACCGGCGTCCCTGTGGAAAAGGGCCGGCTGATCGTCTTCGAAGGGCCCGAAGGAGTGGGGAAGACAACGCAACTAAAAATGTTGTCCGCGAAGCTCGCGGCGGCCGGCATCTCGGTGGTGACCTTTCGCGAGCCGGGCGGCACCGCGCTGGGCGACGCTATCCGAGGGATTCTCCTCGATTCGCCCGGCGAGATCACGCCCGCCGCGGAAGCGCTCCTGTTCATGGCGTCGCGGGCGGAGATAGTTCGCGAAAAGATTGACCCTGCGCTGCGGAATGGTGTAGTTGTTCTCATGGACCGCTTCTTCCTCTCCACTTATGCCTACCAGATCGCGGGGAGGGGACTCCCCGAAGATCAGGTGCGCGCCGCCAACGCGCTCGCAACCGGTGGGCTCAGGCCCGACCTCACGCTGGCGATCGAATTGCCCGCCGCGGAGGGCATGGCGCGAGCTACGCTGCGTGGATCACACGACCGGATAGAAAGATCGGGCGACGAGTTTCACGCCCGTGTCGAGCAGGCGTTCGCTCGCTTTGCCGACGGCGACTGGCAACGAGCGCATGAGGAATGCGGAAGGATCGTGACCGTGGACGGCCGCGGCGAGCCTGACGAGGTTCTGGCGAGAGTGATCGCTACGCTCGCGCAGAACTTGCCCGACTCTTTCGCCATGCTTCGGGAACCGGTCGCCCGATGACCCCTGATGCGAATTCCGGCATGAATCCCGGCGCCCGCCCTCGCACTATTACTGTTGCGCTGGTGCTGGTCATCTCGCTCGTCACCGGCGGATGGCTGCTCGAACACGGGGCGCGATCCGGCCCGGTGAGGACGAAGGCCGAGGCGGCACGGCTGTTCGACGAAGTATTCGTGCACATCTACCGTCACTACGTTGACTCCCTCGCCGCCTCCTCGATGTATCGGATGGCAGTCGAGGGAATGCTGTACGAGTTGGAGGATCCGTACACGTCCCTGCTCGCCCCGGACAAGCTCGGACGCCTCACTGAGACGACGAGCGGCAACTACGCTGGTATCGGCGTCCAGGTGGATGTGCGCGACGGATGGATGATTGTTATCTCGCCAACGCCAGGCAGCCCCGCCGAGCATGCAGGCATTCAGCCCGGCGACCGGATCATCGAGGTGGACGGCCGCTCGACTCACGGCTGGACTCATGAGGAAGCGCAGCGCTCTTTCCGCGGGCGGCCCGGGACTTCGCTGGCGCTTCGCGTCGAGCGGCCGGGGATGGCGACCGTCATTCCGCTCACGCTTGTGCGGAGGCCGCTCCACCATAGCTCGGTGCGCCGCATCGCGATGCTTCCCAATGGCGTCGGATACCTCGACCTCGACGCGTTCAGCGACTCGACCGAGCGCGAAGTCACGAGAAGCGTCAACGCGTTGCGCGCACGAGGAGCAAGATCGCTCATGCTCGATCTTCGCGCGAATCCCGGAGGACTCCTGGAGCAGGGCCTGCGCGTAGCTGACCTTTTCCTTGGGCCCGGACAGCGAATCGTCAGTCTTCGCGGCAGAACTGAGGGGGCGAACCGCGATTACACTGACAGCACGAAACAGCTTTGGCCGTCGGTGCCCATCACGGTTCTCGTCGACGACAAGAGCGCGAGCGCCGCCGAAATCGTGGCGGGCGCTCTCCAGGACCACGACCGTGCGGTGATTGTCGGCGAATCGACGTACGGCAAGGGAAGCGCGCAGACAATCATCCCGCTGGGCGAGGTCGGTGGTCTCAAGATCACCACCTCGCGGTGGTTCACGCCGTCAGGGCGATCCATCAGCAAGGAGGTCGACAGAGACGACGATGACTCATCCGCCGATCCGAGAGCGGGCCAGCGAAAGCAATACACGACATCGTCCGGGCGGATCGTCTACGACGGTGGCGGCATCACACCCGACGTGATCGAGAGCGACAGTGCATGGTCCGAGGGCGTGCGCACATTTCAGGGCGCGCTGGACCGCAAGGTCGGGCTTTTTCGCGATGCATTGGCAGACTATGCTCTGGCGCTCAAGACGAAGCGGGAGATCGCTTCTCCGCAGTTCACCGTCACGCAGCCGATGCTCGACGAGGTGTGGAAGCGGATGGTGGCCCGCGGAATCGTGATGGATCGCGGCATCTATGACGAATCTTCGAACGTTGTGGCGCCCTTCCTTTCGTATGACATCGCGCGCTACGTGTTTGGGCCCGAAGCGGAATTCCGGCGCAGAGTCGCGAACGACCGGGCGATCAAGACGGCTCTCGAGCTCATGACCGGCGCCTCGACGCAGAAATCGCTCCTCGATCGCGCACTCAGCCGCCAGCGGGAGCAGCGTGCACTGAGCAACGAGTGAGCGAGCGGGTTTTCATTGTTGGCGCTGGGCAGGTGGGGCGCGGGTTATTCCGCGCCTTTCGTGCGGCCGGGGGAGTCGAGCTCCTCGGCCTCCACGGCCGGCGTCCCTCGGCATTCACGACCTCCAGCGGCGCGCTGCCCCCGGCACTAGCCGACGCCAACGCGGTAATCCTCGCCGTTCGCGACGATCAGATTGACGACGCTATTGCCGAGTTGATCGAGCCGCGCGGCGCGGCCCGAAGACTGCGCGTCGCATCCGGCACCGCGGTCGTCCATACGTCGGGCAGCGCCGAGCCACGGCTGATCTCGCGGCTTTCGGAGCTCGGGATGAGCGGCGGTACGTTTCACCCTCTCGTTCCTTTTGCGAATCCGGAGCGTGCCGCCGGATTTCTCAGAAGGGCATGGATCGGCATCGACGGCGACGAGCACGCGAGAGCGATGTCGAGACGGCTCGCCGGACATGTCGGCGCGCGGACGCTCGAGATTCCCGCCGGCCGCAAGAGCGCGTATCACGCCGCCGCCGTCATCGCGTCGAACTTTCCGGTCATCCTCGCCGAGGTCGCAAGCAAACTGCTTGCAGGCCTCGGCATCACCGAGCGGAGCGCTCAGCAGGCGGTGCACAGCCTGATGGAAGCCGCGGTCTCCAACATCGCAGAAACGCCGCCGGGCGACGCGCTCACAGGTCCTATAGTCCGTGGCGACGTCGACACGGTTATGCGTCATCTCGCCGCACTGAAGGGGAATCCGGAGGCGAGAGCGGTATACAAGCGACTCTCGCTCGCGGCCGTCGAGACGGCAAGCCGGCGGGGGACGGATCCCGGCCGGCTCGCTGAGATTCAGAACGCGCTGCTGTTGCGATAAGTGGGCGGGCTCCGTGCACTTTCCCAGGCCACTACATGCCTGAGAGCGACGCGGAATTGAGGATCCTGACTTTTGCCGGCGGCGTGAACCGGAATTCCGAACGCGCGATCGTGACATTGCTGCGGAGACTCGTGATTAACACGAGGCGCGTAAGGCCGTTGGCATCGGCGATCTCGAATTGCCGAATCGAATTGTCGGCCGCATCGATCCACACTTTGGCCCGCGTGAACGCGGGGTTGGGCTTTTTCGGAACGAGCACCAGGGCGTTGGTTTTCCGGCCGCTGATGATCGCCGTTCCGGCGCTCGTGATCGTGTAGCGGCTGCCGGGTGAAGACATGAAAAGCCCGCCGGGATCCACCGTCGAGAGCGAGCTCCCTCCCGATGCGGGCATCCTGATCACCTGTCCGGGCGCCGAACTGGGCAGATAAACCCAGACGTTAGTCCCGTCGGCGACGACCCTGTCGCCCGCCGGATCGCTGAAATTGACCGAGAGAAGATTCGGCTCGCGCCGGAGCAGCACACCGCGCGACACCGACCGCGTCCCCGTAAGCGGATTGGTGATTGTCTGCTGGAACTCGGCACGCATGCTGCGCATGTCAGAGTAAGTGCGGGCCGCGCGCTCCATCGTTGCTTCGGGCGTTTGTGCATTTGCGCTCGCGCCCATGCTGAGCGCGACGAACGTTGCGATGAGTTTCATGTCAATGTGTACCCGCTGCCGCTCGCTGCGTTCCTGATATCGAGTGGTTGTCGGGCTGCACGCGGACGAGGCCGACTGCCGGTGTCACACGACGCCCGATGGCGAGCGCCACGGCTCGCAACTCGTCCACGAGCGTTGCGAGTTCATCCGGGTGCAGCGACTGCGCACCATCGGACAGTGCCTTGTCCGGGTGCGGATGCATCTCCACCAGCAGCCCGTCCGCACCAGCGGCAAGCGCCGCCCGCGCCATCGGCGTCACCTTCTCACGAATACCGGTACCGTGACTGGGATCGCCCACGATCGGAAGGTGCGACAGGCGGTGAACCGTGGGAATGGCAGTGAGGTCGAGCATGTTACGCGACGCAGGATCGAAGCTTCGGACCCCGCGCTCGCACAGGATGACCTTGTCGTTGCCCTCTGCAAGGATGTACTCGGCGCTGAGCAGCAGATCGGTGATCGTAGCCGCCATTCCACGCTTGAGCAAGACCGGCTTCCCGATGCGCCCGACGGTCTTGAGGAGGGAATAGTTCTGCATGTTGCGGGCGCCGATCTGGATGCAGTCGGCGACTTCGGCGACTAGATGCGCGCCTTCGTCGTCTATCGCCTCGGTGACGATGGGGAGACCCGTCTCGCGGCGGGCCAGCGCCAGCAGCTCGAGGCCTCGCTTGCCCAGCCCTTGAAAGGAGTACGGTGAGCTGCGTGGCTTGAACGCGCCGCCGCGAAGGGCCGTCGCACCAGCGTCGCGTACCGCTCGCGCCGACTCGAGAATCTGCGCCTCCGATTCGACCGAACACGGTCCCGCAATGACCGGAACATCGACCCCGCCAAACGACACTCCCGGGGCGATCGTGACGATCGTGCTCTCGGGCCGCCATTCGCGCGACACCTGCTTGTAGGGTTGTGTGACATGGATGATCTGCGCGACCCCGGGCAGTGCGGAAAGCCGCGACGCATCTACTCGCCCGTCGTTACCGACTACTCCGATGGCGGTGCGCTGGGCGCCCGGCATCGGCCGCGCCTCGTATCCCAATTCCTCGATGACCTCGACGACGCGCTCCACCGCCGCAGCGGGAGCGCCGTGCTCCATGACGACAAGCATGACTAGGCGCTCAGCGCCGCTTCCGGCTCTGGCGCTGGAATCGTTCCCGCGATGGCGTCTTCGACCGCCCCTCCCCGCATGCGGACGCTCACAAGCGACGAAACCCCCGGCTCCTGCATCGTGACTCCGTATACAGCGTCCGCCGCTTCTGTTGTCGTGCGCGGGTTGTGCGTGATGACAATGAACTGTGTGTTGCTCTTGAACTCGTTCAGCATCAGCACGAATCGGCCGATGTTGGCGTCGTCGAGCGGAGCATCGACCTCATCCAGAAGGCAGAACGGACTTGGCTTGGTGAGGAAGATTCCGAAGAGGAGCGACAATGCCACCAGGGCTCTCTCGCCGCTGGAGAGAAGATGTATTCGCTGCGTGCGCTTTCCGCGCGGTGCCGCATGAATCTCGATGTCACCTTCGAGCGGAGCGTCGTGATTCTCGAGTCGCAGATCGCACTCACCGCCACCGAACAGCGTCATGAAGATTTTTCTGAAGTTCTCGCGAACCTGGACGAATGTACCGAGGAAGAGCTCGCGGGCCGTCGCATCGATCTCGCGGATCGCCTGCTGAAGCGAAAGCTTCGCCGAAGCGAGATCAGCGCGCTGCGACGTGAGCAGCTCGAGGCGCTTCTGCTCCTCCTCATGCTCTTCGATCGCCAGCGGATTCACGGGGCCGAGCGCATCGACCTGATCCCTCAGTTGCGCCGCCTCCAACCGCAGCGAGTCATCGTCGTCTTCGACGCTCTCCGCGCTGTCCAGGAGATCCTCGAGCGGCCTCCTCCATTCGGTCTCGAGCCGCTCGCGGATAGCGGCCCGGCGGCCGGATAGCTCGGTGAGCCTCAGCTCTGAAGTGTGCAGCTCGTCAACTAGCCCAGTCGCTTTGTGCCGGAAGTCGGTCAGCGCATGCTCAGCGCCATCCAGTTCAGCGTCGGTCGCCTTGACCGCGACCTCGGAGCTGGCCAGCCGTGCCTCAGCATCCTCGAGCGTCGCCTGCCTCGCGTCGATGTCGAGCTGCCATCCGACGAGCTGCTCTGCGAGCTCACTGTCTGCGCTCAAAAGCGTGACCAGCTCCGATTGCAGCGACGCGAGCCGCGAACTCGCCGATATGTGCTCCTCGTGCAGATGGCGCTCTCTGTCGCTCGCGACCTGGAGACGCGCCTGCGCCTGCGCGCTGGCGATTTCGCTGGCAGTACGCCGTCCGCGTGCCTCGTCCTGCCCAGCTTCAGTGTCGAAGAGCCCGCGGCGCGCTTCGGCGACTGCCGCATCGAGAGACGTGGCGCCCTCTTCCTTTTGCGAGATTGCCTGGTCAATCCCGGCGATAGTCTCAAGAAGAAGGGATTCGCGTTCGGCGAGGCGCTCGAGCAGCGCCGATGCATCAGTCGCCTCTCTGACAGCCCGGTGATGGCGGCGGGTCGCCGCAGTGAAGAGATCTTCTTTCTCGGCAACATCGCGCGACGATACGTGGACTGCCTCATTGGCGGCAGCGGATGCACGCTCCGCGTCTTCCAGCTCGCCGCGTTTGGCGTCGGCGTCGCCCGCCGCGCGCTCGAGATTTGCCCGCGCGTCGAGAAGGTCGCGTCTAGACGTCGATATTTCGGCGCGACGTCGGAGCGGGCCTGCACCGGCAATGCTGGCAGGAAGCCAGACCGCTCCACGTGCATCCACGAAACCAGTACCGCCCTCGAGCGAGGTGACACTTCCCAGTAGCGTCCGCACCCATGCCTCAGCCGGCGACTCACTGCTCACGAGGCGGGAAAGCACTCCCTCCTCCGAGGGCCCATCGCCATCAGAAGGCGGTGCCGAATCAGCGGGAAGCAGCAGCAGCGCGCCTGGATTGGTCGCGGCGTGCCAGGCACGGATGGCTTCCGCCGCGTCGCGATCGCGGACGAGTACGGCGTGCAGAGTCGCACCGAGGAACCGCTCGACGAGCGATGCCGATTCGGCGTCGGTACTGATGTAGTCGCTCAATGGACCGATGATGGCGCCTTCGCCGAAGCGCCGGCGATCCTTGAGGAGCCGTGCCGCCGCCGGAGCCAGCCCCACGCGATCGCGCTCGAGTGCCTCCAGCGCGTTGAGTCTGCCGGCGAGCGCGGTCTGCGCCTCCTCGGCACGGAGCCGGGAAGAGCGCGCCGCAGAGTCGGCGTCGCGGGCGGCACGCACTGCGGCGAGGGCGGCGGCCAGCGCGCCGTCGAGAGTCGTGTTGCGTTCGCGCGCGAGAGCAAGATTCTCCTCCGTCTGTTCGAGCTCGCGGCGCACGGCCGCTTCGGAATCCGCAAGCTGCGACTGCTCATCGACGAGCGCTGCCCTTCTGATCTCCAGGTCGTGCAGCTCGCGGCCGGCGGCCTGACGGTCGAGCTCGTCACGATGCGCGGCTTCGCGCATTTCGCGCGCGACCCTCTCGGCTGCCTCGACCTTCGCGCGCGCTTCAGCGAGCGCCCGCCGCACGGCGTCTTCTTCCGCGACATGCCCGACGAGGGCGCTGCTCGCGAGCGAGAGCTGGGATTCGAGTTGTGCGCGCTGACTCCTCGCGCGCTCGAGATCCTCCGCAACGCGCTCGACTGTCGTGTCGCCTTCCCGCCGCTCCTGCTCCGCGCGCTCGCGACGCGCCAGTGCATTGCGCTGCCGCTCTTCGGCCACGGCGATAGCGGAACGAAGCTGTTGTGTGCTCTCGCGCTGTTCTGAGACGAGACGCGTGAGCTCGCCGCGCCGGCCCTCAGCCGCCGCACGCGCGCCGTGAGCCGTATCGCGCGCCGCTTCGGCGGCCGCGACGCTCTCTTCGGCCGTCGGCACCTCGTCGCGCAACCGACGGACGCGCTGCTCGAGACGCTCGAGCTCACCTCTCCATGCGTCCATCTCCCGGGAGGCAAGGGCGATCTCCACGACGAACCGGCGCCTGTTCAACTCGACGTGTTTCTCCGCGCGGCGCCGCTGGCGTGCAAGCGACCGCACCTGCGTCTGCACTTCCGATATGAGATCATCGAGACGGCCGAGATCCACCGCTGTTTCTTCGAGTCGCCGCTCAGTGCTGCGCTTGCGGTCACGATAGAGCCCCACTCCGGCGGCTTCCTCGAACAGCTCGCGCCGCTCGTCAGGACGGTCGGAGAGCAGTGCATCGATCATCCTGCTCTCGATAACGACGCCAGAATCCGCGCCGAGGCCGGTGCCACGCACCATGTCGTGGATGTCCCGCAGCCGGCAGGGCGCGCGATTAAGGAGATAGTCGCTTTCGCCCGAACGACTGAGCCTCCGGGTGATCACGACTTCGCGAAACGGTACACCCAGTGCGCCGTCGTCGTTCTCGAAATGGAGCGACACCTCCGCGATGTTCACCGGGCGTCGTGCTGACGAGCCCTGGAAGATCACCTCCTCCATCTTCGCGCCGCGTAGTGCGCGCGCCCGCTGCTCGCCGAGCACCCAGCGCACGGCGTCCGAGACGTTCGACTTGCCGCAGCCGTTCGGCCCCACGATCGCCGTGACGCCCGGCTCGAAAACGAGCTCAGTCTCGTCGGCGAACGATTTGAATCCATGGAGCTCGAGCTTCGTGAGGCGCACTACGGAATTCTCCCTGTTCTATATGCGAGTACCGGCGTCACGCCAGCAACCCGAAGTGCCGTAGCAGCGAGTGACGCCTGCTCAGGACTATTGAAAGCGCCTGCGTAGAGCCGCGCGCCTCCGTCGCGCTGAAGAAGCGCATACACCGGCAGCCCGCGAGCGACATAACCCTGCACCATCTCACGCGCCTTCGCGGCAGCGCCTCCCTGCGATGGAACGCTATCTACCAGCAATGCCAGCGGGGCTCGCACCACCTGCCCCTCGGAATCCGGAACGATTCGGCGCCGGCGGAGCAACCGGAGCAGTGCCTCCGCCCGCAGGCTGTCGTCATACGCACCCGCGTAGACCTTGTACCAGGTAACTTCGGTATCCCCGATAGGTACCTGCGAGATCGTCGCCGCCGGCATCGCCGCTCGATGCCGCTCGAGCTCAAAGTTAGCACCCTCCGCTGTATTCGCGTTGAGAATCTCAACCGAATACGCAGTCGCTCCGGCAGAATCATGCGGGTTGACCGGCAAAACCTGCGTTACCCGCACAGTCGCCGCTGAATCGGCGGCGGCCGAATCGGCGACAACAGCTCGCGGCCGTTCATTCTCACGCGTGGTGGACTCTTCGTCCCGTCCGCCGAACAAGGCGCCGCCAGCAATGCCAGCCGCCAGCAATCCGATTGCAGCGAGGCCGATGCGCGAAAAGTCTTGCGATTTCCACTGGGGTGCCCTACTGAGCCTCGGCGGCGGCACGACAACGGGGTGCGGCACTCTCGCGAGGATACGGGAATCGGGCGAGAGCGCGAGCCGCTGCGGCCCGACGAGCACGACTCCATCCACGTTCCCAACCAGGCGGGCGATGCCCGGCGCCACCGCGCTCGCGACCAGTATCAGCATCTCGTCCGACTCGGCGAACTCGGCTGCGATGTGTTTCCACCGCGGACTTCCGATTATCTGCTCAGTGGCTGCCGATTCAGTACCGCTCGGCATGATGAAGAGATTGCTTGCGCCGACCACCTCGCGCGCCAGCTTCCCGAACGAAGTGCCGAACTCGAAGCTGTCGAATACGCCGTGCGAATCGTCATCGGTGATCAGCGTCTGCAGCGGTCCGATTTCTCCGGCCAGGTCGGCGATCATCACGATGCGGTGGGCGCTCTCCGCGAGCCCGATTCCAAGCGCGACATGCGCCGCGCTGCGCGGATCGTCGGATGCAACCACGATCGCCGAGCAGCCGCGCACGGCGACGGCGACCTGGCGTCCAGCGCCTTCATATACGCCTCCCGGCGCCCGGATCGGCGGAGAGGTCATCGAGGTGCCTCGTACACCCAGTACGCGCGCCGTGAATCACGCCCGATTCGCTCTGCTTCCTCGCGGGTGCCATAGGGGCCGAGCACGACGCGATAGATGGTCGTCGATCCGGACTGCGTCGGGACGACTCTGGGGCGAACGCCGTTGACGGCTATCCCCGCCGTCAACTCGTGCGCCTTCTGCTGAGTGAGCACTGCCGCGAATGACACCAGGAAACCTGCCGGCCGTGGAGGCGAAGGAGGATAGGACGCGGGCGGCTGGATCATCGTCGGCGACGTGTCCCGCATTGGAGGAGCAGGCAGCCGGACGCTGTCGGCGACGATCAGCGCCGAATCGGGCGGCATGACGCTGTCACGAGACTCGAAGGTAACCGGCTGGTCCAGCCCAGCGGAGCGAGGGCGAAATCCATTCCAGGAGAAGAAATACCAGAAATCCTTCGCGCCGCCAGATACCGTGCGAACATCCTGGAGAGTTCGGGTGTCGAGGAAGACGACGTCATTGCCACGGGCTGTCGCGATCGTGGGGCCGGGAGCAAACGCCGGCAGATCGTTACGCCAGGACGTCTCGATTGTCCCAGCCACCCGGTCACCGCCCACCCTGATGACCCATGCCGAATCCGTGACGCGGGCGGGTCGCGCAAGAATCGCCTGCCCGAGCGGGTCCATGCGCAGCTCGGATACTGGACCAGGAAGCGCGACTGCACCGGCGATCACCTCGGAATAACGGTCAACGACCGAAACACGGGTTGAACCGCGCAGAGCAACGTAAAGCCGATCGCCGCTCGGGGTCGGAACCATCGCCACGACGGGCTCGTCGAACCGTACGCTCTTCAGCGGCGACAGGTCGCCCGTTCTTACGCCGACGAGCCCGCTGTCAACCACAAAATACAAGCGGTCGCCGAGCTGCGCGCGTAGTCCGCGTGTGACGGGGGGGAGAGCCGCGCTGTCGAGAATCTCGTCGTCAGTCGGCCGGATACGCCACAATTGCATTTGAGAACGGCGCATTCCAGCAATGACCAAGAACCCGTTGGGCTGCGGGAAAACCCATCGAGCAGGGAAGGGCGGGTCGAAGCTCCAATCGCCGGCGGGGGTGAGTCGCTTGACGTCTCCTTCGACGGTCACCCCGTAGATCTCGTTACCGTCGGCCGATGCGATCGACGTGAGCACCGCGCGCGACGCCAGCCGCACTTCGGTGAGCCGCAGGTCGATTCGGCGCGGCTGATCCTTGTCATCCACGAGGGCCAGAAGCCCGAAATCCGGATCGAATCCGAGCATCCGTGACACCGGAGGTGCACCGGCCGCAGCCCAGACGACGGAATCCAGACGCGGATACACGTAGGCGCGCGCAGTCCCCCCTGCTCGGGCAATGCGGAGGACGATCTGATCGGGACCACGTGGTGCGGAAGACGCGGACGCAGTCGATGGCGCCTGCCGGTCGCTACTACACGCGACTGCGGCAAGCGCCAGCGCTAGCAGGCGGCGCAAAGGTCTAGAAACTCGGTCCCAGTGAGAATGTCCAGTTCGCTTTGCGTCCGGGCTGATCGAGAGGCTTCGCGTAGTCCCATCGGAGAATCGCGAGGTTGAACAGATTCACGCGAAGTCCGAGTCCGTAGCTGCGGAACGGATAACGCTGGAGCGTGAAATCGTAATTCTCAGGCTTGGTCAGCGATACCGTCTGGCCAGCGTTCCACGCCATCCCCGCGTCGTAGAAGAGCAATCCCTCGACCGGAGGCAGCCCAACCGGGAGCGATCCCAGATCGAACCGCCTGATGAGCGGGAACCGGAGCTCCAGGTTTGCCACCGCGACGCGGCTTCCGACGAGCTGCACCGTGTTGCAGTTGGATCCGCCGCCGCCCAGGAACGCCGTGCACTCG
Source organism: Gemmatimonadaceae bacterium (assembly GCA_013813715.1). Classification (GTDB taxonomy): domain Bacteria; phylum Gemmatimonadota; class Gemmatimonadetes; order Gemmatimonadales; family Gemmatimonadaceae; genus UBA4720. The sequence goes on along the minus strand of JACCRF010000056.1, from coordinate 22,623 downwards.
TAACCGCTGAGATTCGCGCCGTCGTACCCGCGGACGTACTCCGGCCGCCCGATGTACTTCGGGAACTCCGACTCGTCGCGCCCGACGGACGCGCTGCCGAGAATCCTCGTGGCGACCGTGAGCGTGTTGAAGACGATAGCATCGTAGCGCCGGTAGTCCGCGAGATACTCGACCCATCTCAGGTTGCCCACCGACGGCGTGATCTGGAACCGGTAACGGCGGCCCAGCACCGGCCCGGTGATGCCGAAAAGAGAATTGTCCGACACGAGCGCCACCGACGGTGACAGGAAATTGAACGACGGTGCCGATGACACGTCGTCGATCTCGAGCCCGGTGCATCCGTTGAAGAAGCAGTCCTGGGTCAGCGAGATAACCGAGCGGCCAATGTTGTTGAACTGGAGGCCGCCTTCGATCCGCGTAAAGCGGTTCAGCGGATACTGCCCCGTCAGGAACATGTTGCGGAGCACGTACCTCACGTAAAGCGATCTGTAGCGGTCACGATCTTCAAGCCGCTGAAAGGTGCCGCCCTCCTGCGGAAGAAACACGGGTTGCTGATACCCGCCCGCAGTGTACTGCCAGCGCCGGCTGAGGTTCGAGTAGGCGGCGAACAGACTTGCGTCGCGAAGCTGACCGTAAACGGACGCGGAAAGCGCGATCTGGTGATTTCCGATCAGGTCACTGAGGACGATTGTCGTTCCGCCGTTGAATCCGCTCAGACCATACTGGTTGCCGGTTCCATATCCGACTTCAGGTTGAGCGATATAGTCCGGCTTGAATCCGACGTTGTAGGCGTAATCGCGGAACCGCGTGGTGTCGGGCAGTGCGAAATCAGGGTTCGCGTTCAGCACGGCCACCGTCGTCCCGGCGCCCTCGTTCACCGTTGCCTCGTTGGTCGACAGCTCGGCGGACGGCCGCGACCCGCTCGGTGCCCTGTAGGTTGATGCGTTGTTGATTGCGTCGGCTGCAATTCGCGCCGAGTCGGCAGGCGTGCGCGCAACGACCGCCCTGGGAAGAAGCAGCGGGACATTGACCACGAGCCCCGTCGAGGCGGCCGGCCGCGGCTGATACGCGACGGTCTTGAGTGACCGCGGATTGTTCAACGCCCACACGGTGTAATCGCCGTTCTCATAGTAAGTGAACGCCATCCGATCAGCGCCGCGCGCCCACGTCAGCGCCGGGCTGTATTCAGTAATCGCCGTAACGCCGCCGAGGACGTTCGTGAGCTGGTAGTGCTGCCGGTCGCTGAGATCGAAGAGGAACACGTTCGCAACGCCCGTCCTGTCAGAGATGAACGCCACCGACGATCCGTCCGGCGACCACGACGGATTGAGGTTGTGTCCCGATTGATTCGGAACGAGCTCGATTGCGCGGGTCTCGGGGTCGATGAGCGCGATCTGCCATTTGCCGATCTTGAGGCGGGCCAGGTCGGTCTGCGGTCCGCGATCGGTCGCGAAGGCGATTCGCCGCCCGTCGGGCGACCAGCTCGGCTGGAGGTCGCCGTACAGATCCTCGGTGAGCTGCCTGAGATTCCTGCCGTCGGCGTCGACGATGTAGAGGTCGGTTACGCCTCCCTTTGTCCCGCTGAAGACGATGCGGCGGTCGTCGGGCGAGAACGACGGAGCGGTCACAGCGTCGAGCGGCAGGTCGAGCCGTTTCTTCACGTCGCGGCTCGCGAGGTCCAGAAGGTAAAGCACATCCTTTCCTTCACGCTGCGCGGTGAAGGCCAGCGTCTTGCCGTCGTTGGAGAACGCGCTCTGCGAGTAGAGAAGCCGCAGCTCCTCGAAATTGGGATCGAGCGTGCTCTTCACGAGTCGCTTGATCCGTTCCCCCGTTCGCGCGTTGCCGAGCCAGAGGTCGATGAACAGCTCGCCGCGCTTCTGGTTTCCGTTCGAGAGAAAAGCGATGTAATTGCCGTCGCTCGACAAAACCGGAGCAAGAAAGATCTCGCCTCCCGAGCGTTTCCTGGTGAGAAGCGGCTCCGCGAACGAGCGGGGACGCTGGTAGTTGGCGGCAGCGGGCAGGTACTGTGACTGCACCGCTTCGCGCCACGCACTGCTCAGATCCTCGAGCGTCATTCCCAACTCGCGCTGGAAAGCGCGCTCGACGCCAACCGCGGATGAATTCCGCAGGATTTCGCCAATTGCCGCGTCGCCCCACCGCTCGCCGACGTATTGCCAGAGTGACTCGCCGTAGCGATACGGGAAGTACTTGTCCGGCCGCTTCGTCATCTGTTCGATTGACGGGATGTTGCCGGTGACGGCAGCGTCCCGCAGCCATCCCGCGGTAAGCGGGTGTGTCGGCCCGGTAGACAGGTATTCCGCCATGCCTTCCATGAACCACAGGGGCGGGTTGATGCGCTCGAGGTTCTGCTGATTCGCGCCCGCGCGACCGCGCTGGAAAACGTCGTACTGGAACTCGTGCACCATTTCGTGGGCGAGGACCTGCTCGAAGCTTCCGAGGTCGCCGGTGAACGGCATGATGAGACGGTGGCGGCCCGATTCGGTGACTCCGCCCACACCCTCACCAAGATCACCGGTGACGTTGTTCTGGCCGAAATCGGCGCGCGAGGAGAAGAGAATTATCGGCTTCTTCTCACGGAACTGGTGGCCCAGAATACGCGACAGGCGCGCATAGGACCGTTCGGCCATCCGGGCGGCAGGCACGATTGCCTCCCGTTCTTCCGGGTAGTAATGCACGAGGAAATGCTCGGTTTCCAGGACGCGCCACTTGAAGTGCTTGTACTGAACCTGGTTCTGGCCGAAGTACTGCTGTCCCTCGAGACCCGTGGCGCACACAAGCGCCAGCGCAATGGTCAACGCGCGCACCGCTTTCATTTTCGCAGCTCCGCTATTCGGTTGGCACTACTTCGGCGTCGCTCCAGAGTCGCTCGAGTTGGTAGAACGAGCGGAGCGTCGGGTGAAATATGTGGACGACAAAGTCCACGAAATCGAGCAGCACCCATCTCCCTTGTTGAACACCCTCCACATGATGAACCCTTACTCCGAGTTTCTTCAGCTCGGCGATCACGTGCTCACCGACGGACCTTACATGCGTGTCGGAAGTTCCGCTGGCAATGACGAAGAAGTCTGTCATGTCTGTGACGCCCTTCAGGTCGAGGAGAACGACGTCATTTGCTTTCATGTCCTGGCACAGAGACGCCGCGCGAAGTGCTGCTGACGCTGGTTCGCGCGCCGGTGTTACGGGGGAGAGGGAGGTCGCCATTCGGCTCCTATGAAATGATGAACCACGGCGCCATCCGGGCGCCGTCTACAATATCATACGGTGGTGCGAAAAGTTCCGTTAGCCGGATGTATCAGCATATGGCACGCCACGCCACGACCGGAAAGGCCCCAGCCGAATTCGCAACAAGGAACGGGGGAAATTCCTGCCCTGAGCGCGCTTACTGCTTGATGACCCAGACCTTGATTTCCGGGTGGACGTCGGCGTGGAGACGGATCGGGACGCGGTAAACGCCGAGGGCCTTGATCGGCTCCTTCAGGTCTATCTGACGCTTCTCGACCGTATGGCCCTGCTCGGCCAGCTGCTGCGCGATATCGGCAGAGGTCACCGAGCCGAACAGCTTTCCCTCCTCGCCGACACGCGCGGAGAAGGTGAGCGAAACCTGCTCGAGCTTGCCGGCATATTCCTGAGCCGCGGTGCGGCGCGATTCTTCTGCCGCATCGAGCCGCTGGCGCTCCTGCTCGATGCGCTTCTTGTTGCCCGGCGTCGCCTCATAGGCGAAGCCGCGGGGAAGCAGAAAGTTGCGCGCGTATCCCGGGGATACCTTCACGATGTCGCCGGGGTGGCCGAGCTTCTCTACCGCCTGTCGAAGAATGACTTCCATGGAACTGTTCCCGTTGAGTGTGAAATCGCGACACCGTTCCGGGCCGCCACGATGAGATCCGGTTGGGTTAGGCCTGTCTGGCGGGCATGCGCGTGCGCCAGTCGAGCCATGTGTCGCCCAGTCCCAGCCCGAAGGCGAGCGCGGCGACGAGTGGAGGAGCAATAAGAATCATTAATACGACTATCGCCGTCATCGTCCTGCCGCGGGTCATCCACGTCATTATTCCCGCGCCACGAAGCGCATACAGCGCTCCGAAGAACACGAGGATATTGAGCCCTGCGTTGCGGCCCTCGGAGAATGCCGGCAGCAGGTAGATTGACGCGCCCACGGCGACACCCCACACGAGCTGGTCGTTGAACCTGAACTCGCGAAATGAGCCGAGGGGAGGGCCGATCTGCACCGGTGAGACGCGCTGGAATAATGACCAGGCCAGCGCCATCGCGATCAACGACTCGATCGCGAGCAGTGCCGGTACGAGCACTGACGACCATTTCGGAATGCCGGCGATCTGACGCTCCGTTTCCTCCGAGAGCCAGCGCAGCCGCGGTGAGCTTTCGAACGCCTCCTTGACGCTGGGCTGGTTGCGAGCATCCCTGTTCCTCGCGAGCGACTCGTCGTTTCTCCGGTTGAGCTCCGAGGCCACCATGTTTCCGACCCTCACCGCTCCGCCGGGTGTGACAAGCAGCAGGGCGAACCCGAGCGCCATCGCGACCGCCAGCGCTGACAGCGCTCTCGGAAAGAAGGCTTCTGCCGGCGCGAAGAGGCAGACGAGGCCGAAACTCGCCGCGAGAAGCATTGTCCACCCCCGCGCCAGCCATCCGTAAGGACTGTCCGGCGGCCCAACCGACTGTGACAGGAGGAGGGCCGAAAGTGCGATGCCGGCAACCGCGATCCACACCCGCCCGCCCTGCCGCCACGCGAGTACCGCGCACACGGCGACGATCGGCACCAGCAGCATCGCTGTCTGCTCTATCGGGAGGATCGCCCGAAGGTGCGGCACCTGCCACGCAAGAATGAACGCGAAGAGTCCGATGGCGAGCCGCCGCCACGATCCCCTGACCGGAGCTGGTGCGGCGGTATCAGCCATGCTACGCGGTGTGTCCCTTGAGATACGGGATAATTGCGAGGTAGCGCGCGCGCTTGATAGCAGTCGACAGCTGGCGCTGGTGACGCGCACAGGTGCCGCTCAGCCTGCTCGGCAGAATCTTGCCCTGATCGGTGACGAATCGGCCGAGCGTGCGATCGTCCTTGTAGTCAACCCAGCGTACGCGTCCCTCGCAGAACGGGCAGCTTTTCTGTGGTCTTCTCATATGTGACTAATCCTCGTCGTCGTCGTCATCGTCGCGCCGCGCGGCCTGCGCCGCGAGCTCTTCCTCGCTCATCGGCGGGGCGCCGACTTCGTGCTCATAGAGTGTTATCAGATACCGAATGACGCCGTCATCCAGCTTGAGGGCGCGCTCGTACTCGGGCAGCGCGGCCGGCTCGGCAGCGAAGCGCGAGACGATGTAGTAGCCGTTCTCGCGCCGTCCGATGGAATAGGCAAGCTGGCGGCGGCCCCAATGGTTCACTTCGGGCTGCTCGGTGCTACCGAGGAGGCCGTGGAAACGATCGAGCTTTTCATTGATTGCGGCGTCTTCGAGTGTGGAGTCGAAGATGTACACCGCCTCGTAGTTCCGAGACATCGGCAGGCAATCCTCCTTGTGGTCATGTTCCGCCCCCCGCTGGTTGCCTGAGCGGAAGGAAGGTGTGAAGGCCGCTTGCCGCGGCCGTTTTTCGAGAGATCGAAAGATAACCGGGCACCGGCGTTGCGGGCAACAGAGTTGCTTCGTTGCGCTGACAGTCTCCTGAAGTACTTTCATGGGCGGATTACCAGCTCGCGGCGGACTGCGGACGAAGGCCAGGCACCGCGCTCACGATCATCAGAGGTATCGAAAATTCCATGCAGCGACGACTTGCGATTCTCATCCTGCTCGTACTCGCGGGGGCCACGGCGCTCCAGGCGCACGACCTGTTCCTCCGACTCGACAGTTTCTTCGTGGAGCCGGGGTCGTCGGCGCGAATCCGCGTGCTGAACGGCACGTTCAGCAAGAGCGAAAATTCCGTCGCTCGCGATCGGCTGATCGACTTGACGCTTCTCGGGCCACAGGGAAGAACGCACCCGGACACGACGATGTGGTCAGCGACCGGGGACACGAGCGTGCTCACCGTGTCGCCCCCGACGGCTGGGACGTACGTGGTGGGTGCGTCGCTCAAGCCGCGCGAGATCACACTCGTCGCGAAGGATTTCAACCAGTATCTGGCGGATGACGGGATTCCCGACGTGCTCGCGGCAAGACGCCGCGACGGAGAGCTGATGAAGGATGCGAGCGAGCGCTACTCCAAGCACGTGAAGGCGATCATCCAGGCAGGAGCCGCACGCACATCCGGTCTCGATACGGAGCTTGGCTATCCGGCTGAGCTCGTTCCTCTCACCAATCCGTATGACACACAATCCGGCGGCTGGCTTCGCGTGCGCGCCATGGTGGACGGCAAGGCCGTTCCCAATCAACTTCTCGTCACCGGCGGCCGTACACCCCGGGGAACGCGTTTCACCGAGCGGCGGATGAGAACCGATACGAACGGCGTCGCGCGTGTCCGCATCACTCAGAAGGGGCAGTGGTACGTGAAATTCATCCACATGGTGCCGGTAACCGGCGATCCCAAACTCGACTACGAGTCGAAGTGGGCGACGCTCACGTTCCAGGTGAGGTGAGAATCCGTTCACCGGTTCCCGAAACCGTTGCCAGTTGGCCGGCAACCGTCGCCTGCGACGAGATCTCAGACGTTGAAGCGGAACAGCATCACGTCGCCATCCGCGACGATGTATTCCTTTCCTTCCGACCGAACGGCGCCTTTCTCGCGGGCTCCCTTCCAACCGGCGTTGGCGACGAAGTCAGCGTAGGAGGCCGTCTCGGCCCGGATGAAGCCGCGCTCGAAGTCGGTATGAATCACCGCTGCCGCTTGCGGAGCGCTGTCTCCCTGATGGATGGTCCACGCGCGCACCTCCTGCTCACCCGCCGTGAAGTAGGTGTGCAGGCCGAGCAGGTGATACCCTGCGTGAATGAGCCGGTCGAGTCCCGCCGACTGGAGACCCAGTGACGACAGGAACTCCGTGCGATCCTCCGCCGGAAGCTCGGCCAGCTCGGCCTCGATTTTCGCGGAGAATGGAACGACTTCGGCGTGCTCTCCGCTCGCGCGCACCGCTTCGCGCAGCGCTTTCAGATGCGGACCCTCGTCGCCATGGAGCTCACCATCGCTGACGTTGGGTGCGTACAGCACCGGCTTGCTCGTAAGGAGCGCGAGCGGTGCCAGTGTCTCCGCCTCTGCGGCAGTCAGCTTCGCCTCCCAGAGCCCGCGCCCCTCCTTCAGGAACTCATACGCCCGCTCGAGTACGGGGAGCTCGGCAACCGATTCCTTGTCACCGGTGCGTGCGGCGCGGCGCGTCCTGTCGAGACGTTTCTCGACCGCGGAGAGGTCGGCAAGGGCGAGCTCGAACTCGATCACCTCGCGGTCGCGCACCGGGTCAATCGCACCCATGACGTGCGTGACGTCATCGTCCTCGAAGCAGCGAACGACGTGCACAATGGCGTCAGTCTCGCGGATGTTGGCGAGGAACCTGTTGCCGAGTCCCTCGCCTTCCGCGGCGCCCTTCACTAGCCCGGCGATGTCGACGAACTGCACGACCGCGGGAACCGTGCGCTTCGGCTGCACCACATCGGCCAGCCGGGCGAGACGCTCGTCAGGGACCTCGACCATGCCGACGTTCGGTTCCACCGTGCAGAACGGATAGTTGGCCGCTTCCGCCTCCGCGGCGGTGAGCGCGTTGAACAGCGTCGATTTCCCGACGTTGGGGAGACCTACGATTCCGAGCTTCAGCATCGATTACTCGGTAATCGCGCCGTCGCCGTCGCGGTTGTGCGAGTTCATCGCGCTCTCGATTCCTTCGCGCAACCAAGTATCCGCCGCCGCCGCGAAGCGAGGCATCAATCCAATGATGTCCTCGCGCTCGTCGCGGGCGAAGGGAGCGAGCACGAAATCAGCGAGATCACTGTACACGTGGCGCCGCTCCTCGCTCGGCCCGACGCCGATGCGAAACCGCGAGTACTCCTGGTTGCCGAGTGAGGTTTCGACGCTTCGCAATCCGTTATGTCCGCCCGCGCTGCCGCGCGAACGCATCCGGAACCGTCCCACTGGAAGCGCGACGTCGTCCACGATAACGAGCAGGTCTTTCGCCGCCGACCAGAACGGGCGCCGTGTGTAATTCTTCAGAACATGCCCGCTCAGGTTCATGTACGTGAGCGGCTTGACGAGCCTCACGCGGGTGCCGTCCACCGCAGCGGTCGAAACCAGCGTCTCACCATCGCGCTTCCAGCCATCGAAACGCCAAACGTCGGCGAGATGGTCGAGTACCCACCAGCCGACGTTGTGCCGCGTTGCTTCGTATTGCCGCCCTGGATTCCCGAGCCCGAGAATAACCTTCAATGGTTATCCCCGCCTTATTTCTTCGCCTCTTCGGCCTCGTCTTCGTCGGCCTTCGCCTTGCGAATGACCTCGGGCTCGGCCTCCGCTACTACTTCCTCGGTAGCGACTTCCTCGATGGCCGCACGCGGCGCTGCAACAACGCAGACCGATGAATCCTCGTCACCGACGATCTCGACGCCTTCGGGAAGCGTGATGTCGCGGACGTGGACTGAGCCTCCGATGGTAAGCGAAGTCACATCGACTTCGACGCGGTTCGGAATGTTCGACGGGTCGACTTCGACTTCGAGCTCGCGCAGCGTCTGGTCGAGAATTCCGCCGTCATTGCGAACACCGTCCGGCACGCCCACGAGGACGATGGGGAGTCGGACGACCACTTTCTCGCCGGCCACCAGCTCCTGGAAATCAACGTGAAGAATCTGGCGCTTGAAGGGATGGCGCTGGATCTCACGGATCAGGGTTCGGGCGCTCTTGCCGTCCAGCGACAGGTCAATGACCGTGTTCTCGGCGGCGATGTGCTCGAGTAGCTTCTCGAGCTCGCGCGTGTTGATCGAAAGCGACTGCGGCTCGCGGCCGTGGCCGTAGATGACCGCTGGAATCTGTCCACCGCGGCGAAGCGAGCGGGCGGCACCCTTACCGCTGGTCTCCCTGACATTTCCTGAAAGTGTTGCTGACGCCATTTCGTTTGATCCCCCTGGGCCTACAGTTCGAAAAGCGAGCTTACCGATTGCTCGCTGTGTATGTACCTGATTGCCTTCGACAACAGCTCGCCGACTGACAGAACGTGGAGCCGCGCAAAGCGCTTCTCCGCCGGAATGCTTACGGAATCGGTGACCGTCACTTCCACTATCGGAGCCTCCGCGAGTCGCTCACAGGCCGGGCCGGAGAGCAGCGCGTGGGTTGCGCAGACGTATATGTCTTTCGCGCCCAGAGTCTTGAGTGCGCGGGCCGCCTCGGAAACCGTGCCGGCCGTATCTATCATGTCGTCCGTGAGAAGGCAGTCACGCCCTTCGACCTCACCGACAACGTTGACAACTTCACTTTGATTGGGCCCTGGGCGCCGCTTGTCGATGATGGCCAGTGAGCCATTCAGCCGCTTCGCGTAACCGCGGGCCATCTTCGCCGAGCCCACGTCGGGGGCGACGACAACCAGGTCGTGCAGGTGCTTCTTCCGATAGTGCGATACGATCACCGGCGCGGCATAGAGATGATCGACAGGAACGTCAAAGAATCCCTGGAGCTGGTGCTGGTGGAAATCGAGACCCAGCACCCTGTTCGCTCCCGCCGTAACGATCATGTTTGCAACGAGCTTCGCGCCGATCGCGACTCGTGGCTGGTCCTTCCGGTCCTGCCTCGAGTAGCCGTAGTACGGCATCACGCAGGTGATGCGCGCGGCCGACGCCCGCTTGGCCGCGTCAATCAGGAGCAGCAGCTCCATGATGTTCTCGGCCGGTGGGTTTGTCGGCTGCAGAATGAAGACGTCGTTGCCGCGGACGTTTTCATCTATGCGGACGAAGATCTCGCCGTCAGAGAAACGGTTGATCGTCGTTCTGGTAGGACCAACGCCGAGGCTTCGGGCTATTTCCTCGGAGAGCGCGGGATTGCCGGACCCAACGATGAGCTTTAAGCCGTGACTCGGTACGGAAAGTCCGTCCATTGCCGCAATAGCCCTTTAAGATAAATGGCCGGTGGGCCCAGTTCAATTGGCTGGGAGGACTCGTGCTGGGAGTACTCGCGCCGCCGGCGTCGGAGGAATCTAACGCGGGCTGGTATGGCGGGGCAGTGCGCGAATCAGATGCGGAGCTTGAATTTCGTCCAGATGACGACGGCGGTGCAGGGGCGTCCATCCCTGGACGAGGCAAAGAATTCTCCGGGGGCGAGGCCGGCAGAATACACCTCCACTGCCCCCAGCTCGGCGGCTGGTATCCAGTAGTCGGGCGTCGATGTGATGTCGCTGTCCGACCCGCCGAACCAGCGCACGCCGTCCACGAAGTATTTCACGCAGTCGCCAAAACGGCCGGTGATGTACCGGTGCCCGCCGGCGGTCGTACCGGTGCGCAGACCCGGCGCCGTTTCCAGCAGGTAGTTGAGCCGTAATGGATTGCGACGCTCGATTTCTGCCGGGCTGAAGTATTTGCCCATTCCCATATTTCGTCGCTCGGTAAACCCGACTCGCTGAAGTCCGAAGTCCCGGAGCGCAGTCACGCGCACGGCCTCCAGCACCGGCACGAACCTGGTCATGCGAACGGTGACCGATTGTGGGGCCTTTGAGGAAAGGTCCACCGGCATGTCCACGGCCTCGAAGCCGAGACGCCGAACACTCAGGCCGCGCGTTCCCCCTCGAAGGCCGTTCAGCGTGAACTCCCCCGCCTCGTTGGAGACCGTAACCGCTTCGTCCGCCTCGAGCGCGACGCGTGCGCCGCTGAGCGGCGCGCCGGTTGCGTCGACGACTCGTCCTGTGAGCGCAGCGCGGCCCCGCGGGCGGCGTGAGGTCGGTGCTGCTGCGGTGTCGCTTGAAGCGGCAGCCGGTTGAGTCGACGCATCCGACGGCAGGCGGAATGACAGCACGGCAAGTTTCGGCACGAAGCTCACTCCCACGACTGCAGTGCTGTCGGCTCCACGGAACGCGATTACCCCCGTGGACAGATCGTCCGGCAATCCGCAGACGCGATATGTCCCGTCGTCCCGAACCGCCGCTGTGCGCCGTTGCGGCGTCCGGGCGATGCTCTTCTTCCCGACCTGGTAATCCATCCACTCGACACTCACCGTCGCGCCCGGTACCGGTGAATCAGTTTCGGCGCCGAGGACTATCCCGACCAGTGCCGCGCTGCCAACTGTCTGGTCGGCAGCCGAGCATTTGGTGGCCACGATCGTCGCCGCCGAGGGAACGCCGAGAACGAGCAGAGTGGTATCGGCGGCTTTGAAATCGCGCTGTGGAGTTGTGACAAAGATCCCGAGCGTGTCGAGCAGCGGGTGCATCAGCTCGAGATGGCGGCGCCCGGGCGCGATGCTGTCGATCCGGAAGCGGCCCGAGGAGTCCGTGGTCGCCGACCGAGTCGTGCCGCTCACGCTGACGATCGCGCCGCGGAGGCCCCCGCCCCGGATGCTGTCCACCGCGGCGCCGATGATGTGGGAGTACGGCTGCTGCGCCGCCGCCTGCTGCGCCGTCAGTGTCTGCGGCAGCGCGATCGACGCCAGTGCGAACAGGAACCTCATCATTGCCCCCGGTGGATTCGAACCACCATTCTCGGATCCAAAGACCGATGTCCTGCCATTGGACGAGGGGGCAGAATGCATCAATGAAGAACGAATGCTATGCGATCAACCGGGAAGGGTCAACGCAAGAGCCGTAGACGCAAGAGCCGTAGACGCAAGAGCCGTAAACGCAAGAGCCGTAAACGCAAGAGCCGTAGACGCAAGAGCCGTAGACCCGAACGGCGACCTTATTTGATTCGCACCGGCTGAGCGACATCGACCGCAGTCGCCGAAGTGCGCAGGCGCCCGGGATACGCAAGCGGGAAACGCGAATGGTCGAACGATTCGTCTAGCACGCCGAACATCGTCGAGCCCGACCCGGTCATTTGTGCGAACACCGGGCACGACCCCCGCAGAACTCCGAGCAACTCGCCAAGCACCGGAAGGCGCCTGACAATCGAATCTTCGAAATCGTTTTTTGCGAAGCCCGCGATCGCTGCCCAGTCGGTGAGGTCGCGCGGGCCGAGCAGGAACGAGTCGCCAGAGACTATCGCCGAAGACGCCCGCCGGTCATCCTCTAGCCATCGATACGCATCGACTGTCGAGACGGCGAACTCAGGCGTAATAAGGATTAGATCCTGTCTCGGTAGCGGTGGAAGTGCGAGCATCCGCTCACCGCGTCCCCACGCGAGCGCCATCGGCGCGGGGGCGGCGAGAAACGCCACGTCGGAACCGAGCGCGGCCGCGATGTCGATCAACCCATGGGGTCCCATCGGATTGGGAGCGAGCGAATCGAGCGCGCGGAGTACCGCCCCCGCGTCAGCGCTGCCGCCGCCGAGCCCCGCGCCGACGGGAATGTGCTTTGTCAACTCGATGCGGAACCCGCCGGGCCAGCGGGCCCGCGCCGTGTACGCGGCGGCGGCGCGCCAGGCGAGGTTGGACTCGGCGGGCCCAACGTGCCGTTCGTCTTCGCCTTCGACATCGAGAAAGCGCTCGCCTTCAGTCGCGTGAACAGTGACCTCATCGGCGAGATCGATGCGGTGGAAGATCGTCTCGATCGAGTGGAACCCGGACTCGTCGCGCGCGAACACCCGCAGATGGAGATTCACCTTCGCCTGCGCGCGGATGCAGGCGGCGGGCCCGGTCACGCCGCCGTCTCCGCGGCGCGGCTGATTTCCTTGAAACGCAATCCCAGGCGGGTGAAATACCAGAGGCCGATGACTGTGATCGGTATGAAGCTGAGGATGTGGAACCCGATCGCCCAACTCGTTGCCTGCGTCGCGCCTACCCCGTAGATCCCGAGTCCCACCGTGGCCAGCTTCTCGAAGAAGCCAAAAAAGCCTGGCGCCGATGGCAGCGCCACACCGACAGCGATCAGCGTCTGAAGGAAGAGAGCTGCCGAGAACGGCAGCTCGAGTCCGACGGCGCGAAATCCGAGCCAGAAAGCGAAACCGTTGAGCAGCCAGTGCGCGATTGTCCAGGCGAGCACGGCGACAAAGCGCCCGGGATCCTTGAGCACACTCAGCCCTTCGCTGAATCGCAGCAGCGCGGCCTTGCCCGCCTCCTCGATGCGGGGAGCCACCCGCCGGGAGAACATCTCGAACGCGCGCACGAGCGCGGCCGGAAAAAAAGCGAGGCCGTACAAAGCGGCGACGAGCAGAATGACGAAGACGACCGCGCCCTGCACGAGATTGCCGAGCGATTGTCCGGCGATCGTCGCGTCGCGCGGGAAGGCCGGATCCACGAACGCGACGACGCCCAGGAGCAGCAGCACGAGCATGTCGAACAGACGGTCTACGGCGAGCGACGCGATGGCTGTCGCGAAAGGTACCGGCGTCTCCTTCGTGAGAGCGTAGGCGCGGGCGATTTCCCCCGCCCGCGCCGGAACGACGTTGTTGACCATCATCCCGATGGCCGTTGACCGCCAGAGGGCACCGAGCGGCTGGCCGGGAGCGACGGGATCGAGGATTGTTCTCCAGCGCCGGGCGCGGAGCGGAAAAATCAGTGTCGCACAAAGCGCAGACGCCATGAAGAGCGGAACGCTCGACTGAGACAGCTCCTTCCAAACGGTGGCGAGCGACACGTCGCGCAGCGTCCACCAGAGCAGGATCGCGCTCAGCGCGATTCCAATCGCGCTTCGCAGGCTCGCCTTCAAATTCCTATTCCGTCGCTGCGAGCGCGACGAGATCGAGGAGCTCGTCTACAGCTTCGCGCGCCGGCGCGACGCCTGCCGCGCGCACCGTCGTGCTGATCTCCAGCGCTCGGTCGAGCGCGGCACGCCCGCGGTAAAGCAGTGTCTCGATCGCCACTGGCGCTGGCTCCAGCGAGGCTCCGCGCCGCGTCTGGCCCGAGACCGCGCCGAGGTTCGCGATGCTCGTGTCGAGCAGGTCACGCAGCTCCTGGCCACGCGGCGTGTACCGCCCGGAGGCGGAACCGCTACTGGTGTCGTCCGGCTGCATGATGTGCGGGCCGGCGTCGTCATAAAAGAGACGTGCGATCGGGACTATGGCGCTGTTGCTGATCATGACCGCGAAATCTCGGCTGGTGACCGGGCGGCGTCTATCGCTTCGCGGATTTCGCGCACTGCTTGCGCGAGGCCGATCATCACCGCGCGGCTCACGATGGAGTGGCCGATGTTGAGCTCCTCGATCTCGGGGATTGCCGCAACCGGCGCGATGTTTCGTACGGCCAGGCCGTGGCCGGCGTGAACCGCGAGACCGAGATCAGCCGCCTCGCGGGAGGCAGCCCGGAGAGGCTCGATTCCACGCACTGGGTCGTTTGCGTATCGCCCGGTGTGCAGCTCGATCGCTTCGGCGCCGAGCTCCTTCGACGCTGCGACGGCCTCACGCAATGGATCTATGAAGAGGCTGACTCGGATGCCTCCTCCACGCAGGCGCTCGACCGCTTTTGAAACGCGAGCACGCTCGCCGATGACGTCGAGGCCGCCCTCGGTCGTGATCTCCTCGCGCTTCTCCGGAACGAGCGTTACCTGCTGCGGCCGCACGCGCAGGGCGATTCCAATCATCTCGTCCACGCAGGCCGTCTCGAGATTCAGGAACGTGCGAACCGCGGTTGCGAGGGACTCGATGTCGGTGTCCTGTATGTGACGGCGATCTTCGCGAAGGTGCGCGGTGATGCCGTCAGCGCCCGCCGCCTCGCAGATTGCAGCGGCCTCCGCTGGATCGGGCTCGCTTCCGCGCCGCGCCTGTCTGAGTGTCGCGATATGATCTATGTTGACATACAGGCGCTGGTAAATCGCTCGCATTTGTCCCGCCCCTCAGGTTCGCACCAACTTCAGTGGAGTACCGTGTGAAGAAATATCTGCTGGCGCTTCTCGTCCTGTCCGCGTGCACGCCCGCCACCACCCCCGCCTCCAGAGGTCCCGCCCCCGCAGCCGGCGCCAATCAACTGACCGGCGCAGCCACCGCGAGAGCCGCCGTGGAGCAGTTCCTCAACGCCGTGCGGGCCGAGGACATTCAGGCGATGTCGGTGAACTTCGGAACCTCGCAGGGACCCGCACGCGACAACATGGATCGGGACGAGCTGGAAAAGCGTCTCGTCATTCTTCAGTGCTTCTTCAACCACGACAAATTTCGCCTCCTTGGCGACTCTCCGGGAGACGACGGGCACCGAATCATCGGCGCCGAGTTGACGCGGGGAGGACAGTCCCGGTCGCCCCGGTTCTATGTCATCAGCGGCCCCGGCCGCCGCTGGTACGTGGACAACATGGAGATCGCCGTCGTGCGTGATTTCTGCCGGGATGCGCCGCGATAGAACGGGTACCCGTCACGGGTCCGTTAGCTCGATGAGGATCCCGCCCGTCGAGCCGGGATGAAGGAAGGCGATGCGGCGGCCTTCCGCCCCGATCCGCGGCGTCTCATCGATCAAGCGCACGCCCGCGGCGCGACAGCGGTCGAGCACTGTATCGAGATCGTCAACCGAGAAGCACACATGATGTATTCCCGGTCCGCGCCGCTCGATGAACTGCCCGACCGGCGTGTCCGCCGACTCCGCCTCCAGCAGTTCCACCAGAGAGCCTCCAGCCTCGAACCCCGCGATACGCGCACCGTCGGAATCGGCGAGCGGCGCCTCTGGCATTCCAAGCACATCCCGATAGAAGGGGAGGAGCTCCGGTATCGACCTTACCGCGAAGCCCACGTGTGCGATTCGAATCCCTTCTGGGGTTGAATCTTGCATTAGATTTCAGTTCGAAGAGAAAGGGCCTCAAACTTAATTCAGCTGCACGTGGGGGTCACCCCCGCCGCGGAGGGTATGAATGTCGAGTGCGTTCAATGTTACTGACGGCGATTTCGAAGCGGAGATCGAGAAGCATGAGGGACTGGCGGTCGTCGATTTCTGGGCGACGTGGTGCGGGCCCTGTCGCGCGATCGCGCCGATGCTCGACCAGCTCGCGCTCGAATATGCCGGCAAGGCGAAGGTCGCGAAGCTCGACGTGGACACGAACATAATGACTCCTGCCCGTTTCCAGGTGCGCTCGATTCCCGCGATTCTCTTCTTCAAGGACGGCAAGCTCGTCGATCAGGTGATCGGCGCCGTTCCAAAGTCTCAACTCGAAGGGAAGTTTCGGCAGCACGCTGCCTGAGGAGTTCCCGGACGAGGGCGCAGCCGGTATGGCCGGGACCCTCTTCGTAGTCAGTACTCCCATCGGTAATCTGGGAGACATGTCGTTTCGCGCGGTCGACGTCCTCTCGTCGGCCGCGCTCGTCGTTGCGGAGGACACGCGTCATTCGCGGCGGTTGCTCGACCATTATCAGATTTCGACTCGCTGCCTGGCGTATCACGAGCACAACGAGGCGCGAGAGACGCCTCGCCTCGTGAGGCGGCTCAGCGAAGGGGAGTCGATCGCTATGATCACCGACGCGGGCACACCGCTGCTCTCCGACCCGGGGGCACGTCTAGTCGCCGCCGCGATCGAAGCCGGCATAACCGTGGTTCCCGTGCCAGGAGCCTCGGCGCTGCTCGCCGCGCTCGTCGCATCGGGAATGGCAGGAGACCGCTTCACGTTCTTCGGATTTCTGCCGAGGAAGGGAAAGGACCGGCTGCGCGCGCTCGGTGACATCATGCGAATGACGCACGCCGCCGTCATCTACGAGTCGCCCCTCCGCGTCGGCGCGACGCTGCGAGAGCTGTCCGATGCCGGCGCGGGGTCGAGGACAGCCGTCGTCGCGCGCGAGCTCACCAAGAAATTCGAAGAGTTCGCCCGCGGCACCGCCGCCGAGCTGGCGGAGCGGTATTCCGAGGCGCCCGCGCGCGGCGAAGTCGTTATCCTCATCAGCGGAGCACTGCCCGCCGAACTCAACGAGGACGCCCTACGCGATCGTGCGCAGTCGATGCTTGCTGGCGGTCTCCCGCCGCGCGATGTCGTCGAGCGGCTCATCGGCGAGCACGGCGCTCCCCGCAACGTCGCCTACCGGCTGGCGCACGAGTAGTGATCGCCTTTCCGGATGCGATCGCCGGCTCCGCGCAGCTCGATCTCGAGAGCATCGCCGGCGACATTGGTCCTGACGGCGCCGTCGCACGGGCGATGCGGCAGTACGAGGACCGTCCGGCGCAGCGGAGCATGGCGAGAGCCATCTCGATGCTCTACAACGACACAGGTGTCGGGCTTATCGAGGCGGGAACCGGAGTTGGAAAGTCACTCGGCTACCTGATCCCGGCGCTCCGCTGGGCCGCGCTTACCGGAGAGCGCACAGTCGTGTCAACGAACACGATCAATCTCCAGGAACAGCTCGTCAGGAAGGATCTTCCGTTTCTTGCGGGCGCGCTGGAAGGCGAACAGGAAGTGCGCTTCGCCCTGCTCAAGGGATGGCGGAATTATCTGTGCCTGCTGCGGCTCGAGCAGTCAAAGCTGATTGGCTCCGGCCTCCTCGACGATTCAGGCGGAATCGATTCGATCTCGGCCTGGTCGAAGCGAACGGCAGACGGTTCTCTCAGTGACGTGCCGTTCGCGCCGGCGCCGGAAGTGTGGGATGAAGTTGCGGCCGAGCCCGATCTGTGCATCCGCGCGAAGTGCCCGCACTACGACCGGTGCTTCGTGTTTCGGGCGCGAAGAGAAGCGGCGCAGGCTCAGGTCGTGGTGGTCAATCATCATCTCCTGATGTCCGACGTCGCCATCCGGCGCGCGCAGCAGAACTGGCAGGATGCCGCGGTCATCCCTCCGTATGGGAGGCTCGTGATAGACGAGGCCCATCATCTCGAGGACGCCGCGGCCGCCCATCTCGGTGAGTCGGCAACACGGCTGGGCATGCAGCGGCTCCTCTCGCGACTGTCACGCGGTTCGGGGAGCCGCCGCACCGGTAGCGGCCTGCTCGCCGCGCTCGAGGAGCGGCTCCGTGCGCGGCAGGGCGACATGTTCAGCAAGGCCAGCATGGAGCTGCTCCAGGCGATAATCCTTCCCGCCGTCAACGCTTCGAGAGAAAAGGGTGGTATCGTGTTCGACCTTCTCGAAGTGTTCCTCCGCGAGAACGGTCAGCCGGTGGTGCGCCTGACCGACGAGTTCTCGACGGATCCTATCTGGCGGGCCGGGCTCGCCGGCGCGCTGTCCGACCTGCTGGGGCAGACAGCGATTCTCGACGACACGCTGACGATGGTGCGCGAGCGACTGGAGGCGGAAGTAATCCGCGATGAGGCGACAGCGGCGATAGCGAACGAGCTGCGCGGAGTCGGCCGGCGCCTCGAGGGTCTCGCTGGCGCGCTGCACGGCGCGCTCGACGCGGGCAACGACGCGCACAGAAGAATTCGGTGGGTCGAGACGCGGGGCCGCGAGGGCAACATTGCAGTTACCTGGGTGCCGCTCGACCTCGCTCCGATTCTGCGCGATGATCTTTTCAGCCGGGTGAAGACGGCGATCGTGACCAGCGCCACTCTCGCGACCGACAAGCGTTTCGATTTTCTGGCGGGCCGGCTCGGCGTGGATCAGCTCGCCATTCCGCCGGTGACCGAGTCGTTCCCGTCGCCGTTCGATTTCGCCACTCAGGCGATTCTCGCCGTTCCGGTCGATACACCGCCGCCGAACGCCGACGCGGCCGGCCACTTTCGCGCGGTGATGCGGATGGTCACGGACTTCACGCAGGCGTCGGACGGCGGAATCTTCGTCCTCTTCACGAGTCACCGGGACGTGAAGCAGGCCGCCGTGGAGCTGCGCGCCAGCGGAATGCCAACCGGGAGGCCCGTGCTCGTGCATGGCGAGGAATCGCGCGATGCGATGCTCGCGAGATTTCGCGAATCCGGCCGCGCCGTTCTGCTCGGAACCTCGTCATACTGGGAAGGAGTTGACGTTGCCGGCCATGCTCTGCGCGGGCTTCTCATCGCAAAGCTGCCCTTTCGTGTTCCGAGCGAGCCGCTCACCGCGGCGCATTGCGAGGCGATTCAGGAGCGTGGCGGCGATCCGTTCGCGGAATACATGGTGCCGCACGCAGCCCTTCGGCTTAAGCAGGGCTTCGGGCGCCTCATCCGGTCGTCGACCGACCGCGGTGCGATAGTCATCGCAGACCCGCGAATCGTCACCAAGTCGTACGGGGACGTGCTGATGCGCGCGCTTCCGCCGGCGAGACGGATAGTATTAGAGTGGGCAGAAATCTCCAGGCAACTGCGAGAGTTCTACGGTCACGGGCACCAGGAGGGATAATGTCGGACCTGACATTCGATGATCCGTTGACCGGTGGGGGCATTCCGCCGGCGGATGTGCACCACACCGCACGGCCGGGCAAGATCGTCTGCATCGGCCGCAACTACCGGGAGCACGCGAAAGAGCTCGGCAACGAGGTTCCGACGGAGCCGCTGATCTTTCTCAAGCCATCGACCTCCGTCATCGGAGATGGCGACGCAATCGTGCTTCCGGAACAATCGGAGCGAGTCGAGTTCGAGGGTGAAGTCGGTATCGTGATCGGCGACACGCTGGCGCGTGCCAGCGAGTCCGACGCCGTTCGCGGCATCAGGGGAATCGTCGCCCTCAACGACGTCACGGCGCGAGATCTTCAGCGGAAGGACACTCAGTTCACGCGCGCGAAGGGCTTCGACACGTTCTGTCCGATCGGCAATGTCGCCACCGGAGCGCGCGATCTCACCCGCCTGACCGTTATCACTCGCGTCAACGACGAAGAGCGCCAGCGCGCGTCGACGTCGGAGATGGTCTTTCCGATAGCAATGCTGCTGTCGTACGTGTCGCACGTAATGACTCTCGAGCCGGGAGACATCCTTGCCACGGGCACTCCGGCGGGCGTCGGGCCACTCGCACCCGGCGATGTCGTCGAGGTCGAGGTGGAAGGACTGAGCATGGTGAGCAACCCGGTGCGGAGCCGCGCCTAGTGCCGCGATGCACGAAGCGCCTGCTCGCGCTCCCCGAGTATCCGCTGGGAAAATTTCCCGAGAAGAAACGGCAGCTCGTCGCCCGCGGCATGGACGTCATCGATCTCGGTGCCGGCGATGCCGATCTTGCCCCGCCCCCGACAGCCGTCACCCGTCTCGCCGAAGCCGCGAAGAATCCGGCGATGAGCCGGTACGGCTTCGGGCTCGGCCTCGTCGAGTACCGCGAGTCCATATCGCGCTGGATGGAAAAACGATTCGGGCTGCGCTTTGATCCACTGCGCGAGATCGTTCCCCTCATCGGATCGAAGGAAGGGATCTCGCACGTCGCGCTCGCTTACGCGGAGGACGGCGACGTCACGATCGTTCCTGAACCGGGATATCTCGCGTACGTCGGGGGAACGCAACTCGCTCAGGGTGAGCCATATCGCTACGTCCTGCGCCCCGAAAACGGCTTTCTGGTCGATCTCGATGACGTTCCTATTGATGTGCTCGAACGAACGAAGATCCTCTACCTGAACTATCCGAATAATCCCACGGCGGCCATTGCCCCCCGTATATACCTCGAGTCGGTTGTCAGCCGCTGCCGGGAACTCGACATCCTGCTGGTGTACGACAATGCCTACTCGGAGATGGCGTTCGACGGATATCGTCCGCCGAGCATTTTCGAGGTAGACGGTGCCCGCGAGGTTGCGATCGAGTTCCACTCGATGTCGAAGACATACAACATGACCGGATGGCGATGCGGCTGGGCAGTCGGCAGCGCCGAGCTCGTGAGCCCCCTCGCGAGGGTCAAACTGTTCGTGGATACCGGCGCGTTCATGGCAGTGCAGGCCGCGTCCGCGGCGGCGCTGGACAGCTCGGATGAATTCGTTCCGAACAACATCGCGGTCTTTGAGCAACGGCGCGACGCCGCGGTCGCGGCATTCCGGGAGAATGGTTTCGACTGCGACGTGCCGAAGGCGACCATGTATTTGTGGATTCCGCTGCCCGAGCACATTCCGAGCGCGGAGTTCGCGGAATTCCTGATGGAGGAAGAAGGTGTGATTGTGTTGCCGGGCTCGTCGTTTGGCGCAGGCGGAGAAGGATTCTTCCGCGTCTCGTTCGTGACCTCGCCGGATCGAATCCGCGAGGCGGCGATGCGGGCCGGCAGGGTACTATCGCGCCTGAGCGTCGGCGCGTGACCCGGCCTCGCGTTCGGTGCGTATCTGCGTCCGTCTTCCTTCGCGTCTTTGGTAGATGAAAAGGCCCCGTGGCTCGAGTGCGCCGCTAGTGAAGCCGACGCTTCGCCAGCGCATGACGTCGGGCCACTTCCTGGCCTCTCTCGCGATCCACGCCGCAATTGTGCTGGCGCTCGCCCGGTTTCTCATATCGCCGACCGCGTTTCTCCTCGTGTTCGGACGCGCGAAATCGCCTGCGGTGCCAGCCGAGCGTATCGGATTCCTCGTTCTTCCCAAGGCGACTGGCACTCCGGTCGAAGGCAGGAGTGGCGGTGACGGGCGTCCCGTGTCGAAGACTCAGCCGCGCCGGCTCGTGGCACCGGCCACAGTGCCGACCGGGATTTCTCCTGCGCCCACGCGACCCGTAACGCGACAGTTGGAAGAAGGAAGCGGGCCTCTTACTGGTACTGGCGGCCCGGCACGCGGGATCCGGCCGACATATTCTGACCCACGGTTGTGGACTGCGCCGGGTAACATCGTCTCGGCGCCCAGGACCGCGAAGGAACGGCTCGACAGCGTCGTCGCGTCGATCGTCGCGCCGTTTGTTGACTCGGTCGCGATTGCGGCACGCCAGCGCGATCCCAAGGACTGGACATTTGAGAAAGACGGGCGCAAGTATGGGCTCGACCCGCAGTACATCCGGCTGGGCAAGGTTTCCATTCCGACGGCGTTGCTCGGGCTTCTTCCTATCAACATGACAGGGAACCCGACGCTCAACGAGCGAAACAAACTCCAGAATCAGCTCAACGCGGATATTCGCCGCTACGCACGCCAGGGGATGAACGAGGTGGACTTCAAGAAGGCGGTGAAGAGCATCCGCGAGCGGAAGGAGCGTGAGCGGGCGCAGGCCGAAAAAAACGCGCGTCCTGCAGATCAGCCGGACGCGCAGGTACCGCCGAAGGGGACCGCGCCTACCCAGGCGCCTCGCTAGGTCGGACTTGGCATCGAATCCGTCATCGCCTCCATCGCAACGAACGGGCGGAAGACGCCGCAGATCACGCCCAGAACCCCGAAATCCTCGCCGGGTTTGACGACGATCTCGCGCTCAGCAGGATTTGCCGGCTCGAGCACGACGGCGCCGTTCTGGTGAGTGAGGGTCTTGATCGTCGCCTCGTCCCCGATGCGCGCAGCAATGATGTCGTTCTCCTTCGCCTTCACGGCCGGATTGACCATGACGAAGTCGCCGTCACTGATCGCGCGGCCGATCATGCTGTCGCCTTTCACCTTCAGGAAATAGATCTCTTCGTCGGGCACGAAGCGGCGGTCGATGGTGATGTAGCCCTCCTTATTCTCAGGCAAGAGGGCGGGCTCGCCGGCGTGGATGCGTCCGTAAAAGGGAACCGGCTTCGTCTTGGCGCCCCCGGTGAAACCAAGCAGCCGCACCCCGCGCGACCGCGCCGGGTCGCGCTCGATAAACCCCTTTCTGGCGAGCGACTGCAGAAGATCAGAAACGGTCTTCGTGGATTTGATGTGGAATTTCTTGCCGATGTCGCGAATGCTCGGCTGGTACGTGTTCTCGGC
>JACCRF010000059.1 GCA_013813715.1 Gemmatimonadaceae bacterium | reverse complement strand
GCCGCGAAGTCGGAGCAGCTCGCTAATCACGGAGCCGATGTCGTACTCGTCTGCGAGCACGAAGCGTTCACTCAGTACAATCCGGAAGCCACAGCCGACCTTGCCGCTGATCTGGTCAGGCAGCGCGGATACCGTGCGGCACTGTTCAGCACGTCGGCGCAAGGGCGCGATCTAGCGCCGCGCGTCGCGGCAAAGTTGCGCACCGGTATCGTCACCGACGTCACCGCGGTCGAGCTGAACGGAGATGCGCTTATCGCGAAGCATCCAGTCAACATCGGAAAAGTGCTGGCGACGGTGAGCATCGCCGGAACTCCAGCGCTCGTCGCCCTTCGCCCGAATACCTATGCACCGCAGCAGAACCCGAAGGCGGGAAAGGTCGAGAATGTTTCCCCCGTCGGTGATCCTTCCGCCGCGCGCGTCGTAGTGAAGGAACTGGTACAGGGCAGCAAGGGCAAACTCGATCTTGCCGAAGCGCCGGTGATCGTCGCCGGCGGGCGCGGTCTCAAAGCCGCTGAGAATTTCAACATCGTCGAAGACCTGGCGAGCGCCTTCGGCAACGCCGCCGTCGGTGCCACGCGCGCGGTGACCGACGACGGTTGGCGTCCGCACTCCGACCAGATCGGGCAGACAGGCCGGCTCGTGAGCCCTCAGTTATACATCGCGGTCGGAATCTCGGGCGCGGTGCAGCACCTCGCCGGCATGCGAACGTCGAAGACGATCGTCGCCATCAACAAGGACAAGGACGCGCCGATATTCAAAGTCGCGGACTACGGAATAGTGGGCGACGTCTTCGAGGTCGTGCCCGCGCTGACGGCCGCGGTGCGCGAAGCGCGGAAGGGCCACTGATGGCGGAAGGGAACGGCCGCGCACTACACGTGCTGCCAAGTGAATACCAGCCGCCGCTGCCCGCGAACAGGTTCATAGTCCGCGAACCGCTCGATTCCGAGGCGGTGCCAATGGATGTCGTCTTCGTCGGCGGAGGTCCGGCCGGTTTGGCCGGCGCGATAGAGCTCTCGCGCCTTGTCCGACAGGACAACGAAGCCGGCGGCACACTCGGCGAAATCCAGATTGCAGTGCTCGAGAAAGCCGCCGCACTCGGCGAGCATTCGCTGTCGGGCGCTGTCGTGAACCCGATCGCGTTTCGCGAGCTGTTCCCAGATCTGAAAGATGGAGACTTCCCCTTCCGCGCGCCCGTCAGCAATGAGCGCGTCTATTTCATGAAGGGAGGCCGCGCACAGCGCATTCCCACGCCGCCGACGATGCAGAACCACGGCTATCACATCGCGTCAATCTCCGAGATAGTACGCTGGCTCGGCGAGAAAGCCGAAGGTGTGGGTGTCAATATCTTCACCGGGTTTCCCGTCGAATCGCTGGTCATGGACGGCGAGAAGGTGATTGGAGTGCGAACCACACCATCCGGCCTCTTACGGGATGGATCGCAGGGCAGCGGCTTCACTCCTCCGACTGACATCGCGGCGCGCGTGACGGTTCTTTCTGAAGGTACCCGAGGGTCTCTCTCTCAGGCATGGATGGTCGCGGCCGGTATCACCTCCGACAATCCGCAGATCTACGCCTTGGGCGTGAAGGAAATCTGGGAAACGAAGAAGCCGCTCGACGCCATCGTCCACACGCTCGGCTGGCCACTCCCCGACGATGCATTCGGCGGAAGCTTCATGTATCCGCTCACGCCGAACCTCGTCGCCATCGGGATCGTCGTTGGAATGGATTACCGGCAAACCACGCTCGACGTCCATGTTCTGCTCCAGAGGCTCAAGACCAGCTCGTTGATTCGCGAGTATCTCGAGGGCGGAGAAATGGTCGAGTGGGGAGCGAAGACGATTCCGGAGGGCGGATTCTACGGACTGCCGAGCCGCAGATACGGCGATGGCGTCATGATCGTCGGCGATGCGGCGGGCTTCGTCGAGGTTGCGTCCCTGAAGGGGATCCACTACGCCATGCAGTCCGGCATGTACGCGGCGCGCGCCATCTTCGACGCCCTCAAGAAGGGCGAGGTATCGGACAACACGATGGCCCGCTACGATGCCCTGGTGGACGCGAGCTACATCACGTCTGATCTGCGCGAGCGGCGCAACATGCGCCTCGCGTTCCAAAGCGGCGGTCTCTACCTCGGCGGCATGAAAGCGACATTGATGACGCTGACCAAGGGTGCGTTTCCCGGCGGAAAGATCGATTCCGAGCCCGATTCGCAGGTGGGGCGTGACGTGGTGCCTGCGGAGCCATTTGTGCCGGATGGCAAGCTCACCTTCAGCAAGCTCGACGCGAACTTCAAGTCGGGCAACGCGACACGCGACGACATCCCATCGCACCTGATCATCGGCAAGGACATTCCGCCCTCGGTGGCCGAGTTGTACGTCCATATGTGCCCCGCAGGCGTGTACGAGCTCGACGGCGAACGGCTGGTGGTGAGCGCCGCGAATTGCATCGACTGCAAGGCGACCGACGTGATCGGGCCGCGGTGGACACCCAGAGAAGGGGAGAGCGGGCCGAAGTATCGGCTGATGTAGCAGTCACGGAGCTTCGCGGCTCCATGAGTCGCCTCCGCACGTCGAGTGGATCTTTCCAGCGGGAATCGCGAACCAGGTGAGCCGCACGACGGTCGCTCGGTAATCAACCAGCGGCCCGCCGTCGTTCGCTTCGTGAAACGCGCGGCCACAATGTCCGGGCTCACGCCACACGCGCACGGTCACCGCCGCCGGAAAGATGAGCCGGGCGAGGCCGCCGTTCAGCAGCGTCGCTCCGAATCGGGCACGCTTCGATACGACTTCCGCTGTTTCAGCGTCGATGCCGGGGCCGACGCGGGGGCCGACTGCCTCCGCGACGGCGACGGCCGCGAAGGGGAGAACGGTCGCGGCGAGCGGCAGAAGGATGGCCGCGACAAGCCACTGCGAGCTTCTCATCTGGTTAGCGGGGCCAGCGGAACGACGACCTGCGCTATCTGATAGATATCGATCTTCTGTTTGATCTCTTCTGCTTCGAAAGGATACGTGACCTTGGATCGCACCTCGAGCCCCGCATCGCCGCAGCTCTCCATGAACTCGGGCACGCCAACGCGGCCCGGATCCGCAACGACAGCCATCCCGCCGGGCGCCAGCGCATTCCTGAATATGCCGGGCAACAGACGAGCGTATTCCTTCTCGTAGAGGACATCCGAGGCGACGATGAGGTCGAGCTCGCCAACGTCTTCGGGAAAGTGGCGCCAGTCGATCATGCGGACGACCGGCGAACGGCCCAGTGCGGTAAACGCGTTCGCTCGTGTGAACGCGAGCGCGTCCGTGTAATAATCCGACGCGATCATGTCGTAGCCGGCGATCATCGCCGCCGTGGTGACGAGGCCCACTCCGCATCCGAGCTCGAGCCCGCGCGGGATGCGATCACCGCTGCGTGAACCGCCTAGCTCCCCGCACACAAACCTCTCCGCGAGAATCGTAGAGCTCGGCCAGATATCGGCCCAGTACGGCAGCCGCTCATCCATGACGAAATCCTCCTCGCGAATGAGATCGTCGGAGTTGCGGGGACGGAGGATTCGCACCACCCGGCCGCCGACATCGAGATCGGTTACCGCAGTGTCGAATCTCATCGCCAGCGCTTCGACCAGCTCGTCGTCCTCGAGGCCGGACAGATCGACAGTCGAACCGCTCTTCATGTGAGTCTCAGCTCGTCAGACAGATCGAGATCGTCGCCGAGTGGCATCGCCCGGTGAGTTTCACCTGCTTCGATGGTGCTCTTGTCGCCGGGCAGAATCAGCAGCGCGTTCGCACGCGCCAGTGAGGTCAACACCGCAGAGCTCTGCGCGCCGGCAAGATTAGCCGCGTACGATCCGTCGTCGGCGCGGACAACGAACGCACGGAGGAAATGCATCAGCGACGCATTCAGCGTGATCGGCTCTTCCACGCGAACGGGGATGGTCTGTCGGAACAGCCGCGAAAGCCCGAGCATCTTCCGGATAGCCGGGCGAACGAACACCTCGAACGTCACGATCGCCGATACGGGATTGCCGGACAGTCCGATCCACGGGATCCGGCCGAGTGTGCCGAAAGCCAGCGGCGCCCCGGGCCGCATGCGCACGCGCCAGAACCCGAGCTTTCCGCCGAGAGCTTCGAAAACCCCGCGCACGTGATCGTGATCGCCGACCGATAGGCCGGCGGAAGTCACAATGAGATCGCACCCGCGCCCCTGCTCGAGCAGCTCGCGAAGGTTCTCGGGGTCATCTCGCGCGATTCCCAGATAGACCGGCTCGCCTCCGGCTTCCCGGACGAGCGCCGCAAGCGTCAGCGAGTTCGAGGACACGATCTTTGTCGCGGCGAGCTTGGGCGTGAAATCGTCCAGCTCAACAAGCTCGTCGCCTGAGCTGATTATCGCGACGCGCGGCGCGCGCACCACTTCGACGGAGCGAACGCCGGCCGACGCGAGTACTCCGAGCTGTGGCGCGCGCAGCATCTGACCCGCCGCCAGCAATGCATCGCCGGCGCGAAAATCCTCCCCCGCAGCCCTGACGTTCCTGCCCAGGTCGCGAAGATTGCCGACGGATACCGTGTCCGTCCCTTCGTCGGTGTCCTCCTTTCGAATCACGGTATCCGCACCCTCCGGTATTGGCGCCCCGGTCATGATGCGCATCGCCTCACCACCGCAGAGGGGCCGAGGTGCAAACTTCCCCGCCGCAATCGCCGCTACCACTCGGAGGCGCACAGGGCCGTTGACGATGCCCGGAATGAGGTCTGCGCTGCGCACCGCGTAGCCGTCCATCGAAGAGTTGTCCCAGGGCGGGGACGTGATTGGCGCGGCAATTCCGCCTGCGAGCACTCTCCCCGCGGCGTTGGCAAGGGCAACGGTCTCAAACGGCATTCTCTCGATGCACTCAAGAATCCGCGCGCTCGCCTCGGCGACGGTGATCAACGCGACGGGCTGCTTCGGTAGTTCGCGAGCGCCGTCACGACGGCATCCTGGAAGCGGTTGATCGCGTCAACCGGAACAATGAAATGATTCGATAGAAGACTGAACACGAGCCGCTCGCCGTCGGCGGTTGTCACGTACCCGGAGAGCGACCGCACGAATTCGAGCGTTCCCGTCTTCGCATGCATGTTACCCGCGGCGGCCGTCCCCGCCATCCGCGTCCTTACGGTGCCGTCGGTCGCCGCAATCGGGAGTGCGTCGTAGAAAGCAGAGAATGCGGTATCCCGCTGAATCGCGACGAGCGTCCGCACCAGCGTCTCGGGTGAAACGAGATTGTGCCGCGACAGGCCGCTCCCGTCGTAGACGACGAACCCGTCCTTCTCCGCTCCCCACGCGAGAAGCTGCCGCGAAATCACGGCAGCCCCGCTGTCGGCGATTCCAACCCCAGCACGCTCGCGGCCGAGTGTCCGGATTAGAATCTCGCCGATCTGGTTCTGCGACGGCTTCTCGAAATGGCGCAGTATCTCGCGCAGTGGCGGAGACGAGAACGCGTAGAGAGTGTCGAGTCCCGCATCCAGCGTCACTATGGAGTCGGCGATGCCACCGGCGACGGTAATTCCGCGGCCGCGCAATGCCGTGTCGAGGGCCGCCAGATACGCCCGGGTCGGATCGCTAGTGCCGGTCTCCACGACACTATCGCGGAGACCGACTCGCCGCAGCACATTGACCATTCCCTCGTCGAACAGCAGCTCGTCAACCGGCGCACCGCTCGACGTCAGGTCGTCCAGTTCCCAGCCGTAGCCGTAGATCGCGTCGGGGAACGCATCACCGCCGCTGGCGAGCTTGCCGGTGACGCTCCGTAATCCCCTCCCCGCGAGAGAATCCGCGATTGCGGCCATCGCCACCATCGCATCCCCGTGCACCCGATCGCTCAGCGTCGGATCGCCGTTGCCCACAACAACGAGATCACCCTCGAGCGCGCCTTCCCGAAGCGCGCCGCGTTTCATGATTGCCGTGCGGTAGCGATACTCGGGACCGAGCTGCGCCAGGGCGACGGCGCCGGTGAGGATCTTCTGGTTCGACGCAGGCATGAACAGCTTGCCGGCGTTTTGCGAGTAGAGAGTATCGGCCGTTCTCGGATTCACTATGAGAACGCCGAGCTGCGCACCCCTGAACTGCGAATCGGCGAGGAGTGAATCGATCGACCCTGTCAACACTTCGCGCGGCGCTTTGACCACGACCTGACCCTGCCGGGATCCCGATGGGGGCATGCAGGCGGAGAGCGCGGCGAGCGCGATTACCCCGACTCGCGCACCGAACGTGGCAACCAGCCGTAGCGACATCCTCATTCGGCGCGAAACGAAGCGCTCAACCCATACCCCTCGGCAACGGTCACCTCGGTCACGGCGATCCCCTGCGGCAGCGCGGCCTGAACTTTCCCGAAAATGAATCGAGCGAGATTCTCGCCCGTCGGAATGATTGCGCCCTCGGCGAACTCCGGAACGTCGAGGTTGATATTGCGATGGTCGAAGCGCTGATGCACCTCGGTGCTAAGAATCGCATCGAGCGTGGCCAGATCCATCACGAAGCCGGTTGTGTCGTCGATGGGGCCGCGGACGGTGACGTCGCACGCGTAGCTGTGACCGTGGTAGCTGGGCCACGCGCAAGGCCCGAAGACCTGCTCGTTCTTCGCGTCAGACCACTCGGGCCGGCGATACCGGTGCGCGGCGGCGAATGTCACGCGCCGGGTGAGAAAAGCGTTGGGCATTGGGTAAGGTTAGCCGGTACCC
>JACCRF010000027.1 GCA_013813715.1 Gemmatimonadaceae bacterium | reverse complement strand
TCACAGCGAGCGCTGAGTTACGACAGACGTTACGGGGGGTGACGCGAAATGGCATATCTTGCTTCGCTAATCAAAGGTATTCTGTCCCTAGCAGATCACGGCGTTTGGACTTGAACCTGAGGTGTGGGGGTTTTTTTTTCGCTCTTATGTCGAATCGGATTAGCGCGTACGTAGGTACCTTAGTCGTTCTTGCGGCACTTGCTTCCGGCTGGGTCTATGCTACTAACCCGGCCTTACCGGTGCCGCATTTGCGCGCTGCGATTTGTTTTGCCGCATTGAGTGGATTGTGCGGCATGCTCGCCTATAAGAAGACGGCAGAAAGTGAGGCCGGATCGATCGCGTTTCTGCCAATGCTGGCATCAGTAATCGTTGCGCCAACATGGATCACTGTGCTGTGTGTCGGTGTGGCAACGATCGTGGTCGAGCTCGTTAGTCGCCGGAAACCGATAAAGGCGACGTTCAACGTAGCTCAGGCAATGTTCTGGGTCGCGATTGCGACGTTAGCCTATCGTTACTTGGGTGGTACCCCGCTAAAGACGACGGCCGACGTAAATTTTCCCGCATTCATTGCCGCTCTTGCTGCTTTCGCGCTTCTGAACTCCGGTGCGCTGGCTGGAGCCATCGCAATAAGCGAAGACAGGCCGTTCGGTCCCGTATGGTGGGGTGGCGCAAAGGTGACCGTCGTCGCGGACTTGCTGACCCTCCCCTTCGTCTATGTTTTCGCCTGGTTCTATGTCAATTGGGGTCCGATCGGCGCAGTGGCGTTTATGATTCCAGCGTTGGGTTTGCGGGAATTAAACAAGGTTAACTGGCAGTTGCAGCGGACTAACCATGAGCTGCTACAACTAATGGTGGCGGCGATCGAGGCACGGGATCCGTACACCTCTGGCCACTCTCGGAGGGTGGCTCGTAACGCACGCTTGATTGCTCAGGCGATCGGACTTCGAGAGAGACAAGTTGAGCGGGTGGCCATAGCCGCTCTGCTTCACGACGTGGGGAAAATCCATGAAGTCTTCGCGCCCATTCTGAGCAAGCCTGGACGCCTGACGGCTGACGAGAATGCGGTGATGCAAACTCATCCGATCAAGAGCGAAGAACTAGTGCGGACAGTATCGCAGCTGAGTGACGTCGTCGCGCCAATCCGGAATCACCACGAGAACTGGGACGGCACGGGCTATCCCGACGGGCTGGTGGGCGAGAATATTCCAGTGGCAAGCCGAATCATCATGTTTGCAGATACGATCGACGCGATGACGACCGATCGACCGTACCGAGCGGCGCTAACGGAGGCTCAGGTTCGCGCCGAGTTTCTGAAGCTGCGGGCCAGACAATTCGATCCTAGCATCTGCGACAAGTTGCTCACGAGCCCCGTATACGCACGGCTTTTCGATCAAGACGTCCCGTTGGCACCAGTTATCGTGGGTCAGGAGCTTCGAAAGGTCGCATCGTCGCCGTTGCTCGCAAGCTGATTGGCGTGCAGGTTGTCCGGGCGTCAAGACGCGATGACTGGCGCCCATCGTTCACGTCGATACGTACCGGCGTAGTCTCGGAAAAGCTCCTCCGCTCTTTCCGATTGACCCCTGCTATGAAGCGCGCGGCGGAGGACAGTTGCCGCGAACGCTTGGTGAAGACACCGGCGGGAAGCGATATGAGCGGCTTCAAACGCTTCTAGGGCGGAGTCGGTCAAGGCGCGATTGGCCGCCATTTCTATCGCCACATAGAGCGCTAATCCGTAGACCCGTCTCTGCCCCAACCGATCGACTATGAGCTCATCGAGCGATCGCTGGAAATGTTTAGCGGCTTGCGATGGATCGCCATCCAGTAACGCGAATCGCGCTCCTAGAGCGCCAACATCTAGCGAAACGTAGACATCGCTTCGATTGGTCGGTTGCCGAACGAGAGACTCGTACCAGCTGCGTGCTTCTTCCACTAGACCCCGCTCGAGCGCCAGATGTGCCAACATGGGTATGACCCGAGAGAGAGAACTCGGAGCCCTGTGAAGCTGGGCAATTGCGACTGCCTCCTCCAGTGCCCCGACAGCGTTGGCGAACAGGCCCGCTGTGCGATATGTAACCGAAGAATTGCACAAGAAGCGAAAGAGGTTCCCATGTTTGTCGCGGATGCGTTCGGACGCGATCAGTTCATTGGCCGCCTCAATTGCCGTAGGCAGGTTCCCGCAAAGCGTATGAAATACCATCCTCGCTTCGAGCAAGGCCAAGCGGTCAACACCCGGCTCTTTGGAAAGACTCTCGATCGTTTGAAAAGCGGGCTCGATGTCGTCATGCCTGCATGTCACGTCCAGCAGCATAAGCACGAGCGAACCTGCCGCTACGCGGTGATTAGGCGTGGCGCTGTCGCAAGCAAGACACTGAAGACTAGCGGCTAACGCCTCTTCCGCGCGATCTGTTCGCCAGCGAGCTCTTAGCGAAATCAGTTCCAAGTCATCATGGAGGTGCTGACCGTAGCCCAATTGGCCGGTCAGTGCTCGTGCCTCGTTGACTACCGCAATACTCGCGGCCCATTCACTACTCTCTTGGTACGCCCGCGCTTGGTGGCCGAGGATAGTTAGCCGAACGGAGGATTCAGAACAATACAATAGAGCCTTCCCGTATGCTTCTGCGGCTGCGCTCGGCAGGCCAACGTCAACCAGATACTGTGCACAGCGGCTTGCTAGACTAAACGCGCGTTTCGAATCTCCCGCCCGTAACCAGTGCTTGGCACAGTCCCAAATCGTGGCCGTCGACATGTCAGTTTCGACTTCCCGTTCCAATACTATTCCTGCGCGGCGGTGTAGGAATGCGCGACTTGCGCTAGGTAGCCTGGCGAGTGATGCTGTCGACAGCAACTCATGCCGCGTAGTGAGATGGTCTGCGCCTCCGTTTCGCCCATCTGCACGTTCCAGGAGAAGCATCCCAGCCGAGCTGAGCTCCGTTATTGCTTCAAGCAGCTGATGAGGCACTGTTCCTAGAAGCGCCTCAACCCGTTCCAACGTCGCGTGCTTCTCGAGAATTGCACAAGTCTGTAGCAATTGTAACGCCCTCTGGCTCAGTCGCGAGATTCGCTGATTCAATACTGCCGTCAGCGAGGCGGGAGCGTAGTCCTCGAGGTGAGTATCAATCCAGTGGTTGGCAAGCTCCTGAAGAAAATATGGATTGCCCTCCGCAACGCGGATGCACCATTCAAGATAGGAATCGCCCATGGCTTGGCCTTCCCTGCGCAAAACCGTGCGCAGGAGCTCGGAAGAGTCGGTTTCCTCTAACGGCTCGAGCCGAAGATCGTGGAGATCAGGAATTCGCGCGAGCCAGCCCGCAGGCTCATCTCGCCCTGTGAGCGCCAACAGAAGTCCGCGATCGGCTGACCAGTCATGCATGTCGGCTAGGATCTGCGCCG
The DNA here is from genome assembly GCA_013813715.1 of Gemmatimonadaceae bacterium. Lineage (GTDB taxonomy): Bacteria > Gemmatimonadota > Gemmatimonadetes > Gemmatimonadales > Gemmatimonadaceae > UBA4720. The sequence goes on along the minus strand of JACCRF010000027.1, from coordinate 4,253 downwards.
ACAATGAGTCTATCCAATGCACATCCTCAATGAGAAGTATCAACGGAGTTTCATCTAGGACTGCATCAAGTAGATCAAAAAGTGCTCTTTGAACACGAGCGTGTATGAATTCCGATTCCCCGTCTTGGGCGGCCGCAACCGACGGATTCTGACTATGTTTGGTTAGTCGATCGAGATAACTCATTGTCTGCGGGGAGCACCCGATTGAACCGCGCATTGCCCGGAGTCGAGGAACTAAGTCGACAAATATTGACAATGGCCTATGCGGATCGGTAGACCGGCACAGCGCCCTTTGTGTGGGGAGCCCTTGGAGGGATGCGAACGCTGTGAACTCTGCCGCCAGGCGGGTCTTTCCGATTCCGGCCGCTCCCGAAATAAGGCATGTCCGCCGATGTCCAGCCCGCACATCGCTAAGCATCGTGCTCAATCGCTCCATCATTAGGCTTCGGCCCACCATCAGCGACTCTTCCAACCCCAGGCGTGGTCGAGCCGGCATGCTTTCAGCGATGCGTTTTCGCATGGTTGCGGCTGGCACCTTTAGATCGCTGGGGCCGTTCCCTACGTCGGTTAGATATCCGTCTAGAATACGGACCGCTTCGATTTTTTCCCCGCGCATCGCAAACGCCTCGGCGAGAGCAAGGTTAGCTTCTTCGTTGTAGGGAGACATGCGAAGCAGACGATGCGCATTCGACTCAACTTTCGACCATTGCGCCCGCGTCCGATGACTCGCGATCGCGCCGAGAATTAGGCGTGCTATCGATGCGCCGATCTCGGATTTCTGAGTATCGAGCCACTCCAGTAAGGGGGCAGAGAATCTAGGCTCATAACCCGGTAATAAGATCAGCGAGTGATCAGTCGAAACATCTGAACTCGCGTTCGATGCCAAGAAGTCCTCGTAATCCGCTGTTACGGATTCGGGGCGAAATACAAGGTTGGTCTTTCCGATCGCGTCGATAGGAACGCCGAGTCGCCTTAACCGGTGAAGCGTCTGGCGTAGTCTGTGACAGGCAGCGCTCTGAGGCTCCAACGGCCATAGCACCGCCTCCAACGCCCGCCGACTCACCGGCTGCTTCCGCTCCAGGATCAAATACAGCGCAGCAGCGAACAAGACCTCTGCAGTCGGCTCGATGGTTCCACGCGACGTCTCGATTCGCGCATCGCCGAGTACGAAAAGGCGAATTGGCGTGGTATCCGCAACCTTCATCAGGCCAAGATACGACAACAGCGTCAGCGACGCGTCAGCGATGATCCCGAAACGCAAAAACCCCGCATTCGCGGGGGTTTCTCCAAACATCTCTGCCTTGGCCCGCTACCTCACAGCGAACTGAACCCTCTGCTCCACGGGATGATTGTCGCTCGTCAGCACCGCCACCGCCGTGTATCGCCCGTGCATCTTCGACGAATCGATCCGGTTCGCGAACACGACTGTCTCCTTCGACTTCACAAGACGGTTCTGTAACGCCTGCGTGAACATCTTCCCCTCACTCCAGCGCCATACTTCCTTGCCATTCTCGTCGAGCACGAAAAAGTCGTGCGTCTGACCGTTGGGGAATCTGAGCTCCAGCATCCGCTTCGTATTGTTGCGCACGTTGAGCGTGAAATTCAGTCCGCGCTTTCCATCTATCGCCAATGACGCCGCCAGGGCTTCCTTCCCCTGCTCGCGTGTGAACTCAGGCCCCGTGACGCTCTCCCTGCGGCCAGTAGACCCGCGCGCAAACGCGACGGAGGCCGCGCAAAGAAGCAGCGGAATGATGACGCGATTTGTCATTACAAAACGATGCCGGGGGGCGGGGGCGACTGTGTACATCCAATCTCTCTTACTCGAGGGGGCAACTTATCAACACATGGACGATCATGCAATAGCCAAGTAACACCTAAGTCCCGTTCGCTTCATAACTTGCGTTTTTCCACATCACTTCGGGTTACCTTCGGTATATCTCCCCGTTTGCTTGCGAAAAATTTCACAAGCCCCTAAATTTCACCCCGGAATGACGGAGACCGAGAAGCCGCGGAACCACCACGACGGCCGGAATCAGCCCGAAGGCATCTCCATCGGATCGTTCGCCGGGGTCGGGATCCAGTTCGCGGTATCCCTCGTCCTCTTTCTCTTCCTGGGGCAATGGGTCGACCGCAAGCTCGGCACTTCACCCCTGTTCCTCCTCATCGGCGTGTTCGTCGGAGGCGGAGCGGCGTTCTACAGCATGTACCGGCGGCTCGTCGCAGCCCAGAAAGCCGACGACGAACGGCGGCGCATGAAGTGACTGCCAGGTGAAGGCAACCGCGCGATTCGCGTTGATGCTCGTCGCGCTCGTTGCCGTCACCGGCTGGCTACTCTCACTGGGTTTCAAGAGCGACGCCGAACGGCAGGCGCTCAAGGTGAGCGCGGCACTGGCGATAGCGGTACAAATGGCTGCGTTCGGCCTGGTGCAATGGTCGGGCAGGCAACACGCCCTCGTCGGATGGGGGCTCGGAGTCATCCTGAGAGGCACTGTGCTCGTGGTCTACGGGCTGTTCTTCGCGAAAGTGCTGGGCCTGCCGCTCACCGCGGCACTGGTTGGGTTCGCCGTCTTCCTATTCGCCTCAATGCTGCTCGAATCCCTGCTGCTTGCATATGAAAGCTGAAAATCAGGACATCATCACCCCGCACATTACCGACTCGCACGCACTCGAGTATCCGTGCCTCGAGCCGGGATTTGCCTGCCATCTCGAGCTGCCGCGCTGGGACCCGATCCACCTGGGGCCGCTGACACTCGACATGTCGCCGACCAAGCACGTCGTCATGCTCCTGGCCGCGGCTTTGCTCTGCCTCGGCACACTCCTCCTCGCCGCCCGCGCCCACAAACGGCAGCACGCAGCGAGCGGAAAGCCGAAAGGATTTGCCAACGGTATCGAGGCCCTCGTCCTCTATATCCGCCAGGAGCTCGTCCTCCCCAATGTCGGTAAGCACGGCGAAGGCTATGCGCCTTTTCTGTTGACTCTCTTCTTCTTCATCCTGTTCGCGAACCTGCTCGGACTCATTCCCTACGGCTCCACGGCGACGGGCAACATCTCAGTCACCGCGACGCTTGCGGTCATCACCTTCTTCGTCGTCGAGCTAGCTGGCATGCGCACGCTCGGCAAAGGCTACATCAAAACCATCGTCTATTGGCCAGGCGATCAGCCGTTCATCATGAATGCGCTGCTGACACCGCTGATGACGCCGATCGAGCTTATCGGAAAATTCACCAAGCCGTTCGCGCTGGCGATTCGTCTCTTCGCCAACATGACAGCCGGCCACATCGTCGTGCTCGCCCTGATCGGGCTCATCTTCACGTTCGGGAGCTACGCGCTCGCGCCGGTACCTCTTCTCATGGCGCTCGCGATCATGGTTCTCGAGGTATTCATCGCCTTCCTTCAGGCGTACGTGTTCACACTTCTGTCGAGCGTGTTCATCGGCCTCATCCGCGAGGGCGCGCACTAGCGGCGATCGGCGTTTGGTTTCACTGCGGGCGTGACGCCCGCGTACCCGGCTGAGCGGCCGGGGAAGCCCGTTGGGACTCGCTCCCGCTGACGGGCAGCGCAAGGTGGCGCGATTTCCACCTGAAATTTCGAGAAATACGGAGCAATTCAAGATGACAATCTTTCCTCTTCTTCAGGCCGCGGTATACAATCAGGAGTTCTCCGCTGCATGGGCGCAGATGGGCGCAGGCATCGGCGCGGGCATCGCGGTTGTCGGCGCCGGCATCGGCATCGGCCGCCTCGCCGGCCAGGCAATGGACGGCATGGCGCGCCAGCCCGAGATGGCAGGCCGCATCCAGACGGGCGCGATCATCTTCGCCGCGCTGATCGAAGGTGCCGCACTGTTCGCGATCGTCGTGTCGTTCCTGATTCAGGGCAAGTTTTAACCGGTACCCGGTACCCGGTACCGTTTCCATTACCCGCTAAGGCGGCGGCTCGCGTGAAAAAACTTGAGCCGCCGTAACCCTCACCGCTGCGACAATGTCTATGCCTAATTTCTTCATGCTGATCCAGGAACACGGAGCCGCGGCGGCCAGCCAGGGCGCCGAAGCCGCCAAGGGCGGACTGTTATCACCGCACGGCGGTCTCATGTTCTGGACGCTCATCATATTCGTCCTCCTCTTTTTCATTCTCTCTCGCTACGCGTTCAAGCCGATCACCGCCGCGGTGGAAGCGCGTGAGAAGGCGCTCGAGGATGCGATTGCCGGCGCAAAGGCAGATCGCGAAGAGGCCGCGCGCATCCTCGCCGAGCACCG
>JACCRF010000006.1 GCA_013813715.1 Gemmatimonadaceae bacterium | reverse complement strand
GTGGCAGCGCGGCGTGCACGAGGAACCCGCCGAAGATCAGCGGCGTGAGCTTGAGAATGCCGCTGGCCTTCTCGAGCTGGAAGGCGTGCATCGCGAGCAGGAGCACGCCGAGCTGCGTGGTGGTCAGGAGCATCCGCTTCATCTGCTCGGAAGTCGCCTGTACCCAGATCCTTGCGGGAACGCCGGTCAGACCCGCCCGCTCGGGCATGGGCACGACCGATGCCGTGTAAGGTCGGTGGAGCTCCTCGTGCGACCGCACTAGCGTCGGTTCCCCGTGCCCGTCAGGCCCAGCTTGAGCACGCCGTCGTGCGCGCGCAACTCCTCGTACAAGCGATCCGCCAACAGCCGGTTCCCCAGCGCATTCGGGTGGTAATCGCCCCGCGCGACGGATATCTCCTCAGTACTCTGGCCGTCGAAAGCATCGCCAAGGTTGAGAACGACGAATCCCGCCTCACTCGCCATTGCGCTCATGTACTCGATTGTTTCCGGTGGCTGGATGCCGTTGTGGGACTGTGGTACGAAAACCCACGCCGGGATGGCGCCATTCCGGCGGCTGGCTTCCACGATCTGCCGGTAGCCCCATTTTCCGATTTCGCGCGGGAACGGATCGCTGCCCAGCCGGCGGCGAACTTCGCCGCTCGCCATCCCAGGCTCGATTCCCGCCCGGCGCACGAGATCGCGCAGGAAGGGGGGGAGCTCGGCGCCTCTCTGGATCACACGACCCAGAACATCGAGAGTGCGCAGGTACTCGCCCGAATGGGCAGCATATAGGACGACATCGGGCTCGAAGCGGAAGATCTTGCGTTCGGCGACGAGCACGTGCTGCACCAAGCCGTACCCGCCGACGGCGAAGTTCAGGATCTCGTACTGGGCATTCGGTCCTCCCGCGTGCTCCCGGTTCAGCCGCTCCTCGACGAGCGATTCGTAGGTTTCCTCCCCTCCCAGGCCCATGCCCATGGAGATGGAGCCGCCGAGCAGGGCGATCCGGTATGTACCGGGCGGCTTCGCAAGCGTGTACGCCTTGTCCCGCATCCCCCACTCGTTCGTCCGCAGCAGGCGACGCTTGAACATCAGCTCGTACGAAGGCTTCAATTCATAAAGCAGCGCGTCGCCCGTGTATCGAACAGCGTCCGTTTGTGCCAGGGGCCTCCGGTCGCTTCGGGCCGTCGATGGTGTCGTCTGTGCCGGAGGTTGGGCTTGCGCCGACAGCGCCGAGGTAGGCACGTCCGTCTCGAGGAGGGTCTCGTAGTATCCTCGGAGCTGGCGCTCGGCGTCCTGCTGGTTCAGCCGCTCGCTCTGAAGCGACGCCACAAAGCCGCCCGCCGGTCCGCCCGCCAACTGCTGCACCTGCGGCTGGCTGGCGCCGAGCAGCAACAACCCTCCAAGGCTCGTCACCGTCGCCGAGCGGCGGTAGGATGACCCGCCCAACCCAGCCGGCCCATCATCGACCATGCCGAACCTCCAGCCGCGGGTCAGCGCATACTGGATCGCCACGCCCGCCGTCAGAATGCCGGCAATCCCGAGCCCGAGCATCGCATAGGCGCCGAAGGCACTGTCGCCTCCCTTTGCCAGGATCGACAGCCACCGGCCGGTGTCGCGGGTACTCCACCACGACCACATAAGCGAAATCAGCAGGAACATCCCCAGAACTTTGCTCGCATGCGTCAGTGCCTCGCTGGCCGACCATGTGGCCCGCTGAGTGAGCGAGCGCCGCTTGCCCCGCTTCAGCTCCCACAGCGAGTTGGCCAAGACCAGCGCGGCGAAGATGGTCCAGAACCCCGCGTCGGTGCCGCCGAACGGGAACGCCCCGAGCACCCAGAACCACTGGTACGAGTGGAGCAGCCAGGTGGCGACGAACACAACAAGCGTGGCCACCACCAGTGCCCGCGTCAGGCCCCACCTCCTCTGCAATGGTTTGAAGGTCGGGTAGTAGAAGACCTTCATCATGAAATCCTTCCAGTAAAGACTGGCCCGGGGCCACAAGTCGTTGGGACTTGAGGCGAGGAAATAGAGGTGTTGCGGTTTCGGCAGGTTGAACCCGAAGAGGCCGAGCACTCCGACGACCAGATGGAACACCCCGGAGACGCGCAGGAAGAGCAGCCACGCACTCACCACGAACAGTACCACGCTCCCGAGATCCGTCACCGCCCACGGCGCGGGCACCAGATAGTAGTAGACGACCCGGTAGAGCAGGATGTGGGTAAGGCCGCGGAAGATCCGTAGCACACCCTGCTGGTAGATCTCGAGCGGGTCACCGTCGTAATAGGTCCGCTGGTACGTTCGGTAGTCGATAACCGGGAAGAGCAGGAAGCAGACGTTAGGCAGGAGAAAGAAGTAGGACAGGCGCCGCCAGATGGAAACGCGGCCCTTTTCGCGGCCCTTCTCGTGCCGCAGGTCGTAGAGGTATATGACAAGGCGGAACATGAACATCGACCCGAGCACGGGCAGCACGCGGCCGGCCCATTGGCCCTGTCCCCACGGTAGTGCCCACGGGAGCCAGGCCCCGCGGAGCGCGATGAGCCCCGCCCCCATGGCTGCGAGAACCAGAATCCGCCAGCGCAAGGCAATCGGCAGGTGGCACACGCCGATCAGGGCCAACCCGATGGCGATGAGCAGAATCGCCTGAAGAACGCCGAGCACTACCCCGAACGCGGCGAAGGAGAGTACGAGGAAGAAGGGCGCGCGGTAGGCGAGTGGCAGCGCGGCGTGCACGAGGAACCCGCCGAAGATCAGCGGCGTGAGCTTGAGAATGCCGCTGGCCTTCTCGAGCTGGAAGGCGTGCATCGCGAGCAGGAGCACGCCGAGCTGCGCGCTGGTCAGCAGCATCCGCCCCATGCGCTCGGCCGTCGCTCGTGACCAGGCTCCAGCCCAAACGGCGGCTGGCATCGTCCCCTCAGGGATCGACACGACCGCTGCCGTATAGGTCTGGTTGAGCCGATCCTCGGCGCGCTTCAGCATACCTGATCTCCTGACACTACTGGTAGTTAGAACTCATCTGGTGGTCGAACTCGTCCGTCTAAATCTTCGGCGAAGCATGACATGAGGACGAACCGACAAAGGTCGCGGCACAGACGATTCATCAGGATTAGCCAGCGC
>JACCRF010000150.1 GCA_013813715.1 Gemmatimonadaceae bacterium | reverse complement strand
CGCGCACGTTGGCCGCGAAGGATAGTGTCACGGACGCCGAGAAACTCGCTGCGTACGATTCCTTCATCGCCAACGCCGGGACGTACGAGGTCGCGGACTCTACGCTCACAATTCACCCGGTCGTCGCGCGGAGCCCGAACTTCATGTCGGGCGGATCCGACAAATATCACTTCCGCGTCAGCGGCGACACGCTGTGGCTCTCGAACACGGGCGCCGGCTTTCGGACGATGATCGGCGGACAGCTCGTGACGCCGCCGGGCGCGCAGAACGCGACGATGCTGGTGCTCGTGCGGCAGAAGTAGGGGAGCCCTCTGTGGGCCGCCCATAACGAGGGTAGAGATAGGCATCATACGGCATGGCATGAAGAGGCGGTCTGAAGAGATTAACCTCGATTTCCACGCAGGCTATTGACTCCTGATCCGGCATGAGTTTGGCTAATTCGCCGCTGAGATCCGGACGCACTTGCAGCTAGCTCAAGGCGACCACCGACATGACGTTTCGACAGCTTCTCTGGTTCGCTCTCGCGTATCTCGCGCTCGTGGCAGCCGCGGTGTGGTTCAATCTCGCGGTGTTATGTCAGGGCGATGCGAAATACGACCAAGGGTGCGGGGGATTCGGCATCTACATCCCTCTCTGGGAGATCTTTCTCGCGCCGCTCCCACTTACGGCGGCGCTCTTGGAATTCTGGCGGAAGTCCTCCCCGCCGCCCACCAGGAGACTCATCGCATACCTCGCCGGCATCCTTGTCGTGGCGGAGATCGGCTGGCTGGTGATCGAGACCTTCCCGGCGTTACTCCTGACCGAAGCCATCGCGATCGTCATTGCCGTCGGCTTCCGTGTGCGAATGACGCGTGAACGTCCTGACATCAGTGCACCCGTCGCCTAACCTTGTGCTGCAGGTGTCGGGCGAGCTGCGGAGTTGCGGCGCCCGTGCCCCCTCAGCCTATCGGGTTCGCCGGCAGCTGAGCTCCGGGCGTCAGGCGGCAGCAATGCACGCGACGCGTCGGCCAGGCGGAGAAATGCCGGTTGGCGCTAACAACTGCTAGACTGGAGCGACTCCATGAAACTCGATATCTATCTGAATTACCACGGAAACTGCGAGCAGGCATTCCGTTTCTATGAGCAACACCTTGGCGGCACGATCACTGGGATGGTCCGACATGCGGAACAGCCCAATCCGGGCGTGGCGGCCGACTGGAAGGAGAAGATCCTTCACGCACGCATCGAGATCGGCACGACTGTACTAATGGGTGCGGACATCCCGCAGAGCGAACCTATGCGAAGTGCATATCTTGCGCTCACCCTGGATAGTGATGCGGAGGCGGAGCGGGTGTATGCCCTGCTCACGGACGGCGGCGAGATCTTCATGAAGATGGAGCAGACCCCGTTCGCTAATCGCTTCGCCATGCTTCGCGACAAGTTCGGGACGTCTTGGATGATTCTCCATCAACCTGAATCCCAACAACGCACGTAGGCTTCCCTGTTGGCGACTAACAAGCCGTCGCTGCAGACGCCGCACACCCGAAAGGTTGGCTTCGCTGTACTGCGCCAGCGCAGCCTCGATGGAGTCCGGCGCAGGAAAAACGGCACGCCGTTAGGTGCCAGATGTTGCGCTCGAGGAAAACCATGTCAAAGGCTAAACCAACAACTATTGCCGAATATATAGACTCCGCCCCCAAAGAAGCGCACAAGAAGCTGCGCGAGATTTATGCAATTCTCAAGACAGTCGCGCCGGAAGCTACGGAAGGCATTAAATGGGGATCGCCTGTGTTTGAAGAGAAGCGAATCCTGTTCGCATTTGCAGCATTCAAAGAGCATCTCACTTTCATGCCAACGCCTTCCGCGATGAAGCCGTTCAAAAAGGAGTTGGCAAAGTACGGGACCGGTAAGGGCTCAATTCAATTTAGTTTCTAGTTATTCTTGCTGTTCGCTCCGCTCGTGCTTGTTCGCGTCCGCCGGCCCATGGCTCAAGCCCGCGGGCGACTTTATGTTGCCACCCCTACCGGAACTGGACTCATCGTATGAGGATGAACGCGCGCGCGCTCCGCTGTTGTGCCGTGCTCCCGCTGCTGCTGTCGGCCAGCGGCAGCGGCGCACAGACGGCCAGACCGACCACCGCTGTTCCCCCCCGCATCGCCCCAGGCTACCGAACGATCTCTGAGGGAGACCTGCGGGCGGACCTCACCTTCCTCACTTCCGATCCGCTGCAAGGGCGGATGTCGCTTGAGAATGGCGACGCGGTAGCCATCGAGTGGATCGCGTCGGAGTTCAAGAAGGCGGGGCTCAAGCCAGCGTTCGGTGACAGCTACATACAGCCGGTACCGATTGTCGAGTATCGTGCGGACGCGGCACAGTCGAGCATCGTGGTCCGCCGCCGCGGCGGCGAACAAAAATTCGCATGGGCCGACATTTCTGGCGGCTTCAAGCGCCCGGTGGACATCACGGCGCCCGTTGTTTTCGCTGGATTTGGCGTCAGCGCGCCGGAGTTAGGCTACGATGACTACGCGGGCATCGACGTGAAAGGGAAGATCGTCCTCGTGTTCGAGCACGAGCCGGAAGAGACCAACCCCCGGTCGGTTTTCAACGGCACCGGCAACACGCGCCACGCCACCAACCGTGTGAAGGCACCGGAACTGTGGACTTGACGCAAACGACACTCTCCGCTCAAATGGTTTCATGGTCGGCGCTCCTACTTTGAGCGCCGTTTCTTTTTCGCAATCGCATTTTTCTTTGGCGGCTTGCCGCGAGTAAGCGACTCACCGACGGCCCTTTTCCAGTCGCCGGGAATGATCAGCCGCTCTGGCTCCGGACCGGGAGTTCTTACTTTATTACTGGCGCCCCTTGATTCCTTACTGGACATCGTTACTCTTCTCCGGTAACACCCATTACTTCAGGGCGGTAAAATGGCTCAAATCAAAGCAGTAGCGGAAGCGGTAATTGACCCCAAGGCGGGAGGTCCGCGCCAGAAATCCGGCGTGGCCTTTCCTTATTACAACCTCGACGACTCGATAAAGGTGGCGAAGGTCATCTACGAAAACGGCGGGGCATCTGACCGAGTCCAGCTCGCAACCTTGCTCGGGTACAAGAGCGTTGCGAACGGGAGCTTTCTTACTCGAGTAAGCGCCGCCCGAATGTTTGGCCTCATCGAGCAGGACGGGAACAAACTCCGAGTTTCGGAGCGCGGTATGAAGATCGTCGCCGAGGTCGATCCGGGTGATGCAGACCGCGCAAAGGTAGAGGCTTTCCTCGATATTGAACTGTTCAGGAAGGTGTTCGAGGAGTACAACGGGCGACCACTGCCGCCGGATGTAGGTCTTCGCAACCTTCTTGAGCAGACGCACAGTGTCGTCAAGGACCGGGTAGTGCCGACCATCCGCATCATGCTCGATTCCGCGGAACAGGCGGGCTTCTTCCGAGTTGCTGGTGGCAACCGGTCCAAGATGGTGAAGCCGTTCGGAACTTCGTCCGCAGCCACACCGAGGCCGGTCGCTGCGCCCGCACCTGCGGTCATCGACCGCAACCCCCAACCGCTTCGCCAAAGCGGTGGAGCGGGCGGCGGTGGCGGCGGAAACGGGGAGCTTCCGAGCAACATCCACCCGGCCATCATTGGGATTCTGAAGGAACTTCCACCTGCGGGATCGGGCTTGACGCCCAAGAAACGCACCGCCCTGATCAGCGCGTTTACGGCAACTGTTGACTGGATTTATCCCGAATCCGAAGGGGAGGGCAGCTAACAGATATACGAACGGGCCTAAAGCTTTCGCCTTAAGCCCGTTCGGTAGGGATGGGGGGTGTCTGGGACCGGCCTGGAATTGGAAGCCACGTGCCGTCGGGTTCGATTCCCGAACCCTCCAACAGCGAGAGGCCTGTGTGAACGCGACGGCGAGCTCACGGGTTCGGCTTGATGCGGTGTCCAAGACCACGTCTTGCCGACCGGGGTGATCGGGCTCTACACCCGACCCCCGGCGCTCTTGCGTGTCTGCAATATACGACTTTTCCAAGGGCGCGGTAGTCACTTTCCGACCTGCTCCTTGTAGGTGAGACGCTTGCCGTCACCCCGCCTTAATTGCGAGCCGAGTGCGCTCGCCGTCGTTCCCCTGACGGGTGTTGTATTTGTACTCGACTTCGCTGACGTAGCGGTGTAGGTGCTTCTTGCTCACGCTGTGATGCGTCCCGTTCAACTGGCGCTTGAGTCCTGCCCAAAAACCTTCGATGCGGTTCGTGGTCACGTCGCCGCGCACATACTCGCCCGCTTCGTGTTTGACCGTCTGGTGGCTTGCGAACTCGCGACCGACGACGACATACCCACGCCGTTCGTCCGTCATTAGGTGCGCCGATGTGTCCACCATGCTCAAGAGGTGGGCACCAAGCGTTGCGCCTTTTACGTCCCCAACTACGCGAGCTTTTACGCGACCGTCACGCTCGACCCCGCCGACTACGGGCGTCTTGCGCTTGCTGAATCCCAGCCCGGACCTTTCCGAACGCCACCGTCAGCCTTCATGCTGCGGCGACGCGGGCGACCGCCTACGTATGTCTCGTCAAACTCGACAACGCCCGTCAACTTTGATTCCGCTTCGTTCGCTGGCCCCATTGCCCAGCGGATACGGTGCATCATGAACAACGCGCTTTTGTACGAGAGTCCTGTCTGGCGCTGGATCTGAAGTGCAGAGACGCCCTTCTTCGAGCTGCACGCCTTCCAGAAGCCGTAGCACCAGGCCGTTAGCGGGATGGGGCTATCCTCCATGATCGTGCCGACCTTTACGGTGAACTGCTTGCCGCACGCACGACAGCGCCAGAGGAAACGCGCATTGCGCTCGCCCGTCGTCGCGTCAGTCATCTTGTAGCATTCTCCGACGACGCCACACTTCGGGCACGCTGGCTCACCGTTCCACCGCTGTTCTTCCATGAACTCGACCGCCGCTCGTTCGTCGGCACACGCCAATGGCAGGCGCTTCTCGATCTCTGACCTTGCGCCAGCGACCTTACCGGGCTTTTTTCGCTCAATCTTGGACATGCATTATTATACCTAACGCAAATCCTTGCGTCAAGTACAAAGTTAGCCAGGAGGGGTTCCGATGTTAAACGCGCTTTTGCTTCCCCTTGCGTTGGCCTCACTGGCGAATGCCCCACAAAAGAGAGACAGTGCCAAACAGGATCAGGCCTATCCCCCCGTAGTACAGATACAACGCGATACCACGCCTGTTACTGTAAAACTCTTGAATACCGGCGAGAGTGCAGCAAAAGCCGCCCAAGACTCCGCCCGCATAGAGGAAGAACGGGAGGAAGCGAACATATCCCTGTCTTTCGCGATTGTGACCGCCGTCGTGTCTACCATTACGCTCCTCGCCCTGGCTTCTCAGACGCGGCTGCTCAGCGACAGCATTGGCGTCATGCGTAGGCAAGAGGCTCGCATGGGGGAGACCGTTGCCGTGATGGAACGCACCGCCGAACGACAGCTTCGAGCCTATCTGTTGCTTGTTTCGATCGAGCCTCGTGACGGACCGTTCACGCTCGAAACCGTCGGAATAAATCTTGACACCTTTTTCGGCTACAACCTGGTCATTAATAACTTTGGCCAGACGCCCGCTTCCGATGTTCAAGTCAACGGCGCTTGGGGAGTCTTTCCAATCGGGCAAGTTCCCGAGTTTGTTTTGGACAGAGACCAGATTGGTCGCACACTTGTGGGACCTGGCCAGAAAGTTTTTATGCCTATGCCACGCGGGACGCTCTCCCAACAAGACTTGGCCAAAATTGCTGCGGGGACCCACCGACTCTACCTGGCAGGCGCGATTGAATATGTTGACGCCTTCAACCGCCAGCGGATAACGAAGTTCCGACACGTTCGCGACCGGAATTTCCATCAGATGGGAGCCGACAGAGAGGGCAACGAGGCCACCTAGCACTGTGTACCACGCCTTTGCGTCAAGTCCACAGTTCCGGAAGGCACTCACCGCGCAGTCGCGGGGGGCCGTTGCACTGCTGGTGGTCCCCGAGCCCAAGCGTACCCACCTTTCCAACGCGCAGCGCGTCTTGCGCATCGGGGGCTCGGCGACTCGCTCGCTTCCGCCACCGTCAGAGGCGCTTCAGCAGGACACGCTCAACATCCCGGTTCTATTGGTGTCCGACAGCGCCGCGCGGGAGTTGATGAAGACCGCCGACACCACGCCGTCGCGCGCGCAGGAGATCATCGACCGCGATCTCAAGCCGCAATCACGCCCCCTTCTGGATACTGACCTCTCTATTCACTTGCGCAGCCAGTACGTGAAGGAAGGGATCACGTACAACGTGGGTGGTCTGCTGGAGGGAAGTTCCCCCGCGCTGCGCGGCGAAACGATCATCATCAGTAGCCACCACGATCACGACGGAATGACGACCGACGGGGTGTGGCACGGTGCCGATGATAACGGGTCCGGCACGGTGGGCGTCGTCGCCCTCGCGCGCGCATTCCAGACGAACGTGGCGAAGCCGAAGCGCTCGATCCTTTTCGTCTCGTTTGCCGCCGAGGAGCGGGGGCTGCTGGGTGCATACTTTCTTGCGGCGCACCCTGTGCGCGATCTCGCCACTACCCGTGCGATGTTGAACTTTGACATGATTGGCCGCGACGAAGCACCGACCCCGCAAACGGACGGCTTGATCGACATTCCGAAGGTAACAAGCAATCGGCTCAACCTGATCGGCGCGAACTACAGCCCAGACTACAAGCGGGTGGTCGTCGCGCAGAATGCGTCGGTAGGGCTGGTGCTGGACGATCGCTTCGATCACGAATCGGCGCTCAACATCTTTTTCCGGAGTGATCAATTCCCCTTCGTACTCAAGAACGTTCCCGCGCTCTGGTGGTTCACGGGATTCCATCCCGACTACCACCACGTGACGGATACGGCCGACAAGATCAACTATACGAAGATGGCGAAGATCCTGCGGTTGGCCTACCTAACGGCGTGGCATTTCGGTGACACGGCTACGCCGCCACGCTTCGTGATCAACCCATAAACGGCGGCCGGCTCAAAAAAACGCCAGTGGTTTGATCGCCGACTCCGTGCCGGCCTGGATCCTGAGTGGTGCCGCCACGAACAGGAAGGTCCAGCGAGACCGCTTCACCGCTTCACTCGCGAGGCGCGCGTGAGGGGATTCGCAGTCGCCTGAGCGCCGGCGATTCCGCGTGGACGGAGCATCGCCATCAAGCCTGGCGCCCCGACCGCGGCACTCCTTCGAAGGTTGCCGTCAATAGACCAAACAGGAATTGGTCCCCTTTTGCATCGGGGTTCCGGAAAACCAGATACACGTCGTGCAATCCCGACGTCGGCCGGAGCGCCGTGTGAAGTCGGGACGGGGGCGCGCTCGAGTCGCCGGTCGGGCGAATCAGCTCGCTCTCGCCCAGCAAGGGACCGGTCGGCGAGTCGAGATGTACCTCGACCTTCCCGCCAGTCGCCTTGAACCGTGCTGGCGCCACCACCGAGAAGACCACCGCTCCGACGCCCGTCAGATCGATCTGCTTCAACGCGACGGACGCACCCGACCGATTCACGACGGTGATCGGCACCGGCAGCTCCGGCACGCTCTGCTTCTGCAATCCCTCCGAGAGCTCCCCGCTCGCGACCACCACGCTCGGCGAGCGGAGGACGATCGTCTTTTCCTTTGTGATCGCGGGCATCCCGTTCGCGCCGCGGTCGGTGTACGCTGCGCGCAGCACCAGTGCCCCCTTGGGCGCATCACCCGACCCAGCTGGAGGCACATACACGCCCCGGTCAGGGAGTGAAGGCGCGCTCGTCTTCGGGGCGGCGAGGCTCAGGATGTAGGCGACCATTGCGGAGGCCTGCTCGTCGGTGAGCTGGGGGTGCCCGGGCATCGTCACCTTGCCCCACACGCCGGATCCACCTTGGCGGATCTTCCGGA
>JACCRF010000139.1 GCA_013813715.1 Gemmatimonadaceae bacterium | reverse complement strand
GTCGGGGCGACTGGATTTGAACCAGCGACCTCCTGCTCCCGAAGCAGGCGCGCTACCGGGCTACGCTACGCCCCGATGATAGCAATGGCGACCCGTAAACGCGCTCGCCACGCGTAACATAACCGCTCACCGTCGGGGCACCAACACCCGCCCAGCGAGGGGCTCGACCGTAATCTCGAACGGCGAATCGCCGATCAACTCGCCATCCGCCTGGCCGAGACGCGGCGGTATGGTCTCGAGCCGGAAGCTCGCGCCCGACCTGTAGAGGATGCACGGATCCGGGTCGAAATTCTTTCTCGCCATCTTCCACAATATCCGCACCGCATCACGCGCCCCGCCGGGAGAGTACACACACGCATTGAGCAGCCCGTCGTCGCGCCGAATGCCGTCCCCGAACGCCAGCAAGTTGTTCATCACGGTCCCGAAGTTCGCGATGAGCACGGCGGACGCGCGCGTCTCGATCAGCTCGCCATCTACGGTCAGCCGCACGTCGAACTTTTCGAGCTTCATGAATGCTCGCAGCGCACCGATTACATAAGCGGCGAAGCCGATCCGCCGCTTCAATCTTCCTGGAGCGAAGGCGATCATCGTCGCGTCGAGACCGACGCCCATCCCGATCGCGAACCGCTGTCCGGTTGCGAGCCGGCCGAGGTCGATGCGGGCTTCGTCTCCAGCGAGAAGCGCGGTCACGGCACGTCCGATGTTGACCGGCGTTCCCAGAGTCCGCGCCACGACGTTGCCGGTTCCGCCCGGAAGTACACCAACTGGCGGGCCCGTCCGCGAGAGCGCGCCGATCACTTCGATCGCGGTTCCGTCGCCACCCAGGGTGAAAACGGCATCGTACGCCGCGCCGTGGTGCGCCGCCAACTCGGCGCCGTGGCCGGGTGCGTCCGTGGGGATCACATCCAGCGAGACGCCCGCATCCTGCAACGCCCGCGTTGCCTTTCGCAGCACCTGGCTACCGCGCCGCGACTTGGGATTGACGATGAGCAGTACTCGGTTGATTCGGCCGGGCATCGGACTCGGCTCTGCCTCTCTCAGTGGCTGGCCATGCTTCGTGCCTGGCGCCGTTACTTCACCGACCCCTGAGCGGAGTCGCCATGGTCAGTACAGTAGTCGAAGCGCTGCTGGCGCCACGAAGGCGGTGGCAGTGTGCGCACTTCGATGCCGGCACCCTTGCCTCGCAGCACGCTGGTGGCCAGCAGCTCATGCAGCCCTCTTCCCACAAGCTCATGACCATGTTCGTTCCAGTGGTGACTGTAACGGAAGTATGTCTCCTCCACTCCTGGGCCGTGCACCACCTCGGTCAGGTCGCGATAGACGACGCCCTTTGCCTCGGCCCACTCGCGCAGAAAGGCACGCCGCTCGCGATCTTCGGCGGAGTCGACTCGGCCTGGCAGAAAGAGGACGACCGGCGTCGCATTCAGTTCCGCCGTCAGGTCGTGAAACCTGTTCAGCAGGGCCTCGTTCAGCGGATACCGGTTTCGCGCACGGGGATCCAGGCGCTCGTTCACCGCCCGCAGCAGCTCGGACAGATGGAACCGGTGCCAGAAGGCGAGCTTGAATGGCGGCGTGTCAACCAGCTTCCCACCAACGAGCTTGAATTTGGTGTACGGCCTGCCCGCGACGCCGACGTATCGGGGTGAAAGGCGGGTGAGATCGTCCGTATAGATCGCGAGAACGACGACCGTGGGCTGCGCCTTCTTCCCGAGCGCTTCCAGCGCGCGCACCATAAGATCGAGCCCCCACCCCGTCATCCCCATGTTGTCGACCCGCCATCGAGGCTCGAGGTTCTCGACGACCTCCGTATAGCGCTTTCCTTCGTTGATTCCCAATCCCATCGTGAACGAGTCGCCGATAACGAGTACGCGCGGACGCGGATCGGGTTCTCCGAGGTTGCGGGAGCTCGCGAAGCCGTCGGCGTTCGAGATCAGGGCCACCATGCGGTGAGTATGGGCCGGGTACCGCATGCATGTGCGGCTCAGCGGCCACAGATGGTAACCGAACGCCGAGTCGTCCACGTACAGGTCCGGCCGCACCGGCGCCGGTGGGTATTCGGGAGGTCGATGGTAACCGAACACGCGGAGCCCCGACTCGGCGACCGCCAGTCCAATGACCGCGGCGAGAACCCGGACGGTGACGCTCTTGAGAGCCGAGCCAGACTTCGAGCGCCTGGCACTCGCGGGTCCGTCAATCTGTTCTGACAATGGGAGTCCGGCGATTTTCGCTGTCTGGAGGTTGCGACGCTAGCCCGCTGCGCCTGGTCGTGGGTCAGTTTGCTCGCACACCCTTCCGGACAACGTGAACATAGAAATACACAGATGCGAGAGGGCAGAAGTATAGTGAGAGTTGCGAGGGAAAAACGGTCAGTCAAGCAGCGCCCTCGGCCTTAGCGGGACCACGATCCGCTCCTCCGGCGAGAGGCCAGAGACGGAAGCCCGGCAGAGTCGTCACCTTCATGGGCCCCAACTCGTACCTCACCCTTGAACAGAAGCGCAACTCAAATATCAGGCGCCTGCCTCGGATCGCGGGTGCAGTTAACTCGAAACTCGACATCTATGCTTCTGTCATCTCTCCCCTGTGTCTCTCTCAGTTGCGTCTCTCTCCTCCCGCTCAGGCTCGCACCTATGCATTCCCGAGGCCGTCCCGATAGTTTCAGTGGGATATGATGCGCCTGGTCACTCTGCTGCTCTCAGTGCTTCTCGCCCTTCCCGCGCGGGTCAACGCCAACACCGCCCTGCCAACGGGGCTGTTCGTAGCGAACGCCCTCAACGCCCACCCGCTTCCCCGAGTCGAGCGCGTTCCTTCGGTGGACGGATGGGAGCACTGGTTCAAGCTTGAGCGCGGTCTCCTCACGCTCCGGCCCGACGGTCGCTTCATCGCATCGTTCAGATACTACAGACAACACGTGAAGCCGCGAGGCGCTGTTCGCCCGGGCCCGCTCCTCAACGAGACCTACAAGGGACGTTTTTCGGTGCAGGGAACCCGGCTCACTCTCAATCCCGACCCGACCAAGAAATACAAGAAGGTCAAGCCCATCATCGGCACTATCTCCGGAACGCGGATGAGCCTCCCCTACATCGTTGCCGAGGGGCAGAGCAAACATCCCCTCCGACTCGACCTGAAGCGCGAGGGCAACTGGTAGAAAGGGGGGAGACGAAGGAGGCAGAACGGGAAGAGGGAGGAAACAACCCCTCACTCCGGTCTATAGCGACTACACAGCGATCTGGGCTTCGGGGCGACCTACAGCGATTTCAGGTATTCGACGAGGTCTTTTCTCTGGCCCTCATTGAGTTGAAGCTTTCTGACCCTTACATAGTGCGCGACGACATCCTCGAGCGTCTCCGCACGCCCGTCGTGGAAATACGGCGGATGCTGCCAGAGCCCGCGGAGCGGGGTGGTCCGATACCGTTTCTGTGACGTTCGCACGGCGTAGGCGGAATCCATTCCCGTCTCGGATGGCGCGTGCAGAACTCCGGCATTGTTATCAGTGAGATTCCCGCCGACGTGGCAACTTGCGCAGTTCGCGGCGAACACAGCCTGACCGCGCCGTGCTTCCTCCTCGTCGTAGTTTCGCCGGCGCGG
>JACCRF010000132.1 GCA_013813715.1 Gemmatimonadaceae bacterium | reverse complement strand
TGACGAAAGAAACGACACGAACGCCTCCCAACGTGGGAACCTGCCGGATTCCCTGGAACATCGACACGGATACGGGCAGGCCAACGTCAAAGGTGCAGGCTGGCATGCCGGGAAGCACCGAGGGCGCGTAGCCGATGCCAATCTCGGTACCCAGTGTTGTCGTGGCGCTGTAGTCACCGAAGAGCCCGCCGACGCCGGGGCCACCTGTGAAAAGGTTGATGCGGGTGCGTACGCCGAAGAGCGCATGGCCGCCGCAGTCCGGGCCGGTGAGCTCGCAGTCCTGCTTCTGATATCCGGCCGTGACACCCAGAGTCGATCCGCCGCTGTACTGGAGGTCGATGCCGCCGGCGACGGCCAGCAGATCTGCTCCACCAGTTTCTCCACGGTAGCCGGTCTGAAGGCGGGCTCCCCAGTAATGATTGTTACGGCTCGCGGGCATCGGCAGTGCGATGGGCGGAAGCGCTCCGGTCGGCGTTGCTCCCAGGCGCAGGACTTCACGCTCATCTGCAGAGCCCTGCGCGTGCGCGCGAGCCGTAGCGATCAGTGCGCAACTCAGGGTGAGTATCCGAATGCAGGTGGAGCCGGCGATCGGAACTCGCCGACCTGAAGCACGCATCATCACCGCAGCTCGAGCCAACGCTCGTACGAGAGGCCGCCAGCTCCGTCGCCAGTATAGTGAAAGACACTCAGGAGGACGCCTTTCCCCTTCATTATGTCCAGACGCATGAAGCCGCTTCGATGCTGACTCACGTAGTAGCTCTCGCGCAGCCGCACCGCGCACGTCGCTTTAGCCTGTGAACCGGCTCCACTGACGAGGAGGTACTGCACACTGGGGCCGCCCTTCATAACCTGCAGACTGTGGTCATGTCCCGCGGCGTAGACAAGGGGCGGCTGCGCGCTCAACGCGCTCTCGAGAGCCTTGCGCATCGTTCGGTTGCCCCCCGAGAGAATGTCCTGGAGGTTGCCAGCGAAGCGGCGGAAAGGAGCCGTCACGCCGCAGTAGCCGCCGTGCACGCCGCCGGTCATCAGAGGATGGTGCCCGGCGACTACCGTGACGCGACCCTCCTGCTTCGCCTGGAGCTGTTCGCGCAACGCCGCTGTCACGTCGTCAGGAGTTTTCGGGCAATTCGATCGGGCGTCCCGCACGATGTAGTTGTGCAGCCACCATTGTGTATCCAAGCTGATGAGCCGCAAGCGTCCGGCGTCGAGCGAGACGGGACCGGGACAACCGTTGCCGGGAAACATGCGCACGTTGCGACCTGACGCCAACGAATCGATGAGCTGCCCCTGCAGCCGGACGGAGTAAAGGCCGAAGGGTCCGGCGGCCGCCCAGTCGTGGTTGCCGGGGAGAAAGATTCCCCGGGCACCACGTGGCACGGCGGCGATCTGCACCTCAAGCCGGCGGAGCGCGTCGGCCCATTCCGCACGGCCCACTTCGGGGATACCGGCAGGGTACACGTTATCACCCAGGAACACGATTATCGCGCGCTCCGGCGCCTTCGAGGTTTGCGCGCTCATCGAGTCGAGGGCGGCACCCGACTCGCGGGGATTCGGTTCGCCCGCATCACCGATGAGGAACAGCGTCGTTTCAATGTCCGCCGGCGCAAGCTTCTCTAAGGGTTCGTACGGGCCGCAGGCCGTGGCGGCCGCGACCGCTGACGCGCAGAGAGCCCGCACGAGTGCGCGCCGTGACATCACCTTCCCGTCATGATCATGACCCGTCACACCATCGTCTCCATTTCAGTCCGCGCAAGGAAAGCAGATGTCGTACCAAAGTATCGTCATTCTGTTTCGTGATTGATTTTCGATGGCATTCTGGTCAGCCCCTGTCGATCGCGACCGGCAATCCCATGAAGCGGCCGTACTCCTCAGCGCACCGCTCCAGACCTTTGGACTCGGCCAGACCGAAGTCCATCAGCAGGTCAGTTTCGATGACAATCCGATCCGTTCGCAGAATTCGACGCCATCCGCCGACTACAAAGCCGTTCAACGTCACGATGTGAGCGCCCAGTGCTTCTGGTCTCACTCCGCGTGAATCCAGTAGTCGCACATCGAACGAGGCTCGATGATCCCTGTAGGCGACAATGTGCTCGTCGTAGTTGGGAAGAAGATGCAGGAACGGCCTCTTCGACCTCGCGGGTGCGGCCGCCGGGAACAGCCAGTAGGTCACGCAGTTCACGATTTCTTTAACGAGCTGCGGTTTCGTCATTTCGGCGCCGGCTCGCACCTCCGCCATCGTGAGTCCCGACCACCAGGCGTAGTCCTGGAGCGTGGCGGGACCGTGACTGTTGAAGTAGCGACCGGTAAGCTCGGCCAATGACTCGTCGCGGCTAAGGGGGCTGGCTGGCGGAACACGTTCGTCGACCAGAGCGTAAGTGAACTGCTTGCCGCGCAACGGCCCACTGCAGATGAGGGCATCGAGCTCGGCGTGCATCAGGATGTGTGCGAGTCTCTGACCGGTAGCCGCGATGCGGCCGCGATGAAAGGCGGCGGCGATTTCCTTGCGGGTGAGATGGCTGCCGCCTCGCAACACGGCGGTCAGGATGGCGCCGGTCTGCCTGAAGACAGAATCGTCCAGCTCGAGCTTGCGATTGTACGACGCCATCGCTGCGTTCACCCTCGGCGCCGTCAGCCGAAGGAGCCACCGGATGTCCTCCGGCGCCACGAAATGCCATGTTGGCCGCATTATATGGGTGCGCAGGATTTCGCCGCGATCGAACGCACGATCGAGGGTGGCGTTGTCGATGCCGCCGGTGCGTTGGGCGACCGCCCATTTGGCGCCGTGATAGTCTTGCGCCTGCACGGCGCCAAGCCAGCGAACGGCATCGACAGGTTTGTCGAAGGTGCGGCTCAGTAGACCCTGATTCTGGAGTCGCCGCCTCGCGATGCCGGCCACCGTCGCGGAGTTCACCAGGCCAATCTTAGCCCGTCACGCCACCTGCTGCATCTATTTCCCTCGCGACGCGGCTTTGATCCGGCGCCTTTCTGGAGCGACTGCCTTTCGCCACACGAATGGGTGATGCAAACTCTCCGTTGCAATGGCCATTACGATGCGCTTCGCGACTACCGATGATATTCCCGAGCTCGTACGGATTATTAATGCGGCGTACCGCGTCGAGGATTTTTTCATAGAGGGTGATCGTACGTCGGTCGATGACATCGGGGCGCGGATGGCTGCGCCGGACGTCAACTTCCTCGTGGTCGAGGCGGGAGACTCGGGAGCAATCGCGGCTACTGTCTGCGTGGATGTCCGCGACGGCAGGGGCCACTTCGCGCTGCTTTCAGTCGATCCTGCGTTTCAGGGGCAAGGGCTTGGCCGGCTTCTCGTGACCGCAGTAGAGGATCATTGCCGGGCAGCGGGATGCGAGGCTCTCGACCTGGATGTGGTCAATCTGCGTGACGAGCTTCCGGCCTTCTATGCCGCGTTGGGCTTTGTGCCGTTCGATACCGCGCCGTTCCCTGAGACGGGCAAGCTTCGGCGTGAAGCGCACCTCGTACTCATGACGAAGGCCTTGATCGCCGAGTGATGGCGGTTGCTCTCTCCGAGACGGCGGCGGTGGCCGGCCTCGTAGGCGTTGAGCATGATTGGTGCGCCGCGCGGCGCCCGAACTCGCGAGCATGTTCGGCAAGCTCGCGCGTGTGCCACGGACATTAGTGCTAGACTAACTTGACCATACTCATAGCGGCAGCTACATTAGTCGATGTGACCAAGATCATCAAGTTGTACGACGCGAAGACGCACCTTTCGGACCTTGTTGAGCGTGCCGCCCGTGGCGAGGAGTTCATCATAGCAAAGGGCGACGAACCGAAGGCTCGCCTCGTTCCTATCGCGAAGCGGGCGCGCCCGCGCGCACCAGGTGGGTGGGAGGGGCGTGTCTGGATTTCCGAAGATTTCGATGCCCCGCTGCCGCGCGAGATCAGCGACGGCTTCGAAGGAGTGAGTTGAGCGACCGACTCCTCGTCGACACTCATGTTGTGCTGTGGTGGCGGGCGAACGACCCGCGCCTGACTCTCAGCGCCAGAGAAGCGATAGCCGCAGCGAAGATCGTGTTTGTCAGTGCTGCGTCAGCGTGGGAAATCGCCATCAAATCAGCGCTCGGCAGGGTAAGACTTCCGCGGCCCTTCAGTGAGGGCGTTCAAGAGAGCGGGTTCATTGAGCTACCGATCGGATTTCAGCACGCCGATGCCGTCGAATTCCTCCCGCCGCATCACGCCGATCCGTTCGATCGCATGCTGCTCGCGCAGGCAAAGGTGGAGCGGCTAGTGCTCGTCACCCACGATCGAAGCTTTGAACCGTATGGTCACCCAATAGTCTGGACGTAACCGACGGCATGCGCACCATCTTGTACTGATCAACAAACATGTCAGAGGTTGAGTGACTGAGAAAGGCGGCAAGCTGGATCTCCTGGTGATAGGCGCGGGGCCGTGCGGTCTTGCCGCGGCGATCTCCGCGCAGCGTGCGGGACTGGATGTTGTTGTTATCGAGGCGCAGGTGATGGCCAGCACCATCGCACAATACCCGACCTACGCGCGGTTCTTCTCGACCGCGGAAAAGCTGTCGCTTGGTGAAGTGCCGTTTGTCGTCGCTACGGAGAAGCCGACGCGCCGTGATGCCCTGGCGTACTATCGAGCAGTTGTTCAGCACTTCGGCATCCGTCTGCGACAATACGAGCGGGTGACGTCGATCGACGTGGCAGAGGACGGATTCCTGATACGTTCGGTGACGCGCGGCGGCGCCCGCCGCGACACGCGCGCCAGAGCCGTGGTCGTCGCGACGGGCTACTTTGGCTCGCCGAACTATCTCGGAGTTCCGGGTGAGGACCTGCCGCATGTCTCGCATGTCTATCGCGAGGGGCACGAGGCATTCGATCAGGATGTCATCGTCGTGGGCGGCGGCAACTCTGCGGCGGAAGCCGCGCTGGACCTTTGGCGATCAGGCGCGCGGGTGACTCTGGTGCACTTCGGGCCGACTTTCGACAAGAGGATCAAGCCATGGGTGTTGCCCGATTTCGTGAACAGAGCGAAAGAGGGAGGCATCGCTGTGCGGTGGGACAGCCGGGTCAGTGCTATCGAAAGCGACAGCGTGGTAATTGTTGGGTTATCGGGGGAGGAGAGGTTGCGGGCCAGCTTCGTTTACGTGATGACCGGCTTTGCTCCAATGGTCGATTTGCTCCGCGAGGCGAATGTCCCGATCGATGCGCAGACTGGCATTCCAGCGCACGATCCTGCAACGCTCGAGACATCGGTTCCGGGACTCTTCATAGCGGGCGTGGTCGTGGCTGGATTCGACGCCAACAAGGTCTTCATCGAGAACGGCCGCTTCCACGGCGACAAGATCGTCGCGCGGTTGCTTGGGCGGAACGCGCCGAGCGAGCCGAAGCTCAGCGCGGAGTTGGACACGTAGACTCGCCAACGCCGTGCGCTCAGAACTCCAGCGCGGCGAGATACGAGTAGTTGCGACGAACACTTTCCAGCGGCGCGCCGGGGTAAGTCTCCTGCTCGACGAACAAGTGCTTGTCGTCGATGTGGTCGATGCTCGCTAGCAGGCGCCTGAAATCGATGATTCCCTTGCCGAGCTCCGTGTCGTCGGTGGCGCCGAGGCGAGGAACGTCCTTGATGTGGAAAGACCAGTATCGGGCGCCGAATCGGCTCATGTACTCAAGCGGATCACGGCCCGCCATGGCAAGGTTTCCGGTGTCGAGCTGCAAACGCACGACGGATGGGTCAGTACGCTCGACAAGGAGGTCGTAAGGCACGACACCATCTATCGCGGTGAGGTCGTCTGCGTGGTTGTGAAATCCGATCCAGATCCCGCGCGCCAGGGCACGACCGCCGGATTCATTCAGGCGGTCAGCCCAGCGACGGTAATCATCGAGTG
>JACCRF010000122.1 GCA_013813715.1 Gemmatimonadaceae bacterium | reverse complement strand
CAGGAAGTCATAGTCGCTGTCGGGCCGAGCGTCTCCGCGGGCGTGACTGCCGAAGAGATAGACTCGCCTCGGATTGAATCTCGAGACCAGTGTTGCGACGATCTCATCGACCAGTCCGCGCGGTTCTGGGGGTGCCTGTATCATCCCTTCAGTATCGCTTCGCCGATGGTCTTCACCACCATCAGCTCGTTGCCGCGGGTATCGATAACCTTCACCGCGATCTTCGTGTCGGGAGTCGCCTCGAACGGCGCGCTCTCCGTGCCGTTCAGGTGCTCCCACACCGATTCCTCGTGCGTTGCGCGGAGTGCCCGCTTGAGGTTCTCCCACGCGCCGGTGCGCGGAAAGAATGCCTGGCTCACGTGGAACGACAGTTCGTTGTAGTCACTGTCCAGGAACCACGCCGGGACGTCGCTGGCCTCGACCGACTCGGCGTCCATCGTGGCCGGGTTGAAGGTGTCGAGTCCGAGCAGCGACACGGTGTAGCGATCGGGGTCAGACTTGTCGCGGCTTGCCGCTTTCCTTGCCGTGATCTCGGGCAATCCGCACACGCTGAAGATCTGGCTCGACCGCATCGTCTTGAGCAGGTCGCCCATCAGGATGTCCGGCGTCGCGGCGATGTAACTCGCCGCGATTCCCATCGTGCTTTCGGAGGCCGAGATCATCTGGAGCGCGTTGGGCTGGATGGCGAACCCGATGACGAAGAGGTGCGAGTAGTTGCGCACGTTCGCTTCCTTTGCTGCGTTCAGGACGAGCTTCTCGCTCACCGCGCCGTTCTCTGGTCCGAAGGCGATTGCGACGGGCTTTCCCGAGAGGGCGAGAGTGTCGCCCCGTTTTTCTTCGGCCTCGTCGATTACATCGCCGAGTGACGCGCCGGGCAGCGCGCCGGCGTCGACCATTGCTTCGGCGGCGAGGGACATGGACTTGGCGGGCGGGCGGATGTTGCGCAGCTCGACCGCGCGACCGCCGCCGAGCTGGAGCTTCGGGTTGCGGCGCAGCACTTCGAGCATGCGGTCGATGAACGCCGCGTACGATTCGGCGGGCGCGGCGTGCGAGTCTTCGACGCCATCGCCTTCGTAATCCACCGGTGTCGGGATGGTGGCTTCGACGACGAACGGGCCGGAGACGCGGGTGATGCTCTTGTCGATCTCGGGGCGGTCAACGAGGATTTCCTCCTGCGGTGGTTCGTCGTTGGCGATGGACTTGAGCGTGATGTGCGGGACGATGCCGCCGACTTCTTCGCCGCGGTTGTTCTGTTTGCGTTTGTAGACGAATCCGCCGGCGGGGCCGCGGGCGGGCTCCTTCAGTTCATACCATTGATATGTGGCCGTGAGGAGGCGCTGGCGGGCGAGCGCGAGCGGTACGCGTGACGTGTCGACGGTGATCCAGCGGCGGCCCCATTGCTCGGCGACGTAGGCTGTTGTCCCCGAGCCGCAGGTCGGGTCGAGGACGAGATCGCCGGGTTGAGTGGTCATTAGCACACAACGCTGAATAACCTGAGCCGCTGTCTGTACGACATATGACAGGCCGGTGCCAACTTGAGTCGATTCCCACCTGTCGGTCATCGGAATTACTGCGAAATCTTCGGCCAAACGTCGGTACCGCAGTATTGATCCCATTACGGCGATGCGGCCCTGAGCAGTCAGGCGCTTCAACCCCTCGAGGGATGTCTTCCAATGAGATCCGCTCTTGGGCCGATAGGTGCGATTGTTAAACGAAAACTCCTGCGGTGAAGTTGTTGCCCCGCTGGAGAGCAGACTGGTGAGCTGAAACCGCTGTCCCTCAATGGGGCAGTTTCCTGACATTTCATCGGAGGTGAGCCGCCGAGTATCACCGCTTGACAGTAGAACCTGGTCATATCGATCCAAGCTGGTGTCTCCAACGTCGCGCTGAGTGTAGAGCTGGCTGTAGCGCAGCGATCCAACGTCGCGCGCGTACCAAATGAGATAGTCTACGGTGACCGGGAGAAGATTCGAGGCTGCACCTCCGGTCTTCTGAAATGAAACGAGGGCCGCAAAGTTCTCCGCCCCGAACACCTCATCCATCACCTCCCTGACATGATGCAGGTTCTCATCCGAGATCTGCACGAACACGCTCCCGCTGGGCGTCAACAACTCCCTCGCCACCAATAGCCGATCACGCAGATACGTGAGATACGAATGCAGGCCAAGCTCCCACGTGTCGCGGTACGCCTGCACCATCTCCGGCTCGCGCGTCATGTCCGCATCATCGTTGTGCTTCACGTCGCGCTTCCGAACGAACGGCTGGAAATTCGACCCGAACTTCACGCCGTACG
>JACCRF010000043.1 GCA_013813715.1 Gemmatimonadaceae bacterium | reverse complement strand
GCCGTGCCAGTCGTAGAAAGCGTCATTCACAGTGATCCTGAGATTTTGAGCGGAGTCCCCGTCTTCGTCGGAACGCGGGTACCGCTCCAAAACCTCATCGACTACCTGGCTGCAGGTGATACTCTCGAAAAGTTCCTCGATGCCTTCCCATCAGTTACGCGTTTGCAGGCTACCTCGGCGCTTGAACTGGCCGGTGACGCCCTGAGCGAGCTTGCGCGTTCTCATTGACGAATCCCTTCCCCGTCAGATTGTATCTGCTCTTGTGGGGCATAATGCCCGGACGGTAAAAGACGAGGGATGGTCGTCAGTATAGGTGCTGCCCGGTGTGCTCCCGGGTACAGTCACGCACGTCGGTGTCTAACGGACCGTTGACCTGACAAGCGAACGTCCCGGCTTCCGCAATACGGGATGCGCACCGGAAACAATTACCTGCATGAGCAGCCGGTACGCGACCGGAAGAGCGAAGCGCCTCGCGTAACTACTCGGGAGCCACTGTATCCCGGCGCGGGGGGTACAGCGTGTCGACTTTTACCGAGCCACTCCTGTCTTTGCGTCTGAGCATGAACGTCGGCTGCCGACGCAACGAGTCAAGCCGCTTCCGCTGCTCCGGTGTGAGAATCGAACGCAACTCCGCATCGACCGAATCCGAGATACTTCTCAGACGCTCGGCGACTTCGAGCATCGTCTGTTCCGTTCGCGGCGCGCTTCGCTCGATGATCGCCTCGGCCCGCGTCCGCTGTTGCGGCGTCAGCGAGAGCTGATCGAGCACACCGGTCATGTCCTTGATAATTCTGGTGCCCATCATCGCACGTGGCGTCGTCAGTCGCTCGGCTACGACAGCAGTCGCCGCTCCAGCAACGAACGCCGCCGCAAGGAGCGCCAATCCAATCAAGCGAGATCGGGATCTGACTTGATCATTCATCTTCCATATCCCTGAAAAGCGACAAGAAGCTCTCCGTTCGTAGGAACGTGCTGCGATTCGGTCCACTCTGCGAGGATGGCAACGGGCTGAGAGCTCGGCTCAGGAGGGCCCAAGGCGATCACGGTGCCGGTCGCGACAATGAGCAGCGAGGCCGCGATCGCTAACATCGGCCGCAGATAGCCGCTCAAACTCTCGAGCGCATCGAGACGAGGTTGATTCGGACCTCCCCGGCTTCTCGCCAACGCCGCGGCGATAATCCGATCGGCTTGCAGAGCGTCCTCCGGCTCATCGATCGCACGAAGGTCGATGCGACCGGGCTCCATCGAATGGTCAGTCATGATCCGGCTCCAATGTCGCGTAATCCCCCAGCAATTCCCGAAGTTTCTTTCGTCCGTCGCTCAGATGACGGCGTGACATCGACACCGACAAATCGAGGTGCACGGCGATCTCGGCGTGCCGCCAGCCTTCGAGATCGTGCAGGAGAACCACCTCACGCTGACTGGAGGTGAGCCGAGCAAGGGCGCAAACGAGTTGGTCGCGTAGCTCATGGCGTTCCACAGCGGCATCGGTCCGCATCCCCGATTGCAGCTCCAGATGAGAGGCGATCGGCTCTGTTGCACGGACCCGCAGATAATCTCCGCGGTTGTGCGCGGTGTTGCGAACGATCTCGATCAACCATGCACCGAAGCTGTCAGGGTTACGACAGTCCTGCATACGCTCGACACAACGGACGAATGCATCCTGACACACGTCCTCCGCATCCGCGCGATTTCCCACCCGAGCAAGTGCGACAAGATAGGCAGCCCGAAAGTATCGTCGCAGCAGAGTTTCGAGTGCGGCGGTCTCGCCGAGCCGTGCCCGGGCGACGAGCGAGGCGTCGGATTCCGTCATCCCTTCATAACATGACAGTCTTGCCGGGAGGTTTGTGAATGCCCTGAGCCATCGAGAGAGCAGGGCTCACATTATTGGACCCGAACCAGTCTCCAATACACACCTTCACTTTGGAGACACCGGATGATCCGCGCGACGTTGCTTTTTCTTGGCTTGTTATTCGGCACTCTACCCACGCTGCCCTCCGCCGGAAGATGGGACCGACGCCTGGTCGATCTCACGGCCAGCATAGACTCATTCGTTCAGCGCCGAGTCGCTTCGGATTCTTTCTCGGGCGTGGTGATGTTTACGAGGAACGGGGTGCCGGTCTATCAGCGCGCCGCCGGCTTGGCCGATCGCGATCGCGGCAGTGCCATGACGATCAATACCAAACTTCAGATTGCATCGACCACGAAGCTGTTCACTCAGATCGCAATCCGCCAACTCGAGCAGGCAGGAAAGCTTTCGCTGTCGGATACGGTAGGGAAGTTCCTGCCCGATTACCCGAATTCGGTCGTCCGCAGAAAGGTTACTGTCGAACAATTGCTGCGACATCGGTCGGGCGTAGGGTCGTTCTGGAATGAGAAGTTCATGACCACGCGCGCAAAGGTTCGAACGGTCCAGGACTACCTCGAGCTCTTTCAGAACGACTCGCTGTTGTTCGAGCCAGGCACGAGCGAAGCGTACAGCAACGGTGGTTACGTCCTGCTCGGCGCCATCATCGAGCGCGTGAGCGGCAAGTCGTATCAGGGGTACGTGCAGGAGAAAATATTTCATTCCGCCGGAATGACTGAGACGGTGCCGTACGACAGTCGAGTCTCCAGAACGAACGCCGCAGTCGGGTATACAACCCAGCCACTCGGCGGCGGGATGACTGGCGACCGGCGACTCGCGGGCGTTGGTGCGCGTCGCGCTGCGACCGGCGGCATCAGACGGCCGAACACAAGCTTTCAAGCCGGCGTCTCCGGACCTGCGGGCGATCACTATTCCACCGTCGTCGATTTCCTGAAGCTGGCCAATGCGCTCGTGTCGCATCGCCTTCTCGATTCCGCGCGTACAGCGGCGGTACTGGGAGCGCGGTACGCGGCCG
>JACCRF010000111.1 GCA_013813715.1 Gemmatimonadaceae bacterium | reverse complement strand
TTTGGCCACTAACCGATCCCATGCGCCTCCCCACAAAGCTCGCCCTCCGCGGTACCGCCGCAGTCGGATTCACTTTCCTGTCGTCATGGGCTTCTGCGCAACCAGGCACATCGGCGCCGGTCCCGGCGCCGGCTGATTGGGGGCGAGGAGGCGTGTGCTACGAGATCTTCGTCCGATCCTTTTACGACAGTGACGGCGATGGCGTCGGCGACATCCCCGGCCTCACGCAGAAGCTTGACTACATCAACGACGGCAATCCATCCACCAGGAAGGACCTCGGAGCGAATTGCATCTGGCTGATGCCGGTTGCGCAGTCACCGAGCTATCACGGTTACGACGTCACTAACTACTATCAGGTCAATCGCGAATACGGCACTAATGAGGACTTCAAGCGCTTCATAGCGGAAGCGCACCGCCGCGGGATTCGCGTACTGGTGGATCTGGTTCTCAATCACTCGTCCTCGGAGCATCCGTACTTCAAGTCGGCACTCCTCGATCGCGCGTCACCATACCGCGACTGGTATCGATGGTCTCCGAGGCAACGGAGGGGCATAGGCTGGGAGGCGCCCGTCTGGCACCGGGCGGGCGACAGCAACGAGTACTACTATGGACTCTTCTGGGGCGGGATGCCGGATCTCAATCTGGCGAACCCGGCGGTAAAAGCAGAAGCAGTTCGGATTGCCAGGTTCTGGTTGGACGAGATGCATGTTGACGGATTTCGACTCGATGCGGTCGGTCATTTCTTCGAGGCTGGGGACTCTGTCCGGCACGCTTCCGCGAATCACCCCTGGCTGCGCGACTACTCCGCGGCAATCAAGCGAATCGCGCCGAACTCCTTCACCATCGGCGAAGTGACATATGACACGCCCGCTGAGATCCTCCGCTACTATCCGGACCAGCTCGACTCCTATTTCATATTCGACGTTGCCGACGCTCTTATCGATGCCGTGCGGTCGGGGTCGAGGACACGACTGATTTCGAGCGTAGACCGCGTTCAACGCGAGCTGCCTCGCGGGCGGTGGTCACCATTCCTGCGCAATCACGATCAGACGCGGACGATGACTGAGCTGAAGGGCGATCCGGCGAGAGCAAGGCTGGCGGCGACGCTGTTGCTCACGCTTCCCGGCTTCCCATTCGTATACTATGGAGAAGAGCTTGGCATGGTCGGGGCGAAACCAGATCCGCGTTTGCGTACGCCAATGCCATGGACGCCGGGCAGGGCAGGCGGCTTCACGACTGGCACCGCCTGGGAACCGCTCCAGCCTGATTCGGCAACTGCCAATGTGCAGGTGCAGGACAACGATCCCAATTCCCTGCTGAATCACTACCGTCGCCTGATTCACCTGCGTTCCGGAAATTCGGCGCTCGGCTACGGAGATTTCGTTCCCTTGACGACGACCGACGAGGCAGTCGCGGCGTACGCGCGTCGAAAGGACGGACACCTGGTGGTGGTAATCGCCAACCTGGGCACAACCCGTATCTCCGGCGCCACGGTGAGCACGACGGAAAACTTCCTGCCTGCCGGACGATACACGGCAAGACATCTGATAGGTGGAACGGGTGGGACGAGTGTCACCATCGGAGCGGGGGGCCGAGTGAATGGCTGGGTTCCCGTGCCGGCACTCGAGCCGCTTCGGGGATACATCCTCGAACTTTCGCGATAAATTGCCAGCGCACCAACGGAGACAACACATGCAGCAGTGGATTCACCGCACCATCAGCGCACACTGTCGGTCGCCGCACTGCTACGCTCAGCCAGGCGAGCCGTTCGAACCGAGGATGTGACCTTGCCGGCGGACTGGGCCACTGATACGTTAGCCGTTGGCTCGGGATGGCACCGAGGTTTCCTCTGACAGGAGGCAGAATGCGTCGTTCCGCCCTGCTCTGTTGTGCAATTCTTCTCGTCGGCTGCGCCAAGACCGACACCGCCGCGGATTCCACGATGGCTGTGGACTCGGCGATTCCGGCTGCAACCATGGAACCGGCTCCTATCTCTTTGCAGCAGGTGGCGGGGAAATGGGACGTGCGAATAATGGCCGAGACCGGTGACAGCACGCTGACTACTTACGTGCTCGACGCAAAAGCGGATACCGCGGGCTGGTCGTTCACGTTCCCGAATCGGGCGCCGATTCCGATGAAGGTGAACGCAGTGGCTGGCGATAGCATCATGACCGAAGCGGGACCGTTCGACAGCCAGCTGCAAAAGGGCGTGAAGGTCCACTCCCTTGTAACGTGGCGCCTCCGGGACGCAAAGCTCATGGGGGCGATTGTGTCTCACTATGAGACAAAACCGCCTTCGACGAGGAACCTGCGAGCTGAGGGCACGCGGCAGTAGATCCAAGAATGGCGTCAAGCACGCTACCAGGCTTGCGGTAAGCCCGGCTGCCATCCAGCAGCTACCGTTACCGTCGCTGGGCAGCGAGTGCAAACGGATTGATTGCCACAATAATCCGCTGCGGCCGCGCGCGACCCGTCACGACAACAAAACGCTTCCCGTCTGGGTGTACGTCGTAATTCGGATGGTCGGCACTGGCGTAACCTGTCTCCAGAACGGTGGTGTGATTCACTACCCGCGGGGCGTCCCTCAAATCGAGACGCACGGCGATGAGCCGTCCATCATTCCAATAGAACAATTCCCGGCCATCAGGCCCCCATCGCGGATTCCTTCCCCCCGCTGAGGACACGATCACGGGTGAAGAGGATGGTTTGGGGAAACTGTTGACGAACACCTCGAAACGGCCGGGCGCGTTGGAGTCGTACGCGATCCAACGGCCGTCGGATGACACCTCTGCCGACTTCTCGATGAAGGGCGTGTCCAGATATGGAAACGGCGCCTCGCTTCCGTCCACCTTCACGGCCCAGATGTCGCGATCTTCATCCAACGGGACATCGGTGAACATGATGAGTCCGTCGCGCGTCCAGTCGGATACCCATTGGAGTCCTTCCCTCACGACGAGTTGCCTTTCATTACTGGTTCCTTCGGTAGCGCGAACGAGCAAGTCCTTTCGAAAGCGCCGATTCGCGGCAAAGGCGATCTGCTTGCCATCGGGACTCCACGTGGGATCGTTGTTGCTCGCTCCATCCAGCGTAAAACGGCGACGCGTTTGCGTGGGGAGGTCGTAGATCCAAATGTCGTCCGGGTTGCGATCGCCGAAAGCAATCTGATTCCCGTCGGGGGAAAACCGTGGCGCCCAGAATCCGCCGCTGCGGAAGAGTATCTGCTGACGCCCGCCGCGGTCGAACAACGACAGGTCGAGGACTGTACTCGCTGCGCGAATGATCGCCAGCGTGCCTCCGCGCGACACGGAATAGAACGCGTTGCCGAGGCCGACTCCGATCTCCTCGGGCAGAACGCTCGGCGTTCCAATCGTGTCGAGGCGGCTGAGATCGAACTCCTGGATGGCGAGACGGCCTTCCGGGTTTGAAAAGACCAGGTGTCCCGTCTCGATGAAGCTCGGCCGAAGCCCGCGACCGAACGTCTTGTGTTCGCCGGTCTTCAGGTCGAGAACGCCGACCAGGCCGCCGGCCGCCTCGGTGTTGAATACGACCGCTTCCCCTCCGGGGAGAAAGTGCGGAAAGTAGAAACCCGAGGCGAAGGTGCGTTGCGCGATGACTAGCGGGGTCGGCACGCCACCCCTCGCCGGGACCTCGAACAACGATCCGCCCGGCAATGTGGATAGCAGAATCGTATCGTCTTCACGCCAGGTCGCACCGGCCAATCCTTCGACGTACGGAGCGATGACACCCTCACTTCCGTCTTCCAGGCGGACTTTCTTCAGCGACTGATCAGCAACGAATCCCACCCACGCGCCATCAGTCGAGAAGAACGCGCTGTGAGCCCCCTCCGTCCTCGGAATCGGGGTGGGAACGGGGTCGTCCAGTTGTCGCAGATAAAGACGGTTCGAGCCGGCCTCACCCGCCGGATAGACGAGAACAGTCCCGTCGGGCGAAACGGCGGGGTATCCGGGGACAGCAGCGCCAGAATCCAGTGGCAGGAAGAACACCGCCGGACGGGCCTCGCGCGGTCCGGCTCGCGATGACGTCACCGTGCGAAGTGTCCAGCCGGTGAACAGGCCGACGGCTAGCGTCGCGAATGCGCCAGCCCACAACCAGCTCGTTCGACTCGGTGTCGTGGGCGCAGCCGCGATTCTCACCTGTCCCGTTTCTGGTAACCTGAAGCCGGGGTTGGTAAGGGCATCCGCAAAGTGCGCGGCGCGCACGAACCGATCGGCCGGGCTCTTTGCAAGCGCGCGCTGGACAGCGGCGTCGACGTTCGCTGGTACCAGGTCCCGGCTTCGCGAAATCGGTGACGGCTTTTCCGCCAGGATTTTGGCGACGACAGCCTGGACCGTACTCGCGTTGTGAGGCGGGTCCCCGGTCAACATCTCGTACGTGATGGCGCCCATCGAATAGATGTCACTGCGCGCATCCAGCGAGCGATCGCCAGACGCCTGTTCAGGCGACATGTAGTTTGGCGTGCCGATGCTGAGTCCTGTTTCGGTGAGGCGAATGCCGCCGGCAGCGCTCACTGCCAGTGCGATCCCGAAATCGGCGACGAGCGCTTGTCCGCGCTGCAGCAGGACGTTTTCGGGTTTGATGTCACGGTGCACGATTCCATGCTCATGCGCGTAGTCGAGCGCGGCCGCGACTGCTCTGGCGATATGGATCGTTTCCTCCACACTCAGTTGCCGGTCCTGATCGATCTTCGCGCGTAGCGACTCTCCCTCCACGTATGGCATCACGTAGTAGAGGAACTCCTCGGCCGCGCCGGAGTCGTAGAGTGGAAGGATGTTTGGGTGCTGGAGGTTGGCCGTAACCTTGATTTCCTGCACGAAGCGCTTACTACCCAGGCGAGCGGCAAGTTCTGGCTTGAGCACCTTGATGGCGACCTTCCGCTCGTGCCTGACGTCACGCGCAAGATAGACGGTGGCCATGCCGCCCTCGCCGATTTGTCGCTCCACTTGGTACCGATCGGCGAGAACAATCGACAGCCGGCCCATGAGTTCGCTCATCGCGGAATAAGGTATGACGGGCCGTAGGAGTGCGCGAGCATGTTTATGGCCGGCGCAGTCTGGTTCGGCGGCATCCGCGCCACTGCTCGAACGGTTGCGCCCCGATCCTGCGTGGGGGCATTGAATTTCGTGGCAGCAAGGGCGCTTCTCGCCGCGCTCATCGCGGACTAGTAGAACCGGTCGGCGGATCTTGAGCGGGAGGCTATTATGACTATACTGCAGTCATGGTCATTATCGACTATGATGCAATCAGGTCACTCTCCAGCTGAGCCGCGTAGCCATTGCCTAGAAACCTCGCTCCCCATCTGCAATCAGTCGATCTCCGCGAGCGGATTCTCGACATGGCTGAGAGCCTCCTCGCAAATCGCGGATTCAGGGGTCTCAATATGCAGGTCCTGAGCGACCAGGTCGGGATCGCCAAGGGAACGACCTACCTGTACTTCGCAAACAAACAGGCCATCGCTGTCGGCGTGGTGGACCGGATCTTTCATCGCGTCCTCCATGATCTCTCCGTCATCGCTGCGGGCCCCCAGACGCCGAGGGATCGACTGACTACCATGCTGTCCGCTCGGGTGATGCTTCGACACCGTGCGCTGTCGCACTTCGGCAAGCAGCTCCAGCCAGTCATGGACGCAATCAGGCCCGCGCTTCACCGATACAGGCAGCGGCACCGGCACGAGGAAGCGGCGATCTTTGCCGGCGTAGTGGAGGAGGGATGTCGGACGAGCGCGTTCTTCCGCAGGCTCGATCCGATGCGGACAGCGCTCGCAATGCTCTGGGCGACCGACGCTCTGCTGCCGTCTTATCTGAGCGCCAATGAGCTGACCGATCTTCCGGCGATCGAAACTGAAGCAGGAGCACTGTCGGCGCTGCTCACACGAGGCCTCGGCCCGATCGGCAGCGCGCCGACGATTCGGGAGAAGAGTCGGCCGAAGCGCCGCGGGCGTGCTACGTCAGGATTGATCGTTGCCGCACTGGGTGCACTGAGCTGGGTGGGCGCGCCGGCTGAAACGGTCGCGCAACCTGAGCAGTCCCGTCGGATCATGTCGGTCGACGATCGGTTCCGGTTCGTCGAAGCGGGGAGCCCGCTGATATCGCCTGATGGCCGCTGGGTGCTCTACACGCAGACCAGGCTCGACCTCGCGGAAAACAAGCGTAGAGTGACAACGTGGCTCTCCAGCACCCAGGGCCGCGTCACATCGTCATCGTGCTGCGCAGCGCGGGTGGCGGAGAGGCGGACGCGGGGAGGCTAGCGGGTCGAGTTTTCAGGCGTGTCGTTCAATCGACGCCGGCGTCCGTGGATCGCTGATGCCCATTCGCTTCAACAGCGGCGCGTAGCGCTCATCCGTTCGAAGGCTGTCAAAGACCGGATCGAAAAAGTTCTCGGCCAGCAGGAAATCGCGCTCGTCCACACCTCTGTTCAGCGACTCGAACGCTGTCGTCTTGTCTCCCAGCCCTGTCTGCGCGATGGCGAGCGCGAATGGTGGGATGTATTCCCTCTCGCTGCGTGATTGCAGCTCACCCAGTACGTCCAGAGCTGCGTCCCGGTTGCCCGCGAAAGCGTGCGCCTGCGCCTGCGCAGCAAACGCAAAGGAGTAAAATCCGCCCAGGGCGTGGCCTTTCTGAAGTGACGCGATCGATGCGTCGTATTCGCGCTTCTCGAGGAGAGTCAGTCCGAGGACGAAATGCGTGTGCGCGTAGTTCTGATCCAGCGCCAGGTTCTGCTCGAGTTGCGCCAGCGCTTCGTCGGAACGATGCAGGAGATAAAGCACCCAGCCAAGCTCGGTCGCGATGATGAGTGAGAGCGGATCGAGCTCGTGCGCACGCCGCATTTCCACTAGGCTTTCCTCGAGGCGTCCCTGCCCCGCCAGAAAATCCGCGTACCAGTGGTGCGCCGTCGGGTAGTCGGGATCGGCAGCGATCGCGTTCCGGAATCCCGCTTCCGCTCGCGGCCAGTCCCATTCGTTGAGCATGGTTCCGTAAGCGAGCGAGGCATGCGCATCCGCGAGCGTGGCATCGAGGCGGAGTGCACGCGCGCCCGCTTCCTTCGCCTTCGGCCAGGTCTCCCGCGGAGAGGCTCCGGTGTAGAGCGGCATGATCACGTACGCGTCCACGAGGGCGGCGTGCGCCCGAGCGAACTGCGGGTCACGCGCTACCGCCTGCTCCAGCCATCGTGCGGCTTCGGCTGCGGACTGTCCGGTGCGTTGATTCACCGCGAAGCGACCCTTCAGGTAGAGGTCGTAGGCGACGAGATCATTGGTCGGGCTACCGACGATTCGCTTTGGCGCTTCTCCTTCGAATCGAACGCGTAATGCGCTGACGATTGCCCGTGCGATGTCGTCCTGCACGTCGAAGACGTCGTCCATCTGCCGGTCGTACGTCTCCGACCACACCTGGTATCCGTCACCGCAGCCTACGAGCTGCGCGCTGACGCGAAGCCGGCTCCCCGAGCGCCTCACGCTTCCTTCGAGAATCGTCGCGACTCCGAGCTTCACGCCGACCTCGCGGGCGTCGACGTCCTTTCCCTTGAAGGCGAAGCTCGAGGTTCGTGCCGCGACGCGGATCGCGTCGATCTTCGCCAGTGCGTTGATCAGCTCCTCGGTCATGCCATCCGAGAAATACTCGGCCGATGGGTCGCCTCCGACGTTGGCGAATGGGAGTACGGCGATTGACTGTCGCTGTGCGGGAGCGGCTTTGCTGCGTTCGTTGGTCGTGGCCGCATCACGGCCCGCAACCGCAGTTGCTTCGTCCAGCGCTCGGAGAACATCGTCCGCGGTACGAGGTCTGTCGGCAGGAGCTTTTTCGAGGAGACCCATCACGATCTGCGCGAGCTCCGCGGGAATCTCCGGCCGCCGCGGGGCTAGCGGTTGCGGCTTCTCGGCGATGTGGGCTGCGAGTACCGACGACGGTGTGCGGCCCAGGAACGGATGGGATCCTGCAAGCATCTCGTATGCGACTACGCCCAGGGCATAGAGGTCGGAGCGCTGATCCACCTCCGGATCTGCTGCCGCCTGTTCAGGTGACATGTACGCAGGTGTGCCGAGTGCGATTCCCGCCGATGTCAGCCCCGTACGAGATGTCGATGTCGCCGATTCGACCAGGGCCTTGGCGATGCCGAAGTCGACGACGAGCGCATCATGCTCCGTGAGCAGGATGTTCTCCGGCTTGATGTCCCGGTGGACAATCGAACGCTTGTGCGCATACGAGAGCGCCTTGAGGATGTCCCGGAGAATTCCGGCTGTTTCGCCCACCGGCAGCAGTCCGCCGCGCGTGAGCAGTGTGCGGAGCGTCTCGCCTTCCACAAACGGCATCGTGTAATACAGAAGCCCGTTGACTTCGCCTGCGGAGAGGAGCGGAACGATGTGCGCGTTCTGAAGCTGCGCCGCCAGCTGGACCTCGCGTCGGAAGCGGTCGGCGTTGACCGCGCCGCGCATCTCAGGCGGCAGCACCTTGACCACCACA
Organism: Gemmatimonadaceae bacterium; assembly: GCA_013813715.1. GTDB lineage: Bacteria > Gemmatimonadota > Gemmatimonadetes > Gemmatimonadales > Gemmatimonadaceae > UBA4720. The sequence continues at coordinate 6,574 of JACCRF010000111.1, read as the reverse complement.
CGTCTGCCGAGCGCGACTTCGGTTGCGACGAAGATGCTGCTCATTCCGCCGCCGCCGAGTTCGCGCTCCAATCTATACGTGCCGGCGAATGCGCCTTGCAGCGAGTCCTGAAGCTCGGTGGGATTCGTCACACTAGCGTAAATCCACGATCGCGCGCATGAGCAGGAGCCTTGCGTGCCGTCACGAATCACTCCGGTCGTCGCGGTCGCTTTCATCCGGACTCCGTAACGTTTCCTGCCATCGATGGAACTGCACCAAGGGTTGCAAAACTGCCATGAGTTCTGGCGGCAGCTCGCCTTCGGTGATAACGCCGGTGACGATGGCCTGTGCGACGTCGATGGGGAGCTGAGTCTCGCGCTCCATGCGGGCGCGCAACGACTCGCCCTCGACGTACGGCATTACATAGAAGAGGAAGCCGTCCTGCTCGCCCGAGTCGTAGAGCGGCAGGATGTTCGGGTGGCGGAGGTTCGCGGTGGTTGTGATCTCGCGCAAAAAGCGTGCGGCCCCAACTGCGGCTGCCAGCTCCGGGCGCAGGACCTTAATGGCGACCTGTCGCTGGTGTTTGAGATCCTCCGCGAGATATACGGTGGCCGTCCCACCGGCGCCGAGCTCGCGGTCGAGGCGATAGCGGTCAGCGAGGGCGGCGGACAGCCGAGGGTCTGGCATGCAACGAAGGTGTGGGCGTGGAAGATGGGGCGCAATCAACGCGGCGTGCGCATTATATCTGAGCGCGTCATGGTGTACGCCGCCAATCGGCGAGAATTGCTTCGACCGACGGAGAGGCCTCGCTGGTATCGGATCCTGGTTGAGCGCCAGCTGCGAGCAGCAGTTTAGCCACACCCGCGTGATCGTGGTTGGTGTTGCCGTATTGAGAACCGTGACAGCACCAGCCTAGGGGAGTGGCATCGTAATGCGCGTCCCTGATCGCGACGAGCGTGCGCGCGTCGCGGTGGCGCAGTAGCGCGATCACCGTATCCATCGAACCTTCCCAAGCCGCACAGTGGAGTGCCGTGCCCGAGTCGTGACCGGCAGCCCGCGGATCGAAGCCCAGCTCGAGCATCAGCGCGACGGCCGCCGCATCGCCATTCCACGCCGCATCGGTGATTGCCCGATGATCGGCCGGCGCCATGGACTGGATGATTCCGGGGTGCTTCTGCAACACCGATCTCGCCTGCCCCTCGTCACCGAGCCGGCAGGCGAGATTAAGCCGCTGGAGTGGAGACGCGAACTCTACCATCGTGCGCAGAGTTTCCTGTTGCTCGAACTGCGCCGCGACGTCCAACGGCGAGCGACTGTCGCCAATCGTCCAGAAGTAGATGTGATAGCTGCTCGGCGGTCGTTCGCCGTAGTCACCCTGACCGGTGCGTAAGTCGAGAAGCTCGGGCCTGGCCTGAAGCATTACGCGCACCTTGTCGCCAAGACCGAGCGCCGCCGCGAGAAAGATGTCCGCCGATGCTCCACGCTCGACCAGGTATCGCGCCAGGTCGTATCGTCCTGCCCCCTGTGCGTGATCGAGCATCCACTCCGCCGCTGTCGCGCGGTGATCCGCGTCTCGGGCGTCGATGTCCGCGCCGGCGGCGAGAAGCAGATCGATGACGGTGCGCGACTTCGCGAAATGGAGGGGCGTTTGACCATCTCCGCCGCGCTCGCGCACGCGGGCTGCCTCTTCGGCGATAATCCGAGCGAGTAGGGCAGGGCGATCCATATGAGCCGCAGCGCATGCATCGGGAATCGCGCCGGCCGCGATCAATCGTTCTGCGGCAGCGCCTGTCGCGGCATGAAGCGCGTGAAACCCTCCCGCCCACCACTCACTGCGGCGATTCGGGTCGGCGCCGAAATCGAGGAGCACGTCGACCATCGCGAGATCGTCGGCGTAGGCGACGATGGCCGGCGCGTTGAAGGCAAACACGGGCGCGTTGATCCGCTCGCGGAGCTCCGCATGACTTTCGAAGAGGTGACGTACCGCGCTTGCGTCGCGACGCCGGAACGCGTGGCGCATGCGCTCCTGGGGTGAGCGTGTCGCGTCGAGGTGCGCGTCGATTTGCTGCTTGAGCCCCGCCCAGCTGTCGAAGCCGTATTCGCGCGCGAGCACGAACTGCGCGTCGGCGAGGGTGATGTACTGTTTGTCCGGCAGCGTGGCACGGATGCGGGCTCGTGACTCGGCGTCGCCGGCAGTGAACGATTTCAGCAGCTCCTTCGCCTGCTTCTTCTGCTGCGCGAGATCCGGATGGGACGGGAGCGAGCGCCTGAACGATGATGCCATGGGACGCCTCCTTCGGTAACGGCCGGCGTCCGCACAAATCGGCCCGAAGAGGGCGCAAGAAACGCGCTACGACAAAGGTGGGCGCAGCCCTTTCCGCGGACCGGAGGCGTCCTGTAAGCCGAAGCGAAAGTTAGGATGCGCCGGCGACGGCGCAAGCTTCGGTTGAGGTCTTATCCAAGACTTCGGACTGCCGGGGTCAGACTTCAACCCCGGCCTTCTCCAGAAACTTTCTCAGGTCTCTTACAGGGCGCTCCGCCCGAAGCGATAGTATCGATTAGAAACTGAATATCATCTTGGTGGTGCGGCTGCCGCGGCCGCGGCTGCTGCCATGGCATCGGCAAGCGCCGGCATCGACTGGGCGATGGCGCGCTCTTCGTCGTTCATCTCCGGCAGGATGTCGGCGAACAAGGGCGTGCTGAGATATCGCTCGCCGGTGTCGGGCAGCATGCAGAGAACCGTTGAGCCACTGGATGCATCCTTGCACACCTCGAGCGCTGCCGCGAAGGACGCACCGGCGGATGTGCCGACGAAAATCCCTTCCTTTTGCGCGAGCTCGCGCGCCGAGCGCATCGCATCGGGGGCGGTGACGGTGATCACGCGGTCGACGTAGCCCGCGTCGAGCGCGTCGCCGGTGAGCTTGGGAATGAAGTCCGGATTCCACCCCTGGATTGGATGCGGCTTCCATGCCGGATGCCGCGACGCCGGCGATCCGTCTTCATTCCGCTCCTGTTTCATTCCGCTCGTGACCATCGGCGCGTCGGCTGGCTCGGCCAGCACGATCCGGGTTTCCGGCCGCTCCTTCTCGAGCACGCGGCCTACACCCTTGAGCGTGCCCCCGGTGCCGAAGCCAGTGACGAAATAGTCGAGTCGCTGCCCTTCGAAATCATCGATGATCTCCCGCGCTGTTGTGCGCGAGTGGAAGTCTGCGTTCGCCTCGTTCTCGAACTGGCGTGTGAGGAACCATCCATTCTTCTCGGCCAGCTCCGTCGCCATTTTCACCATACCCGTGGCCCCCATGGCTGGCGGCGTGAGAACCACCTTCGCGCCGAGAAAGCGCATGAGGCGGCGTCGCTCGATACTGAACGACTCGGCCATCGTGACGACAAGCGGGTATCCCTTGGCAGCACAGACCATGGCGAGGCCGATCCCGGTGTTGCCGCTGGTTGCTTCGATCACCGTCTGCCCTGGTTTCAGTGCGCCGCTTTTCTCAGCGTCTTCGATTACACCGAGTGCGAGGCGATCCTTCACGGAGCCGAGTGGATTGAAGGCTTCGATCTTGACGAAGAGGTCGGTGCCGGCGGGGGCGAGTCTGTTGATCTTCACCACCGGGGTGTTGCCGACGGTTTCGAGGATACTGGAGAATTGGGTCATTGTTCAGAGGTCATGTTGTAGAGTTATGATGACAGTTCATACGTCGCCCTCGGAGGCGGCGCGACTACTATTGCGATTAGTCGTTGCCGGCAACCTCGACCAGGGCGACACGATTCACCCCGCTAAGCGCCAGCACGAGGTTGCCGTTCGGCGTCGCCATCATGTGACGCACGATGCCTTCCCCCGACGGGATCGTCCAGGTCTGGAATTTTTCAGTCTTCGGATCGAATCGCACGAGAGTATTTGGCCGCGCTCCTGATTCACTGTACCAGACAATGGGGCCGGTGGCTGCAATTCCGTACGGCCGGGACTGCGGGCCGCCAGGCGAGCGGCATTCACGCACCGCGCCGGTCTTCGGATCGAACCGGCCAAGATAGCCACGCGCGTGGTCGGTATACCAGACCACGAGCGAAGGATCTTGATCGCTACCTTGCGATCGTGCCGGATGTCGTGTGCGAGGTAGACCGTAGCCATACCACCCGCGCCGATCTCACGGTTGACGCGATAGCGCTCGGCGAGAGCGGTGGGCAGACGGTTGGGTGCGCTCATGAGCTCAGACGGTGAGCGACGGGCAAAACGTCCTGGTAGGGAAGCCCCTCAGTGGAATCTCTCGATACGAAGCGGAGAGAGTCAATCTACGGTTGCGGGGTGACGAGCGGGAACATTTACTTGCGGGATTCGCGATCGGAGCCTTGATACTCATCCTAAGCACCCGGATTATTCCCTTGTAGCCAGGCTCCCACGTGTTGTTGGTCTCAGGCAGGCGGAGCTGTCTGCGGGGCGGTAGCTCGAGCGCGATCAGCGCCCTCTGGCTCGAGGCTGGCTAGAGTGTCGCCACCAAATCCGGGAAACGGACCTGAACGGAAACCCAATTCCACGACCCGCCTGATGACTGCTCTAGAAATCCGAAGGTCTCCTGCGACGGCGGCACGTTCTGAAGAACCAATGACACCCTCGTCGGCCCGTTCAGAACCTTTGTACCGTTGTTCAAAACGGTTCCGGGACCGGCAGAGCCGTCCAGAGTAAAGGTCGATTGACCGAAAGCCTGGATCGTGAACTCCATGATGTACGTCGCGACGGACGTAATCCCGTAGCCGCTGGGCTGAAAGTGCATCTGAATTGCGGGCTTGCGAGACTGCGTCCGACGGTCGAAGCTCGCAAATGGCGCCGCGGCGTCGATCTGCACAATCGTCGGCGCGATGATGGTCAAATTCGTTCTGCCGCGGCCGATGGTTTTGGTGGGCCTGAGCGTCTCGATGGGAAGAAACGGGAAGATCGATATAGTGCCGACCGGCCCGAGCAACTTCTTGATGTCCTTCGCAGTGAGGTCCGGCTTGAACTTCGTGAGGTCGATGCTCCGTTTATCGAAGGGTTCGATTTCCCGAACTTTACTCACCGCTTTGGAGGATGCTTTTTTCATGGAATTGGACTTCCTCTGAGAGTGGTTCGAACAGAATGATACATCCCGAATCTCCGGCCGGGCAGTAGTCATGGCTTCTCCGGACGAACCCAGCGAAACCACGCGTCAGCGCTCTCGCTCGATCAGCGTGATCTTCTGCCAAGATCTTCCTTGAAGTCCCGTGGTCAGCGTCTCGATCTCGTTCACTGCGCCAAGTGTGACACGTGACTCGTTTCCCGATCTTCGCTTCAATTGCTAACGCACCGCGCGCTGGACCTGCGTCTCGTGCAGACGGTGCCTCCGCACGACCCTCGACGGATCAACGAATGTTCGCGTTGCGGGAAACAAGTAGAACCAAGGCCATTCGCGATCCGCGCGGGGTAGCTTTCGTGAGCGGAAACAGGTGCCCGGATCGGGGCAAAATCCCCCGAACGGTTCCACTCCAACGCATCCGCTATACATTAGAACAACATGACAGGGGTGCCGCCACGCCACGCAAAGCGCGTTAGGCGATGAACGGCTGAGACAGTCCCTCAGAACCTGATCCGGCTAATACCGGCGTAGGGAGTCAACAATGGAAGCACGCACGCAGATGACATACGCGCGCCGGGGTGAGATCACCGACGCCATGCGCTTCGTCGCCGAGCGCGAAGAGCTGCCACCAGAAACAATCAGAGATGAAGTGGCGAGAGGTCGGCTCGTTATTCCCGCCAACATCCGCCACCTCGCCGGCGCCCTCGAGCCGATGTGCATCGGCAAGGTGGCCCGCGTAAAAATCAACGCCAACATCGGCAACTCGGCTGTCTCGTCAGACATTGACGGCGAGATCGAAAAACTGAGCGCCGCGGTCAAGTACGGCGCCGACACGGTGATGGACCTCTCCACCGGCGGCAACATCGATGCGATCCGGCAGGCGATCATCGACACATCGCCAGTGCCGATCGGAACGGTGCCGATCTATCAGGCGGTGCAGCAGGAAAAGGAGCTGGAGGAGCTTACCGCGCAGGACCTGCTGGACATGATCGAGCACCAGGCGAAGCAGGGCGTGGACTACATGACGATCCACGCGGCCATCCTCATCGAACATCTGCCGCTGGTGCATGGACGGACGACGGGAATCGTGAGCCGCGGCGGATCGCTGCACGCCGTATGGATGATGCACCACCGCAAGCAGAATCCGCTCTACGAGCACTTTGACGAAGTGCTGGAGATACTGCGCTACTACGACGTCACTATCTCGATCGGCGACTCGCTGCGTCCAGGATCGCTGGCCGACGCGAGCGACAAAGCACAGTTCGCCGAGCTCGATACGATGGGCGAGCTCACAAAGCGCGCGTGGGAGTACGACGTACAGGTGATGATCGAAGGCCCGGGTCATGTGCCCATGGACCAGATCGAGATGAACGTGAAGCGGGCGAAGCAGGTGTGCCACGAGGCGCCGTTCTATACACTCGGCCCACTCGTCATCGACATCTCGCCTGGCTACGACCACATCTCGAGCGCCATCGGTGCCGCCCTCATCGGCTGGCACGGCTCCGACA
>JACCRF010000100.1 GCA_013813715.1 Gemmatimonadaceae bacterium | reverse complement strand
TGCGGACCGTGAGGAATGCCGTCAGGATGGTGCGTGATGCTGCCGAACTCGATTCCCTTCCGGCTCATGAACTCGCTCGACGCGTAGTAGAGGACCTCGTCGGAATCCACGTTGCTGTGATTGTACGGCGCCGGTATCGCCTCGGGGTGGAAGTCGTATGGACGCGGGCAGAAGGAACACACGACGAACCCATCACCCTGAAACGTCTGGTGAACCGGCGGCGGTTGGTGCACGCGCCCGACGATCGGCTCGAAGTCGCGGATGTTGAACGCCCACGGATAGAAGTATCCGTCCCAGCCAACGACGTCGAACGGATGGTGGTCGAGCACCAGCTCGTTGATCCCGTCGTACTGCTTGACGAAAAGCGGGAAATCTCCTTTCTCGTCGTGCGGCTTGAGCTCCAGCGGCCGGCGAATGTCCCGCTCGGAATACGGCGCCCCCTCGATGAGCTGCCCGAACTCGTTGCGATAACGCTTCGGCGTCCGGACGTGCCCCCTGCTCTCGAAGATGACGAGCTTGGTCGGATCGCCGACCGCATCCATTCGATAGCGGTGGAGTATTCCCCGGTGGATGATGAGATAGTCGCCCTCGCCGTACTGAAGGTCGCCGTATACCGTTTCGAGGACGCCCTTCCCCTTGCTCACGTACACCAGCTCGTCGGCCTGCGCGTTCCGGTAGAAGTGAGCGTCCTCCTTGTCCGGCTCCGCGTAGAGCATCGCGATGTCCTGGTTGAACAGAACCGGCATCCGGTCCAGCGTCGGACTTCCGCCGCTCTTGACGCGCGACGTCAGGAAGTGCCGGTGATGCAGCGTCTGGTCGGAATCGGCCTCGAACTTCACTTCCTTGACGCGGCGGACCGACTTCACCGTCGTCGGCGGGTGGATGTGATACAGCAGCGACGACGTGCCGGTGAACCCCTCGTGCCCCATCAGCTCCTCAGCATACAATCCGCCGTCGGGCTTTCGGAACGCGATGTGGCGCTTCTTCGGAATCGAGCCGAGAGTGTGGTAGTTTGGCATTAGAAATTTCCGCGGAGTGCCTGCTCGCGCTCGATCGCCTCGAACAGCGCCTTGAAATTTCCCGCCCCGAAGCTCTTGGCGCCCTTTCGCTGGATGATCTCATAGAAGACTGTGGGCCTGTCCTCGACCGGCTTCGTGAATATCTGCAGCAGGTACCCTTCGTCATCGCGGTCGACGAGAATCCCGAGCTCCCTCAGTGGTGCGATGTCTTCGTCTATCTTCCCGACACGAGCGGTCACGCTGTCGTAGTAGGTCTCCGGCACCCGCAGGAACTCCACCCCCCGGTCGCGAAGCTGGGTGACGGTCGAGATGATGTCGTCGGTGGCCATCGCGATGTGCTGGACGCCGGGACCCTCGTAGAACTCCAGGTACTCGTCAATCTGCGACTTTTTCTTGCCCTCGGCGGGCTCGTTGATCGGAAACTTTATGCGGCCGTTGCCGTTGGACATCACCTTCGACATGAGCGCCGAATATTCGGTGGAAATCGTCTTGTCATCGAAGGTGAGGATGTTTGTAAAACCGAGCACCTGTTCGTAGAACCGCACCCACTTGTTCATCGCGCCGAGCTCGACATTGCCGACGCAATGGTCAACGTACTTGAGCCCGACGGGCGCCGGCCTGTAGGGAGAAGTCACCTCGACGAAGCCGGGCATGAAGAGGCCGCGATAGTTCTTTCGCTCCACCAGGCTGTGGATCGTCTCGCCGTACGTATGGATCGCGGCAATCACGATCTCGCCATTGTCGTCATGCAGCGCCGAAGGCTCCATCGCCGGCCTCGCGCCGCGCTCCACCGCCGCCGCGAACGCCGTCCGCGCGTCGTCAACCCAGAGCGCGATATCCCTCACTCCGTCGCCGTGCTTCGCGACGTGGTCGGCGATGGCACCACTCGACCTGATCGGCGTCGTGAGAAGGAGCCGCACCTTGTCCTGCTGGAGCAGATACGTCGCCCGGTCGCGCACTCCCGTTTCCGGCCCTCTGTACGCTACGAGCTCGAAGCCGAACGCCGAGCGGTAGAAGTGGCTCGCCTGTTTGGCGTTGCCAACCTGAAATTCGATGTAGTCAGTGCCGTTGATCGGAAACGTATCCGCGCCTTGTTCGGCTGCCGGAAGTGTTGCGGTCGCCATGGAATACTCCCTTCCGAATTACTCGTTGCCCGTTACCCGTCGCCCGTGACCAGTCCCCCGTTACTCGTTGCCCGCTGCCGGTCGCCGGGCGTCATGACCGCGCGCTTCCGCCAGCCTGCGTGCGATGCCGCGATAGAACCCGGCGTCTGCCGGCCGCTGCTGCTCGTCCAGACTCATCGCCGCGAGCTCGAGCGCGTACAGAATATTACCAAGGTACAGCTGGGCTACGTCAGCGACTGTCCCGGCTTCATCGGATTGAGGGTCGGCCGGGGCCTCCCCGTCAGCCATGCGCTCTGCTCTGGGGAATCGGTGTCACGTCCCCCGTGACGAATCTCGTATCGGCAGTAACGACTTTAACAACGATTGCCGTGATGTTGTCGATGCCGCCGTTGTTGTTGGCATCCGAGATCATCGCGCTGACGATCCTCTCCGGAGCGGCCTTCGACTGCAGGAGCTGCTGGAGCCGGCGGTCCTCGACCATCCCCGTCAGGCCATCACTTGCGAGCAGAAACACGTCTCCAACCCGCGTCTCGCCCGGTATCACGTCGGGCTCGATGTCGCTGCTCATGCCGATGCAGCAGGTAATGACGTTACTCTGCGGATGGTGCCGCGCCTGCTCCGCCGTGATGAGCCCGGCATCCACCTGCTCCTGCACCAGCGAGTGGTCGCGGGTGAGCTGGATCATGTTTCCGTCCCGCACGAGATAGATCCGCGAGTCGCCGACATGTCCGATCAAAAAGCGGGTGTCCGACAGAAGCAGCGCCGAAGCGGTGCTGCCCATTCCCGTTTTCTCCACCTCTCGAACCGTCCGCTGAAACACCTGGCGGTTTGCCATGCGGAGCGTGTCGGACAGCCGGGTTGCCGCTTCCTCCGCGGCGAGATCGTTGAGGCTTCCCAGTTCGCGGGCGATGAGGTCGACGGCCATCTGGCTCGCGACTTCCCCGGCGGCGTGACCCCCCATCCCGTCAGCCACGATGAAGAGACCGCGATACTCGTTGGCGTCCGCGTAGAGGTTGTCCTCGTTCCCCTTGCGTAGCCTGCCCGTATCGGTTCTAGCTGAAACAGCCAGGTGCACTAATTCGCGCTCCCCACGTTTCGCGGGCAAGAGGTCAAGGAAAGTCTCCTTCACAACGGAATGAAGTACTCAAACTACGCCACAGTCCGCTCGAGCGGCAAGCGCCGGTTCGTGCCCTGTCCGTCGGTGCCGCTGTCCCCGCTCTGAAGGCGCCATAACCGGTCGTAAAGGCCGCCGCGCGCGAGCAGCGCCGCGTGGCTCCCCCGCTCCACGATTTCGCCATGATGCAGGACGAGGATTTCGTCCGCCTCAACTATCGTGCTCAGGCGGTGGGCTATGGCGATGGTCGTCCTCCCTTCGAGCAGCGCGCCCAGGACATGCTGGATCTGCCCTTCGATCTCACTGTCCACTGCGCTCGTGGCCTCGTCGAGAATCAGCAGCGAAGCGTCGGCCGCCACCGCCCGCGCAAACGACAGAAGCTGTCGCTCGCCCATGCTGAGCGATGAGCCGCGCTCCCCAATCCGGTGGGCATACCCGCCGGGCAGCCGCCGCACGACGCGGTCGGCCCCTACCCTCTCGGCGGCGATCCGGACGGCTTCGTCCGACAGCGGATTCGAGAGCCGGATGTTGGTCGCGATGTCGCCCGCGAAAAGAAAGATGTCCTGCTGGACATAGGCCATTAGCCCGCGCAGCTCATCGAGCGGCATCTCGCGCGCGTCAACACCGTTCACGAGGATCCGTCCGCGCTGTGGATCGTAGAACCGCATCAGCAGATTGACGATCGTTGTCTTGCCGGCACCCGTATGGCCGACGAGGGCCAGCGTCTCGCCCCGCCTTGCCGCGAACGACACTCCCTTGAGCACCCACTCCGTCTTCACGGGCTGCTCGGGCGCGCTCCGGCCAACGTGACCCACGTCGTACGCGAACCAGACATCCTCGAACTCTACCTCCACGCTGATGCTGCCACGCCGGGAAGGCGACACCTTCACGTCCTCAGTCGACGGCTCGGTGTCGAGAAGGGCGAATACCCGCTCTGAGCTGGCCATCGCGCTCTGGAGAATGTTGAACTTCTCGGCGAGATCCTGAAGCGGCTCGTAGAACCTGCGTCCGAGTTGAAGAAACGCGGCTACGGTACCGACGGTGAGCGTCGCGCCCCCGACGAACGACGCACCGGCCACTATCAGAATAGCGAAGGAAATCGACGTGAGCAGCTCGATCGCCGGAAAGTAGAGGGCGTAATAGGTGATCGAGCGCAGGTGGGCGTCGAGGTGACTTTCGTTGAGCCCGCGGAAGGTTTCCGCTTCCCGATTCTCGCGGCCGAAGAGCTGTACTATCCGCATCCCCGTCAGCCGCTCCTGGAGGAAAGCGTTGATGCGGGCGAGCCGCGTGCGGATGTCGCGGTATGAGTCGCGCACGCCGCTCTGGAACCAGTGCGACACCCACGCGATGAGCGGAATCACGATCAGCGCCGCGAGTGCGAGGCGCCAGTCCATGACAAACATCGCGATGCCAATCGCGAGGAGCGTGAACAGGTCACCGAGCCCCGACACGACCCCCGAAGTGAAGAGCTCATTGAGGGTTTCGACGTCCGACGTCACGCGCGTGATCAGGCGCCCCGCCGGATTTCTGTCGAAGAACGGTATGGACAGCCGCTGCAGACGCGCGAAAATCTCTATTCGCAGATCGCGCATCGCCCGCTGGCCAAGCAGGCCGGTCAGCCACGCTTCTCCATAGGAACAGAGAAACTGCGCCACGAGAACAAGCGTGAACACCACCGCCGACGTCACGACGATGCCGGCATCGCGACGAGGAAGGGCGACGTCTATCACACGCTGAGTGAGGAGCGGGCCCGCAAGCTGAAGCACCCCCTCGATGCACAGGAGCATCAGCGCAGCGACAACCAGGAGTTTGTAGGGACCTACATAAGTGAGCAGCCGGCGCACCAGCCGCCGATCATAGCCTCGGGCTAGCGTGTCCTCTTCGTGCAGGGTTGCGGCGGTGGTCATTCAGCCGTATGGTAACGGCACGAAAAGGACCGCGCCACCGCCTTCCGAGGGGATGGTACGCAGGTTGCACTCCCCGAGGTAGCCGTCCAGGTGCCTGGATCGCCATTCACCCTATGGAGGAGAAATGAATTTTCTTGCTTGGATCGTCCTTGGTCTGATCGCAGGCGCGATCGCCAAGGCAATCATGCCGGGCAACGACCCGGGCGGCATCATCGTTACCATGATCATCGGTATCGTTGGCGCGCTTATCGGCGGGTTCCTCGGCAGTACCCTTATGGGGGCACCGCTTACCGGGTTCTCGCTTCAGAGTCTGTTGCTTGCAATCGTCGGCGCGCTCGTCCTTCTCTTCATCTACCGGATGGCGACCAAGGGACGAACCAGGGTTCCATAGCACTCGCGGCATTGTAGGGTGACGAGGGGTTAGAAAGTGCCGCCCTGGCTCTATTGGATCCTCCTGGGTCTGGTAGCTGGAACACTTGCCAAGTTCCTCGTGCCAGGGCGGGACCCTTCGGGCTGCATCATCACGATAATCCTCGGTATCGTCGGAGCGCTGATCGGTGGGTTTCTTGGCACCCGTTTCGGTTGGGGCCAGGTTACCGCAGGCGCGTTCGACCTCCGCTCCATCGGGCTCGCGACACTGGGCGCCATCGTCCTCCTCCTCGCAGGCCGGCTCGTGCGCCGGCTCTAGCTGGTCCTGCCGCCCGCCGGGATTTGTTCGGCGCCCAGTATCGCCCGCTGATAGATTCAATGAGTGAAAGACAGCATCGTCATTCGCGGCGCGCGGCAACATAACCTGAAGGGATTCGACCTCGAGATTCCGCGCCGCACCTTCACGGTCATTACCGGGCCATCCGGCTCGGGCAAGTCTTCCCTCGCCTTCGATACCATTTACGCCGAAGGGCAGCGGCGCTACGTCGAATCCCTTTCGGCCTACGCCCGCCAGTTTCTGGAGCGGATGGAGAAGCCCGACGTCGATTCGATCGAGGGACTCTCCCCAGCCGTGGCGATTGAGCAGCGGAACCCGACCCGGACGTCACGCTCCACCGTCGGCACGGCCACCGAGATTTACGACTATCTGAGGCTGCTCTGGGCTCGCGTCGGACACACCTTCTGCCCGAATTGCGGACGCGAGATGAAACCGGATACAGTCCAGTCCGTCACCGATCGCGTCATGGGCTTCGCTCCGGACACGCGATTCTACGTCGCGTTTCCGCTCAGGCTCTCGGCAAAGGTCACTCATAAGGTTGTCGTCGAAAATCTGCGCGCCCAGGGATTCCTGCGAGTTAGCGTGGATGAAAACGTCATGCACCTCGACGAGGTCGGCGCGGCGGGAACGGATCTGACCGCAGCGGGAGAGGTGCTCGTCGTCGTTGACCGCCTCGTGCTCGCGGCCGGCGTCGCCAGCCGCCTCAGCGACGCCATCGGTACCGCGTTCTCGAACGGCGACGGCGAATGCGTCGTCATCATCGCCGGCGCGACGGAGGCCATCCGCTTTACTGAGCGATTCGAATGTCCGTACGACCGGACGCGCGCTCCGGCCCCTTCGCCGCAGCTCTTCTCCTTCAACAACCCGCGCGGCGCCTGCGAGCGCTGCAACGGTTTCGGGGCGGTGCTCGAGTACGACGAGTCGCTCATCGTCTGCAATCCAGATCGGACGCTGCGTGAAGGGGCGATTGATCCGTGGACGAAGCCGCGGTATGACAACAAGCGCCGGGCACTCGCCGATTTCGCGCGACGCGAGCGCATTTCGATGGACCTGCCGTGGAACGAGATAACGACGGCGGACAAAGCACTCCTTTTCAACGCCCGCACCCGCGGCTACAAGGGGATCATTCCGTTTCTCCACGACCTGGAGGAAAAGCGCTACAAGCAGTACATCCGCATCTTCCTGCGTCAGTATCAGACAGCTCAGGTCTGTCCCCAGTGTCAGGGCACGAAACTCAAGCCGGATGCCTTGAATGTCAGGGTGGCAAACCGGACGATAGCAGAGGCAGCCGGACTGTCGGTCGCGCATCTGAGTTACTGGCTTGATGCCCTGGAACTCTCGCCGTTCGAGACGCAGGTAGCCGATGCGATTCTGCGCGAGGCGCGAGACCGTGTTCATTTTCTTCGCGACGTCGGACTCGACTATCTCTCCCTGAACCGCGCGACGCGCACGCTTTCAGGAGGCGAGGCGCAACGCATTGGTCTCGCCAACTCGCTCGGGTCTCAGCTTGTCGACACGCTCTACGTCCTCGACGAGCCCTCGATCGGTCTTCATGCGCGCGACATGAGCCGCCTCCTTAAGCTGCTGCACCGGCTGAGAGACGGAGGTAACAGCGTCCTTGTCGTCGAGCATGATCTCGCCGCGATCGAGATGGCCGACTACATGGTCGAGCTGGGACCGGGGAGCGGTGAGCACGGAGGCAGGGTGGTGTTCGCGGGGCCGATGTCGCGTGTCAGCGAGAGCCCGCTCACCGGACAGTATCTCACCGGGCAGCGTGAGATTCCCCTCCCTCTCGAGCGGCGTAGAGTCGGACCACGGTGGATCACGCTCGATGGCGCGCGTGAGCACAATCTACAGGACGTCAGCGTGCGGATTCCGATCGGCGCCCTGACCGTGGTCACCGGTGTATCCGGCTCGGGAAAGAGCACGCTCGTCCACGACGTGTTGTACCGTGCTCTCGAGACTGAGCTCGTCGGCGAGCACAGCGCCAAGCGTCACCTCGGAGAAACAGTCGGCGCGTACGCCGGACTCACCGGGTACGATGCGATCGACGAAGTGGTGATGGTCGATCAAAGTCCGATCGGCCGCTCCCCGCGGTCGAATCCTGTCACCTACATCAAGGCGTTCGACCAGATCCGCTCCATCTTCGCCGACGCGCCCGTCGCGAGACAGCGCAAGTACACACCGGGAACCTTCAGCTTCAACGTCGCCGGTGGACGGTGCGAGGAATGTGAGGGAGCGGGGTTCGTCGAGGTCGAGATGGTGTTCATGGCCGACGTCCACGTTCCCTGCGAGGCGTGCGCGGGAAAGCGCTTCATGCCGGAGGTGCTCGAGGTGAAGGTGAATGGCAGGAGCATCGCCGATGTTCTGGAGCTCACGGTGGATCAGGCGATCCGATTCTTCCCGCGCGAAGAAAAGCTTGGTCAGGCGCTATGGCAGCTTCAGCAGGTGGGACTCGGATACCTGCGCCTTGGCCAGCCCGCAACGACGCTTTCGGGCGGAGAGGCACAGCGCGTCAAGATCGCGCGCGAGCTCGTCACTTCGGGGCGGAAGCGCGGGCGCAAGCTCTACATCATGGACGAACCAACGACCGGGCTTCACCTTGAAGACATCCGAAAGCTGGCTGAGGTGATGGACCGATTGATTGAGCAGGGCCATACGCTTCTCCTGATCGAGCACAACCTCGACGTCATCAAGCTCGCCGACTGGCTCATTGACCTGGGACCCGAGGGCGGCTCCGGCGGCGGCCGACTGGTTGCGATGGGCCGGCCCGAAGACGTCGCCGCGGTGAAGGAATCACACACCGGGCAGTGGCTCGCTCCCCTGCTGAAACGCCCGCCGTTACCTGTTACGACTGAGAAGCGGAAAAGAGTCGCGCTCTGAGCTTCGGCACGATCATTTCGGAAAGACCTTTGCGCTGCGTGGCTCCACGAACACTCTGTCGCCACGACTGAGGCCGAGCTCGTCGAATTTTTCGACGTCGTACGTGCGCGCATACGCCACCGCGTCGCGCTCGGCCGCTTCGGGATGGTCGGGTGCATCCCAGTAGGTGCCGGCGACGTCGGCGCGGCCGTTCGCGACACGGCCATGGAAGAGATTGACGTTGCCGAGGAAGTTGTACACGAACGGTGTCGCGGGGTTCTCATAGACTTCTTCGGGGTGTCCAACCTGCTCGATTCTTCCTTCGTTCATCACGACGATGCGGTCGGCAACCTCCATCGCCTCTTCCTGGTCGTGCGTAACGAAGACGGTGGTGACGTGCACCTCTTCGTGGAGTCGGCGCAGCCACCGGCGAAGCTCCTTGCGCACTTTCGCGTCGAGCGCGCCGAACGGCTCGTCCAGCAGCAGACGCGAGGCTTCACCGCCAGTGCGCGGGCGAGGGCGAGGGCGACCCGCTGCCGCTGACCCCCTGACAACTGCGAGGGATAACGATCCGCGAGCCAGTCCAACGCGGCACATCGCCAGAAGAGGAGAAATCATGCGCAGAATCGTATTGCGACAAGAGGGAGGAACAGAAAGAGCAAGAGGAATGCGAGTGCCGAGGCGATCAGCAGCCACCGCACGAACCGCGGCTCAATCAGCGCCATTGATGGCGCCTGCGGCGCAGACAATTCACG
>JACCRF010000057.1 GCA_013813715.1 Gemmatimonadaceae bacterium | reverse complement strand
GGCGCCGGGCACTCTTACTTCGCGGCCCACGACGAGCAAGAACGCTGCGGCTGGTTGGACCGGGTTCTGCAAAACGAGTTTTGAAGCGACTCCTCTCAATCTGGGGAAAAACCAAAATGCTTTCTCTCGAGGTGCCGCGGGCCCACCTATTCCGCGACGACGTCGCGGCGGTCGGCTGCACACCGTGACCGCTTCAGGGCGCCACCTCTCATGAGGCTTGTCGTGCTTGGCGCCGACGGCATGCTCGGTCATCAGCTCGTGGAATCCATGCGAGGCAGGCATGAGGTCCACGGCACCTTGCGGCTGGCCGAGGGCGCGTACTCCGGAATTCAGAAGTTCCTGCCGGAAACGGTTCATTACGGGATCGACGTCAGGGACTATCGCACAGTCAGGAATCTCCTCCAACACGTGCGGCCGGATGCCGTGATCAACGCAGTTGGCATCATCAAGCAGCGTGACGACGCGCGGGACGCCCTCGCCAGCCTGGAGGTCAATTCGCTGCTGCCGCACCGTCTGGCAGCGACTTGTGCCGAAATCGGTTCTTTTCTTGTCGAAATAAGTACCGATTGTGTGTTCTCCGGGCTTTGCGGTATGTACGCTGAAAGGGATCTTCCGGATTCATCCGACCTTTACGGGCGCTCCAAGCTTCTGGGCGAGGTCGTCGAGCAGGGCTGCATCACCTTTCGCACGTCGATCATAGGACTGGAGCTGTCTACAAGGAGGAGCCTGATCGAGTGGTTCCTTGCACAGCCCGGTCCGATCAAAGGGTTCAGAAAGGCGATCTACTCGGGCTTCACCACGAGGGAAATGGCTCGCATCATCGAGCGTGTGCTCGTGGCGCATCCGCGGAAGAGCGGCCTTTACCACGTCAGCAGCGAGCCCATCGACAAGTTCACGCTGCTGTGCATGCTGCGCGATCGACTCCGCCGGGCGATCGACATCATGCCGGACGACGAGTTCGTGTGCGACCGCAGTCTTGACTCCACACGTTTCCGTTCTGAATTCGCCTACACGCCCCCGGGCTGGGAGCTGATGCTGGACGAGCTCGCCGCGCAGATCGAGGATCGATACTCATGCTGATGGACGGAGCCATCGTACTGATAACGGGCGGAACCGGGTCCTTCGGCAACGCCGTCGTGAGGCGCTTGCTGTCAATGGACGTGCGCGAAATCCGAATCTTCAGCCGGGACGAGACGAAACAGGAAGATATGCGCGTCACCTTCAGGTCAAGCAAACTGAAGTTCCACATCGGTGACGTACGCGATTACAAGGGCATCAACGAAGCCCTTAAAGGGGTGGACTTCGTTTTCCACGCCGCCGCGCTGAAGCAAGTACCGTCCTGCGAATTCTACCCGATGGAGGCAGTGCGGACCAACGCGCTAGGCGCCGAGAACGTGATGGACGCCGCCATCGCGAATCGCGTCAGAACGGTCGTCATGCTCAGCACAGACAAGGCGGTCTATCCCATCAACGCCATGGGATTGTCCAAGGCCCTGATGGAAAAACTAATGCTCGCCAAGGCGCGCACGCACCAGGCGGGCGACACAATCCTTTGCTGCACACGTTATGGAAACGTGATGGCTTCCCGGGGCTCCGTCATTCCCCTGTTCGTTCAGCAAGTCAGGGAAAACAAGCCGCTCACCATTACCGATGGAAACATGACCCGGTTTCTGATGTCACTCGACGACTCGGTCGGCCTCGTGCAGCACGCGTTCCAGTTCAGCCGGCCGGGAGACATTTTCGTGCAGAGAGCCCCCGCCGTAACCATTCTGGATCTCGCTAACGCCGTCAAGGAGGTCTTCCAGAAGGACAATCCACTTGAGACGATCGGCACCCGCCACGGCGAGAAACTGTACGAGACCCTTGTCTCGCGCGAGGAGATGGCGCGGGTAGAGGATCGCGGCCTTTATTTCCGGATTCCTTCCGACAACCGTGACCTGAATTATGACACGTTCGTCATCCAGGGCAAGACGAGTATTTCCGATCTGGACGATTATACGTCCCACAACGCCGAGCGGCTAAGCGTCCCCCGTGTCGTCGACCTGCTTCGTGGTCTCGAATTCATTCAGAATCAGCTAAGTGCCTGAAGTGATGACCGTTGTCGGGACCCGGCCCGAGCTGATCAAGCTTTCACGGGTGATCGCAGAACTCGATCGCCAGGTCGATCACGTCCTCGTGCATACCGGCCAGAACCACGATTTCGAGCTGAATGAGGTGTTTTTTCGTGACCTCGGGATTCGCCGGCCGGATCATTTTCTCGAGGCGGCGGGCGTCAGCGCGTCCCAGACCATCGCACGCGTCATCGAACGGCTGGACGCAGTACTCGAAGATCGCCAGCCAGACGCACTGCTGCTCCTGGGAGACACCAATTCCTGCCTTGGCGCAATCGCCGCCAAACGCCGGCGGATCCCGATATTCCACATGGAGGCCGGAAACCGGTGCTTCGACCTCCGTGTACCCGAAGAGACAAACCGGAAGATCGTGGATCACCTCAGTGACATCAATCTCGTCTACACCGAGCATGCCCGACGCTACCTGCTCGCCGAAGGCATTCGCCCGGACACAGTGATCAAGACGGGCTCACCAATGCGGGAGGTGCTCTCTCATTTTTCCAGGGGAATCGAAGCGTCGGACGCGATGGCGGCGATGGGCCTCGAGCCGGAAGGATTCTTCATCGTTTCCGCCCACCGCGAAGAGAACGTAGACGATCCCGCCCGCCTGTCGATGCTCCTTGGGAGTCTCGACGCACTGGCCACGAAGTTCGGAAAACGCATGCTCTTTTCCGTGCACCCGCGAACGCGCGCCCGAATGGAAAGCTTCGGATTCTCTCCGAGCGCGTCCATCGAGTTCCTGAAGCCGTTGGGGTTCTTCGACTACGTGCAGCTCCAGAAAAACGCTTTCTGTGTGGTGTCGGACAGCGGAACAGTCACGGAGGAGGCGGCCATCCTCGGGTTCCGCGCGATCACGATACGGGACGCGCATGAGCGACCAGAAGGAATGGATGAAGGCACGCTGATCATGACGGGGCTTGACCCGGAGCGAATGGTGCACGCCGTCGCGGTTCTCAGATCACAGCCGCGAGGCACGACCCACGAGCCTCCGGATTACGCGGCGGACAACGTTTCGATCAAAGTCGTACGGATCATTCTGAGCTACATCGATTTCGTCAGGCGCACGGTATGGTATCAGTAAAGGCAGGCGCAATGCGCATCGCGCTAGTCGCGGATGCCTATAAGCCTCTCCGCTCGTCGGCCGCCGTGCAGATCCGGGATCTGGCTCACGAGCTGGCGGCGCAGGGCCATTCACCCACGGTGATCGTGCCCGCGGCCGGTCTCGGCCGCGGCTGGAGTCTGGAAAACGAAAGTGGCGTGGAGGTTCTGCGCGTCGCCGCGCCACGCACCAAGGATCTGGGACACGTGCGCCGCGCCCTGGCTGAGCTCCTGTTGCCCTATTTCATGCTGAGAGGAGTCTCTCAAAGCCCGCTGTCGAGCGTCCAATGGGACGCGGTTGTCTGGTATTCTCCATCCATTTTCCTGGGGCCGTTGGTAAGTCGGCTGAAGCGCGCCAGCCATTGCCCGAGTTATCTCATTCTGCGGGATATGTTTCCAGAATGGGCGGTGGACGCGGGCGTGATGGAAAAGGGCCCCGTGTTCGGCCTCCTCAAGCGCGTCGCGCGATATCAGTACTCGCTGGCTGACACGATCGGGGTTCAATCGCCGGCCAATCTCGGATTGCTCGACGGAAGCAACGGTTCCGGGTACCGCTTGGAAGTCCTCAATAACTGGCTGACCCAAGGGAGAAATGGACAGAGTCCGATCTCGGTGGCTGACACCCCGCTGACGGGCCGGACCATTTTCGTCTACGCCGGCAATATGGGGGTAGCGCAAGACATGCCGGCCGTGTTGCAACTCGCCGAGCGCATGCAAAGTCGTAAAGACGCCGGTTTTCTCTTCGTGGGAAGGGGCACCGAGACCCGGAAGCTCCGCGCACTAGCGGCCAAATTGAAGCTGAACAACGTCGTTTTCCACGATGAGATCGAGCCGTGGGAAGTCCCAGGGCTGCTGGCGCAATGTCACATCGGTATAGTTGCCCTCGATCCTCGTCACACCACGCACAACGTACCCGGGAAATTCCTTACGTACCTGCAGGCCGGGTTGCCGGTTCTGGCACGACTGAATCCCGGCAACGACTTGGAGGTGCTTGTTCAGAACGAAGGGATCGGTCTTGCCTGCAGTGACCCGTCGATCGACAAGTTTCATGAGCTCGCGGTCCAACTTCTGGAAAATCGTGAAGCGTTCGAGCAAACCGCGGCGAGGGGAAAGGATTTGTCGCGCCGCATGTTCTCGGTGGAGGCAGCCGCCACACAAATCGTGGACAGTCTGCGGCATTCCAACGGCCTATGACGTCGCCTCCAAGGGCTGTGCAGCCGGGCGGGTGTGGGTCTTCCCGCACTTCTCGACCGACGACGTTCGATGCCGTTAGCTACTGGGGGCCGCTTTTCATAAAGTGGTCATCATATGTCTCCTGAGGTAGTCCTCCCAGCGTCTTTACTCGGCACTTTCCTTGTGAGCGTGCTGATGGGTCTCATCGTGGGACGGCCTCTGAGTCGAATGGCGACGTCAAGTCAGCGACGGGAACCCCCGCAGCGCAGGAATCAGCTGACAGTCTCCCGGTTGGGTGGTGTGGGAGTGTTCGCGGCGCTGCTGGTCGGCCTTTTGGGCAGTGCCGCTGCATCCATGCTGATCGACGCTGGCCCCCCGCGAATTCCTGAGCTGACACTGTCGCTGGTCTTCGCGAGCAGCATTCTCTTCGTGATCGGACTTGTCGACGACCTTCGAGGCGTCACGCCGGCAGTGAAACTTGCGGCTCAGGGTGCGGCCTCGCTAATGGTGTACTACGGTGGGTTTCGCATTGAAGCACTGAGCCTCGTTCCAGGTCACGAGCTCTCCCTCGGCGTCGCTTCACTTCCTGTAACTATCCTTTGGCTCGTTGGAGTGTCGAACGCTTTCAATCTCATCGATGGACTCGATGGACTTGCGGCGGGAGTTGGAATTATCGCGCTCGCTGCGACAGCCGCCAGCGCCCTGATACTGTCGAATACTGCGGGCGCCATGTATTCCGTCGCGCTGACGGGCGCGCTGCTTGGATTTCTCCGTTACAATTTCCCGCCAGCGAGGATTTTTCTGGGGGACTCGGGTAGTCTTGTCGTAGGCTTCCTGCTGGCGGTCCTGGCCGTCCGAGGCGGCAGCACAATGGGTGGCGTAGTGTACGTCCTGGTCCCCATTTTTTCCCTTGGATACCCGTTGCTCGACACCGGAGTCGCCATCCTTCGACGATGGCTTAGGGGAATCCCCCTCTCCCGTGCTGATTCCAGCCATATGCACCACCGACTGCGGGACCTTGGCCTCACGCCTCAGCGGTCAGTTGCAGTGATTTGTGCGGGTTCAGCGGTGCTCAGTGCCCTCGGACTTTCAGCCGCGTTCGCCAAGCCGCTACTCACAGTGGCCGCAACTCTGGCAGGGGTGACGCTCCTACTTTCGGTATTGGGATATGGTATCGGGAAACTCGGGTACTATGAGTTTCGCGAGGCAGGCGCTTCGGTGGCGTCAGCCGCGCGCAAGGGACGGCTCGTTATTCAGGACAAGATTAACGCACATGATGTAGCGAGTTCAATTCACTCCGCGAGTTCGATCGAGGCATTGAAGTCGATTCTCAGCGATGCATCCGAGACCTTTCGATTCGCGCACATGCAGCTGCAACGTTACTCGCAACCTCAATCGATTCCGGATCACATCATTCCGGAATTTGCGTCGCAACAGTTGTGGAAACTCGACTATCCCGTGCCAGTCACATCTGCAGCAGATTCTGAGGGCTGGTTCCTAACTGTCTGGGGGAGGAGCCGCGTCACCGCGAGGCCGGCCGGAGCTGAGCGAGTAGCGCAAATCCTGGCACCGGCGATTGGAGCCTGGATCTCGAAGCGGTCGCTGCTCTCCGGATCTCAATGCCACGAAAGCCAACCGTCCACAAACGGTTCGGCCTGACGTCGCCGTGCCCGCTCGAACCGTGACAGTCGGCGAGACGAAAATGTTCCTTCCACTTCGCAGAGGGCTTTCACCTCCAAGTCAGCGCGATGCTGTGCACACGAACAAAACGGGGCCGCTTTCGCGGCCCCGTTATTGTGTTCAGCCAGCGATTCCTAGTACATCCCGCCCATTCCGCCCGGCGGTCCACCCGCCGAAGCGCCGTTCTTGTCTTCCTTCTTCTCAACGATCAATGCTTCGGTCGTGAGCAGAAGCCCGGCGATGGACGCTGCGTTCTGAAGCGCCGTGCGCGTGACCTTGGTCGGATCAATGACGCCTGCATCGACCAGGTTCTCGTACTCGTCGGTGAGCGCGTTGTAGCCGTAGTTGGCCACCTTGGACGTGCGAACCTTCTCGACGACAATGGAGCCTTCACCACCGGCGTTCTGAACGATAATGCGGATCGGCTCCTCGATCGCGCGACGAACGATGCCGATGCCGATGTGCTCGTCCGAGTCCTCCAGCTTCAGCTTGTCGAGCGCCTTCTGGGCGCGGATGAAAGCGACCCCGCCGCCTGCGACGATGCCCTCTTCGACCGCGGCACGCGTGGCGTGCAGCGCATCCTCGACGCGAGCCTTCTTCTCCTTCATTTCACTCTCGGTCGCGGCACCGACGTTGATTATCGCAACGCCGCCGGCAATCTTCGCCAGGCGTTCCTGGAGCTTCTCCTTGTCGTAATCCGAAGTGGTCTTCTCGATCGCCGCCTTGATCTCCTTAATCCGGCCCTGGATCTTGTCGTCGTCGCCGCCGCCATCGATCAGCGTCGTGTTGTCCTTGTCGACGACGATCCGCTTCGCCTTGCCGAGGTCGGTGACTACCGCGTTCTCGAGCTTGAAGCCGACTTCCTCGGAAATGACCTGGCCGCTCGTGAGAACCGCCACGTCCTGCAGCATCGCCTTGCGGCGATCGCCGAAGCCCGGGGCCTTCACCG
>JACCRF010000020.1 GCA_013813715.1 Gemmatimonadaceae bacterium | reverse complement strand
CCTCGCTTGGGCGGCTGCTTCGGGCGACTCCGGCGCTCGGCCTTCACCTCTACTTCGTCTTCCGCATCAAGGAAGACCTGGTCCAGGATCGCCTCCTCCATGTCGGTCTTAGGGTCTTCGTGGCGGTCGATCTCGGCCGACGAGCCTTGTCGGCTCCGGCCCGTTCCCACGCTCTGTCCCTCCCACTGTCCCTCGGTTAGCGACGGGTCTCCGTCCTCGTATCGCTCCGAGAGCTCGTCGAGAAGATCCTCCTCGCTTCGGATGGCGAGCCGATTCACCACCGTCTCGACCCCGGGCGTGCCACGCGCGACGGTGACCGCTAGCTCCGCCTCTTCCTCGGCGTTGACCCACCCGGTGAGCTCGACGATGGTCTCGTCGACCGCTCCGATGTCTATCGCCCGCTCGCTGAGAATGGGATCGTTGCGAAACGCCTCGAGTACTCGCTCCTCGAGCTCCTCCGACGGCTCGAGCGGCTCCTCGTTCTCTTCGTCGTCATAGCCGTCCTCGTCGTCGTCGTAATCGTGATCGTGCGCATGAGCATGGAGGTGCGATTCGGCATCGCTCTCAAGATCGCCGCGCGACCCCCCGAGCCGATCTTTGATCCTCGTTGCCAATCCCGCGATTCCGCCGTACTGCTGCGAGACAACGACGCCCGCGGCGAAGCCGGCCAGCGCGCCGAGCGCCACGTACAGCGCGCTTGTAGCAGTGGATTCTTCATCGCGATATCTGAATGGAGACATGTATCTCAACCTGTGGCGAAGGGTATTCTCGAAGGATAGCTTACGCGGGAGCAAGTTAAAGGCCATCTGCGGGTCCGGAAACATCGATGTCTGAAATGCTGACACTCACCCTCCCCGACGGCGCCGAGCGCCAGGTCGAAGAGGGAACTTTGCCGCGCGATGTGGTGGGGTCGATCGGCCAGCGCCTGCTGCGCGATGCGCTCGCCGTCGAGGTCGATGGCGACGTGCAGGATCTTATCACGCCCCTCCGAAAAGGCGGAGACTTCAAGGTTCTCACGGCGAAACACCCCCGCGCACTCGACGTGCTCCGTCACTCCGGCGCGCACATTCTCGCCACTGCCGTGCGGCGACTTCGCCCCGACGCGAAAATTGGATTCGGGCCATCCATCGAGGACGGTTTCTACTACGACTTCGAGGTGGATGAACCGTTCACGCCCGACGATCTCGCGCGGTTCGAGACCGAGATGCGTAAAGTCATCGCCGAGAGTTATCCATTCATCCGCGCCGAGGTGAACCAGGCGGACGCGCGCAAGAAGTTCGCCGATGATCCACTGAAGCTCGAGCGACTCGCGGAGTTCGACGAGAACGAGATCATTTCCACCTACACGGACGGGCCGTTCATCGATCTATGCCGCGGGCCACACGTTCCCGACACGTCGCATCTGAAGCACTTCAAGCTGCTGCACACAGCGGGCGCCTATTGGCGCGGCGACGAGAAGCGCCAGATGCTGCAGCGCATCTACGCGACCGCGTGGTTCAGTAAGGAAGAGCTCGAAGCGTATCTGCACCGGCTCGAGGAAGCGAAGCGCCGCGATCACCGCACACTCGGCCAGCAGCTCGATCTGTATTCCACCGATCAGCGCGTCGGACCGGGGCTCATACTCTGGCACCCGCGCGGCGCCACGATCAGAAACGAGATCGAGAACTATGAGCGGGATCTGATCATCCGGCACGGCTACGAGCTGGTGTATACACCCCACATCGTCAGCGAGAAGCTGTTCCAGATCTCCGGGCACCTCGAGAACTTCAAGGAAAGCATGTTCGGCGGGGTGGACGTCGAAGGGGCTTCGTACCGCCTCAAGCCGATGAACTGCCCCGGGCACATCTGCATCTTCCAGTCGCGCTCGCGCTCGTACCGCGATCTCCCGATCAGGTACGCCGAGTTTGGGACAGTATATCGTTACGAGCGAAGTGGCGTGCTGCACGGAATGCTTCGCGTGCGCGGCTTCACGCAGGACGACGCGCATGTGTTCTGTACTCCCGAGCAGGTGCCGTCGGAGATCGAACGGCTCCTCGATCTCGTGCACGAGATGCTCGAGACGTTCGGCTATCCGTACACCATCGAGCTGTCTACGCGCCCGGAAAAGGCACTCGGCGCACCCGAGATGTGGAGGAGTGCGGAGCAGACGCTGGCTGACGTCATGAAAAAGCGCGGCCAGGAGTTCACCATTGACGAAGGCGGCGGCGCATTCTATGGCCCCAAGCTCGACTTCAAGCTGATCGACGCGATCGGGCGCAAGTGGCAGGGGCCGACCGTGCAGCTCGACTTCAATCTGCCGGAGAGGTTCGAGCTCGAGTACACCGGTGCCGACAACGCGCCGCATCGCCCGCTGATGCTGCACCGCGTTCTCGTCGGCTCGATGGAGAGGTTCGTCGGTGGGCTCGTCGAGCATTACGCGGGCGCGTTCCCGCTCTGGCTGGCTCCCGAGCAGGCGCGGGTGATCCCGATATCCGACGAGGCTGTCGAGGCGTCGAAGTCGATAACGCTGCGTCTCGAATCGGCCGGTGTGCGTGCGCACCTCGATGACCGGTCGGAGACGCTCAACTACAGGATTCGTGATGCTGAGACGCTCAAGATTCCGTTTATGGCGGTCGTCGGGAAGCGTGAGGCTGCGAGCGACTCGATCGCGTTGCGCGTGCGCGGAGCGGGAAAGAAGCAGGAAGTTATGTCGGTCGCGAATTTTGTCGCGATGATTGTCGGGCAGATCGAGGCGAGAGCGCTCAAGCCCTAGCGTTACCACCTTCCTTGGGGGGGAGATGTTCATTGGCCATTTCGCGGTGGGATTCGCGGGGAAGCGAGTTGCCCCGAACGCGTCGCTTCCCGCTCTCTTTCTGGCCGCGCTGTTCGCGGATGTGCTGTGGCCTCTCCTGGTCGCGGTCGGCGCGGAACAGGTGCGCATCGCACCCGGCAACACCGTGATTACGCCGCTCGAGTTCGCGAGTTATCCGTGGTCGCACTCGCTTCTCATGCTTATCATCTGGGGCGGTTTGTTCGTCGCCTACTATCGAGCGCGCCCGGATGGCCGCCGAGTTGGCTTCGTGCTCGGCGCGCTGGTGGTGAGCCACTGGGTGCTCGACTGGATCACGCATGGGCCCGATATGCCGCTCTGGCCGGGCGGACCGAAGTACGGTCTCGGGCTGTGGAACAACATCACCGGGACGATGATCGTCGAGATCGCGATGCTCGCGGTTGGCGTTTTCCTCTACGCGAGCGTGACAAAGGCACGGGACGGAATCGGGCGCTGGGCATTCTGGACGCTCATCATTCTCCTGTTTGGCGCGTTCGTTTTCGATTCGATCGACGCGACGCCGCCGCCATCCGTGCAGGCGATATGGATTTCTGCTCTTATCGCCACGGCGGTGACGCTTGCGTGGGCGTGGTGGATCGATCGGCACAGGGAGACCGTCGAGGACGCGACGGTTTGATTCACAAGGCCGTTCTCGATTCATCCTGTCTCACCAGCTTTCCGATTACTTTTCGAGGCGCCCCACTCCACTCTACGAAATGTCTGATACCTCCCGAATCCCGGTAATCGTCTCAGCCGTGCGAACGCCCATCGGCAAGTTCCTCGGCGGCCTCTCGTCCCTCTCCGCGCCCGAGCTGGGCGCGATTACAATCCGTGAGGCACTTCGCCGCTCCGGAGTACCCGCAGAAGCGATCGAAGAAGTCATCATGGGCCAGGTCCTCCAGGGCGGTTCCGGCCAGGCACCCGCGCGCCAGGCCGCGCTCAAGTCGGGGATTCCGGCGGCGGTCCCTTCGCTCACCGTGAACAAAGTCTGCGGCTCCGGACTCAAGGCGGTCATGCTCGCCGCGCAGTCCATCAAGGCTGGCGACAACCAGGTCGTCGTTGCTGGCGGGCAGGAGTCGATGTCAAACGCGCCGCACTACGTCTATGGTATGCGCAACGGCGTCAAGCTCGGCGATCAGACAATGGTTGACGGGATGATCAAGGACGGCCTCTGGTGCTCGACGTGCGATGTCCACATGGGTGGCCACGCCGAGCATACGGCGCGGAAGGGCGGTGTGAACCGCCAACAGCAGGACGAGTTCGCCGCCCAATCTCACCGGAAGGCGGTCGCGGCGATCGAGGGCGGCAAGTTTCGCGACGAGATCGTGCCCGTAGAGATCGCCACGAAGAAGGCAACCACGGTAGTCGACACGGATGAAGGCCCGCGAAAGGACACGACCGTCGAGAGCCTTGGCAAACTGAGGCCCGCGTTCCCCGCCAAGGGCGGCAACGACGATCTGTCGGTGACGGCGGGCAATGCGTCATCTATCAACGATGGAGCATCGGCTGTTGTCGTGGTTTCGGAAGAGTACGCGAAGGCTCACGGACTCGAGATCGTTGCCCGCATCACCGGCTACGCGACCGGTGGGACGGAGCCGCAGGATCTTTTCTTCGCGCCGATCTTTGCCGTGCAAAACCTGATGAAGAAGGCTGGCACGGCGATCGGGGACTACGACTTGATCGAGGCGAACGAGGCATTCGCATCACAAGCGCTTGCCAACGGCGCCGGGCTCGCGTGGGACTGGGATCGCGTCAATGTGAACGGCGGCGCGATCGCGCTCGGCCATCCGATCGGTGCGAGCGGCGCGCGCGTGCTGACCACTCTGCTCTACGCGATGAAGGACCGCGACGCGAGCACCGGCCTCGCAACGCTCTGCCTCGGCGGCGGCAACGCGGTCGCCCTCAGTGTCGAGCGCGCCGCCTAGCGCGTCGCTTTGAGTCTCGACTCACTTTTTTACACGCCGGAGCGCCGGCTGAGGGCGCCCTGGCGGATCGCCCTTTTTCTTCTCGTCGCTCTTGGCGGCCTACTCATCGCCGCTTTGATCGAGGCTGCGGTTGTAGGGGCCGCGAGTGGGCTCGGATACCGCCTCCTCGTGTCGCAATGGAGCGTGCCGCTCGGAATCCTGATCGCTCACTTCTTCATGCTGCGAACGGTGGAGCGCAGATCCTGGAATTACGTGTGGATGGATTCGTCGGCCGCACGCGTCCCGGTCCTCCTTAACGGCGCGCTGCTCGGCGCCATTGCAATCGGCGTCCCCTCAGCAGTTCTTCTGCTCGCCGGTGAGTTGCAAGCCGTACCTTCGGCCCCGGGAAACTGGTGGGCGGCAACCGGCCTCAGCCTCGGAAATCTTCTGCCCGCGGCATTCGGCGAAGAGCTGCTGCTGCGCGGCTACATCTTCGCCGTTTTGCGTGAGGCAGTCGGCTCGCGGTGGACGCTCGTCTCGACGAGCATCGTTTTTGGCCTGATGCACGTCCCGAATCCGGGCGCGGACGGACAGTCGATACTCATCGTCATGCTGGCTGGCTTCTTCCTCGGTTCGATACTCCTTGCGACGAAGAGTCTCTACGCGGCAACGGCGGCCCATTTCGCGTGGAATTGGCTGATGGCGGCCGGGCTGCATTCACCGGTCAGCGGTATGCCGATGGGCTCGCCCGATTATCGCGTGGTGGATGCCGGACCCGACTGGCTGACGGGTGGAAGGTGGGGACCCGAAGGCGGCTTCGCCGCCGCGCTCGGCATGTTCGCTGTTCTGGTATACCTGCACGCGCGGCCGCTGCGCCGCATGGAGTCATAGGATGGAACGGATCGCGGTGGTAGGCGCGGGACAGATGGGCAACGGCATCGCGCATGTGTTTGCGCAGTCCGGATTTCCCGTCACGATGATCGACGTGTCGCATGCGGCGCTCGACAGGGGGCGCGCGACGATCGAGAAGAATCTGGAACGCCAGGCGAAGAAGGGGACAATATCAAGCGACGCGCCGGCGGAGATTCTGGGGCGTATCGCGCTCGAGCCCTCGCTCGACGCGGCCGCCGGCGCGGCTCTGATCGTCGAAGCAGCAACCGAAAACTCCGACCTCAAGTACAAGATTTTCACCGAGCTCGACGGGATCGCCGATTCCGAAGCGATCCTGGCCACCAACACGAGCTCGATCTCCATCACCGAGATCGCGCGACGAACGGGGCGGCCCGAGAACGTGATCGGGATGCACTTCATGAATCCGGTGCCGGTGATGAAACTCGTCGAGATCATCCGCGGCCTCGCCACGTCCGACGAAACTACAAAACGCGTGGTCGAGCTGAGCCGTCAGCTCGGCAAAACTCCGGTTGAGGTAAACGACTACCCGGGATTCGTCGCCAACCGCGTGCTGATGCCGATGATCAACGAGGCGGTGTACTGCCTGATGGAAGGTGTCGGCGAAGCAGAGGCAATCGACCAGGTGATGACGCTGGGTATGAATCATCCCATGGGGCCGCTCGCGCTTGCCGACCTCATTGGCCTCGACACGTGTCTCGCCATTCTCGAAGTGCTGCGCGATGGGCTCGGCGACCCGAGGTACAGGCCTTGTCCGCTGCTCCGAAAATACGTCGCCGCCGGCTGGCTCGGCCGCAAGACGGGGCGCGGCTTCTACACGTATCAGTAGATGGCGACCGACCTTCTCGAGATGACCGAGGAGCAGCGCGAGATCCGCAATCTCGCGCGCGACTTTGCGCTTAAGGAAATCGCGCCCTACATCGCGGACTGGGACGCGAAAGCGTACTTCGAGCCCTCCATCGTGAAGAAGATGGGCGACCTCGGTTTCCTCGGAATGCTTCTCCCCGAGGAGTACGACGGGCTCGGCGTGGATACTTCGACGTACCTCATCGCGCTCGAGGAGATCGCCGTCGTGGACGCGTCGGCCGCTGTTCTCATGAGCGTTCACAACTCGCTGCCGACGCAGATGATACTCCAGTTCGGCGACGAAGCGCAGCGCGAGCGTTTCCTCAAGCCAATGGCGCGCGGAGAGATGCTCGGCGCGTTCGCGCTCTCCGAGCCGGAGGCCGGTTCGGACGCGGCTGCGCTCACCACTCAGGCAGTGCGCGACGGAGCCGCGTGGGTTCTCAACGGGACGAAGAGCTGGGTTACCAGCGGTAGTCACGCCGGAGCGATCCTCGCAATGGCCCGCACGGATTCGCGCGACGACCGCAAAGGCGCCAGAGGCATCGGCACCTTCATCGTGACGCCCGACCTTCCGGGCTTTCATGTGGGAAAGAAAGAAGACAAGCTCGGCCTTCGTTCATCGCCGACAGTTCAGCTCAACTTCGACAACCTCCGGGTTCCTACAGACAATCTGCTCGGCGATCCGAGCATGGGCTTCATTTACGCGATGCAGTCGCTCGAGAACGGCCGGCTCGGCATCGCTGCTCAGGCAATCGGCATCGCGCGCGCGGCGCTGGAGGCCGCAACGGCATACGCCGGCGAGCGAATCCAGTTCAAGACGCCAATCCGGGAGTTTCAGGCAATCCAGTTCAAGCTCGCCGACATGGCGACGCGCATCGCCGCGTCACGCTCGCTGCTCCACTCAGCGGCGCGGGCAAAGGATCGCGGGGAGAACGTCACTCAGGCGAGCTCGATGGCGAAGCTGTTCGCGAGCGAGACCGCGATGTTCGCGACGAACCAGGCGGTGCAGATATTCGGCGGTTACGGATACGTGAAGGATTATCCGGTGGAGCGGCTGTTCAGGGATGCCAAAGTCACCGAGATTTATGAAGGCACATCCGAAATCCAGCGAATCGTGATCGCGAGGGAGCTCTACGCCAGTGATTGAACATCAATGATAGCAGTCAAATAGATGGAAATTTTCGAAACACTCGCCGAGATGGGGCACGAGCAGGTAGTCGTGGGCAGCGACCCGTCGTGCGGCTACCGCGGCATCATCGCCGTTCACAGTACCGCGCTCGGCCCGGCGCTCGGCGGCACCCGCTTCTGGAGCTACGAGTCGGATGAAGCGGCGATCACCGATGCGCTCCGCCTCTCAAGGGGGATGACGTACAAGAATGCTGTCGCGGGCCTCGACCTCGGCGGCGGAAAGGCGGTAATACTGGGCGACAATCGCACGACTGACCGCGAATCCATCTTTCGTGCCCACGGTCGCTTCGTCGAGAGCCTCGGCGGCCGGTACATAACGGCCGAGGATGTTGGAACGGGCACCGCCGACATGGACTTCGTGAGCATGGAGACGAATCACGTCGCCGGCCTCAAGCACAAGTCGGGAGATCCCTCGCCGGTCACTGCCCACGGCGTATTCCGGTCGATTCAGGCCTCGGCTAAGCATCGCTGGGAATCCGATGACCTCACCGGCAAGGTGGTTTCCATTCAGGGCTGCGGCAACGTCGGCCGGTATCTCGCAAAGGAGCTGAACGAAGCCGGCGCCAAGCTAATCGTGTCCGATATCGACCCGGCACGTGCTGCTCGCGTGGCGAGCGATACCGGAGCGCAGGTTGTCGAAGGTGACGCGATTTACAGCGCAGATGCGGACATCTTCGCGCCGTGCGCGCTCGGCGGCATCATCAACGACGAGACCATTCCGATGCTGAAGGTCGGAATCATCTCCGGAGGCGCGAACAATCAGCTTCTCGAGGAGCGGCACGGCAACATGGTCGACGAGCGCGGGATCCATTACGCGCCCGATTATGTCGCCAACGCGGGTGGCGTGATAAACGTGTTCGGCGAAGTGGCGGGCTGGGACGCCGAACACGCGTTGAGCAAGGCCGACGATATCTACGACACGATTCTCTCCGTGTACGAGATCGCGAAATCCGAGAGCATCCCGACGTACGAGGCGGCCGACCGTCTTGCCGAGCGGCGGCTCAAGGCGGCGGGAAAAAAATGGACGCCTCCGCGATGAACGAACGGCGCCCCGACGCTGCCGGCAACCCGCCCCCTGCAGCACGCGGGGAGACGATCCCGATTGCGTCCGACCACACTGGTGTCGCGCTCAAGCGAAAGCTCGTCGCCGAGCTGAACGAGCTCGGATATGGCGTTGAGGATCTTGGCGCGACCACCGATGAGCCGAGCGACTACCCTGATTTCGCCCATCCACTTGCCGCGGAGGTCTCGACGGGAGCCGCGCGGCGCGGCATTCTCTTGTGCGGGAGCGGGATCGGCGTCGACATAGTCGCCAACCGATATCCGCACGTTCGCGCCGCGCTGGCGTGGAAGCCCGAGATCGCCGGGCTATCGAGACAGCATAACGACTCGAACATTCTCGTCCTGCCATCCAGATTTGTGACGGATGAGGAGGGAATCGAAATCATGAAGCGCTGGCTCGATACGGAGTTCGAGGGAGGACGCCACGCAAGGCGTGTTGCAAAAATCGATAATGACGAGTCGCAGAGATGATAGAGACACAAGCGAACGCAGAGAGGACGGATAACGCGCGTGCAGAACACTGAGGCGGTCGAGCGCTCGCAGATGCCGGCGCTCACGGAATACGACCCGGACGTTGCAGCGCTCATCCGCCGCGAGGTGGATCGCCAGCGTCACGGAATCGAGCTGATCGCGAGCGAGAACTTCGTCTCCGAGGCGGTGCTCGAGGCGATGGGCACGCCGCTCACCAACAAGTACGCCGAAGGTCTGCCGCGCAAGCGGTATTACGGCGGCTGCGAGATCGTAGACGAGATCGAGCAGCTCGCGATCGATCGCGTCAAGGAGCTCTTCGACGCCGAGCACGCAAACGTCCAGGCGCACTCGGGTGCGCAGGCGAACGCGGCGGTGTATCTCGCGTTTCTCAAACCTGGCGACACTGTCCTTGGTCTCGATCTCTCCCAGGGCGGTCATCTCACGCACGGGTCGCCGGTCAATTTCTCGGGCCTGCTCTACCGGGCGATCCATTACGGGGTTGGGGACGATGGCCGGATAGACTACGCCGCGATGCAGGAGATCGCGCGCCGCGAGCGTCCTAAGATGATCATCGCCGGCGCCAGCGCGTATGCGCGGATCATCGAGTTCGAGCCGTTCGCCGAAGTCGCGAAGGAAATTGGCGCGAAGTTCGTGGTTGACATGGCGCACTTCGCGGGGCTCGTCGCGACCGGGTTGCATCCATCGCCAGTCCCGCACGCCGATGTGGTGACGTCCACGACGCATAAGACCCTTCGCGGGCCGCGGGGCGGACTGATTCTCTGCAAGGCCGAACACGCGAAAGCGATCGACAAAGCGATGTTTCCGGGAACGCAGGGCGGGCCGCTGGAGCACGTCATCGCGGCCAAAGCCGTTGCGTTCAAGGAAGCCCTCGAGCCGGCGTTCACCGATTATTGCCGCCAAATAATCGCGAATGCCAAGGCGCTGGCCGGCGCTCTGACGGATGTGGGGTTCAGCATCGTATCGGGCGGTACCGACAATCACTTGATGCTCGTGGATCTCAGGAATCGCGATCTTACAGGGAAGGTGGCGGAGAAGGCGCTCGACGCGGCGCTGATCACTGTCAACAAGAACACCGTCCCGAAGGAAACCCAGTCGCCTTTCGTGACCAGCGGCATCCGCATCGGCACGCCGGCGGTCACCACGCGCGGGATGAAAGAAGAGGAGATGCACGAGATAGCCGCGCTCATCGATCGCGTGCTGAGCTCACCCGACGATGCAGCGGTTGCGGCGAAGATCAGCGCGGAAGTGCGTGACCTGACCTCCCGCTTCCCACTCTACCCCAACGCGTTCACGTCGCGAGGCTCCGAGATCGGTGCCTGAGCTGGCCTTCCGCGACGGCGTGATGGATCGCATTCGGCTGCGCGAGTCGCGCTACGACGAGCAGGCATACCTGTTCGTCCTTTCGGCGCTCGAGCACTCCCAGGCTCAGCTCGCAGCACGCCGCCATATCAGCGCACCGGAGCTGGCGCAGTCATGCCGGCAGCTGGCCCTCGAGCGGTATGGCGTGATGGCCCGGCTCGTTCTCGAGCGGTGGGGTGTGCGAGCGACAGCCGACTTCGGCGAGATAGTGTTCACACTGATAGACCTCGGATTCCTCGTCAAGCAGGCGAACGACTCGCGCGAGGAGTTCCTCGAGGTTTTCGACTTCGAGCGCGTCTTCGAGCGGGACTATCCCTGGAATTCGGCGCACTACGCCTGATCGGGGACACTGAGAATGCCCGCGCGGGTCGCAGGCGCAATAGAAGCGGTGGCCTGCGAGCGGGCGACGATAGAGTCGGGGACAAGTGCGCGCGAGCTGATGCAACGGGCCGGATATGCCGCTGCGGCGGAGATCGCCGAGCGACTCAGTGATCGCATGGTGCACGGTGTCGCGATACTCACCGGCCCGGGCAACAACGGTGGCGACGGATGGGTCGTCGCCCGGGCGCTCGCCGATCGCGGATTGCGAGTAACGGCTTTCCAGGTGGCTCCTCCGAAAACCGCAGATGCCATGGCCGCACGCGAAGCGGCCGCGGCGTCAGCGGCAGTCGTCATTGAGGAACCCTCCGAAGCCGCGTGGGATGGCAACGGAGTGATTATCGACGCGCTGCTCGGAACGGGGTCCACGGGGCTGCCGGCCGGTGCAATCGCGGCCGGGGTGCAGACGATCAACGACGGGCGCGCAAACGGGCTAACCGTGGTCTCGCTCGACCTGCCGACGGGCATCGACCCCACCACCGGCAGTCACGGAGAGTGCGTGTGTGCTGATCTCACCCTTGCATTCGGAACTGCCAAGCGCGCCCACCTCGTCGCACGGCATCTTTGCGGTGAGGTGGTCGTTGTCGACATCGGCCTTGAAAGGGCAGGCAGCATCACTGCGCTGCCCCTCCTTGTCGATCGCGACTGGGTGGCGGCGCGGGTGCCCGCGATTTCCGCCATGGCTCACAAGGGAACGCGACGGCAGGTGGCGATCGTCGGCGGTGGACATCGCATGGCGGGAGCCGCGATACTCGCTGGCGAAGCCGCGCTGCGTTCCGGCATTGGTTTACTTCGCATCGTTGTCGCACCGGGGAACGCGACGTCAATTCACGCCGCGCTGCCTGCCGCAATCGTTCACGAATGGCCGGAGACTCCCGATGACATCCGCATTCTGACCAATGCTGCCGATGCGATCGCGATCGGGCCCGGGTTGGGGAGATCGAACACCACCCGTGACCTTGTCGAGCGGCTGCTCCTCGCGTGGAGAGGCCCGGTGGTGCTCGACGCGGATGCGTTGAACGTTTTCGAGGAGGATTTGACCTCGCTTGGAACACTGCTGAGCGGCCGGCCGGCACTGATCACGCCGCACCCCGCGGAAGCGGCTCGTCTTCTCGGCGTGAGCACGAGCGCGATTCTGGATCAGCGGTTCGATGTTGGAGTCGAGCTCGCCCGGGAGATCGGTGCGACTGTGCTGCTCAAGGGAACGCCGACTGTGATCTCGTCACCATCCGGAGAGCGCTATGTCAGCGCCGCCGGAACCGCTGCGCTGGCGACGGGCGGAAGCGGGGACGTGCTGACCGGAATAGCCGTCACTCTGCTCGCTCAAACGACCGAGCGCGACTTGGCAGCGATCGCCGCTGCGTGCGCGGCGTTCGTGCACGGCCGCGCGGCGGAGATCTGCGGAATGGTTCGCGGCACGACGCTCGATGACATCCTCCGCGCGCTGCCGCATGCCTGGAATGAGAGACATGTCGCTGCGAAGCCCGGCGTTCTCGCGGTGATTCCGAGGGTCCGATGACGCAGATTGATCCGTTCCGGCGGCGCCGGGCGATCGAGCCGCGATCCCCCAAGGAGAGCTATTTCTCTCCTCACACTTCGCTCGGTCCCGGCAATGAGTTCGACGCCATCCGGCGGTTGCTCGAGCGCTGGGGCCCGCGCGCCCGCCGAATCGGCGACGACGCAGCGATGATCACCACCCTCGGCGAGCGCGTTGTCGTCACCAGTATAGACTCATCGGTCGAGAACGTGCATTTCCGGCGCGACTGGCTCACCCCGGAAGAGATCGGGTACCGGTCAGCAACGGCGGCCTTGAGCGATCTGGCAGCAATGGGATCCACTCCCGTCGGGATGCTGGTCGCTCTCACCATTCCTGAATCGTGGGGGTCATCGCTGGATGCGATCGGTGACGGCATCGGTGAAGCAGCTGCGGCATCGGATGCCCTCATACTAGGCGGCGACATGAGCGCCGGCGATGTGCTTTCTCTTACGTTCTCGGTTATCGGCACGGCGCGCGAAGTGATGTGCCGCACGGCCGCCCGCCCAGGCGACCGCGTGTATGTCACCGGGCGTCTCGGAGGCCCCTGGTCAGCGCTTCAGGATCTTCAGGCTGGTCACGCCCCTGCTGACCTCGCGAGGCGGCGATTCGCGCGGCCCGTAGCGCGAATCCGCGAAGCGACATGGCTCTCGGAACACGGAGCGACGGCGGCGGTCGATGTCTCCGACGGCCTCGCCGCTGATCTCGGTCACGTCGCCGCAGCGAGTCGGGTGACGATTAGCTTCGACCTCGAGAAGCTGCCCCTGATCGAAGGCGTCTCCCCGATCGACGCAGCGCGCAGCGGGGAAGAGTATGAAATCGCAGTCACGTCTCAGGGGGAACTGAATGTCACTGAATTCGAGAGCAAATTTCTGCTCGGGTTGACTGTGATAGGGGAAGTGACCGCCGGCGACGCGGAGGTGCGCGTAATGCATCACGGCGCCCGGGTTGAAGCGCCGCCGGGCTATCTTCACTCAGCAACTCTCCGATGATGTCACGCCACGCTTCA
>JACCRF010000016.1 GCA_013813715.1 Gemmatimonadaceae bacterium | reverse complement strand
AGGGTGCAGGAGCTGACGCCGCGGAAGGCGACGCTGGTCACACTGGCGGGCCATCCGCTCGCCGGTGCCGTGCGGTTCCTATCCGAGCTCCGCGGTGATCTCGTTCGCTTCGAGGTTCAGGTATACGACCGGCCGGCATCATTTGTCGATTGGCTCGCGATAAAAGCCGGAGGTGGCGCGATGCAGCGAAACACGTGGGAACATCTTGTCGAGCGAATGGTTGCGGAGAGCGGTGGTTCGGCCGCACGCGGCGTCGAGCACGATGAGGAAACGCTCGACGAGCAGCAAGCCGAGCTGATCGAGGACTGGGTGAAGGACCTCGTGATGGAGCGACAGCGAACCGAGGCAGAAATTCCTGCTCACGCAGGCAACGGCGGACGGACAACGGGCGATACATAACGGGCCGCGGACTATTGGGAGCGTCTACTCCGGATAATCGAGGTCAGGGTCGCGAAGCTGGCAGTGCTCGCCGCATCCGAGGTGGTACCGGTTGCGGGCGAACCACCGGTAAAATCTTTCAGCGAGCGGCCTGACGAAGGGGATCGAAAAAATCCACGAGATGAACTTACCTTTCGGCAGGACATCCAGAAGCCGCTCGATCGCCGCTGCACCCTGCCACGTATGCCCGGTGCTCGTCTCCACGACCTGCACCGATTCCAGGTATGCCTTCGCGGGAATCCACGGGAAGCGGGCGCCAAGTCCGGCGGTTTGCGAAGGAAGGATCTCGAGCTCCCCGCGGCTGTCCCACTTGATCAGCGCGCCTACCAGTCTCTTGCAGACGCTGCAATATCCGTCGTAGACGACGGTGTAGCGGCGCCCGGGAGAGCCCGACCCCGGTGCATCGGCGGGTACGGCTTCGCCGGCGCCAGTGAATCGCACCACGGGAACGGTCATCTGACGACCGCCGTCGTGATCGCTGGCGAGTGCGTGAGTGTCGCGTGCACGGCGCATAGTGCCGCGACCCGCTGCGCCGCGGAATCACGAGCCGCGGGGAGCGAAGGCCATTGGACGCGCAGGTCCAGTGCGCCAACGCGGTGCGGACCCTCTGCGAACGTCCATCTCACCTCGATCGTCAGGTCGTCAGTCCCGAGACCTGCATTCGATGCCCACGAGGCAAGTACCGACCATGTGCAGTACGCGAGTCCGCTGGCGAGCATATCGAACGGCGAATACTGCCGGTCGGGCGTCGGCGCCTCGATTGTCATGGGTCCCTGCATCGGCTCGAGCCGGAGCGCGTCGTCGGCAAGCAGCGTAATCTTCATTGCCGCGCCGAGATCTGCTGTTGGGTGAGGCAATGAAGCGTCCCGAGTCCCCAGACGAGATCAACAGCGTGTATCCCCACGACGTCCCGGCCAGGGAACTCGCTCTCGATGATGCTCAGTGCCACACGGTCCATTGGATCGTTGAACGTCGGCACCACAACAATGCCGTTGGCGATATAGAAGTTGGCGTAGCTGGCGGGGAGACGCTGTCCTTCCATCATGAGCGGTCGCGGATAGGGAATTGTCACGATTCTCAGCGGCTGACGCCTTGCCGCGCTCTCGAGGCGGCGCAGGTTGTCGACCGACTGACGGTGGTTCGCGTCGCCCGCGTTCGCTTCGTACGCGAGGAGCACCACCCCCGGTGCGGAGAAGCGGGCGATATCGTCGACGTGCCCGTGTGTGTCATCCCCCACACAGCCTTCACCCAGCCAGATTGTATTGGTGACGCCCAGATACTCGGCGAATGCGGCTTCGTAGTCGGCGCGCGTCATGCCCGGATTGCGGACCTGGACATCGCTCAGAAGCCACTCCTCGGCCACGAGGAGTAAGCCCTCACCATCGGCCTCGATGCCGCCTCCCTCGAGCACCAGCCAGTCGCCATTGTCGGGACGTTCGGCCCTGGCGCGCGGGAGGCCGGTGATCCGCGCGATCGCCTCGCCGACTTTCTCGTCGCGGGTGAAGTTGTCGTACTTCGCCCAGGCGTTGAACCGCCAGTTCACCAGCTCGACGGTGCCGTCTCGCGACCAGACAAAGGTCGGCGCCGAGTCGCGCAGCCAGGAGCGGTCGCTGGGCACGATGTGAAGTCGATATCCTTCAACCGAAACCCCATAAGCCGCCAGGACTTCCGCGGCCGATGAGCGCACCGCTTCGTCGTGGCAGAGAATCTCGACGCGCTCGTGTGTGTGGAGGGCGCGGACTATCTCGCCATAAACCCAGGGAATCGCGCCGAACTTCCCCGGCCAGTCGGGCTCATGATGCGGCCACGCAATCCACGTTGCGTCGTGCCGCGTCCATTCTGCCGGCATGCGGCGGGAGACGTCGCTGCTTCGGGGCGCGACGGCCCGCGCGCGGATCGCGGGCCTGGCGCTCGTCATCCGAGATACCGGTTCAGAATCGGTCCGTACGCGTCGATACGCCTGTCGCGCAGAAATGGCCAGTTGCGGCGCGTGTCCTCTATCAGCCTGCGGTCACACGGCGCGACAATGACCGCCGGATCCGTTCCGGCTTCCGCGAGAATCCGGCCGAACGGATCGCAGATGAACGACTGCCCAAAGAATTCGATGCCATTCGTGCCAGGCTCGTCCTCATGTCCAACCCGGTTGGGAGATGCGACGAAAACGCCGTTGGCAATCGCATGGGCGCGCTGCGCGGTACGCCACGCATCCATCTGCGCGTTGCCGAACTCCTCCTTCTCCGCGGGATGCCAGCCGATTGCCGTGGGATAAAACAGGATTTCGGCACCGAGCAGCGCCGTGATGCGCGCGGCTTCAGGGTACCACTGGTCCCAGCAGATAAGGACGCCAATCTTCGCGTACCGAGTGTTCCAGACCCGGAAGCCACCCGCGCCCTTGTGATCGCCGTCATGCGTGACGTGCGAATCGCCTGGCGTGAAATAGAACTTTTCGTTGAACAGCGGATCGTCGGGGATATGCATCTTGCGGTAGACTCCGAGCATGGATCCGTCGGCATCCACCACCGCGGCGGAGTTTCGGTAAATGCCTGCGCCTTGGCGCTCGAACACCGGCACAATGATCACGACCTCCAGCTCTCGGGCAAGCTCCTGCATCCGCTCCACTGCCGGCCCTGGTATCGGCTCGGCGATATCGAAGCGGTCGTGCCGCTGTGCCTTGCAGAAATAGGGCGCGTTGAACAGCTCCTGGAGGCACACGATCTGCGCGCCACGCTCAGCCGCTTCGCGCACGCGCTCGACCGCGCGGTTGACGTTCGCCTGCACGTCAGCCGTCACTGCCTCCTGAATCAGTCCAACGGTCACTGGTGTAGTCACGATGGTGAAAGCTGGTAGGTTTAAGCGAACGCTGGAAGTGGGCCGAGAGCCTGCTGACTCACTACCTCAATTGCGTCGACATGACTACTGATTCGGGCCAGCAGGGCGGCCCACCGAAGGTGAAGGCGGTCTGGCCCGAGACAGACGACCCGGGAACTTTCCAGACCGACCGGCGCACGCGCCGAAGCGCGAGCATGCACACGGCATTTCGCGCCGTGAAAGCCCAGCATTCGCTTCAGCAGACACGCATG
>JACCRF010000015.1 GCA_013813715.1 Gemmatimonadaceae bacterium | reverse complement strand
TCCCAGAAGACCAATATTCGCGACCTCGGCTGGCTTCGTGAGTCGTTGTACGCAGTGAAGTTGCTGAGCGCCGTGAGCGGCGCCGCGGCGCCGGACTCGCGTCGTGTGGCTGTCAGGCGATAATGGTCAGGTCGTCGCCGGCTCCACGCGGCAGCACCGGCCGACGCACAGGGGCGGCCGTACCCAAGAGCGACTGCGAGCGCACGCTCGCGGCCACCGCGTCGAGCGCACGTCCCATTTCTTCGCGAGCCCTCTCGACCGCTGAACGATAAGCCACGCGGTAGCCGGCAAACGCCGCGATCGCGGCCGCGGCACCGACGCCGAGCGCAGGCAATCCGATCGTCACCACTGCGATTCCCGCCAGCAGCTTGGCTCCAAAGCCCGCTCCGATTACTCCGCCGAGTACGCCCGACCCACCTGCCCACCACGAGGCGGCGTTCACGTTGCGGCGAACCCCGGGGCGGAGATCCGCGTACATGGTGACTTCGGTCGACGAAGGGGCGCCAGGAGCGGCGCGCAACGTCACCTGCACCTGTTTCGCCTCGAGAGAATGCCTTAGACCGAGCCACGTATAGCTCATGTCGTACGTCATCCCCATCCCCAGAGCCCTTCCTGGCAGGTCGAAAACCAGCACGCCGCCGTCGAGCGGGTGGCCACCGACGGGATCCTTGAGCGTGAGTTCCCAGGGCGATTGCTGAAGGGCGAGGCCGAGCGCCTGCAGAACGCGATGCGGGAGCGCGGCGATGATTCGCGTCGCGGCGCAGCTTCGTTCCTGTGTGCCGAGCAACTGCGCCGCGCGGCGTTCCTGCCACGTCGCACTCTCTAGCCGGGAAAGCTCGCCCGATTTCTCCGACGGCAGCTCCGCAAGCGCCAATGCCACGAACTGCTCCGATATCCCCGCCTCTACCGCCGCCGCCTGAACGTGACGCAGGCGATAGCCTTCGGTCGGAAGGCCGACCGTTCTTTGCTCGGCGGATGCCGTCGAGGTGAGCGACGGCGTTATGCGGGAGGCGTCGAGTCGTTGCAGGGCATCGGCCTGAAGCTGCGCGGCGCGTCGCCAGAGAAGCCCCGCCTGGCGTTCAGACAGAACGACATCGGCGCTGCCTTCTTTCGCCACCCTCTCCGACTTCGAGGCCGCGAGCGCGTCATCGAGTGCCTCGGCGAGATCCTCGCCC
The DNA here is from genome assembly GCA_013813715.1 of Gemmatimonadaceae bacterium. Lineage (GTDB taxonomy): Bacteria > Gemmatimonadota > Gemmatimonadetes > Gemmatimonadales > Gemmatimonadaceae > UBA4720. Next base: position 3,797 of record JACCRF010000015.1, on the reverse strand, counting down.
GCAGGATACCGGTCGATCGGATCCTTGGCGAGCGAGCGGTCGATTACAGCCGCGAGTCCCTCCGGAACCGACGGCGCTACCGACGAGAGAGGCGGCGCGTCGCGAGTGACGTGAGCAACGAGTATCGCTGACGCCGAGTCGCTGTCGAAGGGGAACATGCCGCTGAGGATGTAGTATCCTACGACACCAAGGGCGTAGAGATCGCTCCGGCCGTCGAGGAAATCGCCCGCCGCCTGCTCGGGGCTCATGTAGTGCACCGTGCCAAGCACGTTGCCGGTGACGGTGAGCCCCTGTTGTCGTACATCGCGCGCGATACCGAAGTCCGTTACGAGCGCTCTGCCGGATCCACGCTCGATGAGAATGTTCTCCGGTTTGACGTCGCGGTGGATCACGCCGCGCGCGTGAGCGTATGCGAGAGCCCATGCAACCTCACGGAGATACCTTACCGCCTCGTCCGGAGGAAGCGGACCGCGCGCGCTGAGTCGCTGCGCCAGGCTCTCGCCTTCGACGAACGCCATCGCAAAAAAGGCGTGGCCGTCGATCTCGTCGGCGTGGTAGATGGGGACGATGTTCGGGTGCGAGAGGTGAGCCGCGGTCCGCGCCTCGCGGAGAAAACGCTCCCGGACATCTGGATTCTCGGCAAATTCGGCGGGGAGGACCTTGAGAGCGACCGGCCGGTCGAGGGTGACGTCGCGGGCGAGGTAAACGATTCCCATTCCACCGCGGCCAAGCTCCCGTTCGACGGTGTACCGCTTCGACAGCGCGCCCGCCAGCTCCGCGGTGCGCCCGTTACCCGGTTCACGCATGGCGGAAAATCTAACCCGGGAGGCACGGTTCCACAGTCAAGGGTCGGGCTCCGCGGTGTGGTGACGTGGACGTTACACCTCGGTGACGGCGCTGTACGTGGCAACGCTGCAACCAGCGGGTGTTTTGGGCAATGAATTGGTTTCGCACTTGGCCAAGGCCGGTCACAGAATGAGCATCCTCGCATCCCTTGGCATACGCAACCCCACCTGCGCCTCGACGCTCGAGAGTCCCTGCATGCTTTCCGTTGATGACCCTGCCATTTGCACAGAATGCGTATGTCGACGATGCGAAAGTTCGGGACTACCTCCTGTCGGCGGGGCATCCGGTCGGCAGTAGCAAAGCCGCCGTCTTCACGGCCTTCGGTTACCATAGGGCCCGCTGGAAACGGCTGCGAACCGACTTGGAGAAAGTTGCCAGGGAAGAAACCGCCCAATTGTTGAGTTCGGGCAGATTTGGACAGAAATTCGAGGTTCGTGGTATCCTTCAACCACCATCGGGATGGCCTCTTCGCGTCGTTATGATCTGGATTATCCGAGCGGGAGAACGCTTCCCGCGGTTGGTAACCGCCTGTCCCGGAAGACTTTCGTGATTTTCAAGCAACTGGATGCGGTGGTGCTCGAGCGCGATCTCCCGGAGCACAGTCTGCGCAAGGGTGATCTGGGAGCCGTCGTACACATCCACGACGAGACCCGGCTAGAAGTCGAATTCGTACGCGTATCCGGTCGCACACAGGCGGTCGTCGAGCTTGCCGCCGGAGATGTACGTCCGGTGCGCGATGAGGATTTGCCTGCGGTTCGCTCAGTGTCCGCGCGCGGGGCTGGCTAGCGATCTCAGACGCTTGCCGCTCGCAGTCTCCCCGAACTCGCTTGTCAGGATCTACTGCCGAATACGGTCAGACATACAGCTTTCAGGGTCGAGCGGGCCAGGCATTAAATACAGGCCGTGTGCTGACGGCGGGCCAGCTGGCGGCCGGGCGGCTGAACTGCTCAGTGACCGTTCTTCCCAAGGGTCACGAAACACAGCTCGCGACGAGCCGCGCGATTGCGGTACTCAGTGGAACCGTACGATGGCATTGCTGACCCGTGAGAGCTCGATCCTTCGCGGGTGGCCAGGTACAAGAAGCTCGAGGTATGGCAGAAGGCCCACGCGCTCGCGCTCAACGTTTACCGCGTGGCCGCGCCAATCAAGGGCGCGCACCACATATCACTCCGCAGTCAGCTGATTCGAGCCGCTATGTCGATTCCGACGAACATCGTCGAGGGGCGCGGACAACAGAGTGATAAGGATTTTGCGCGTTTTCTCCGCTATTCGATAAGCTCTGCCTCCGAGCTCGAGTACCACCTCGACGTCGCGCGCGACATAGGAATCATCAACCGATCGGACTCTGACTCGCTTGTGGATCAGACAGTCCGTGTTCGCAAGATGCTCCACGGTTTGGTAAACCGAATTACCGAAGCTGGAACGTGCCCGCCGTCCCTTCGGGAAGAACGGTCACAGAGCAGTTAAGCCGACCGGCCGCCAGCGGGCCCGCCGTCGGCACACGGCCTGTATTTGAGCTGTTCTTCCGGTGTGCCGGGGTTGATTCAACCGGCCTGAAGCGACCTCAGACGCTGGCCGCGCTCATCGTCTCGCCGAACACCTCAAGCGCCAGCTCCACCTTCCCGAACGGCGCCGAAACCTGCGCGCCCTGCACCGATGGCCGCACCCGCTCGAGCATCTCCCGCGCAATGGCGATCCCTTCCTGGAGCCCGTGCTCCTTCGACCTGGCGCTCGCCTGCCGCATCCGCTCTATGATGTGACCAGGCACCACCACGCCCGGCACCTCGTTCGCCATAAACTCGGCGTTCCGGAGCGACAATAGCGGCCAGATGCCGGCGATGATCGGGATCCGTGAGCCATCGATGCTCGCCAGGAATCTTTCGAGCTGCTCGACGTCGAACACCGGCTGCGTGATGGCGTATTCCGCCCCCGCCTCGACTTTCCACGCGAAGCGCTTGAGCTCGTGCGCGAAATCGATTGCGCCGGGGTTCACGCCAACGCCGATGGCGAATGACGTGGGTGCTCCGATGGCGTTGCCCCCTGGATCGAGACCGTGGTTGAGCTTGTTCACCAGGTTGGTGAGACCGATTGCATCGATGTCGAAGACCGCCGTCGCGTTCGGGTACGGACCCATCTTGGGCGGATCGCCAGTGATCAAGAGGATGTTGCGGAGGCCAATGGCGGACGCTCCCAGCAGGTCGCTGAGCATCCCGAGAAGGTTCCGGTCGCGACAGCAGTAGTGCGTTACTGTCTCGATGCCGACGCGCTGCTCGATGAGCAGGCTGGTGAGCAGCGCCCCCATTCTGCTCTGCGCACGGGGACCATCGGGGACATTCACCGCGTCGATCCCCGCTGCCTTCAACGCCTCGGTATCGCGCAGCATCTTCGACGCATCCACGCCCCGCGGCGGAACGATTTCCACCGAAGTGACGAACTCGCCCCGCGCGATTTTCCCGGAGAACCTGGACCGCTCCTCGAAGGGGACGGGGGCGACTCCCTTATCCTCGGGAGGAAGCGTCGCCCCATCACGCGCCGGCGCGCGCACCGGCACCCGCGCCTGGCGGGGTGAGAGCGGACGAATTCCCTCGACCATCGCGGCGATGTGCTCGGGGGTGGTTCCGCAGCATCCGCCGACAATTCTGGCACCGCCGCGAACAAGGTGGCCGGCATACGTTGCCATGTACTCGGGACTCGCCATGTACATGCTGCGCCCTCCGACTTCGCGCGGCATTCCGGCGTTCGGCTGCGCAACGAGCTTCTTTCGCGTGACCTTCACCATCTTCTCGATTGCGTCGAGAATGATCTGAGGGCCGACCGAGCAATTGAGGCCGATGACGTCAGCACCGAACGCGTCGAGCGACGTCGCGATGTCCTCCGCCGACGCGCCGTAGGGAGTGTGGCAGTCGGTGCCGATCGTCATCTGAGCGACGACGGGCATCTTCGAGTCCACC
>JACCRF010000033.1 GCA_013813715.1 Gemmatimonadaceae bacterium | reverse complement strand
TGGTTCAGCGAGCGGAGCGCGGCATACCTCGCGAGCGGGAGGCCTGTTGTGACCCAGGACACCGGCTTCTCCGAATGGATGCCTGTAGGGGAAGGCCTGATGGCCTTTCGAGATCCCGAGGAGGCCGCCGCGGCACTGAATGAAGTCGAAAGAGACTACCACCGCCATTCCGGGTGGGCCCGCGCCCTGGCAGAAAACTACTTCGATTCCGATCGGGTCCTGGCGCGACTGATAGACAAAGCGATCGCACAGGCGCAGCCCTGAACGAATCGGGGGAGAGCTTTCGCTCTCCCCCGATACCTCACGATCCTCCCAGCAAGTTTCTACGCGTCGTCCGCCATCACCGTTGCCGGCAGCACATCCTCGATATCCGGCTCCGCCAGTATCTCGGCGATGCTCGGCTCCGGCAGAATCTCCGGCTCCGGCGGCTGCGGCGCTCCCTCGATGTCCACTTCCTGGTACCTGTACATACCCGTTCCTGCGGGAATGAGGTGGCCGATGATGATGTTCTCCTTCAGACCCATCAGCTCGTCTCTCGCGCCGCGAATGGCCGCGTCGGTGAGAACCCGCGTCGTCTCCTGGAAGCTCGCCGCCGAAATGAACGACTGCGTGGTGAGACTGGCTTTGGTGATGCCGAGAAGCAGCGGCTCCGACTTTGCCGGCTCGTCCTTCCTCTTCTTCGCCTTGTCGTTCGCGTCCCGGAAAGTCTGCTTGTCGACGTGCTCGCCCTCGAGAAACGGCGTCTCGCCTGAATCAAGAACGCGAACCTTCTGCAGCATCTGCCTCACGATCACGCCGATGTGCTTGTCGTTGATCTTTACGCCCTGCAGGCGGTAGACCTCCTGCACTTCGTTGAGCAGATACTCCTGCACCGCGCGCGGCCCTTTGATGCGGAGGATGTCGTGCGGATTGACGGGACCCTCTGACAAGCGGTCGCCGGCGCGCACGCGGTCTCCCTCGTGCACCCTCAAGTGCTTGCCAGCTCCCACCTCGTAAGTGTGCTCCTCGGCCGAGTCGTCGGGAACGGCAACCATATCGGCCACGCCTTGAATCATCTTCGTCGGACGGACGAAGATCTCGCGCTTGCCGCGCTTGATCTCGCCGAACCGCACGATGCCGTCGATCTCCGACACGGTGGCCGGATCCTTCGGCTTCCGCGCCTCGAACAGCTCGGCGACACGCGGCAGGCCACCCGTGATGTCGCGCGTCTTGTACGCCTCGCGGCTCACCTTCGCCAGAATGGTACCGGCGGTGATGCGTTCCCCGTCTTTCACCGTCAACTGGGCGCCCACCGGAATCACGAAGTCGCGGAGTCGCTTTTCTTTCGCGCCCTTTGTCTCCCAGATCTCGATGTGCGGATGCAGCTTCTTCTCACGATCCTCGATGACGACCGTCTGTCGAAGCCCGGTCAGCTCGTCGAGCTCCTCGGACACCGACTCGTCGGCAACGAGATCGACGAACCTGATCGCGCCCTCCACGTCCGAGATGATCGGGTTGCTGTATGGATCCCAGCTGAAAATCACCTGGTCCTTCTTCACCTCTTCGCCGTCGCTCACCATCAAGGTGGCGCCGAGCGGCACCTGAAGGCGCGCGCCGATCTTGTTCTCGTTCGATGTGCGAATGGTGAGCTCACCCTCGTACGACGTGACGATCTGCTGTCTGTCGGCGTTGGTTACGCTGATGAGCCGGTCGCCGTACTCGATGACGCCGTCAACCTTCGACTTGCGGACAGTCTGCTCGGCGATACGAGCAGCCGTCCCACCGATGTGGAACGTGCGCAGCGTGAGCTGCGTGCCCGGTTCTCCAATCGACTGGGCGGCGATGATGCCCACCGCCTCCCCCTTGTCCACCATCGCCATGGTCGCGAGGTTCCGCCCGTAGCACATCTGGCAGAGTCCGCGCTTCGCTTCGCAGGTGAGTACCGAACGAATCCGGACCGTCTCGATGCCGGAATCCTCGATGTCCCTCGCCATGTCTTCATCTATCAACTGGCCGGCCTCGGCCATGAGTGTCCGGCGGCCCGACTGATCGGTCTCGTGCGGATCCTCGACGTCCTCGGCCGCAACGGTGCCGACGATGCGCTCCGCCAGCGGCTCGATGATGTCCTCGCCCTCCTTCAGCGCGCCGACTTCGAGCCCGAGAATCGTGCCGCAATCCTCGTCCGTGATCGTCACGTCCTGCGCGACGTCAACAAGACGGCGCGTGAGGTAGCCGGCGTCCGCGGTCTTGAGCGCGGTATCGGCCAGACCCTTACGTGCGCCGTGCGTCGAGATGAAGTACTCCAGCACCGACAGGCCTTCACGGAAGTTCGACTTGATCGGGCTCTCGATGATTTCGCCGATGCCTCCGGTGAGTTTCTTCTGCGGCTTCGCCATCAGTCCGCGCATGCCGGCGAGCTGACGGATCTGGTCGCGCGAGCCACGTGAACCGGAGTCGAACATCATGAACACCGGATTGAACCCGTCGTTCGACTTCCCCATCGCGCGAACCATTGCGTCCGCGATGTCCGAGTTGGCGTGCGTCCAGGTGTCGATGACCTTGTTGTAGCGCTCACCGTTCGTGATGTTGCCGGTCATCCACGCCTTCTGGAACCGCTCGACACGCTCAGATGCTTCCTGAAGCAGCGTCTCCTTCTCGGCCGGAATGTGCAGATCCTCGATGCCAATAGAGATTCCACCGCTGGTCGCCGTCCGAAAGCCGAACTCCTTCAGCCGGTCGAGGAACGGAACCGTTCCCTTGAGTCCAGTTCTGCGATAAGACTCGAACACCAGCTCGCCGAGCGCCTTCTTCTTCATGTCCCGGTTCTGAAAGCCGAGCTCGGGCGGAATGATCGCGTTGAACATCGCGCGGCCAGCGGTCGTGTCGACCCAGCGTGCCCCCTCGAAGTCGTCCACCCAGTAACGGATGGGCGTGTGGAAGCTCACGCGACCCTGCGCGATCGCTACCTCCACCTCCGCAATGTTGCTGAAGCGGCGGGCGTTTTTGATCTGCTTGTCGAAGTCGGACGGTGCCTTGGTAGCGAAATAGCAGCCGAGCACGATGTCCTGGCTGGGCTCGGCGACGGGGCGTCCGTCGGATGGCTTGAGAATGTTGTTCGACGACAGCATGAGCAGCCGGCACTCGAGCTGCGCCTCGAACGACAGCGGGACGTGCACCGCCATCTGGTCACCGTCGAAGTCGGCGTTGAACGCCGCACAGACGAGCGGGTGAATTCGGATGGCCTTGCCCTCGACCAGCACCGGCTCGAACGCCTGGATGCCCAGTCGATGCAATGTCGGCGCGCGGTTCAACAGCACCGGGTGGTCGCGGATGATCTCCTCGAGAATCTCGTAGACTTCCGGAGATTCCTTCTCGACGATCTTCTTCGCGCGCTTCACCGTCTCGGCGATTCCCTTCTCGACGAGCTTGTGGATGATGAACGGCTTGAACAGCTCCAGCGCCATCGCCTTGGGCAGACCGCACTGGTGCAGCCTGAGCTCCGGTCCGACCACGATGACCGAGCGGCCCGAGTAGTCCACGCGCTTGCCGAGCAGGTTCTGCCGGAATCTGCCCTGCTTGCCCTTCAGCATGTCGGACAGCGACTTGAGCGGCCGCTTGCCGCGACCCCTGATTGCCTTGGAGCGGCGGCCGTTGTCGAACAGCGCGTCAACCGCTTCCTGAAGCATCCGCTTCTCGTTGCGGAGAATGACTTCGGGCGCGCGGTGCGAGATGAGCTTCATCAGCCGGTTGTTGCGGTTGATGACGCGGCGGTAGAGGTCGTTGAGATCGGACGTGGCAAACCGTCCGCCGTCGAGCGGCACGAGCGGACGCAGATCAGGTGGAATCACCGGGATCACGTCCATGATCATCCACTCGGCCTTGTTTCTCGTGTTGCCTGAATCGCCCGAGTTGCGGAAAGCGTCCACGACCTTGAGGCGCTTGAGCATCTGCTTCTTGCGATGCTGCGATCCCTCGTCCACGAGGCCGGCGCGGAGAGACTCCGCCACCTTGTCCACGTCGATGCGTTTCAGCAGCTCGCGGACCGCGGGGGCGCCGATGTCGGCGAAGAAAGCAGAATCTCCCTCTTCCTTTGCCTTGTCCTTGAGAAACAGATACTCGTCTTCTGTCAACAGTATGGGAGTGTTTTCCTTCAGCTCATTCCACGGCTTCTCCAGGTCGGCGAGGTCCGATGGAATCTCCTTCTGCTTCCCTCTGTCGATAACGACGTAGTTCGAGTAGTAGATGACCTTCTCGAGCTCGCGAAGCGTCAGGTCAACCAGGTTTCCCATCGGACTCGGCAGAGTCTTGAAGAACCAGATGTGGGCGACGGGCACGGCGAGCTCGATGTGACCCATGCGCTCGCGCCGAACGCGGGCGAGGGTCACTTCGACGCCGCAGCGATCGCAGATCACACCGCGATAACGGATGCGCTTGTACTTTCCGCAATGGCATTCCCAGTCCTTGACGGGGCCGAATATGCGCTCGCAGAAGAGGCCGTCCTTTTCAGGCTTGAAAGAGCGGTAGTTGATCGTCTCGGGCTTCAGTACCTCGCCCCACGACCACCACGTGCGGAGGCCCGACATTTCGAGCCGCTCCCGCTCCTTGGGATCCTTTGGTCCGCGCATCTCATCGGGAGAGGCGATGCGTACCTGGATGTAATCGAATGAAGACGCGCGAGTCTCGCGCGAGCTGCGAAAATCAATCATGTATTACTCCTCGCTCCCGTTGCCGTTTCCGCTCGCGGAGCCGGTGTTGCCCAACCCATAACCGCTCGACACGTTCGCTCCCATGCTGACGTGGATGCCAAGTGCCTTCAGCTCCTGAACGAGCACGTTGAAGGACTCCGGAATTCCCGGCTCGGGCAGGTTCTGCCCCTTGACGATGGCCTCGTACACGCGGCTGCGTCCGTTTACGTCGTCAGACTTGACGGTCAGAATCTCCTGGAGCGTGTGCGCCGCGCCGTACGCCTCGAGCGCCCACACTTCCATCTCCCCGAACCGCTGGCCGCCGAACTGCGCCTTGCCCGCGAGCGGCTGCTGCGTGACGAGCGAATACGGGCCGATGCTGCGCGCGTGGATCTTGTCGTCAACAAGGTGTGACAGCTTGAGCATATAGATCTCGCCGACGGTAACCGGGTTGGCGAAGGTCTCGCCAGTTCGGCCATCACGCAGGCGAACCTTGCCGCCAGCCGAGATTCCGGCGAGGCGCATGAGCTCCGCCGCCGCCTGATCGACGTCGATGTCCGACTTCTTGCCAAGCGACGCCGCGAGCGCCGGCAGCTCGAGAGATCCGAGAATGGAGCTCTCATCCGCTTCGCGACGTTTCTCGATCTGGTTGCCGGCGGTGCGGTATCTTGTCCGCTCCGCGCCCCCCACAGCCTCGTCGTCTTCCGAGCCACGGTGGAACGCAATCTGATTGTCGAGCTCCGAGTACTCGCGCCCAGCCAGCTCCTTCGCCGCGGCCGCCACGAACTCGCGGATGCGGTTGTAGACATCGCGCGTCTCGGGGCTGACGCCGCGCTTCGCGAGATCGTTGATCGTCGCGTCGGACAGGAGCTCCACCCGCTCTCCCTCGCCGACGATATCGTGGCGCGTATCCGCGATGATGCCGCGGATTTCGGGATCACTGACCGTGACGCCAGGGGTGCTCAGATCGAGCGCATCGCGCACCCAGGTGACCGCGGCGAGCTTCAGCAGCAGCCCGATTTCGCGCTCGTTCGCCCCCTGAAACACCGGCGTCTTCGCGTAGAACCCGAGCAGTCGTGCCGCCCAGCCGAGGTGCGTCTCGAGAATCTGGCCGACGTTCATGCGGCTCGGAACGCCGAGCGGATTGAGGACGATGTCCACCGGCCGTCCATCAGGCAGGAACGGCATATCCTCCTCGGGAACGATGCGGGCAACGATACCCTTGTTGCCATGCCGCCCCGCCATCTTGTCTCCCACCGATATCTTGCGCTTCTCGGCCATGTAGACCTTCACGAGCTGGATGACGCCCGGCGGCAGCTCATCCGGCTGGAGAACGCGGTCGATTCGCTCTTCCGCCTTCTCCTCCAGTTTTCCCTTTTCATCGTTGGCGGCATCGATGATGACGCGGATCTTTTCGTTCATCGACTTGTTCTCGACCCGGAAGGTCTTGAGATCGAGAGCCGACAGCTTGACGTCGGCGAGAACCGCGGCCGTCAGCTTCGTCCCTGCGGTAATCGACTCCTCTACCGTGCCGCTCTTCAGCGCCAGGGCGACAGTCTGCCCCTCGAGCAGGTCGACCAGCTCAACGTCGCGTACTTCGTTGACGCGGATCTTTTCCTCCCCCTCGAGGCGACGGATCTCTCCGATACGCTCTCCACGATCTTTCTCGACCACCTGATCGTCCACCCGCGAGAAGATCTTGACGTCGATGACGACGCCTTCCATTCCCGGCGGAACCTTGAGCGACGAGTCCTTCACGTCCTTCGCCTTCTCGCCGAAGATCGCGGTGAGCAACTTCTCTTCAGGCGAGAGTTCCGTCTCGCCCTTCGGCGTGATCTTTCCGACCAGGATATCCCCCGGCTTCACGTGCGCGCCGATGCGGACGATGCCCCGCTCGTCGAGATCAGTCAGCGCCTCTTCGGCGACGTTCGGAATCTCGCGCGTGATCTCTTCCTGCCCGCGCTTGGTGTCGCGGACGTGGAGCTCCAGCTCCTGGATATGGATGGACGAATAGACGTCCTCCTTCACCAGCCGCTCGGAGAGAACAATCGCGTCCTCGAAGTTGTGGCCGTACCACGGCATGAACGCCACCGTGACGTTGGCGCCGAGCGCGAGCTGTCCGAACTCGGTTGACGCGCCGTCGGCGAGAACTTCGCCGGCCTTCACCTTCTGGCCGCGGCGAACGATCGGACGCTGGTTGATTGCAGTGTCCTGGTTGGTGCGCCAGTACTTCTTGATCTTGTAGCGGTCGTGCTGGGTGAGCCGCGACAGCGGGCGATCGGAATCTTTCCTGCCGCGCTCGCCCGTCGTCGCGCCGGTGTCGACGATGATCTCGTCGGCGGTGACGCTGGTGACGGTGCCCGATCGGTGGGCGATGATGACGGCTCCGGAATCCCGGGCCACCTTCTCCTCGAGCCCGGTGCCGACGAGCGGCGTGCGGGGGTTAAGAAGTGGAACGGCCTGCCGCTGCATGTTCGAGCCCATGAGCGCGCGGTTCGCGTCATCGTGCTCGAGGAACGGAATCAGCGCCGCGGCGATGGAAACGAGCTGCTCCGGCGCAACGTCCATGTAGTCGATGCGGCCGGGCGGCGTGAGCGGCACGTCGCCGCGCTGGCGGCAGAGCACCAGCTCGTCGACAAACGATCCGTCGGCGTTGAGGCGCGCGTTGGCCTGCGCGATCACAACGTCTTCCTCGCGGTTCGCGTCCAGCCACGAGATCTCGTCGGTCACCTTGCCGTTCCGCACGACGCGGTACGGCGTCTCGATGAAGCCCAGGTCGTTCACCTGCGCGAAGCAGGCGAGCGACGTGATGAGCCCGATGTTCGGGCCTTCCGGCGTTTCGATCGGACACATTCGTCCGTACTGCGAGTAGTGGACGTCGCGCACCTCGAAGCCGGCTCGTTCGCGGGTAAGACCGCCCGGTCCGAGCGCCGACAGGCGACGCTTGTGCGTCAGCTCGGCGAGCGGGTTGGTCTGGTCCATGAACTGCGAGAGCTGCGACGATCCGAAGAACGCCTGGATGACGGCCGATACGGTTCGCGCGTTGACCAGGTCGTCGAGCGAGATCTTCTCGGGGTCGGTGTTGATCGACATGCGCTCCTTCACCAGGCGCGCCATGCGTGAAAGGCCGACCGAGAACTGGTTGGCGATCAGCTCGCCAACCGAGCGGATGCGTCGGTTGCCCAGGTGATCGATGTCGTCCGTGTATCCCCGGCCCTCGTGGAGCTCCATCAGGTAGCGGATGATCGCGACGAAATCTTCCTTGGTGAGAACGGTCTCGCTCGCCGGCCGGTTGGTGAGCAGACGCTGGTTGATCTTGTAGCGTCCCACTCGGCCGAGGTCGTAACGCTTCGGTGAGAAAAAGAGTCGCTCGAGGGCCTGTTTGGCGGTCTCGCGGTTCGGCGCGTCGCCCGGGCGCAGCAGCGAGTAGATCTGCTTCAACGCCTCTTCCTCTGCGTGCGTCGGATCCTTGGCGAGCGTGTTCTTGATGAGCATGGACTCGGCGCGGCCCGACGTAACGAACACCTGAACCTTATTGATGTCGGCCTTGCGGATGCGCTTGATTACGGTGTCAGAGAGCTTGTCACCGCACTCGGCGATCACCTCGCCCGTCTCCAGGTTCACCGCGTCGACAGCGAGCACACGGCGGCCGTCAGCGCGCTCGTTGCGCTCGATGGCGTCCATCTCGTCGCGCAGGTCGATCATCGTGTATGATGCGAACACCTTGACCTTGTCGATCTTCAGCCGCCGGAGGCGGTTGAAGACTTCCTCAGTGAGCTCATCGCCTTCCTGCACGAGCAGCTCGGACTGATCTCGTTCGAGCTGAGTCCTTGCTTTTTTTGTCTTGAGGCGCGGAGCCTCGGGGTCGGCAGCTTCGCCGGCCAGGGTGATGTTCTCGGCGATGATGGCACCGAGGACTTCGCGCTGGTCGGTGCGGCTCTCGCGCTTCTTCACCAGGTCGAGCTCGCGCTCGCCGAAGAAAAGGCGGAGAATCGACGAGTTGGTTCCGTACCCGAACGCGCGCAGCAGCGCGGTGGCCGGGAACTTCTTCTTCTTGTCGATGTGGACGTAGATGACATCGTGGATGTCCACCGTGAACTCGACCCACGACCCGCGGAACGGGATGATTCGCGCGGAGATGAGCCGTTGTCCGTTCGGGTGCGTGGATTCTTCGAACACCACGCCCGGCGAGCGGTGGAGCTGGCTGACGATGACGCGCTCGGCGCCATTGATGACGAAGGTGCCGAGCGGCGTGAGCAGCGGTAGCTCACCGAGATAGACTTCCTTCTCGATGATGTTCTTCGGACGCTTGCCCGCTTCGGTCTCCTCGAAGATGACCAGCTGCAGCGTCGCCTTGAGCGGCGCCGAGTAGGTCATGTCGCGCTCGATGCACTCGGCGACGGAGTATTTGGGATCACCGAGCGTGTAGCTCTTGAACTCCATCGAGAAATTCTCGTGGACGTCGGTAATCGGGAATAAGTCCTTGAAGACGCGCTCGAGCCCGATGTCCTCGCGGTTGAGCGAGGCCGCATCCAGTTGCAGCAGCGATTCGAACGCGCGCGTCTGGATGTCGAGCAGATGGGGCATGCTCATGCCCTGGTCGAGCTTCGCGAAAGAGATTTCCTTCATGAGTTCTGGCATTTATCACCTACGGTACAGGCGCAAACAGCTCCACGCCCGGAAGCACGCGAAATTTTCGCGGTACCAGGTTGGAGCAAACGGGGAACTTCGGTTGTTTTTGAGCGACGTTGACTACGGAGCATATCGTCGAAGTTGAAGTGAGGGTTGGGGCGGCGCGGCCGGTTCGGTGGGAGTCGCTGGCCGGACAAAGTTCTGCATTGTCCGGCCGGCAGCTCTCGCCACTGGCCGTATCCCCTGGCCCTTACTTCACTTCGACTTCGGCGCCCTGCTCCTCGAGCTTTGCCCTCATCGCGGCGGCTTCGTCCTTCGTGACGCCCACCTTCACCGCGTTCGGCGCTCCGTCGACGAGATCCTTGGCTTCCTTAAGCCCGAGACCGGTCAGCTCGCGCACGACCTTGATGACCTGAATCTTCTTGGCGCCAGCGGCCTTGAGGTTGACGGTAAACTCCGTCTGCTCTTCGGCTGCCGGTGCGGCTGCGGCACCAGCTCCGCCGGCGGCGGGCGCGGCGGGCGCAGCCGCCGAGATGGTGACGTTGAACTTGGTCTTGAAAGCCTCGATCAACTCGGCGAGCTCGAACACCGACATGTTGCCGATTGCATCGAGAATCTCATCCTTGCTCATGGTTGCGTTGGCCATTGTAGTATTTCTCCGGAAAAATTAGGCGCCTTCGCGCTGTGACTTGAGCGCGTCGAGCGCGCCTGCAAACATGTAAAAAAGACCGTTGAGCGCCCCGACGAAGGCCGCCATCGGGGACTGCAAGCCGGCACCGAGATCAGCCAGCATCTGCTCACGTGAGGGCAGTGACGCGAGGCGCTTCACCTGCGCCGTATCGATCGCCTTCCCGTCGAGCATTCCACCCTTTACCGCGGGCTTCTGCTCGAATTCTCTCGCGAAATCCGAGAGCACCTTTGCAGCCGCCACTGGATCCGTTCCGAAAACCAGTCCAGTCGGGCCTCTCAGCCGCTCGCCGACCAGTCCGCTCTCGTTGACCGCCCGGAGCGCGAGCGTGTTCTTGATGACGACGTACTCCACGCCCGCCCGTTTCAGGCGGCGGCGAAGCTCGGTCATCCGCTTCACGTTGAGTCCCGTGAAATCGGTGTAGTACAGCGACGTGGAGCTTTTCAGCTTGTCCGTGAGCTCGGTGACGAGATGCTCCTTTTCGGTTCTCTTCATTTATCGGTTACCGGTAAGGAGTGGTGTCGATGCTCACGCCCGGCCCCATCGTGCTCGAGATCGCGACGGTCCTGACGTAGACACCCTTCGCCGCCGCCGGCTTGGAGCGGACGATCTGATCCATGAACGCGCTGAAGTTCGTTTCCAGCGCTTCGGAGGCAAACGAGACCTTGCCGATCGCGGCGTGCACGTTGCCGCTTTTGTCGACGCGGAACTCGATCTTGCCCGCCTTTACTTCCTTCACCGCCCGGCCGACGTCGAACGTCACCGTTCCCGCCTTCGGGTTCGGCATGAGGCCGCGCGGTCCAAGAATCCGTCCCAGCGCGCCGAGCTGGCCCATCTGGTCGGGGGTCGCGATCAGGACGTCGAAATCGAGCCAGTTGTCCTTGATTTTGGCGATGTACTCGTTGCCAACGAAATCGGCGCCCGCCTGCTCCGCCTCTCGCGCCTTCTCGCCCTGGGCGATGACGAGCACGCGCACCGTCTTGCCGGTACCGGCGGGCAGAACGACCGTACCGCGCACGACCTGATCAGCGTGGCGCGGGTCAACGCCGAGCCGGACAGCGACCTCGACCGTTTCGTCGAACTTCGCGAAGGCCGCCGACTTGACGAGGTCGATCGCCTGCCTGGCCTGATAGCGGGTCGCGACGTCGCGCTTTCCGGCGGCGGCGGCGTACTTCTTTCCGTGATGGCGCATCAGTCCTTCACCTCGACGCCCATCGAGCGCGCGGCACCAGCGACCATCGCCATCGCCGACTCGATGGAGTCGCAGTTCAGGTCAGGCAGCTTGATCTCGGCGATTTTTCTCACCTGCGCCTTTGTTACAGATCCAACCTTGGTGCGGTTTGGCGTACCCGAGCCCTTTTCGATCCCGGCTTCTTTTTTCAGAAGGACGGCCGCTGGGGGCGTCTTCGTGATGAAGGTGAAGGATTTGTCGGCGAAGATCGTGATCTCGACGGGGAGAATCGTGTCCTGGCCCTGCGTGCGAGCGTTGAACTCTTTGCAGAAGGCCATGATGTTGATTCCCTGCGGACCGAGTGCGGTGCCGACGGGGGGCGCCGGGTTCGCCTTGCCCGCAGGGATCTGCAGTTTGACGAATCCAGTGACCTTTTTTGCCATGATACTCCTTTGATCGTTTGCCGCGGGGCGCCTGTTGTGGCGGTGCGGATTCAACTGCCACGGTTGGGTTTTGCGTCGTAGTGGTATCCGACGGTTGCGCTCCTCGCCTTATCGGCCGCCCCGCGCAAGGGCCACCACCCGCGGCCGGGAGTTGGGCCGCTGTGGCTCTGAGATAGCCTTCTAATGTAACAAGGTACTTCGAATAGCGAAAGTTTTTTCTTGTGAACTCCGTAATCTATAATTACTGCCCCCGGCTCCCCGCAGTGCTGTAGTCTTCAGTACCCCTTCAGTTGCAGATAATCGAGCTCCACCGACGTCGGCCGCCCGAACAGCGAAACCGAAACTCGAACCTTTCCCTTGTCGACAATGACTTCCTCGACCGTCCCGTTGAAATCCGTGAACGGCCCTTCCGTAATCGCGACTGCCTGACCCACCAGGAACGGTATTTCTTCCTTGGCCTCTTCCGGCTCCGAATCGTCGGCGACGCCGAGCAGCCGATTGACCTCGTCCGGCCGCAGCGGCTGCGGAAGCCTGTCGTGGCCGACGAACTTGATCACGCCCTGAATGCCGTTGATAGTGTGCGCCGTCTCCTGATCCATCATCATCTCAACCAGCACGTAGCCCGGATAAATCTTCCGCTCCACGTTCACCTTCTTTCCGTTCTTGATCTCGATGACTTCCTGCGTCGGCACGAGCGCCTGGCGGATCGGCCGCGCCTCGGGCGAGCGCGGATCGTTGTCAATCCGCCGGAGAATGAGGGATTTCACCTTGTTCTCATGTCCAGACGTCGTCTGGATCGCGTACCAGCGGTGCTCCACGCTCAGCGACCCGTGAACAGCGATGGGATTCCTCTCACGAGAACGACCTGAAGCAGCACGTCGATGATGCCCAGGATTGCGCCAATGAAGAGCACGAAGATGATGATCTTGATCGTCGTGTCCTTCAACTGCTCCCGGTCAGGCCACGTGACCTTGCGCATCTCGGTCACAACTTCCTGGTAGAAAATCGCGAGGCGAGCCGGAAAGGTCGCGACGCGAGCCAGAAAGCCCTCGCGCTGCTGAACTACTTCTACCGCCATTACTTCGTTTCCTTATGCAGCTTGTGCGCGTCGCAGCGCGGGCAATACTTCTTCCACTCCACGCGCTCGGGATGCAGGCGCTTGTTCTTGGTCTTGAAGTAGTTGCGGTTCTTGCAGTCGCTGCAAGCCAGAATGATTTTGTCGCGTGGCATTTGAGTTCCTTCGGAACTGTTACTTGACGATTTTTGTTACGACGCCTGCACCAACCGTGCGGCCGCCTTCTCTGATCGCGAACCGCAAACCCTCGTCCATCGCGATCGGCGTGATCAGCTCGATCGTCATCTGAACGTTGTCACCTG
>JACCRF010000161.1 GCA_013813715.1 Gemmatimonadaceae bacterium | reverse complement strand
GACGCGGCCGGAGGGGATCAGCGCCCGCCCTCTCGGCGCCCGCAGAATCCATGCAGGATGTGTAGTAAGTGCCAAGCATCCGCGAGCTCGTGGCCTGCTTTGCGTCCGCGTCCTCTGCCGCGCGGGTCAGAAGCCGTGTCAGAGTCTCCTGATTCTTCTCACCCAGCTCATCGAAGCTGCCCCAGCGCGAGAAGGCCGCCGGGATAGGATTGTTGGCGCGCCATCCGCCGTTGGCGAACTGGTAGAAGTCGACGCACGCGTTCGCTGAACGGTCGATGTTGATCGGGTCGAGAGGCAATGTCTGGCGGTAGGTTGCCTGAGCGCCCGCCGCTGGGGCGAGCGTGACCGCTATCCCGGCCAGAGCCAAAAAGCGTTGGGTTCGACGCATGCCGACTACCTCCTCTGTTTGGTTTTCTTCTTCTTCCGTTTTCGCGCGGGCTTCATGATGCTTCCCCGGCATCGCGGGGATCCGCAGCGGCAAACGTAAAATTTTTCGAGCTCGTCGTCGTTGTCCCCGGTTCGTTCGTACTGATAGTCATAGGCAAGCTCCACGCCGGGTTGAATGTTCCTGAGGGCGTAGATCCAGATCCGGTCGTCCTCGATCAATGCTTCGCAGTTCGGGTCGCACGAGTGATTGATGTAGCGAGCGACGTTTCGCCGCACGTTGCCGTCGATGACGGCGTCGTCGTCCAGAGTGAACAGGAACGTGTGGTGCCGTGCCATGTGCTCTTCGTCGTACCGCTTGTCGGCTTCGTCATTGCTGATGTTGTCACCGACGTACTCGACAATTTTCTGACCGGGGCGAATCCTGCGGGTAGCGAAGGCTCCGCGCCCCTGGATTTTCGACTTTCGTATCTCGTAGATGTCTCGTATGCGGCCCCTCGGCATCAGCCAGCCGTTGGCGAGGCACAACTGCAACTGATCCCACAGAGACTCCGAGGCACCGAGAACAACAAAACGATTTTAGGGAACTGCCGCAGCATTGTCGGCATGCGTAGTTCCCCCCCTTCTTCCCGCCGTTCTCGGTGCCTCCGTGCCTCTGTGGCAAGAATTCTCATTGCTCCTCCCGCGCCTCATCCTGAGGAACGATGGACGAAAGTATCGTTCCCCGGCATTCACCAAAGCCGATCCGCGGGCAGCCGTCGGCGTGAAGGTAGCCCTTCATTATGACCTCGTCGCCGTCCTCGAGGAACTTGCGCTCTTCTCCTGTTGGGAGCGTCAGCGGCTTCGCGCCACGCCACGTGAGCTCGAGCATGCAACCGCGTGAATCGGGTGTGCTGCCGGAAACCGTTCCGCTTGCGAGGAGGTCGCCGCTTTTCAGATTGCAACCGTTGCTCGTGTGATGCGCCAGCATCTGGCCCGGCGTCCAGTACATGAGCGAGAACGGCGCCCTGCTCAGGCGGAACGGTGCAACCCCACTCGCCCGCATTCGCGCCGACAGGATGTAGACCTCGAGAGTGGCGTCCAGTCCGCCGCGCGCGGCATCGCGGGGCGATGAGAGATAGGGCAGCGGCGGGGGATCGCCTTCCCCGCGACCTGCAGCCTGCACGCGATAGGGCTCGGCGGCCTCGGCGGTCACGACCCACGGCGAGACAGTCGTGGCGAAATTCTTCGCCAGAAACGGACCGAGCGGCTGATACTCCCACGCCTGAATGTCCCGGGCTGACCAGTCGTTGACGAGACAATATCCGAAGATGTGATCGGCCGCCCTGTCGATTGGGATGGCGTCGCCGAGGGAATTGCCCTTTCCAACAAAGAACCCGAGCTCGGATTCATAGTCGAGCATTTTCGACGGCCCGAACGAGGGTTCGGTCGCATCCGCCGCGCGCGTCTGGCCCAATGGACGCCGCACCCCCGTGCCGCTCGCCACAATAGACGATGCACGGCCGTGATATCCGATCGGAACGTACTTGTAGTTCGGCAGCAGCGGGCTTTCCGGCCGGAACATGCTTCCGACGTTCGTCGCGTGGTGCACCGACGCGTAAAAATCAGTGTAGTCGCCGATATCCGCGGGGACGCACATCGTGACGTCCGCGATCGGCACAAGGATCGCCTCTCGCGATTTCCGCGCTGCTTCTTCACCCGTACCACCGGCGGCGAGCAGGCTGCTGACCGACGACCGAAGGCCCATCAACTCGGAAGCGTCCGCGGCCATGAGATCATTCAGCGTCGGCCGGGCACACGCGCGCGCGGCGTCCGAATGTTCGATGAGATTCGCGCGTGCACACGCGGAGACGTCGAGGACGCTGTCGCCGATCGCGATGCCGACGCGTCTTCCGCGCCCATCGTCGAACACGCCAAACGGCAGGTTTTGAATCGGGAAATCAGTGGACGGATCGTTTGCGGATTCGAGCCAGCTCCGGAGGCCGGGATCATGAGTGTGGTTCACGGCGACCCGAGGCAACCAAGGGCCACCGCCTCGTCCACCGGCTCGCTGAAGGAGCACGACCCGAACGAGAGGAAGAAATGCTCTCGAGTCTCGCGAAGCTCATGCGCGGTGAGACGATGCGCCCGCCACGTCACGCCGACTTCCGCGAGCTGGAACGATGTCGCGTCGCTCTCGAGCAGGATTTCGCGTCCGACCTCGTGCGGAGCACCAGAGCGAAGAAACGCCGATGCGAACAAGAGGTTGAAGTATCCGTACATATGCGCGGTCGCGCTCCCGGATTCGTACGTGAGCGGATAAGTCGAACTAATCGGGTGATGCAAGCCGGCTGTCGCCTTGAATCGCCCTCGCTGGTGATTGCATGCCGCGAGAAATCGAATCACGCCATCGGGGTCCGGAATCGCCTCGGCAACGACGCCGCCCGTGCGGATTTTCGCCGCCGCCCCTTCTCTTGATACCGCCTGTAAGAGAGGCGAGGGATCGGGTGAGGCGGGAATCTCGAGAAAGACCTGAAAGAACTCCGGAAACGCGTCGCAGGCCGATGTCACGGCGTCTGTCGTCCGTACAGGCATCTCCACGGAGTCGCATACCGCGTATCCAGCTTCGGATCCGCTCCAGTGTTTGCAGTTGAACTCGAGCGCGATCTTGCGTACCGACTCCATGTCCTGATCCACAATCACGCTAAGTCGCCAGGGCGATGAGTCCACGCCGCGCGATAGGAAGCCATGAGACGCATGGGCGAACTCGTCGATTCTGGAAGCGGGAAGGACGAATCGTCCGAGGAGATCGCTGTCCTGGCCCGAACGGTACTCGGCGTAGTTCCGCACGGCGGTGGGCATGTCCAGCTTCGCCGGCGGAAACAGGCCGGCGTAGTCGATGATGCCCGAGAGGAAGGAGCGCGCCGAGGTCATGCTGGCAAATCTAGCCGGACGTGGAACCGTTACAACGCGGTCAATACGAAAGCCACAAAAAACACTTACAAGAACCTGAAACGGATGGATCTGTTTTCCCGTACCCCGGAGAGAACAGATTGAACGTCTCGAAGACAGATACGTAAGACGTCTCGTACGCAACAGCCGGCGGGTCGAGGTCCGGCGTGGCGGCGGCGGTGCGCTGGAGCACGTCTACCAAGTGAACGGCGACCGGCGGCCGTTCGACGGCGAAGGACGCAACTGGATGGCGCGAACGCTTCTCGTCATCGAACGCCGGACTGCATTCACGGCATCGACGCGCGTTCCGCGCCTCTATCGTGAGGGGGGCCTTCGCTCGGTTCTGAGCGAGATCGCGCTGATGTCAGCGGCGTATCCGAAGGCGTCCTATTACAAGGCGATGCTCGAAATTGGCGGCAGCAGTCTCGATGCAGCGACGCTCAACGCGGTCGCCAGTCAGGCTGCGACGGAGCTCACGGCGTCCGATCACTACCTCACCGAAGTACTCGGCAAACTGGCGGCACATCCCAGTGCGAACGAATCAACCTGGCGCACGTTCGCCGACGCTGCCGGGCGGATGTCATCCGACCACTACAAGGCCGCGACGCTCAGCAAGGTCCTCAAGCGCGGCCACGTAGGCGCCGAGACTGTCCGCGCGCTACTGCGGTCCGCGTCGACGATCGGGTCGGACCACTACCTTGCAGAGGTCCTGAAGAGCGTCGCGGCCGACTACGCCGTCAGCGCCGACACACGGCAATACTACGCCGATGCTCTTCGCAGCATCGGGTCCGACCACTACCGGCGCCAGGTTCTGACGGCGCTCAACTCGTCAGGCGAATGGGACGCGAAGACGAGCGCGGTCGTTCTGACATCCGTCGGCGAGATTAAATCGGATTACCATAAGTCGCAGTCGCTCATCGAACTCGCCACTGAGGGACGGGTTCAGCACTGGCCAGCCTGGCTCGCTGCCGCCGGGACCATCAACTCGAGCGGCAGACGCTCGAGGCAATGCTCAAGCTGCGCCCGCTCACCCGGGAAATGGTGGCAGGGGTTCTCTCGGTGGCGCCGAATATCGATTCTGACAGTGACCTCAGCGGGCTGCTGGCGTCGGTGGCGAAAAATTATCGCGTAGACACATCGCTCAGAACGGCATACGAGAAAGCCGCCGACGCAATCAACTCCGATTACTACCGCGGATCCGCGCTCGTCGCGCTTCGCAAGTCGATGGATCGATAAGCGGGCTTAAAAAAACCTTACCGCAGAGAACGCAGGGAATCGCAGAGATCGCAGGGGAAGGCAGAACTGCAACGGCGTTTTTTTTGTAAACAGCAGCGGCGGGCGTTACGGTGACCCTGCTCCGGCTCCGCGAGACGTTGGTATGCGACAGACCGTCCCAAAGACACCCAAGTACTTCCCTTCCCTGCGTTCTCTGCGTTCCCACTGCGTTCTCTGCGGTAAAGCTGCTGATGTTTTCTGGCGGGCGGCTAGTGCCGGATCACTCCGCATGCGATGCGGCCCCCGCTGTTCCCCGCCGGCTGCGATATCTGATCATCGGCCGCAGCATGGACGACAATCGAGCTTCCGTCGCTGTCGAACAGCGAGGTAGATCCGTCAGTAAGGGTGACCCTGTCGGTCGTGAAAGTGGCGCGCCCGCGTCCGCCCACGTCAACGGTGAAATTGGGCGAATCGCCCGCGTGCGGCCCCGCGGAATTGTCAAGGCCATGCTGGCGGCCGAGGGGATTGAAGTGTGCACCCGCCGACGTGAACGGCGCCGTGCCCGCCGCCTCGCAACGACCGACAGCATGGAAGTGAATCCCGTGTGAACCGATTGGCAGGCTGTGAAACTGAATATCAACGTGTACCACGTTGTCGATGCCCTGCCACAGCTCGGCAGCCGCGACCTCGACGCCCTCGGCGTTCGAGATCGCCGTGTAGGCGACGGCGATGCGATTGAGCGGGGCCGGAGCCCGCGCGCATCCAGCGAGTGCGAGTGCCGTCACGGCCAACGGAATCAGTTTGAGAATTTGAGTGCGGTTGCGCATGGGGCCCCGGCCTTTGAGTGGAAGAAGTCATCCATCAGTCTGGTTCAGAAATCTGAGTCTCTGCGTCGCGCAGCAAATGCGCCATTCTTCATCGAGCAAGGAGCGTGCAATCAGCGCACGATACCAAGGGTCGTCAGCCACTCGGCGAGCCCCGGAAACCGCGGCTCTACCTGCGCCAGTCTAAGTGCGAGCGCGCGTGCCCGCTCGACGTCCCTGTTCACCGCATAGGCAAGCGACAGTTGATACAGCGCCGGAGGCATGTCAGGCGTCAGCTTGAGCGCCCGTTCGAGCAGCGGGATGCCGCGCGCTGGGTCCCGTTGCTGCATCGCGATGACGCCGAGCGAATACGCCGTAAATCCTGTCGGAGACAACGAGAATGCGGTTTCCAGGAACGGACGAGCCCGCTCGGGCTGATTGGCCGCCAGCAGCGCACGCCCCGCAAGACGATGCGCCAGCTCGATTCGCGGCTGATCCCGAATCAAACCCTCGTACTCGGCGACTGCCCTGTCCGTTTCGCCCCTTGCGGTGTAAGTGCCACCCATCATTGCCTTTGCGGTCGCCCATGGCATCGCGCCCCGCGATGCTGCGAAAGCGATGCTGTCGAGGAGGTTTACCGGACGGTAGGTGCCGCGGTAATCGAGCTGCGCCGCGAGCGGAACGAATGGCCACCGCGTTGTCACCGTGCGGACTGTGTGATATGCCATTCGCTGATCGAGATCGGTGAGGCGCATCCTGCGCGCGTACTCGTCCCATGACGCGAGCCGCGCGATGTCGGACTGTCTTCCAAGAAACCCGGCTTTTTCGATTTCATCGAAGTAGGCTTTCGCCAGGATGACGTAGCCGCGCTGGTTGGGGTGCACGTGCTCGAGGAACAGATCGTTTCCGGGAATTCCGTACGCTGCAACCGACGAGAACGCCTCCGCCGCCGGGACGTAGACCGCACCCGTCTCCGCTACAATGCGCTTGAGCAGCGGCTGGAATTCGCTCGGGGCGCGGAAGCGCACCAGATCGAGATCGCGCGCAAGGGCGAACTGCCTCGAGGCGCTCACGCTGTCGCCGCGGGCCAGGCCCGCCTTCGCGGAATCGAACACCGCCGACGCCGAGCTGTCGAGCGGCGCGCGCAGCGAGCCGAACGGACGAAGATCGCGCAGATTGGCGGGCGTGCTGCCGACAAAAACCGGCACGCCCGCGCGGCGGAACTTCCCTATCGCACTTCGGAGATTGCTGTCGTACTGGCGAACGCCGCGCCGATATGTCTCACCGCCGAGGGTGATGCGCTGATCGCGGACGACGCTCTCCATTCGGCTCGCGTCCGAGTCCGATTGGTTAGCGGCTGCGTCACCGCGCATCACCGCCATCGTGGCATTGACCGCGTTCCGCATCAACAGAAACGTCTTGAACCGCTGCAGATTCAAATAGAGCCGGACGAAACCGGGGAACGATCCAAGGGATTCGGTAGAGCCCGCTCCGAGCGCGCCGTAGTATTCGTTGTGCCCGCCGTAAATGAGAATTCCGTCAGGTTTCTGCTCCAGTACCTCGTCCGCGAGATCGGCGATCGTGTAGCTGTTGGTGGCCGCCATGCCGAGGTTGACGACTTCGACAGTATCCGAGGGCAGAATGTCGCTGAGCGCGTCGCCGAGTACACGCGAGAACGTACCGTTGGCGGGGAACGGAAATCCCGCTGCTGACGATTCGCCCATCACGAAGAGTCGCATCGAGTGCGCGGGCTTCACGGCCAGGAACGCGTCACCTGGTGGCGAGGGAGGAAAACGCTCGCGCGGGAAGTACCGCCGGCCAACGTTTTGCCCAGGGACGAGGTAATCTCCCCTCAGAACCTCGGGCGCCTCGAAGAGCGGAGTCTCGCCGCCGTAGCTTGCGATGCGGAGCCCGACCTCGAGCAGCGCTAGCAGGACGAAAGGCAGCATGGCCGTGATCGCCAGGAAGGCCGCCGCTTTTGTGCCCGAGATCGGAGATGCGGGCCCGACGGGCTCAGATCCGGGTTGTTTTGGTTTGCCGCTCGCCTCCCGCTTCTCACTGCGGCCCTCGGATCGCGAACCTCCCACGCCTAGAAGATCGTGTAGATGAAAGGAGCGAGCGCCGATCCCTGAGCCAGAACCAGCAGCCCTCCCACGATCACGAGCACGACGAGGATGGGGAGGAGCCAGAGCTTCTTCCTTTCAATCATGAACGCCCAGAGCTCACGCACGAGTCCAATGAACCCCATCGATATCCTCTCCTGGAATACTCCTAGAATTGCCTTTCCATTCGCCGCCGGCGCACCGCAGGGTCGGCGGGCGGATCCCGCATCAACCAGTGGCCTTGCGCGCCCGCATTCCTGACGAGTGAATTTCGGCCGAACGCACGCCGCACCAGCCCGGTTGGAGTCAGCACGACAAAATAAACCATGCCCATGAATATCGGCGTCGTCACCCGCGACAGCGCGCGCGCGAAAGCCATCCACCCCCGCTCGACCGGCCCGAGACGCGCGGGGATGAGGATGCCGCCGAGCAGCAGTGCCGCCGCGAGACCCCCGAGCGCAAGTGAGATCGTTGGGCGTCCACGCCAGTAGACGAGGCCGGCGAGGACGCCGAAAGCAGTTCCAACCGTCAGGCCGAACCGCCGCCCTTCGGCGCTTCCGTAGCGTTGCGGTTCGCCTCGGTTCCGGTGTTTCATCGGCTCCATAATGGGTCGATTCGCATGGCAGCGCACTGGCGGATCACCCTGGATCGTGTACCATTGAGGCGCGTTCCCAGGCTTGCGTTCGATCTTTGGCAGTCCCGCCGAACAGCATCGCAACCCCGCCGATCATCGCGCGAGCCTCAAAGCCGCGACTCCCGCGGCGCCTCATACTCTACAAGGGGTATCACAATGAATGTCCCGCTCCTCCTGCTCGCCGCAGCGACGCTTGCCACAGCAGCTCCGGCCTGGGCCCAGGCGCCCGCCCAAGCCTCCCGCGCCTACACGGAAGGTCCCGTAGTAGACATGTCCTATATCAAGACGAAACCCGGGATGTTCGACCGGTACATGCAGTATCTCAATGGGGACTACAGGAAGTCACTCGAGTCACAGAAGGCAGCAGGTCTGGTACTGGGTTACACAATCTACACTTCAGCCGCGCGGACTCCCCAGGATCACGACATTATCCTGGCCGTCACCTACAAGAACTGGGGTGCCCTCGACAATCTCGCCGACCGAGCCGACGCCGTGGCGAATCGGACGTTCGGCAACACTCCTGGCCAACGCGACCAGCAGTTCATCGATCGCGCTGCCATGCGCGACGTCCTCGGCGGCCGAACTTACCAGCAGCTGATTCTGAAGTAGCGGCTGCGCGAGACCTGTGGTGAGCGAAGGCCCCGGCTCACCGACAGGCCGCCCATGCAACCGCGCCCGTCGCGACGCCCATCGGGCGCGGGAGACCGACCGATCCGCTCAATCGAGAGGGATCGTCTGCTGCCACGCTTCCATGTCAAACGTGGGCTGCGCCGCTTTCGCCAGGATGAATGAGCCGATGACAAGATAGTCGAGATGCGTTCGCACGAAGCAGCGGTAGGCATCGGTGGGAGTGCACACGATCGGCTCACCGCGGACATTGAACGAAGTGTTCACGAGCAGCGGACAGTCGGTGAGGGCCTCAAACTCGCTTATGAGAGCATGATACAGCGGAGCCGCTTCGCGCGTGACTGTCTGGATGCGGGCCGAGTAGTCCAGGTGCGTGACTGCTGGAATATCAGAGCGCGGAACGTTGAGCTGATCGATGCCCCACAGCTCCACCGTTCGCGGCGGCATCGCGATGCGACGCGCCTCGCGCACAGGTGCCACCACGAGCATGTACGCTGAGTCCCCCTCGAGCTCGAAGTATGCCCCCGCCCGCTCGGCGAGCACGCTGGGCGCGAAAGGGCGGAATCCCTCGCGGAACTTGATCTTGAGGTTGATCTGTGCCTGCATTTTCGGGTTGCGTGGGTCGGCGAGGATGCTCCTAGCGCCCAGCGCCCGCGGCCCGAACTCCATGCGACCCTGAAACCAGCCTACAACCTGTTCGCCGGCGAGAAGCCGCGCTGTCCGGCCGATCAATTCGTGCGTCGAGACCTTCTCGAACACGGCACCGCATTCCGAAAGCTCGCGTTCGATGTCATCGTCGGCGAATGACGGTCCGATGCATGCCCCCTGCATCGCGTCCGGCCGGACGGCCATCCTCGGCTGCTCGAAGTAGCGATGCCACGCGAGGAACGCAGCCCCTAGTGCACCGCCTGCGTCGCCCGCGGCCGGCTGAATCCAAACCTTTTCGAACGGTCCTTCGCGAAGGACTCTGCCGTTGGCGACCGCGTTGAGCGCGACACCTCCCGCCATGCAGAGATTCCGTGAGCCCGTGTCGCGGTGAGCAGTACGAGCCATTCGCAGTACGACCTCCTCGCACACCACCTGGATGCTCCGCGCAAGATCCATCTCGCGCTGCGTCAGCTTTGACTCGGGCGGGCGCGGCGGTCCACCAAAGAGCGCATCGAACGCATCGCTCGTCATGGTGAGGCCACTGAGGTAGTTGAAGTACTTCTGGTTCAGCGTGAACGATCCGTCGTCTCGGAGATCAATCAGCTCGCTGTAGATCGCGTCCACGTACTTCGGCTCGCCGTATGGCGCGAGCCCCATGATCTTGTACTCGCCGGAATTCACCTTGAACCCGGCCTGATATGTGAACGCGGAATAGAGCAGGCCGAGCGAATCGGGCCAGTGCAGCTCGCGACGAAGCTCGATGTCGTTTCCCGACCCGAGTCCCGTCGACGCCGTCGCCCATTCGCCGACTCCATCGATGGTGAGAATCGCGGCCTCGTCGAATGGCGACGGAAAGAATGCGCTGGCGGCGTGCGACTCGTGGTGTTCGGTGTAGAGAACCGTGCCATCGAATTCACCCAGACCTTCGCGGATCGCGCGGTCAGTGTAAAGCTTGTCCTTCACCCAGAGCGGCCCGGCCTTGATGAAAGACGCGAACCCACGCGGGGCTACTCCGACATAGGTCTCGAGGATTCGCTCGAACTTGAGCAACGGCTTATCGTAGAAGACGACCGCCTCGAGATCGCTGGCGGCGATTCCCGCTACGCCGAGACAATACTCGACAGCGCGAGATGGAAACGATTCGTCGCCCTTCTTCCTGGTGAATCGCTCCTCCTGCGCGGCGGCGACGATTTCTCCGTCGCCAAGCAGACAGGCCGCACTGTCATGGTAGAACGCGGAGATGCCGAGCAGGTACCGGATTTTCGACGGGATCAATCCACCTCGACCCGGCGCCACCGGGCGTTGATGAGCTGCATCAGTCCGTATGATACCAGACCGAACGACACAACCGACAGCGCCACGGCGCCGTAACGAAAATCGGCGACTGCATCGAGAGCGCTCTCGATTCCGTGTGAGGACTCGCCGCTGAACTTCAGGGCCGCTCCCGCGAGGAACCAGCCGATCAGGAAAAACACGAGGCCGCGCGCGGCAAGCCCGAACCGTGCGATCTTTTCGAATCGCGCCTCCCACACTTCGTCAACGCTCCAGAGGTGCAGATGCTTCGTGACGTCGCTCTTGATGGCCTTGTAAAACTGGAACACGGCGTACGCGACGACGGCGAGGCCGATGAGGCCAACGATCCAGCGGCCCGCCGGTGCCGTCATGATCCTCGTTGTCCACTTCTCGACGTCGCCGGGGTCGCCGAACTCGCCGGTGAGTACACGCCACGCCTGAGCCGCGAGGCCGATGGCGATCCCGCCACTGCCGGCCTGGCCAAGCCGAAGCGCGATGCCCTTTCTAGATTTGCCCCGGTGCTCCGTGTCGCGCCACGCCCCTACCAGACGCCAGATTGCGTAACCGAGCAATCCCACCACGCTCGTTGCGATGATTGTCCGACCGAAGGGGAGGACGAGAATCCACGTCAGCACACCGCGCATGTCCGTGGTTCCACCGCCCAGGCCAAAGGCCGCCAGGGCGGCAAGCGCTCCAATGACGACGTACACGATTCCTTTGGACGCGTATCCCACTCTCGCCAGCCGGCAGATCCATGGCGCCATCGCCTCGACCGCTTCGACCAGTTCCGATTCGACGGTAACCGGCTCATCGGTACCTGCAGTTGCCGCATTGCCCGAAGATGGGTCGGTCATGGGCCGGAGGATGCAATGAGAGCGACGGAATCGCAACGGAGGCACCAAGATTGCCCGCACCGCGATACAAACTTTCATGGTGAGGAGATCTTGTGCGCACGTTGAAGGCTCGCCTCGAGACTGGAATCGCTCCATGAACGAAGAACCGGCGCTAGCCCAAGGCCTCGAGAGCCGAGAGGCGAGCTGGCGCGCAAGACCGGCCAGCGGTGTTGGCCCACGCGTAAAAATCTGCTGCATGGCCAGCATCGCGGAGGCGTGGCTGGCTATTCACGCGGGCGCGTCGGCGCTTGGATTCGTATCCCGGATGCCGAGTGGCCCGGGGCCGATCGAGGAGCGCCTCATCGCCGAAATCGTCGCGACTGTGCCACCGGGAATCGCCACCTTTCTCCTCACGTGCGAAACTTCGGCGGATCCGATCATTGAACAGCAGCGACTGACGCGCGCGAATACGCTTCAGCTCGTGGACGCGGTCGCGCAGGGCACGTATGCCGCGCTACGCGACGCGCTGCCGGGGATTGGCATAGTCCAGGTGATTCATGTCACCGGGCCAGGGTCGGTGGACGAGGCGATGACCGTGGCACCCGAAGTCGACGCGCTGCTGCTCGACTCGGGGAATCCTGCGCTCGCGATCAAGGAGCTGGGAGGCACCGGCCGCGTCCACGACTGGTCGCTTAGCCGTGCGATCTGTGAACGCTCACCCGTGCCTGTTTATCTAGCCGGAGGGCTGAACGCTTCCAATGCGACAGAGGCCTTCGTCCAGGTCGCTCCGTTCGGTCTCGACGTCTGCAGCGGCGTTCGCACGGATGGCGCGCTCGATCCGCGCAAACTTTCTGCGTTCATGGCGGCGGCGCGTCCGGCGCGGGTCTAGGAGCCCGCGCCGCCACGCATCGCCCGCGTGTAAACCTACGCTGCCGCGGCCTCGGCTACGGCGGTCAACTCCACGTCGGCCGAGAGCTTAATCTCGTCGCCAACCACAAAGCCGCCCGCTTCCAGCGCCTGGTTCCAGGTCAGCCCGAAATCACGGCGATCGATCTTTCCCTTGACGCTGTAGCCGGCGCGAAATCCACCCCAGGGATCGCTGGCCGTTCCCTCGTTGACAACATCCAGCACTACTTCACGGGTCACATCGCGTATCGTGAGGTCGCCGACAATGCGGAACTCACTCGACGGGTCGCCCACGAGTCGCTTGCCGACAAACCGAATCGTCGGCCACCGCTCGGCGTTGAAGAAATCGGCCGAGCGCAGGTGTTGATCACGCTGCGCCTGGTGAGTGTCGATGCTCGCGGTTTGAAGAGTGACGTCGAGCTGTAGTGACGCGGGATCGGCCAAGTCGCCGGTCACGGTGCCCGCGACTTCGTCGAATCGGCCCTTTACCTTCGCGATCATGAGGTGCTTCACCGCGAACTCTACGCTCGTGTGCACCGGGTATCTTCCAAAGCTGGGCAACGGACGCCGGATGGGTAGTGGTAGTCATTGTTCTCTCCTCTGTTGTTGATACATGAGTGATACTGTAGTGCATGATTCATACCTGTACAACTAACCCAAAAAAAACTCGTCAGGTCAGCGATCCCAGCGCAATCTCCAGAGCTCGTCGCTCCGCAGCCGAAAGCCGCCTGGTGATCTCTGCCTGTACCCGCGCGACCTCTTCCGCCCCGGCGACCTGCTTCTTGCGACCGAGCGCAGTAAGGGCGGCACGCACACTTCTCCGGTCGGATGCGTCGTCAATCCGCTTTACCAAACCGTCCGCTTCCAGTCGATCCACCAGCTGCGTGATGTTCGACCTGACGCAGCTGAGCCGGGCGGCCAACTCGCTAAGGGTCAACGGCTCTCCGGCCTGTGCGAGTTGCGTTAGAGCGCTCTGCTTGGCCATGGAAAGCCCAACCCTGCCGAGCGCCGTTTCGAGACTGTCGCCGATGGCCTGCGCGGCGTGCAGCATGGCGAACGTCCAGTGCTGCGTCATTCTTTCGGGCGGTGCCGGTGCGGTGGTCTCGTTCATGTATGTATAATACAGTAGTCTCGTTCCAAGTCAAGCAACGGACAAGAAATTTGAACAGCGATTGGGCGGATTGAACGGATAAGGGACGCGAACTACGACTGATTGGGGGAAACCACGGAACTGCCGCGGCATACCAGGGCCAGCCAGCTTCCCTCCATTTCTTCGTTCCGTCCCTGATCCGTTCAATCCGCCCGATCGCTTTCTACCGATCGCTCTTTA
The DNA here is from genome assembly GCA_013813715.1 of Gemmatimonadaceae bacterium. Classification (GTDB taxonomy): domain Bacteria; phylum Gemmatimonadota; class Gemmatimonadetes; order Gemmatimonadales; family Gemmatimonadaceae; genus UBA4720. Next base: position 509 of record JACCRF010000161.1, on the reverse strand, counting down.
TCGATCGTTTTCTGCTCTTGGTGGCGCCGTCACGATCGAGGCGAACGGAAACGCGCTGGCCGCGAATCTTCGCGCCCGTAAGCGCCTCGATTATGGCTTCGGCGGCCGCCTCCGGAACCTCAACAAGCGAGAATCCCGAACCCATCTCGATCGCTCCAATCTCCTTGCCGGAAATTCCTGCCTCATTGGCGATCGCGCCGACGAGGTCGGCCGGCCTGATGCCGGATCGCCGTCCGACGCCGACGTACAGCCGAGTTGATTTCCTCCCGGCGCCAGATGAAAGCTTCCTCGTCTTAGCGCTATCTCGAGCCGGATCGCGCGACACGTACCCCCGGCTGGACGCTGGCCGTTCGGGCCGCAACTCGCGCGCTCCGCGCTTCGTCTTTTTCGCGGCCCCATCGCTCGCTTCGCGCGGAGGCCGCACCAAAACGATATCCTCTTCGTCGTTATTACCGGCACCGCTTGCCTCGTGCGCCAGCTTGACCGCAGCCGCAGCAATGTCGAGCAGG